>DAINRQ010000099.1:0-23271 GCA_036741775.1 Gemmatimonadaceae bacterium | reverse complement strand
CGGTCAACGTCTCCGCGCGAGCGCGCCGAGCCTCGAGCAGCTCGAGCAAGGAGCTACCGCCAGCGTCGTATGCAGCACTCGCGATAGCCGCCACCTCTCTGGCTCGGGCGACGACGGAGTCGGCACCGGCAGGCTGTGCCGCGAGCAGCGCCTGATAGCTCTCCACGGCGGTACTGACGCTGGTACGAATCGATTGTTCGGCCGCTCGACGCTCGACTTCCGCGAGATCGAGCTCCGCAGCAGCGCGGTCCCGAGCCGCCGTGTTGCGGCTGAAGAGCGGGAGCGGAACGGCCACGCCGATCACGCGCGTGGAGTAGCCGGCCGTCTGCTTCGTGCCCGCCTGAAGGACGATGTCGGGAAGTACCGCGCGGCGCTCGGCGGACAGCCGATGCCTCGCGGCATCCTCGGCCGCGCGAAGCCCCACGAGCTCGCCTCGGGACGCCAGCGCCCGTTCGACCGCAACCTCGGTCGACGGAATCGCGGCGATGGGCGGAATCGCGACCGTCATCGACGCAATGGACGGCAGCGAGTCAGGCGAGACGCCCACGGCTCGCGCCAGGTCCGCCGTCGCTTGCGCCCAGGCTGCTCGGGCTGACGCTTTCATTATTCCAGCGCGGTCTCGCTCGACACTCGTCCGGATGGCGGAGACTTCGGCCACCGCGCCCTCGCGGGCGCGCTCAGCCTCGAGCCGCGCGAGACGCTCCGCATCCGCGCGCTGCTCCTCCGCGAGGTCGAGCAGCGCGCGAGCAAGCGATGCGCGCCAGAACGCGCGCGCCGCGTTGGCTTCGACGTCGCGCATGATGGACGTCGAGTCGGCGAGCGCGCGCCGGTCGATGTCGCGCGCGCTGGCGCGGAGCGCGAGTCGCCGCCCGGTGACGTCGATCGACTGCGTCACGGTCGCGAACGCGTCGTGTTGAAGCGGGCTGCCGAGGTTCTCCTGCCGATACTCGACAACCGGGTTCGCGAACGCGGCGTCCTGTCGCGCGAGCGCGACCGCCGCCTGGCGGCGAGCTGACGCCGCCGCCCCGGCCGGGTGGTTCGTCCGCGCGAGGGCCACGGCGTCGCCGACCGTGAGCGGCACGGGGAGTGACCCGCCACTACTCGTCTGCGCCCCGAGAACGAGTGGCGTTCCGGAGGAGAGCGACCCGTATGAGGCGATCGCGACCATTAGTAGGCGCGACGCCGAGGTCATCGGTCATCCCCGTCGTCGCGCTCGTCGCGTTGCGCAACCGGTCGCGTCAGCTCCGCCGTACTTCCGACGTCACGCTCGGCGCGAGCGGTCGGGTTCGCGTATGCGCTGGCCGCACCGTGCCGGTAGACGAGCAATCCGCCGCTGTGGCCCACCTGCGCCCCCGCGGCGATGAGTCCGACCGCCCCGGCTGCCGTGACGATCCGCGCGGCGCGTCCGATCTGGCCGGGCACGAGGCCCGCCGCGGCAACGACCAGAAGAACGCCCGAGAGCACGAGGAACCGCTCGGCTGCCTCTTCGTGGCCGTGCATGGCGGATCTGCCGACGATGTCTTCGACGCGGTCCTCTTGTGATTCGCCCGTCTGAACCGCGACCCACGCGCTCAGCGTCAGCGCCGCCGCGAACGCCAGCGGGACGGACCAAACCCGACGTGCCGTAGCGCCTTTCCTGACTGCCCAGAGGGCGACGAACACCGATACTGGTAGGAGCACCACCAGCACGATTGGGAAGTGCACCACCAGGGGGTGCAACGGTATGCCTGACATGTTGCCTCCAGAGATCGAGAGTACGCAGGCAACATCGGGTTTCCCGGCACACGCAGGTATCCGCTCTTTGACGCGCTCACCCCTTCGATCGGGGGCCTCCGGCAAATGACGGAGGCGCGCGGAAGTCTGGAGCCACCAACATCATGGACCACGAACTCGATTCACGGCTTCACTGGATCCTCGGCCTGGCGCTGGCGTCGATCATTGTGGGCGGAACGATCGACCTCGTGATGGACCAGCCACAGAACTGGCTGTCCTTTCACATGATCTTCGAGACGCTCATGCTCGCTGGTGCGCTCGTCATGGCGACGACGCTGTGGCTCGGCTGGTGGCGCTCCGCGCACTCGGCGGTGGCGCTTCGCCAGTCACTGGCGAAGGAGAGCGCGGAGCGCGAGGCGTGGAAGGCGAGCGCCCAGGCCGCGCTCGAGGGGCTCGGGCGTGCGATCGACCAGCAGTTCACCGCGTGGCGACTGACGCCGACCGAGCGCGAGGTCGCCCTCATGCTCCTCAAGGGTTACGAGCACAAGCAGATCGCGGCGCTCACGAGTCGGAGTGAGCGCACGGTCCGCCAGCATGCCGGCGTGGTCTACGAGAAATCCGGGCTCGGAGGACGGGCGGAGCTTGCCGCGTTCTTTCTCCACGACCTCATGCTGCCGAAACCCGACCGAGGCGCGCAGGGAAACGAATCCTCGATCGTGGCCACCAGCGCCGGTAAGTCGAGAGTCATCAGTCACGAGTTGGCCAGTCGACAGTAGTTGTACTCGGTACTGGCTCACTCGATACTGGCTACTCACGACTTACTGAAGCAGTCATTGCTGACTGGTCGTAGCCGCCTTCCCCGACAGCCGGGAGCGTTCCTGCTGGACGTACCACTCGGCTTCTCGTAGCAGCGCCTGGGCGTCGAAGAGGATCCCGTCCTTGATCGTCCACGCGACGCCGCCGTGCTTCCACTGCTCGTCCGTCGGCACCAGCCCGTGGAAGCCGTACCCGCGACCGTACATGACCTTGAAGTTGTCGATCGGGTTGCCGTTGACGACCGCGATGTCGGCCGCGCACCCCACGCGGACCCCGCAGTACTTCGTCATACCGAGCGCCTGCGTCGCGTTCGTGGTGGCGACGCGGATGACATCGATCGGGTGAATCCCCGCTTCCTGCATGAGCTCGAGCTCGCGGATCAACTGAATACCGCCAATGCCGCCATCGTCGCTCCCCGCCGTGAGTAACCCGCCACGCTCGTGGAACGTCTTCACCCACTTCATCCAGATCGCGAAGTTCCGCTTCCAGTTGATCTCGTCCGACGTCTTCCACTCCGTCTTGAACGATCCGTGCGTCCCTGAATCCGGCGCCTCCGACACGAGGCTCGGATGTACGAGCGTCGCCTTCACCGGGAGCCCCGTCGCGCGCCACCAGTCGCGATTGTCCTCGTACACCGACATCGTGGGATTCCAGTTCGTGCCGTTCTCGATCATGAGGTCGAGGACCGCGCTCACCTTCTCCGGGTTCTTGTCCGCCTCCGCCCAGAGCAGTCCTGCGTAGCGGAACCGGTCGAGCTCCTTCCAGTAGTTGTAGTCCGTCGGGAAGTTCTGCGAGCCGGTGAGCGCGGCATCGGGGACGCCGTACCAGTGTTCGATGCTGCGCACCCCCGCGGTGGAAGCCACGCGCGCGTCCGTCTCCGAGACCTTGAGATCCACCATCGTGTGCATGCCGAGCTTCTTCCCTTCGTCCACCGCGGCCGCGAGCACGTCGGGGTACTGGCCCGGGCTCTTGCTGATCTTGATGCAGTTCGCACCTGACACCTGGAACCTCCGAACCATTGCGCGCGCCTTTTCCGGCGTGTCGCCCTCGTCCCATTGACGCAGGGGCTGCGGCCAGCGCAGACACAGCACGAGCTTCGGCGCGACAACGCCGTTCTCGCTCGAGAGCTTTCGCTGGGCCGCGAGCAGCTCGATCCCGGCACCGCTTCCGGCATCGCGCACCGTCGTGATCCCGTGCCCCAGGTACAGCCGGTACACGTAGTCGAGCGCGCCTGGGCCGAGGTCCCCGTTAGGCCTCGGCAGGTGCGCATGCATCTCGACGAGTCCGGGCATGACGTACATGCCGCGTGCGTCGATCACCCTGTCGCCTGTGGGACGCTGGAACCCACGCCCATACCCGGCCGCGTTGACGGGGTCCATTGGCACCATGTCCACGATGGTGCCGTTCTCGATCACGATATCCACCGGGCCTTCGGGCGGCATCGCACGGTTGGTGCCCGGCGTCCCGCGACCCGAGATGATGGTCGCGCCACGGATCACGAGGCGGTTGAAGCGCTCGCCGCGCGTCGTCCCCATCGCCAGCGGTGTCGCCGCGTTGTTCGCCACGGCGATCGACTCGACGCCGGCTTGGCTCCAGCCACGTGACGGAAGGAACGACAGCGCGATTGAAACGAGCGCGAGGCACGCGCGCAGCGGACGACGCGACATGATGGCTCCGGGTGTCTCGGTCCCCCATCTTATCGTAATTCCGCAATCGGGGTCAGAGTCGAATTTCATCGTTTTCTTGCGCATTGCAGCCAGAGTGTCTCCCCGGGGGCAAGCCCTCTATCGGGATGCGCTCGAAACCAATGAACCGCAGAGGGCGCAGAGGGCGCGGAGGCCATCCGACGCGGCGAGTCGCCTCGCTACGCCTGACAAGCTGAGGGAACGGCGGCTCGGGACGCCACCATCCCCCCGAAGCCGTTCACATCACGATCTGTTCGGTTACGAGACGGCGTCGGTCTGCTGGGGCTTCTCCGCGCCCTCGGCGCCCTCTGCGGTTCAATGCCCTTGAAAGGCTGACCGATTGAGGGACCGGCCGCCCGGAAACAGCCCGCCCCCCAAATGCACTAAAAGGATGAAATTCGCCTCTGACCCCAATTACACGTCGAGCACGAGCTTCATCCCCTCGTGCGACGCGACGAACCCCAGCGCCTCGTAGAAGCGCTTCGCGTCCGGCCGGCTCTTGTCGGTGGTGAGCTGCACCATGCGACAGCCACGCTCGCGTGCACGCGCGATGGCCCACTCGAATAGCTGCGTCCCAAGCCCTGTCCCACGATGCGTGCGCGCGACACGCACCCCCTCGATGAGGGCGCGTCGCGATCCCTGATGCGTGAGATACGGGATGAACGTCAGCTGGAGCACGCCAACGACGTCGTCACCGAGGCACGCGACGACGAGCTCGTTGTTCCGATCGGCGTCGATCTCGTTGAACGCGCGAAGGTAGCCCGCGGGGAGTGGCGTCTCGAACCGCTCGCGCGTCGCGCCGAGGACGTCGTCGGAGAGCATGGCGACGATGGCGGTGAGGTCCGCAGCCGTCGCGCGCCGGAAGGCGAGTGCTGATAGTGGCGTCACACCACAAGATGTGATGACAGGCTCGGCGGCGGGAGAGCGTCGACCCCGACCTCCGCTACGGCGCTCCGCCCCACGTGCCGCAACAGCACCACGCTCAGCGCGAGCAGCCAGATCCGAAAGAGAATCATCGTCAGCGACGAAACCGGGAACAACGCACCGCGCATGAGCGTGCCCGTCCCCGCGAGACTCATCACCGCCAGCACGACGCCGAACCACCCGAGCGCGCGCGGGAGGGCCCGCTGGCGCAGGAGTAGCGCCGCGGTGCCGCCCGCCACGACGGCCTGCGGAAACCCACCGAGCGCGAAGGAGAGTGGGCCGAGTCCGTCGATCGACGCGGTCACCACCGGGTCCACCCCGGCCCGTGCGAAGCCCAGCATCAGGTGATCCTCGATGAGAATGATCAGCGGCGTGATCACGGCGAGCGTGACGCCTGCACCGAACACCGACATCGACATCGCGCCGCTGCCACCCTCAGCACGACGCAACACCCCGTAGAGCCCGCCGAAAAACAGCAGCAGCAACACCATCTGCAGCTCGCCGAGGTACGAGATACTGCGATACACCGTGTTCCGTGCCATGGCCGCATAGAACTCGGCGCGTTCGGCGGCGGGTGCGTGGATGGGCGGCAGGTCGGGCACGATCACGCCTATGAAGACGCCGGTGCCAACGAGGAAGAGCGCGGCAGCCGCGATGCCGGCTACGAAGCTCAATCTATCAAAGGCGTGAGTGTTCACGCTGGTCTCCGCGATTGGGTCGAAGCATAACCGGCCCGCGTCGACCGGAATCGCTGAGACTATTGCCTCGCGGATCGCCTGACATGGGTCACCCGACCCCATGTCACCGGCGGTCGCTCAGGTGATGTGGAGGTGGGTCCCGAAGCGCACGAGCCCGAGCTTGCGCGCTACTGCCTGTGATGCCGTGTTTTGCCAGGACGTACTGTAGAGTGGCATGCTCCCGAGCGCTCGAATCGCCTTTGCCCACCCGGCTACGGCAAGTGCGGCGTATCCTCGGCCGCGAAACGGCGCGTGCGTCTCGACACCGGCTTCGTGCGCAACGGGTGTCACGCGGACGCTACAGCAGATCGAGACGGCTCGCCCGCCCTGCACTACCGCCACGACCGGTACCCCCGCCGCGACATCCTCGAGCCACGCCGGCAGGTGTGGCTCGAGCAGCTCGGAGTTCGCGCTTGTGATAACCACGGTGCCTGACACGACCGGCAGTTGTTCGGGAAACCAATAGGTGGGTCCGGTCCATACGCTGTGGACCGGCGCTGCGCGGGCGAGTACCGCTTCGTAGCGCGGCACACCATGCGGCGGCGCGAGGAACTCGTCACCCGGTGGCTCACTGGCGCAGAGCGCTTGCAGCGTGCCGACCACGTCCGCCGAGACGTCGTGACGAACGCGCCACTCATTCCCACGCGCCGTGCGCCCGAGAAAGAATCTCGGTGCGGGCTGTCCGGCCAGGTCGTTCACGCGCACCAGCCGCTCAGCGTCGTCGAGCGTGAACAAGGTCGCGATCTGGATGCGCATTAGCTCTCGCGGGTCGACCACGTCCGATGCGCCTCCGTACGATCCGGCCTCGGTTGGAATAGTCACTCCGACAGAAAGCTCGCGACTTCCCGCACGAACAGGTCTGGATCGGTGTGCATCGCGAGGTGTTGCTGGCCGGGCAGCACGACAACTCGGGCATTCGGCAACGCTGCCGCTACGCCACGCGCGTTGTCCAGCTCTCGCGGCAGACTCATCTCGCCGACGAGGAGCATGGTTGGCGTTCTCATCTCTGCGAAGCGCCCGGGATCGAACACGTACGACGCATCGGCCTCGAGCTCCCGACCCACCCCGCGCGCGTTGTCGATCCGCCGCTGCCACGCAGTGGTCTGCGAGCGCAGGACATCGATCTCCTCCGGCGCCATGCCGGCGATATCACGCAGCATCGCGACGAGTGCCCCCTCCACGTCGCCGCTCTCTATCATGCCACGCAGCCGATCGATCACCCCGGGCGGATAGGCGTCGGCGCCACGAAGGGCCACGCCCTCGTAGAGCACGAGCTTCGCCATGCGCGATGTGCGCAGCGCGGCTTCGATGGCGCACAACCCGCCAAACGAGTGACCGAGCACGTACGCCGGAGCATCGATGGCATCCAGCACCGCGACCACGTCGTCGGCCTCTCGCCCCAGCTCGTACTTCGCCGAGTCGCCGCTTCCTCCGCGGCCGCGTCGATCCATCGCGCACACCGTGAACCGACGCTCGAGCGGCGCAAGGACGGAACGCCATGTCGTCGTGTGGTCGGCCGTGGCGCCGTGGATGAGCACCAGCGGTGGACCTGTACCGCTTCGCCAGAACGCGATTGACGTTCCGTCGCGTGACGTGATGACTTCCATGTCGGCAACAATGACGCGTTAGGTGGAACCGGACCGACGAGGGTCATCGGTCACACCGACTTCGGTGCCCAACAGCGCACGACCGGCGCCGACGTGACTACGGAGTGTTGACTGGCCGGCGACGCCGAGCGCCGACGATCGACCCCGACCGCTCGGCGACGGACCATCGACCATACACTGAATCGCGCACGCCGTGAAGGTCTACCGTCATCACCGGCCCGTCCATGTTCCATACGATGTGCGCCGAGTCGCCGCGAACGCGGAACGTGATGAGCTCGCCGGGCGGGCCTTCGAGCATCTCGAGCGTATAGGAGGAGTCGCGCCGCTCCACATGGATGACGGCTTGGCGGTTGCCGTCAGAGAAGCCCGAACCCACGAGGTGGTAGATGCCGGGTGCCGCCTGACGGCTGGATTTCGCCCTATCGATGGTTGGGCGTGAGGAGGTCTCGCACCGGACCGACCTCGTAGCCGCGCACGCGAAGACTATCGATCATCGGCCCAACGGCCGCGAGGGACGTCGCCCGACTCGGGTACCATACGTGAAGGAGGACGATCGACCCGGGGCGGACCCGCTCGAGGACGTGGCGCACGATGCCGTCGGACGTCCGCGCCACCTCGGGATATGAATCAGGCTCGACATCCCACATGACCGTCGTGCGGCCGGTTCGACGGAGGTACCAGGGGAGCGCGAACAGCTTGTACCCGAACGGCGGGCGGAAGTGGATGGCTCCCACGTGGCCAACCGCGCCGATGAGCGAGTCGGTCCGCTCGATCTCCGATCGCACGAACGCCGGCGAACGAAGCACCATGCGCGAGTGCGTGTAGGTATGGTTCCCGAGCTCGTGGCCGGCCGCCACGAGGCGCCGTCCGGCGTCCGCTGCGTCGGCGAGCTCCGCACCGGTGACGAAGAACGTCGCCCTGACGTGGCGTGCCTCCAGAATCCCTATGAGGCTGTCGGCCAGCGCGTCCGTGGGACCGTCGTCAAACGTGAGCGCGACCCGCCGCTCGGCCGTCTCGACGCGGTCGACGAGGGAGCCGAACAGCTGGACGCTGCGTGCTCGCGCGAGCTGTCGGAGCCCGGCCACGCCAACGAGGAGGATCGCGAGCCCGGCACCGACCCGGACGGGCAGCGTGCGGACGTGCACTGTCGGCGTTAGGCGATGGCGCGGTTCACTACTGGGACGCGCTTGCGGTGCGACTCCGCACGAGGCTCCGGATCTTCTCCACCACGGGCTGGCTCGCGCCGCCGTAATTCGAGAGGACGACCGCCACGTACCCCGTGCCCTTGAAGATGTCCAGGTTGGAGCTAATGCCCGGGAAGCCGCCGCTGTGCCCTACGATGCGCGTCTCGGGATCGACCCCGAAGCCGTAGCCATACTCCGGCGAATTCAGCTCGGGCTTGGGCGTCGTCATCAGATCGAAGGTTTGCCTGGACACCAGCTTTCCTGCCGCGAGCGCCTCGGCGAATCGCAGCAGGTCTTCGACCGTCGAGTACCCGCCACCGGCGGGTCCGCCACGCATGACGTGCATGAAGATGTTGTTCCGGTACCGCCTGGCGCCGTCCTCCCCGTACTCGCGCTGGTAGCCCACAGCAAGATTCGGATTCACGAGGTCCAGCTCGTACGCATCGGTGTTCCTCATCCCGGCAGGTTCGGTAAGATGCTCGCGCACGTAGTCGAAGTAATCCTGCTTCGTGACGACCTCGATCACCTTACCGAGAACAAGCATGCCAGTGTTGCTGTACGAGTAGCGGCTCCCGGGCTCGAATGCCATCGAATCACCCTTCGCCAGCTCCATCAAATCGTCGACCGTACGGAACCGCGCTCGCGACGCCCGCTGGAACTCCGCGTTGAAGTAGCTGCCGAGCCCCGATGTGTGGGTGAGCAGGTGCTTGATGCGGATCTTCTTGGCCGCGTCGGCGCTCGGATAGTCGGGCAGGAACTTCGCCAGCGGATCGTCGTACGAGAGCTTTCCCTGCTCCACGAGCTGCGCGATGATCACCGAGGTGAACATCTTGTTCATCGATCCGAGGTTGAACTTCGTGTCCAGTTTGTTCGGCACCGCGAAGTCCTTGTTGGCCTGGCCGAACGCTCCCGCGTAGAGCGTTTTTCCGTCCTTCGCGACGAGCACGGCGCCCGAGAAGACGTCGGCTTTCACGAGCGTCTGGATGAACTGCTCGAGCGCCGACGCCAGCTCGGCGTCATTCGAGACGCGAGGCTGCGCCGAGGCGACGTTCGTGCGAGGGGGGCGCGCTCCGAGCCCGACGATTCGATGCGGCGCGGCCGCCTCCGTTTGCACGACGACGGCGATTCCGTCTCCGGTCAGCTTGCGACGCAGCGCTACGACCGCGCGTTGAGGCGTCTCCTCCTCGACCGCGACCCACTCGAGTCCCCCTGTCTGGTCGCGCTGCCCCATGAAGAAGTCGATATGCGCTCGCATCGGCAGGCCACGCATCCCACCGCCGAATGCCGTATCGACGAACGCGCGCACGGTGGCCGGCGTGGCCGAGTTGATGGCGGCGACGACTTCGCGCGCGCGACGCGTTGCTGGGGAGGGTGTCTGGGCCGAGGCAGGCATGGAGATACTCGCGAGCAGCACGACGGGGACGAGCAGCCGATGAGCCTTCATAGGTTCCTCGAGCGAGGCAACGGTGGAGCAGACGCGCCGGCGGCCGCCTGCAACCACTGATCTAAGGCATGGCGCACCCATTGCCAATCTGGCTACGGGTGGAGGAGGCCGCTAATTATCGCTGATGCGCATCTCCAACATGGTCCAGGCCGTGGACGCACACGCCTGCGGCGAGCCGGGTCGCGTCATCGTCGGCGGCGTGCTGGACGTTCCGGGCACGACGATGTTCGACAAGATGTGCTACCTGCGCGATCACGCCGATGGCCTGCGCAAGCGCATGCTGCGCGAGCCGCGTGGCTATCCCGCTGCGAACTGCAACCTCGTCCTCCCGTCGTCTCACCCCGACGCGGACGCGGGCTTCGTCATCATGGAGCAGGTGGAGTACCCCGGAATGTCGGGCACGAACACCATCTGCGTCACGACCGTGCTGCTCGAAACCGGGATGCTGCCCATGCGTGAGCCGGTCACCGAGCTCACGCTCGAGGCACCGGCCGGGCTCATCCGCGTGCGGGCCGATTGCGCGAACGGCAAGGTAAAGCGTGTGACCTTCCGCAACGTCCCCGCGTTCGCGGCTTACCTCGACACGCCGATCGAGGTACCGCAGCTCGGGACGGTGACGGTGGACGTCGCCTACGGCGGCATGTTCTACGTGATCGCCGACGCCACGCAGTTCGGCCTTCGCCTAACGCCGGACGAAGGCGGCGACATCGTCCGCATTGGCGAGATGATCAAGGCCGCCGCCCGCGAACAGTGCCCGGTTGTGCACCCCGAGCAACCCGGCTTCGACGGCGTGACGATCGCCCAGCTCTCGGGCCCACCGCTGCGTGACGACGCCGACTGGCAGAACGCGGTCATCGTCTCCACCGGGGAGCTCGACTGGAACAGGCCGACGACGTGGACGGGTGCGCTCGATCGATCGCCGTGCGGCACCGGGACGTGCGCGAAGATGGCGACGCTCCACGCCAAGGGAAAACTCCCGCTCCATCAGGACTTCCGCCACGCTGGCGTCCTCGGCACGGTGTTCACCGGCCGGCTCGTCGAAGAGACGATCGTCGGGAAATACAACGCAGTCATCCCGACGCTCGGGGGACAGGCGTGGATCACGGGGATGGCGACCTACGTCGTGGACCCCGACGACCCGTTCCCCGAGGGATTCACCGTCGGTGACATCTGGTAGCCGCTGACGGCATGCCGAGCCCTCTATCGGGAAGAGGAATCCAAAAGAGGGCCCTACACCCACCGCAAACTATCCGCCGCAGGAGAACTCGTTAGCCGACCCGAAGGTACGTAGCGCCAGCCTCCTGAGCCCGGATGGCCGTGTCTCACATCTCTAACGAGCGCCGGTCGGCGCCGGACCAACGTAGCGCGCGCGCGGACGAATCAGCCGACCCGACGTGTACTCCTCGATGGCGTGCGCGATCCACCCGATCGTGCGACCGAATGTGAACAACAGGAGCGGCGCCTCGTCAGGCAGCCGATACGCGCGTGACACCGCCGCCAACCCGGCGTCCAGATTCGGCTCGTCGCCGAGGAGATCGGATCCAGCAGCGAGGAGGTTTCGGAACGGCTCGAGCGCCGCGGCATTGCCGCTTGCCTCGGCCAGGCGAAAGAGCTCGACAGCGCGCGGATCGCCAGTCGGGTAGAGCGGATGCCCGAATCCTGGAACGGGCTCACCACGCCGGAGGAGATCGGCGATCGCGCTGCGCGCCCGCTTCGGCGTGTCACACTGCCTGACGAGTCCCAGGACGCGCCGGGTCGCCCCGCCGTGCCTGTGTCCCTTGAACGTGGCCAGGGCGGCGGAAACCACATCGTACGGAGACGCTCCGGCCGACGCCGCGCATCGCGCCGTGAACGCCGAGATGTTCAGCTCGTGATCGGCGCACAGAACGAGTGCCGTGCGAATGACGTCGCCAACCACAGGCTGCTTCGGTGCCCACGCGGAACGCAGGACGTCGTGAAGCGACCGTCGCGCGTCGCTCCTCGCGATGACAGTCGCGAAGAGCCGCACGATGCGAGCGCCGGTAAGTCGAACGGCGTGTGCCCGCAGGTCGAGCGACGCCAGGTCGGCCGCCGTAGCGATAGGTAGTACGGCTTGCAACGCCGCCAGCGGCCCACTCACGTACGCGTCGAGGCGCGCGACCTGGCGCGACGTGAGCGGTGACGGTTGATCGAACAGCCGCGCGGCCTCGCTCTCATCGGCACCCCAGAGCAACGCGGCGACGGTCTCGACGCTCGACGTGGCGGCGAGGGCGATCGCGTCGTGCCCGCGGTAATAGAACGAGCCATCCTGGATGAGCGTGATGCCCGACTCGAGCACGGGTCCGCCCCATCGCAGCGCCTGGGCGGCCACCCGCGAGGGATCGCTCCGCGTCGCCTTCCGCTCGGTGAGCCGCTCCACGTCCTCGCGATAGTAGCGGCGCGCCCGCGTGCGCCCGGGAATCGGCTCGGATCGCAGGAGCCCGCGACTGACGTAGGCGTAGAGTGTTGCCCTCGTGACGCCCAGCATTTCGGCCGTCTCGGCGGCGGTGAGAAAGGCACCAGGTCGCATGAGATGGTTGATTGTTCAATCAAGATTGACAAGTAATCCGCCTCCCCGCAAACATGCGCAATATGAGAGACGGATTGGACGATGTCGTCGCCGTGTCGACGCGCCTGAGCGACGTCGACGGCGAGGCCGGCCGGTTGACCATCGCTGGCTACGCTGTGGAAGACCTGGCGTCGAACGCCACATTCGAGGAGGTCGCGTACCTCCTGCTTCACGGCCGGCGCCCGGAGCCGCCCGAGCTCGTTAGGTTCGCGCGCGAGCTCGCCTCCCACCGCGCCCTCCCCGGCGCCGCGATCGAGGTCCTCCGCGAGGCCGCCGTAGCCCAGACACCACCAATGGACGCGTTGCGGATGGCCGCCCCAACGCTGAGCCTCGGCCGGACCGACGACCCGCTCGAGCACGCGCTGACCGCGATCGCGTCGTTCCCGACGATCGTCGGCACCTACTGGCGACTGCGCCACGCCGCTCGCCCCGCGGCCGTCCGGACGGACCTCGGCCACGCCGCCTACTACCTGCATCAACTCTTCGACGCTGAGCCGTCACCCGAACGCGCGCGTGCCCTCGAGACCTACCTGAATACCGTCTGCGATCACGGGCTCAACGCTTCTACCTTCGCGGCGCGCGTCATCGCCTCCACACGCTCCGACGTGATCTCGGCGATCACCGGCGCCGTCGGCGCGCTCAAGGGTCCGCTGCACGGAGGCGCCCCTGGTCCCGCGCTCGACATGGTCCTCGAGATCGGCGCGCCGGAGCGCGCGGAAAACGCCATCCGGGAAAGATTGGATCGCGGTGAACGACTCATGGGATTCGGGCACCGCGTGTACCGCGTTCGCGATCCCCGCGCCGACGTGCTCGCCCAGGCGGCGGAGCAGCTATACGCCACCGACGTCGATCGGTCCGTGTACGACCTCGCGCGAAGCGTCGAAGGCACCGCGCTCCGCCTGCTGCGCGAACGCAAACCCGACCGTCGGCTCGACACGAACGTCGAGTTCTATACGGCGTTGCTCCTGCACGGACTCGGGCTGCCGACCGAGCTCTTCACGCCGACGTTCGCGGTCGGACGCGTCCTCGGGTGGTCGGCACACTGCCTCGAGCAGCTCCGCGAAGGACGACTGATCCGGCCGCAGTCGGCATACGTCGGCCCGCAGGATCGTCGCTACGCCGAGGACCCCGCGTCCGTGTCATTCCGAGCGGAGGCGCCGTCAGGCGCCGCAGTCGAGGAATCGGAATGACACGCTACTACTCCGCCCGCAGCACGTCCGCCGGGTCGAGTCGCGATGATCGGCGCGCCGGAATCCAGCTCGCCAGCGCCGCGATCGCCACGAGGAGCAGCGACGACCCGGCGAGCGTCAGCGGATCCATCGACGCAACGCCGAACAGCAACGACTCGAGCGTCCGCGCGATGAGCACGAACAGGAGCAACCCCGCCGCGACGCCGAAACCCGTCACGATCACGCCCTGCTTCGTCAGCATCCCCACCACAGACGACGGCGTCGCCCCGAGCGCGATGCGCACTGCGAGCTCGCGCGTCCTGAGCGACACCACGTACGCCATCACACCGTACAATCCGATGGCGCCGAGCACGAGGGTCACGACGGCCGCGGCGCCAAGGATGACGATCGTGAACGACAGTTGTGCCATTGACGCCGCCGTCACGGCCGACATCGGCCGCACGTCGAACAGAGGAAGTCCCGGGTCCATGTCGCGGACGACGCGCTGCACGGGCATCGTGAGCGCGCTCGGATCCCCAGCGGTGCGTACGACGAGCGCCATGGTCCATCGCGTTTGCGCGCTGAAATCGCTCCCCGAAGGCACTTCCGGGAAATAGACCATCTCCGCCGGGGGCGCGGCGAGCGACGTGTCCCGGACGCTCCCCACGACGCCAATGACCGTGAACAGGCGCCCGTTAGGCACCGTGCGGAACCGTTTGCCGATGGCCTGCTGCCCGGTCGAGTCGCGCCAGAACTGTATCGCGGTCGCCTGGCTGATGACGACCTCGAGCGGCCGCTGCGCGTCGAGACGATCGAAGGTTTTCCCGGCGAGTAGCGGGATGCCCATCGTCTTGAAGTAGCCGCCGTCGGTCGTCACGAACACCTGGAGCGGTGGGACCTTGTTCTCGTACGACGCGTCGCCCTCGGGGAAGAACGGATTCTGGTTCAGCCCACTCTGGCCGAGGGGCAGGTGCGACGAGATGCCGACCTCGCGCACGCCCGGGAGCGCCCGAACGCGATCGACGAGCTGCGAGTAGAACCGCATGACGCTCGTGTCACTCGGATACCGCGCACCCGGCAGCGACATCCAGAACGTCGCGACCCCCTCGGCGTCGAACCCCGGCCGAACGGCGTTCAGCTGCTGGAACGTACGGAGGAGGAGCCCGGCACTCGCGAGGGCGACGAGCGCGAACGCAATCTGCGCCGCCACGAGCGTACTTCGAACACGCTGGCGCGCTCGGCCCGCCGTGCCACCGCGTCCCCCCTCCCGCAGCGCATCGGAGAGCCCGACCCGCCCGATCCGGAGCGCCGGGACAATGCTGCACACGAGCGCCACGAACATCGACGCGACGACGGCGAAGCCGATCGTCGCGAGATCGATGCGCACCTCCGCGAGTCTCGGAATCGTCGTTGGCCCTGCATTCACGAGCACTCGAATCGCGAGTGCCGCGACACCGAGTGCGGCGACGCTCGACACCGCCGTGACGACGAGCGATTCCGTCAGAAAATACGCGAGGACACGTCCGCGACCAGCGCCTAACGCCTCTCGCACCGCGAGCTCACGCTGGCGCCCGTCGGCCCTGACGAGGATGAGGTTCGTGACGTTCGCGCCTGCCACGAGAAGGACCAGCGCGGCCGCGGCCGCGACGATCCACAGCGTCTTCGCAATTCCGCCGACCACGTCCTCCTTGAGCGGCACGAGGAGCGGAGCGGGCTTTGCCATCTCGAGGAGCTCCTGGCTCGAGATGCCCGGCACGAAGTTCGGCGAAATCTCGACCATGCGCGGGAGTACGGCGGCGAAATCGCGCTGCGCATCCGCGACCGCGATGCCTGGTTTGAGTCGCGCGACGGCGTCGTAGTTGAAGCCGCCTGGGAATTCCGCGTCCGGGTCGAGCCGAAGCGGGAGCCAGAGTTGTACGCGCGCGTTGGGGAACTGAAAGCGCGCCGGCATCACACCGACGATCTCGTGGCTGCGCCCACTGACATCCAGCGTGCGCCCGAGTACCCGCGGGTCCGCGCCGAATCGCGAGCGCCACACCCCTTCGCTGATGATCACCACGCGCGGGCCGTTGGGCAAATCCTCCGCCTCGGTGAAGGTGCGGCCGATGAGCGGCGAGACCTTCAGCACCGGGATCAGGTTGGCCGAGATGTCGGCGGATCGCACGCGCTGTGGCTCGCCGCCGCGCGCGTCGGAGAGGTTGACGGCGTTGGTCTGGTAAACGCCAATACCCTCGATGGACCGCGCAAGCTGCTTGTACGTGAAGAAGGTGCCCGCAGTCTGGTTACCCTTGGCGATCGAGACTCCGGGCAGGTTGTGCCAGACTCCGACGAGCCCGCCGGGGTCTCCGTAGGGCAGTGGCCGGAGCAACACCCCGTTGACGAGCGCGAAGATGGCGACCGCTGCTCCGATCCCGATAACCAGCGTCATCGACGCAGTCAGCGTGAAGGCCGGACTACGGCGAAGGGATCTCCAGGCGGGGCGAACGACGGACGCGAGGGACATGGGCCGTGCGGCTCGGTGTGAGGTACACCGGCCTACGGCCCGTCAGCGATCAGGGTTTCCGGGTGTCGGAGAGTTGTCGTCCCGAGCGGCTACGCGTCGGCCACCAGCGTCGCCGCGGGCTGGAACGCGCCGATCTGCTCCATGAGCGCCATCGTGTCCCAGTTGTTCCACCCTTCGACGAGCTTGCCGTCGCGCACCCGCCCGATCGACATCCCGCTCACCGTGACCTGCCTGCCCGTGGCGGGCACGCCCAGGTCATCGCCGGTGTGCGTCATCCGCGCAGTCCATCGCGATGCGATGAGATCTCCTTCCTCGATCGTGTCCTCGACAGTCACCTCAATGTCGGGAAAGGCACCACGAAGCCGAGCCTGAAACGGCTTGAACGCCTCCGGTCCGGTGGTTGATCGTCCTGCCTCGCCGAGGCCGTGGACGATCGCATCCGCCGCCATCATCTCGTCGATGGCGGCCGGGTTCCCCTTGTTCCACACCTCGTCGAACCACCGGTGCATGAATGTCTCGCGCATGGCCGGCACGGGAACCTCCTGGCGAAGGTGAACCACTCGATGGGGTGCGGAATCTGCCGTGGTGCTCGGCGGACGCAAGAGACGAAGCGCCGTCCCGGGCGGTATCAGCCTCCGAATAACGTGCACGTGTGCGTGCGGTCCGGCGCATCGGACGCACCACCGCCGACAACCGTGATGGTCGGCTGGCCGTTGCGCCGAGCGAACGTCGCGCGCGTGTCCGAGCGCGCCAGCGGTCCGGACGTCCACCGTACCGCGCCAGTCCCCTCGTCGACCGTGTAGTTACCTGAACCACCATACGCCTCGTATCGCCCGTCAGGCGTGACGATCACTGCGCTCTCGGTCGGGATGTCGCCGGCGTACTGCGAGCGATAACTGCACGCGTAACGCCCGGACGGGAGAAAGGACCCTGTGGACCCTGCATCGGAGGGCGTTGGCCGATCGGGCGTCACCGGCCCGACAGGGTCCGGCCTCGGCGCTCGGCCTTCGACGCTCAGGGCGAGCTGCACCGAGCGAAACCCGCCGCCCAGCATAGCCGCGGGGAAGTCGATCTCGATCTCGGTCCCCTCGGGGTCGTCGTCACTGCGCGAATCGAGCGTGAGTACGCGGCGCGTTCCGTTCGCATACTTCACTTCGCCGCCGAGACGATACCGGCCTAACGGGATGTCGTACAGGTACGCCGTCTCGCCGAGCGTTCCACCCCCGCGCGTGAGCGCTGCGCCAGTGCGCGTGAACGTGATCGGCTTGCCGGTGCTGCCATCGGCGAGCGGGCCGGAAGGTGTGAGCGTGAAGGTGATGACCGCGTCACCCGGGAACGCGCTCGTCATCGCCATCATGTAGGCACCGTAGTACGAGCCGGGATTAGTGGGATCGTCGTTGGTGATGCAGCGCTTCAGACCATTGAGTCGAAGGACGAAGTCACGCACGATCCCCTTGTCGGACATCACGCGCTCGCATCCGCCGTTCACCCGATGGAGCCAGAGCTCGCGATAGGTCTGCCCGTCGTACTCGATGTCCGCGAAGCCGTCGACGCCGTAATGCCCGAGCGGAACGCGAACACGGTAGTTGCCGTTCCGGTCGGTCTTGGCGGTGATCGAAGTGCCGCGGGCCGCGCCCGTAGCGCCGGCAATGCGAATGGTCGCTCCGGCGATCGGGCGCCCGCCGACCGTCCGGACGGTGCCTTTCACCACGTTGGGCTCCTGGAGGGCGCCGGGGTTCGTCGCGCTGAGGAGGGGGCCGCGGACGGCGGCGTCGACGAGCACAGCGCAAGCGAGCCCGAGCGCCAGGCGGACGGCGCGCGAGCGGAGGGTTTCAGCGAATGACACGAGGGCTCTCTGCAGAGGGTTCGACGATGGCGGGCGCCGAGCGCCCGCGAGTGCCGGTAACCGGCAACGGGGCGGTACGATTGGCTCCGGACGGACCGGAGTCAAGTGTTTACTCGGACTCCCGACACGCGCGTCGGCTGGTGCCCGACAGCTACCCTATCAACTGCTCGACCGCCCGTTTCCCTTCGCCGGTAGCATCCCGCCAGTTCTGGTGACCGTTGAGCTCCGCGTTCGCGAAGGCGATGCGTCCCACTGGCTGCCGTAGAACTTCCGGCGCCGCCGGTTTGCCGTTTCGCCCGAAGTAGAACCCCGGCGCCGGGCAGACGTACGCGTGCCCCCAACGGTTGAGAATGATCCCGGCAATGTCCGCGCGCGGGTCGAACCCCGCGCGACCGAACAGCCTCACGAGCTGCTCGCGAATCTTCACCTCGTAGTCGCGGTAGGTCGTGGCGAGCATCTCCGTGCGTGCAGCGACTGCTTGCGGCTCGAGCGGAGTACCAGGCCGCTCGAACGGGATGTAGAACGTGAGAATCGTCGGGCGGTCGGGGTGCAGCTGCGGGCGGTAGTCGCCAACGACCATGGACTGGCGCAGGTTGCAGAAGAACCCGAACTGGTCGCGGTAGCTCGCCGCGGTTAGCCCAAGGTCGTACATGAAGCGCCACCGGCGGAGGGCCACGTTCACCACGAGCATTGGTGCCCGCACGAAGTCTGAGAACGCCTCGCGGTGGCTCGCCGGGACGTCGGCCACGATGTACTGGGACGTCCACGCCCCGTTCGCCATCACGGCGCCGCTCCCGACGGTCTTGTGGAGCCGCCCGTTCATCGAGTACACGACCTCGACGGAACCGTTAGGCAGGTTGCTGACCCGCACGACCGTCGCGCCGAGGCGCACGCGCGTCGGGTTGGCCTGTCGGTCGAGCGCGTCGAAGCGCACCCGCGCGTTCATGATGCCCGCGAACCCCTCGCCGGCAATGGCGTCGGGAACGAGCTTCTTGAGCGCATGGCGCATGATCCCGTCGTTCCCGCCGGGGAATGACGACCCGAACGGAAGCGTATCGGCCAGCTTGTGCGACGGGCGACGCCCCGATGGCCCGTTACCGGTGCTCGGCAGCCCGATCTGCGCGGCACACATCGCCGAGATGACGTCGCTCCCCAGTCCGCCGGCCGCGCCAGCGAGAATCGGGTCGGCGTAACGAGCCACCGCGGGATCGAGCCCGACGTGCTTGACGAGTAAGTCCTCGTACGTCATCCCGTCGAGCCAGCGTGGCAGGTCGCTTCCCTCGTACACTCGCGGGTTCGAGCGCCAGCGACGGAAATCGGCCTTGAGCTTCTCGGACCAGGGGGCGTCGTCGAAGCCGGCACCGAACGCATCGCGGACCAGGCGCAGCGTCCCGTCAGGCTCCTTGAAGAAGTAGCCGTGACTCGAGAACTCGTCGGCCCAGAGCTGCGGATAGTAGTGGTCGCGCGCCATCTCCAGCGGCGTCACCCCCGCGGCCCATTCCTGATACTCGAACGACTCCGGACCATATGGCAGTCCCAGGTCCTTCCAGTACTCCCCTGCCCACCCACTCGGCAGCCGCGTCCCGAAGTCGTTGGACCCCTGTGGCCCGATGAGGTGCACGCCGTCCACGTCGAACTCGTTGCGCTTCGCCTCGCCGCCGATCATCGGGTGATTGTCGAGCACGAGCACTCGGCCGCCGCGAAGCTTCTGGAAGAAGGCGGCGGCGCCGAGCCCCGAGAGCCCGCCGCCGACAACGATGAGGTCGTAGCGCTCGCCGGTGTCGACCGCCTGCCGGCGCGCTGAGTCGCCGCCTAACGTCCCATCGCGGAGCGCGTGCGCGGTGGTGACCGCGGACCACATGTTGCCGTGCGATCGCGCGTAGTCGCCGACGCCGCCCGGGCCTTCCCACGCCGCGGCACTCGGCTGTTGGGCGAGGAGTGGCGCCTTCGTGTGGAGCAGGACCGCCCCGCTCGCGAGCAACGTCGAATTGAGGAAGTCGCGACGGGTGATCGGCACGTCGAGACCGAGGTCGCGTTCCTTGCTGTCGAGGGAGTCCGAGTCGGCAGTCATGTATGTGTCACCGGAGCGTTCGGTCAGTCCGAGCGGAGGCGCGGGCAGACCGCACCCGCGTCATTCCGAGCGCAGTGAGGAATCCTCGGCCTCCCGGTCGAGGGACTGGTCCCTCGACCGGGACGCGGAAGAAGACCTGACGCCGATGGCCGCAGATTTCGCCGATTCCGCAGAAGCCCTCTCTCGGGAGGCTCGGCCGCGCGAGAGTAGCAACTCTCTTGATAGAGGGAGGATCTGCGACTTCTGCGTCATCCGCATAATCTGCGTCTGGTTTTCTTCATCCTCCCGCAGAGGGACCAGTGCCACTACCGGGATACCGAAGCTTCCTCGCTAACGCTCGGAATGACGGATATGAACGGAATGTGAACGCCGCCGATCCCCGGCGACACCCCAAGCGACCACACTGTGGGCCGTCGGGGTATTTTTCAGGCATGGCGCAACCAGCACCTGCCCCGGTCCCGACGCCCTACGAGCAGCTTGGCGGCGACGCCGGCGTCCGGCGTCTCGTGGATCGATTCTACGACCTCATGGACAGTGCGCCGGAGGCGGCGACCGTCCGGGCCCTGCACGCGATGAGTCTCAAGGCCTCTCGCGAGAAGCTATACCTGTACCTGACGACCTGGACCGGCGGGCCACCGCTCTATACGGAGCGGTACGGGCACCCGCGTCTCCGCATGCGGCATTTCCCGTTTCGGATCGGCATTCGCGAGCGCGATGAGTGGCTCTGGTGCATGGATCGGGCGCTGGACGAGCACGAGATGCCGGATCAGCTCCGCGACGCGCTGCGTTCGCGACTCCACGCGCTCGCCGACCATATGCGCAATCAGCCGGACTGATTCCTCAGACCACCTTCCGCTCGGTAACCACATCGCTCGCCGGCACGCTCGTGCCGTCGATGCGGACTTGCGGGAGGAGGTCGGTGCCGTTAGGCGCCGGAAGCTTGGCCGGTGCCGCGCGCTCGTCGGCTGACGTCGATGCCGGCACTGCCGGCGGTGTCTCAGACGCGGCAGTCGTCGGCTCCGCCAGGCGGCGGACGAACGCGGTCAGCATGTCGATCGGCACCGGGAAGATCGTCGTCGAGTTGTTCTCGGCCGCGATCTCCGTGACCGTCTGCAGGTAGCGCAGCTGGAGCGAGGCCGGCTGGGCCGCCATCACCCGCGCTGCCTCCGCGAGCGTCTCCGAGGCCTGCAGTTCCCCCTGCGCGTTGATCACCTTCGCCCGGCGCTCGCGCTCCGCCTCGGCCTGCCGCGCGATGGCGCGCCGCATCGCCTCCGGAAGCTGTACGTCCTTCACCTCGACGGCCGAGATCTCGACGCCCCAGAAATCGGTCCGCTCATCGATGATCTGCCGGAGCAGATCGTTGACCTTCCGGCGGTCGGCGAGCAGCTCATCGAGCTCGACCTGGCCGAGGACCGAGAGGAGCGTCGTTTGCGCGAGCTGCCCGGTCGCGTGGAGGTAGTCCTGCACCTCGAGGATCGCGAGCGCGGGATCCGATACCCGGAAGTAGAGCACCGCGTTCACGGTGACGGAGATGTTATCGCGCGTGATCACTTCCTGCGGAGGAACGTCGAGCGCAACGATTCGCATGGAGACTCGCTTCATGCGAGCCAGCCCGGTGGGGACGAAGAGAAGCCCTGGTCCTCTGGTCCCTGTGAACTTACCGAGGAAGAAGACGACGCCGCGCTCGTACTGGTTGAGCACCCGCAGGCTCGACAGTACGTATCCGGCTGCCAGCGCGAGCGGTATCAGCAGGAAATCCATGGCGCGACCTACGAGAGGGTCATCGGATGATACGCTCCGCGTACGAGACAGGCGAGCACTCTGCCCAATAAGCCTTGCGTTATATAACATGCGTCTTATACAATTGCGCGGTCATTCATCGGAGCAAGCGCCGCGATGAAGTTCGATCTTGCGCGCCATGTCGGCGCGGTAACCCGGGCGGTCGAGAACCGCATGCACGACGGACAGCCGGCGCGCGTGGTCATCGCGTCGCGCACCTACGACACGACAGTCGAGGACCTGTGGGACGCACTCACCTCGAAGGAGCGAATCCCGAGATGGTTCCTCCCCGTCTCCGGCGACCTGCGCGTGGGCGGTCGCTACCAGCTCCAGGGGAACGCTGGCGGGACGATCACGCAATGCGAGCCGCCGCGCCTGCTTGCCGTGACGTGGGAGTACGGTGGACAGACTTCGTGGGTCGAGGTTCGGCTCGAGTCCGCCGGCGACGAGAAGGCGCATCTCGAGCTCGAGCACATTGCACACGTTCCGCCGGAGCTGTGGGATCAGTTCGGCCCGGGGGCGGTGGGAGTGGGATGGGACATGGCACTCGCTGGGCTCGCAGCCCACATCGAGACGCGTGCGAGCGTGGACCCAAAGGCGGCTATGGCGTGGTTCGCATCGGACGACGGCAAACAGTTCATTCACCACAGCAGCGATGACTGGCGCCGAGCGTCCGTGAACGCCGGCACCGACGTGACTGCTGCCGAAGCGGCTGCTGCACGAACGACCGCGGCATATACCGGCGCCGATCCCGGCTCGATGGCAGAGGGCCAGGCGTCCGGCTGATGCACGCCTTCGACGTTCTCGGGAATCCGGTTCGTCGGCGCATCCTCGAGCTGCTCGCCGAAGGTGAGCACAGCTCGGGGATGATCGTGGAGGTCGTACAACGCGAGTTCGGCATCTCGCAGCCCGCGGTGTCGCAGCATCTGCGCGTGCTACGCGAAAGCGGGTTCGCAACCGTACGGAGCGAGGGGCCGCGTCGCATCTACGAGGTTGCGGCCCTTCCGCTCGGCGAGATCGACGCGTGGTTGGAGCGGTTCCGCGATCTCTGGAACCAGCGTCTCGACGCGCTGGCGACCGAGGTCGCGCGCGGGAAGCGCGTTCGCAAGCTTCGTAAGGGGTCAGAGTCCTAACCCATCGTTCCAACGCACGCGTTGGAACGATGGGTTAGGACTCTGACCCCTTACGAAGCCTTTTTACGCAGCT
>DAINRQ010000098.1:0-23614 GCA_036741775.1 Gemmatimonadaceae bacterium | reverse complement strand
AGCGTCTGCTCCTGCTCGCTCGACCCGCCGAGCACCGTCTGTCCGCGCGCGCGGCCAATGGAATCGAGCTCGTCGATGAAGATGATCGCGGGCGCGTGCTCGCGTGCCTGCTTGAACAGGTCACGCACCCGCGCGGCGCCGACACCCACGATCATCTCCACGAACTCCGAGCCGGCCATGGAGAAGAACGGGACGCCGGCCTCGCCGGCCACGGCTCGCGCGAGGAGCGTCTTCCCGGTGCCCGGCGCGCCGACGAGAAGTACCCCCTTCGGCGCCGTGCCGCCAAGGCGGGTGTACTTCCCCGGATCCTTGAGGAAATCGACGATTTCCACGAGCTCGTTCTCGGCCTCATCGATGCCTGCGACATCCTCGAAGGTCACCTTGTCTTCGGCCGACTGATCGAAACGTTTTGCGGTGCTCTTGCCCAAGCCTCCAGTGAGAGCGCCCCCGAGCCCGCCGCCCTGCTTCGCCGCACGGCGGAACAGCCACACGTAAAGCGCGATGATCAAAAGGGCCGGTGCGAAGCTGAACAGCAGACTGAGCCAGGTGTTCCCCTCCTGGATCGGCTCGGCGCTGATCTCGACGTCATTCGCGATGAGCAGTGACTCGAGGCCGGGATCGACGAACTCGGGCAGTGTAGTCGCGAAATGCGTGACGGGGCGTGGTTGAACCCGCGAAGCCGAGTCCGCCGTGGCCGGATACGTTACGGGTGTGCGGAATCGTCCGGTGAGACTCGCGCCACGACTGTAGATGCGCGCGACGTTGCGCTTGGTGACTTCCTGCTTGAACAGCGTGTACGGGACCTTGACCGCTTCATCTGGATTGGGGAACAGGTACCGTACGAGGAGGATGTTGGCGACCAGAATGATCAAGAACGACAGCCATGTCCGACGGGGCGGCATCGCGGGTGTCGGTGAGCCGCCCACGGGAGGCTTCGAGCCATCGGGCGGCGGTGTACCGGCTGGTTGTCTGACGCGACCATCGCGCGCGCCGGGCATATCGGGCTGTCGAGCCATTCGTTGTGCTCCACTCAGGCTGTGCGTGCCGAGTCACGCAGAATTCAGTAGGAATGAACCTCGCACATCATGCGCCGGGCGGAAGGAGGAGGCCTGCTGTTCGCTGGGCGCTGGGGGCTGCGAGCTGCTGCTGCGAGCTGACCGCTGCTGACCGCCGCTGGGGCTTGGGGCTGGCAGCCCGCCGGTGGTCCGGCGTCGCCGGCTTCTTCTTCGCGGGGAACGCGCATTCAACACCGCCGCTCTCGAGTGGCGAGAGTCCCGAGAGACTGCCGCGATTGAGCAATGACTACTAGCGCGCCGGAACTGCGAGATCGAGCGAGCCCGCACCTCCTGTCGATCGACGAGGTGGCAGCCGCGTTGCGGACGGACACACGCGCGGGGTTGACGGACGCCGACGCAACGACGCGCCTCGAGGAGTACGGGCCGAACGAGCTCGCGGCCGAGGAACTCGTGCCGGCATGGCGCCGGTTCCTCGCGCAGTTCCAGGACGTACTCGTCATCCTCCTGCTCGTTGCTACGGTCATCTCCGCCGGGCTCTGGTTCTACGAGCGAGACACCGCTCTCCCGTACGAGGCCCTCGCGATCCTCGCGGTCGTGTTGCTCAACGCGACCATGGGATACCTGCAGGAGTCACGCGCCGAGAAAGCCGTCGCCGCGCTACGGGAGATGTCGGCGGACGACGCGACCGTCGTTCGCGGTGGCCAGCGACGAAGCGTACCGGCCACGGAGATCGTGCCGGGTGACGTCGTGATGCTCGAGGAAGGCGACACGATCGCCGCCGACGGACGCCTCATCGAGTCGGCGGGACTGCAGACGGCCGAGGCGGCGCTCACCGGCGAAAGCCTTCCCGTCTCGAAGGACACCGCCGCCATCGTCGAGAACGTCGCGCTCGGCGATCGCCACAACATGGTCTTTGCCGGGACGGCAGTCACGTACGGGCACGGCAAGGCGATCGTCACGGCGACGGCGATGCAGACAGAGATGGGACGCATCGCCGGGCTCCTCGAGCAGACGCAGGACCAGGCCACGCCGCTCCAGCGCGAGCTCGACCGCACCGGCAAGATCCTCGGCGGCATCGTCATCGCGATCGCGATCGTGATGATCGCGACGATCATCGTCGTGGAGGACGTTCGCGGCTTCTCCGCGATCGTGGACGTGCTGATTCTCGGCGTGGCCCTCGCCGTCGCCGCCGTCCCGGAAGGGCTGCCCGCGGTGGTGACGGCCGTGCTGTCCATCGGCGTGCAGCGCATGGCGCGCCGCAACGCGATCGTCCGCCATCTCGCCGCGGTCGAAACGTTAGGCTCGGCGAGCGTGGTTGCGTCCGACAAGACCGGGACGCTCACGAAGAACGAGATGACGGTCCGCATCGTGGTGACGGCGAGCGGCCGCGTCTCATTCGGTGGGACGGGCTACGCGCCCGAGGGCGACGTCCGCGCCGAAAACGGCGGACCGCTCGAGGGAGCGCTCGCCGTGGAGCTCGAGCGCGCGCTCGCGGTTGCGGACCGGGCAAACAACGCGGAGATCCGGCAGCAGGACGGCCGCTGGACCGTGCAGGGCGACCCGACCGAAGGCGCGCTCCTCGTCGCGGCGCGCAAGATGGGGATCCGCCCCGAAACGCTCGATGAACGACTGCCGCGCGTGGCCGAGGTGCCGTTCTCCTCGGAGCGAAAGCTCATGAGCACCGTGCACCGTGATACGGAGGAGGAGCGTCTCATCGTGTTCAGCAAGGGCGCGCCGGACGTCCTGCTCGCGCGGTGCACGCACGAGCTCGTGGGACCGGAGTACCGGCCCCTCACGCCCGAGCGGCGCACGGAGATCCTGCGCGCGAACGAGGGGCTCGCCGATGGCGCGTTGCGAACGCTCGGGGTCGCGGCGCACTGGCTTCCGGACAGCAGCGTCGAACGTGATGACCGGGGGACAGTCGACCCGCGGGTCGAGCAGGATCTGGTGTTCGCCGGGCTCATCGGAATGATCGACCCGCCGCGCGCCGAGGCGAAGGACGCAGTTGCGCGAGCGCGGAGCGCGGGGATCCGGTCGTTGATGATCACCGGCGACCATCCGCGCACCGCCGCCGTGATCGCGCGCGAGCTCGGGATCACGGACGACGGTCGGGCCGTCACCGGCGCCGAGCTCGACGCGATGGATGACGCGACGCTCGCTCGGACGGTGCGCGACGTGTCGGTGTACGCGCGAGTGAACCCCGAGCACAAGCTGCGGCTCGTATCGGCACTGCGCCAGCACGGCGCGGTGGTCGCCATGACGGGTGATGGCGTCAATGACGCTCCGGCGCTCAAGTCGGCGGACATCGGCGTCGCCATGGGCATTACCGGCACCGATGTGGCGAAGGAGGCGGCCGACATCGTGCTCGCGGACGACAACTTCGCGTCGATCGTGGCCGCGGTGGAGGAAGGGCGCGGGATCTTCGCGAACATCCGGAAATTTCTCCGCTACCTTCTGTCCTCGAACATCGGGGAGGTGTTGACGATGTTCTTCGGCGTGCTGCTCGCCGATCGCATTGGGCTCATCCCCGAAGGCGGGAGTGGCGTGGTCCTGCCGCTGCTCGCGACGCAGATCCTCTGGATCAACCTGGTGACGGATGGCGCGCCGGCGCTCGCGTTAGGCGTCGACCCGCCGGATGAGGGACTGATGCACCGGCCCCCGCGGCCGCCCGGCGAAGGCGTCATCACGCGGCCCATGTGGTGGAGTATTCTCGCCAGTGGCGCGATCATGGCTGCCGGGACGCTGCTCGTCCTCGATGCCTCGCTCCCGGGTGGGTTGATCCCGGGGACCGGCACCCTTCAGTACGGCCAGACGATGGCCTTCACGACGCTGATGCTGTTCCAGCTCTTCAACGTCTTCAACTCCCGCTCGGATGACCGGAGTGCGTTCGTTGGGTTCTTCGCCAATCACTGGCTCTGGGGGGCGATGGCGCTGTCCCTCGCCTTGCAGTTCCTCGTGCTCTACGTTCCCGCGTTGCAGCAGGCGTTCGGAACCGTTCCGCTGAGCTTCGTGGATTGGGGTCGCTGCGCAGTCGCCGCGAGCTCGGTGTTCTGGTTGCGCGAGGCACAGAAGCTCGTGATGCGTCGTTTCGCGCGCGAACCTCATCCCCGAGCGTAAGCGGTGACGAGTCCGAGCCCGGCCGCGGAACCCGAAACGACGCCGAGCGACAGCTCGCATCTCGCTTCGCCCCGGGCGAGTCGTTCTGGCCTCGCGCGACGCGTCGGCGCGCGCGCCATCCGCTGGCTCGCCGGTGCGTTCGTGGTCGTGACGGCCATCATCGGGATCCTGTTCCTCACTCGAGGGACGGCGGTTCAACATGTTCGGAGCCTCAGCGCCGAGAATCCGCCGGTCGCTCCCTCCGAACCGGGCTTCCCGCTCGTCGTCGAGCTCCTGACGGGCACGCGACTCGTGGCCGGCAACCGGGTCGAGCTCGCGCTCGACGGCGACGGCACGTACCCGCGGTTGTGGGCAGACCTCCGCGCGGCGCGGACCATCATTACGGTGCAGATGTACTATGCCGGACCCGGAGCGGTGGCGGACACGCTGGCCGCCGTTCTCACCGATCGGGCGCGCGCGGGCGTCGCCGTGTACCTCCTCTATGACGCCTTCGGGACGAACGTGTCGGACGCGTACCTCGGCGCGCTCCGGGGGGCCGGCGTACACGCCGTGCCGTTTCGCCCGCTCCGGTTTCGGAACCTGTGGGTGATCCAGAACCGGTCACACGTGCGTGGCATCATCATCGACGGCCAGATCGGCTGGACGGGCGGCTTCGGCATCGATGACAAGTGGCTCGGCGGCGGCCGGCTACCTAACGAGTGGCGCGAAACGAACGTGCGGTTCGAAGGGCCGGCGGTATTGCAGCTCGCGGCCGCGTTCGTCGCGGCGTGGTCGGAAGCCACGGGCGAGCTGTTGACTGTGCGCGCCACGGTCAACATTCACGAGGGCGGCGTGGCGCGTGCAGGGCTGCTCTTCACCGCCCCGACGCTGGGGAGCACGCCGGCGGAACGGTATCTGGCGCTCTCGATCGCCGGGGCGCGCGACCGCCTCTACATCACGAACGCGTACTTCGCCCCGGACGACAACTTCGTGGACATGCTCGCTCGCGCCGCGCGCCGCGGGGTCGACGTCCGCATCCTCGTGGGCGGGCCGCTGACCGACATTCACATGACTCGCCTGGCCGCGCACGCGCGCTACGAGCGACTACTCTCGGCGGGCGTCCGGGTGTACGAGTACCAACCCACCACGCTCCACGCCAAGACGTTCGTGGCGGACGGCGTATGGGTGTCGATCGGGACGATGAACTTCGACAACCGATCACTCGCGCTCAACGATGAGTCCACGCTGATGGTGCTCGACTCGGCCGCCGGGCGGCGGATGGAGGAAGTCTTCCTCGAGGATCTGCGTTACTCGAAGGCGATCGACCTCGCAACGTTTCGCAAGCGGCCGTGGACGAGGCGCGTCGCGGAGTGGTTCGCCGACCAGATCACGCCGCTCCTTTAATTGCCATCGCTGACAATCGACGACCTAGTCTCCGACGTCTCGCGTGATCGCTGCTTCGCGCGGAGCGGTATCCGGCTGACGAATCGGGTCCGGAGCGTAGCGAGGTCGCTGCCCTAACGCTCCGTTCTCCGATCCCGCGTCTGCCGTCATCATGGCGCGCGAGAAGTCCCCGCGCAGCAAGAACACGATCGTCGCCACGAAGAGACCGAGCGCCGTCGCGAGCACGAGCTTGAGGGGAATGCGTAACGGGTCCGGCAGCAGCCGTTGCGGAATCGGATCCACGATGACGACCGCCGGCGTTTCCTCGAGCTCCCGTGCCGCGGCCGCCTCGTAGTCCGTGCGCGCTTGTGTGTACACCGTCTGCGCGTTCGACACCTCGCGCTCGAGTTGCTGTTGCGAGATCGATGCCGGTGAGAACTGCGTGTACGCCCGATTCGCCGACTGGAACGAGAGCAGGCGTCCCTCCGCGCGCCGAAGCTGATTGCGCGCGCTGTCCACGCGAGCCGCCTGTGCAACGCGTTGGCTCGTCGCCTGGGCGCGGCTCACGCGCACGAATGCGTTGCTCGCCGTCTCGACGAGCCGGTTCGCGACCTGCCTGACCACGGCGCTGTCCGTGTGACTCGCCCGGAGCGTGATGAGCCCCGTCTGCTTGTCCACTTCGGCCGCCAGGATGGCGCGCATCGCCGGCTCGACCTGGGCCGGCCGGATCTCGGCGGCCGGCTGCTCCAGCACCCGTTCGATCACCGTGCCGCCGCGCGAATCCCCCACACGCTCGGCAGCCACGTCCGTCACGACGCTGCGGAGGAGCAGCAGCTTTGCGATGAAGTACGGGGTGGACTGAATGCCGCCGAGCTGCGCGGAGCCCAGCAGCGCGGACAACCCGCCCGTCAGCGATGAGTTTCGCGTGGTAGGGACGGCCGCGAGCACGACCGACGCCGTGTAGCGGCGAGCGGGTAGCAGCGCGAACAGGAGCGCGGCGAGCCAGGCGCCCACGCAGATCGCGAGCACAAGGCGCCACCGGCGCCGGTAGGGGCGCACGAGCGCGCCGATGGGGAGCTCGGGGTCGGGCGGGCGGTACGTCATGATCGAGCCGTCACGCGGCATCACGAGTATCACTCCGATAGAGAGACGTGAGTCTGTCGAGCATTCGCCCGATCTCGAAGCGACGGGCTTGCGCGCGGGAGGCTCCGCGCGCGGCGTAGAGCCGCTCGGGGCATTTGACGAAACCGCGCGCGGCGCTCGCGAGCGCGTCAACGCTCGCGGTTTCGACGATCGCGCCGTTTCGGCCGTGGATGACGCAATCGGCCGCGCCACCGACCGACGTGGTCACGATCACACAGCCGGCGTCCAGGGCTTCCAGCATCACGTAGGGAAACCCCTCGTAATGGCTCGTCACGACCAGAACATCCACCGCGGGCATGAGGTCGCGGCCAGTGCCGGTGCGCAGCCATTGAACACGTCGCACGCGGCCGTCGACAGTGCTCCGAGCCGGGTGCCCATTCGACGTGGCCAGAGCCGGGTGTTCCAGGTCCTCGATCGCCAAGCCAGCTTTACCGAGCGCCCGAGACACGGCCGGTGCCTCGGGGCCGTCGCCGACGAGCAGGAACCGGGCGTTCGGTGAGTCCTCCGCGAGCCGCTGGAAGACCTCGACCGCCTTGACCGGCGCTTTCTGCGGCACGAATCGGCCGACGAACCCTACCAGCACCTCCTCGTCTCCGATGCCTAACGATCGCCGGACCCCGGCGCGGACGCTCGCCAGCTCGCCATCACTCCGGACGTCGATGCCGTTCTCCACGACCGTCACCTTGCGCTCCGGGATGCCGAGCGACCACGCGAGCTTCGCCTCCTCGTTCGATGTGGCGATCAGCCGGTCGGTCGCGAACGACAGGCCGTACTCCGCCAGCGCGAAGAACCGCCGAGCCATGGCCGATATCGACGGCGCCTGCATGTAGAACGCGTGCGGGGTGTAGAACACGCGCCGCGCGCACCCCCAGCGGGCGAGTCGAGCCAGTGCCCCACCCTTGGCACTGTGACCGTGAAGGACGTCAGCGCCCCCGAACTGACGAACGATGCGGCGGAGCTGCCAGGCGCCGACCGCGTCGCGTGGTCCGGGCGCCCGATCGACATCCACGCGCGCGACCTGGTACCCGTGGTCACGGTTGCTCGCGACCCGGATGCGGAAGTCATCCTCGATCCGCGCTGTCGAGTGTACGAGTAGCACCTCGAATCCGCGGCGCGGCAGGTGCTCCGCCAGATCGAGCACGTGCTTTCCAACACCGCCGCCAGTGGCCTCGCACACGAGCACGACTCGCAGTGGCGCACTCATGCCGGCACCACCGCGCTTCGGCGTCCCCGTGCCGCCTTGGCCGCCGTGATCCACGAGTACGGGACGAGGAACCGCGCCAGCGTCTTGCCGACACCGTAGTAGCTCGCCCAGAGGCCTGGTCGGAACTGCGAGAGCTGAACCCGGAGCGTGCTGCGAAGCTGCGTGCGACGCCGCCGAATCGACACGCCATCGGCGTCGTAGCGGGTGACCAGGAGCGTGTCCGGCAGGTTGGCGACGCGATGGCGGCGCGCGATGCGGAAGAAGAACTCGTAATCCTCGGCTGCCGGAAACGTCGTCGAGTACACACCCACCGAGTCCACGACGCTCGCCCGGAACATCACCGCCGGGTGAATGAGTACCGTCGTGTGATGTAGCGCACGAACGATCTCGTCGTGCGCCGTGGGGAACACGCGATGGAAGCGAACGCGCCCGGCGTCATCACGCCACTCGACCGCGGACCCGACGAGGTGGATGGACGGCTCCGACTCGAGCAATGCCCGCTGCGCCGCCAGGCGCCCCGGGGCACAGTGGTCACCGTTGTCGAGACGGGCAACGTACTCGTACCCGTGTTGCCGGATGTAGTCGAGGCCCGTGTTGAGCGCGTGCTCGATGCCGCGATTCACCTCGTGCCGAAGCACCACGACATCGAAGTCGTAACCGCGGGCGTCGACGGTCAGGGGCACCGCGCTTCCGTCATCGACCAGCACCGCCACAACCGGCACGCCCTGGCCGACGAGCGACGCGAGCGTACTCCCGAGCCGCCCGTGATCGTTGAGGACGGGCACCAGTACGGCGACCGTGCCCTGTTGGGACCCGCGTTGCGCGACGATTCGGTCAGCCATGATCGCCGCCTCCGCTCGTGCCCGACTGCATGCCGTACACGAGCCAGAAGACCGCGTCCACGCCCGTAAACTGGATCGCGCCGGCAACGAGGTACCCACAGACGAATAGGAGCAGGTGATCCCGGAATCGACTCGCGATCGCCCGCCGCGCGACCATCGCGGCGAACAGGAGCAACGCAACCAGCCCCGGCACGCCGGTCTCGACGGCGTGCTGCAGGTAGATGTTGTGGAGGTTGTCCTCGGGAACGTCGACACCCAGTACGCGGCGCAGCATCGGCACGGCGTTCCCTACCCCGACACCCAGTGGATACTCGGCGAAAACGTGGAGGCCGCCTTCCCACAGCGTCAGCCGGCCCACGGATCCCGGGTCACCGCCGATGGCCGCGAACCGTTGCGCGACGTAAGCCACGGCCCCCTGTTGACGCACCACCGCGGTGGCAACGCCTAACGCACCGATTGCCGCGACGGCAATCGAGACGCCGGCGACGCGCCGAGCAAGCCGCGACGGCATCGCGACGCTCACGCCGAGCCGCCGGAGGCGCGCGCCGCCCCAGGCGTAGAACAGCGCCGCGACGATCGCCATGGCCGCGACGACCACTCCCGCACGACTCGCGTAGAGCGAACTCGTCGCCGCAGCCGCGAGCACGTACGGCACGAACATCGTGGTCCCGATGAGGAAGATCGAGGCGAGCGCCAGCCACGTCGCCTCGAGGTTGAGACCACCTCCGGCGAGCGACGGGACATCCGGGTGGCCTGACGGGCTCACGAGAAAAGCGAGAAATGCCGGAACGTGCTGCGCGTTCTTCGCCGTGACCGCAACGAGGAACATCACGCTGCCAATGCGACACGCTCGCAGAACGAGCGCCGGTCCGGCCGCCCGGCCGACGCTGGCCGCGACGAGCGCGACGTACAGCGCGATGACCAGTTTCAGTACGGCGACGCGCGGTTCGTGCACGCCGTAGGCGAGAAGCGACGTGCCGATGGTGATGCCGAAGTAGAGCAGCAGCTCGGCGCGCGGCCGCGCGACGCGCCCGCGCAACAACATGACCACCCCCGCGACGAGGAGGGCCGCGTGGTACAGTTTCGGCGTCGTGCCGGCATCGTCGGCGACGATGGCACCAGTCATGGTCACGGCGCTCATGAACGATGTCACGACGATGGTCGTGATCAGCACGGCGACGGCCCACGCGCGAACGCCTACCGAGCCCGGCAGTCGAGCGACCGTGACGCTTGGCGCGGCGCCGAGGTTCATTTTACCGTACCCAGGTTGGGCTCGTTCGTCCCAAGGTCCATTGTTGCTTCATCGGCACCCTCGCTCCGTGCAGAACCTCCAGGCTCGACGCTCCGTCACGGCTGTGATTGCCGCCGCGCTGATAGCGCTTGGCAGCCAAGCGAACGCGCAGAGTCGTCCGGCCTTCGCGTCGCCCATCCTCGCGGGCGATCACTGGGCTGTTTCCGCTGCGCGTCGAGCGGCGATGCTGGGGGCGGCTCCTGTAGAATTCGCATGGGGCGACGGTTCCATCACGCAGGCGAGCGCCGGTTGGGCGATTCTGCACGCGAGCCAGCGCACCCCTGGACTGCCGTCGTCGCTGCAGATGGTCTTCGCCGCGGAATGGCGGCGGTTCGCTCGCGAGTTTCCCGGCGTCGCGGCTCGCCTCGAGGATCGCGAGCCGCGCGATCGGTCCGGCGCGGCGGGAGTGATGGCGCGCAACGGCATCACGTCGAGCGTCGCCGCTGGCGTCGTCGCGGCGGATGGCCGCCTTCTTCCCGTGCGGTCGCTCGACCGAACGCGGGAGAACTTCGCTCCGCCCACGCCGATCGACGATCTGAGTGACGCGGACCTCCGCCTCCACGTTGGCGCACAGCTCGGCCGCTACGCGGCCGCGGAAGTCGGTGCCGGGCGGGGCGACGAGGAGTGGCGCATTCGCGATTGGCAGCTCGTCGCGGCGGCCAGATCGCTTGGAGCCTGGTTCGGGAAGCGCGCCCCGGACTACGGGCCGGGCGCCGGCGGCGGACTCGTGTTCGACGGGCGCGCCGCGTTCACGGGCGGCGGCGTGGGGCTCACGAATCCCGTTAGGCTGCCCTGGCTCTTCCGGTACCTCGGCTACGCGCGCGGCGAGATGTTCCTGTCGCGCGTGGACAGCAACGCGGCGACGCGGCACCCGTGGGTCTTCGCGTCGCACCTCTCGATCACGCCTCACCCACGACTTCTCCTCGGCGCCACGCAGGCGTTCATGTTCAGCGGCGAGGGGCTCCCGCCGTTCACGTGGCGGAACTTCAAGGAGATGTTCCTCACGCACGGGATCAAGGTCACGGGGCAGGAGTTCGAGAACGGCATCGCCGCCGTGGAGGTACGGTGGCGGCCGCCGGTCCCCCGCGTACCGGCCGTGATGTACGTCGAGTGGGGCGCCGACGACAACCACTCCGCGCTGTTCCGTTTCCCGGCCCTCGTGGCGGGGGCGACGATCCCCGCGCTGCCTGCCGCTCCCTCCGTGTCGGTCGGACTCGAGCGGACGTCGTTCGCGAAGCCGTGCTCCGGCTGCGGCGGATGTGCGTGCGAGTACTACGCGACGTGGTACCGCCACTACGTCTTCATGGACGGGTGGACCGTGGATCGTCAGCCCATCGGTCACCCGCTCGGCGGCGACGGAACGGAGTGGCTGCTCTACGGCCGTTACGACAACGCGCGGCGTCGCCTGCGCGTCGATACACGCGCCTTTCTCCGTGACCGGGGACGCTTCAACCTCTTCTCGCCAACGCGGCAAGGCGAAAGTCTCGGCGGAACGCTCGGCGCAGAGTATCGAGTTACGGGAGGCGTCGAGCTTCACGTAGACGCGATGGTAGAACGTGGGCGGAGAGACTGGAGTACGTCATCGCTCGCGGCCGGCGTGCGATGGATTCCGTGAGCGCCTCACCGCGCCAGCACCGCGACGATCGTCACCAGGCTCCCCACGATGGACGCGATGACCGGCAAGTTCCTCGATAGCGCCGATCCTTCGTTGGGTGCCCGCTCCGGCACCACGACCTTGCTCCCCGGCCCCGGCGTCGGGACCCCATCGGGGAGCATCGTTCGTCGCTGGACCGACTCCACCTTCCCGCTCGCCTGCGTCACGTACGCCCGCTTCAAATCGGCCGCGCGGTTCGGGCCGCCGGCGGCGCGGATGTAATAGTCGAGGTTCGCGCCTCGCACATACGCCACGGCCATCGGGGCATTCACTGCCCCCGCCACCGTGACGATGCCGCTGTACGGCGCAATGTGAATCGAGTCGCCGTCCTGCAGGACGAGGTTGTCGGCAACCCGCACATCGCGGAGCGCGCGGGGCAGGTCCACCCCAATACGCCCCACGCTATCGCGAGACCGCTGGAACGCGATCCCCGCAGAGTCGGCGTTTCGGGTCAGACCGCCGGCGCGACGCACGATGTCGCCCAGGCGTTCGTCTCGCTTCTCGAGTGCATACCGGCCCGGGAACCGCACCTCGCCGGTGACGACCACCGTCCGCCGCGGCGTCCAATCGGGCCGGCGGAGGATCAGCACGTGGTCGTCCGGCTGCAGCGTGATCTCCCCCGCTCCACCGCCGTTAGGCGATGCGCCGTTGAACAGGTACGTGGAGTCGAGCCGCACGCGCATCGTCGTCGCGGTCACACCGGCCGCCCGATCCTCCGGCAACCGTGCGATCTCGGCTTCGCCGAGATATGCGCTCTCGTCCAGGCCGCCCGCGAGCAGCACGAGGTCACGCAGCGTCATCCCATCGCGATACGTGAGGCGGCCGCTCTGCTTCACGGCGCCCGTGATGGCGACATACCGCTGGGGCTTGAACTCGCTCACCGAGAACACACGAATCTCGTCGTCGGGCGCGAGTGTCACATCCTCCGCCGCAGTACCGTCGCTCCGCAGCGCCGTTCGGAGCTGGACGCGCGACGAGTCGGCGAGCCTACGCGTGATGAGCACCTGGCCGAGGTATGCGTCGGGACGCAGACCGCCGGCCTGTGCGATTGCCTGCGAGAGCCGCAACCCGGGGGTGAAGCCGAGTGGCCCTGGCTGCCAGACGTTTCCCGTCACCGCGATGCGATTGGTCACCCGCTCGGAGATCGGGAACACGCGAACCACGTCGCCATCCTCGAGCGTGGCGTCAACCGTGTCACCCGGGGTGCCGCCATCGCCCGCCACTGTACGCGTAGGCTGCAGCGTGACGTCGAGCACCACGCGCGCGGCTCCGCCATCCCGCCGCTGATGCGCCGGCAGGATGCGCTCGATCTGAACGCGCGTGAGCACGGCAGTCGGGCGAAAACCGCCGGCAGCGCGGACGAGTGCGCGCAGCGATTCCCCGCTCCGGAGCTCGTACGTCGCCGGCCGGTTCACCTCGCCCACGATCCGCACGCTCGGCCCGCGAATCGGAACGAACACGACGTCACCCGACTCGAGCCGCGGGTCGTGCGACGCGTCGCCGCGCAACAGATAGTCGTACACGTCCAGTACGTCCACGACCTGGCCCCCACGCCGGATCTCGATGCGGCGGAGACTCCCATTCGGCGTGGGACCACCCGCGGCGTACAACGCCGTGAGCGCCGTCCCCGCGCTCGACACGCGATAGCTCCCCGGGCGCGAGACATCGCCCGTAACGAACACCTGGCGCGACCCGAGCCGTGACACACTCAGCGAGAACCGCGTCGTCGCGTTCGCACCGCGGCGCAAGCCGGGGTACACCCGACCCAGTACGCCGTAGAGCATGGTGTCGAGCTGCTCCAGGGTCAGATTCGCGACGTGCAGCTGGCCGACCTGTGGAATGAACACGAACCCTTCGCGCGTGACGTCGAGCCGATGCGCCAGCTCGACCTCGCCGGTCAGCAGCAGCACGAGCTGATCCCCCGGGCTGAGCTTGTACGACCGATCCACCGGCCCCGCGACGTTAGGGTCGAACTGCGAGGTCGGCTGGGCGAACAGGTCGAGCCCGAAGATAGTCCGACCGCTATCAGGAGGAGGGACGAGGCGCCCTTCCGACGACCGGCACGTGACCTTCGGTTGTGGACGGACGTTGCGTCGTGCGTCGATCAGTACGGTCGAGTCGGCGACAGAGTCAGGCACCGGCGCGGCGTCCACCGTGTCGCACGTGACGAACGGCCGCGGTGGCCGGTTCATGAGGGCCGCGTTGTAGCGCGAGGAATCGAGCGGCCGCCCGAGTGAATCCGTCTCGGGCTCTATGGACAGCGCCCGAAGCGCGGCAAGCGTCCTCGCCGAGGGGACGCTGTCGGCCCCGGCTGAGCCCGGCTGCAGGTACGCGTCGAGCAGGCTCTCCGGATATCCCTCCGCCCGCAGCCGAGCGCGAATCTGCTCTGGCGTGAGACCACTGTCGCGAAGCCGCGAGCGGACCTGATTGGCCAGGTCAGGACTCGATCGCAGAAGGGCTTCGGCCTCTTGCGGGCTCGGCCGTTGCTGGGCGAGCGCTGGAAAAGCAGCAGTGATGGCAAGGACGGCCACACACGTCAGAACACGATGCAGCATAACCTGGGTTCACAGGTGGATTCTGCTTCAACCCACTAGACCGGTCGACCGTCACACGCGAAGAGTCGCGACTGACCTCGGTGTACGACTACGGCCCCTCCGCGCGTCAGAGCGGAGCATCGGGCGAGCAACTGCCGTTGGTGACGCTAACCTGCAGTACAAACCATGCCAAGCGAGTCCATCCACGTCATCAGCGCCCGTACTGAGAACTGACGAGCTGATGCACTCTCGACCGACGGCTCCTCGGCTGACCACTCCTCGGCTGACGAGCGGCGACTGACAGCGGTCCGCCCGGCACCGCGAGTCAGGGCGACCGCTCCCGCACCGGCACCCCGTCCGCAACGAGATCCGAGGGAAACAGGATTACCGTATCGCCCTCGTTCAATCCGCCCACCACTTCGGCGGCGTCGGCGTTCCGATGGCCGAGCTGGATGGTGCGGCGTGCGGCGCGGCCACCGTTCACGACGAACACGTGCCACGCGCCGTCCTGCTGGAACAGCGCGCTCGTCGGGACCGACAGCACATCGGTGCCGGCCCAGGTGACGATCGTCGCCTCCACGCGGTACCCGGCACCTAACGAACTCGGTGGCTTGGCGAGGTCGATGACGACATTGACGCGCTGCTCCTCCACGCCTAACGCCGATACCTCGGTGAAGGCCGCGGGTTCTACCAGGCGGACCTGTCCATGCAGCGTTCGATCCCCGCCCCACCCGTGAATGCGGACGGCGTCCCCCGGCGTGATCCGCACCGCGTCCTCGGAGAGGACGTCCACCACCACCTCCAGTCCGTGCGCGCTGCCTACCTCCAGCAAGGGTGTCCCCGCCGGCACCACCCGCTCGCTCTCCTCCAGCACGCGCAGCACGCGCCCGGCGGCGGGGGCGCGCACCTCGACCATTGTCCCGCGACCCGTTTGCGGAGCCGCGCCAGTGAGCGCTGCGCGCGCCGCACGCACCTCGGCATCCGCGCCACGAAGCGCCGCCTGCGCAGCCTCGGACGCCCGCCGCGCGGACGCCGCCGCGAGTTCCGCCTGCTCCACCGCCTGACGACTCACCGCGCCCGCCTTCTCGAGCGCCTGAAGTCGTGCGGCCTCTCGCGATTCCTGCTCGAGTCGGCCGCGCGTCTCCTCCATGTGCACCGCCACTTCAGCACGCCGAGCTTCGGCAGCCGCGAGTTGCGCGCGTGCCACGCTGAACGTGCGCGGGTCCTCCGGCGCGGACGCGAGCCGCGCCACGATTGCGCCCTCGGCAACCGGCTCGCCTTCATCGAGTCGGATTCGCTCGAGCCGTCCAGTCACCGGCGCCGCCACGACGTACCGCTGGCGAACTCGCGTGCGCCCCTCGTCCTGCACTACCGCCTCGAGCGTATCCCGCGTCACGCGCGTGGTCTCGACTTCTACCGGTGATTCGCGGAACGTCAGGCTCAGGAGGAGAGCCACGGCAGCCACGCCAATAGCGATCAGAATCCACCGCCGCTTCCTGGTCATCAGTCGATCATTCCCGTGTCTTCAGAACCGCGATCAGATCCATGCGGTAGAGGCGCCCCCGAACGATCCACGCGCTCACGACCGCGGCAAGGATAGTGGCGACCGTCGACCACACGTACGTCGCCGTGCTGACGATGAGCGGAATCCGGTACGCTTCGGTCTCGAGCCCGGTGGTGACGGCAGCCGCAAGCCCGTACCCGAGCACCCAGCCGAGCGGTATGCCCGCAGCAGTGATGAGTGCCTGCTCCCCGAACAGTAGTACGGCGACTTCACGGCGCGAAAAGCCAAGAACGCGCAGGCTCGCCAGCTCGCGGCTCCGCTCCGAGAACGAGATGCGCGCGCCGTTGTACAGAACGGCCACCGCGATCATCGCCGAGAAGCCGAGAATGAAGAAGATCGCCACGAAGAGCGACTGAGCAAGCTGCTGCTCGAACGACTCGAGCATCTGCGCCGGCGATGCCACCCCCGCGACGACCGGAAGCCGCTTGAGGCGCTCGTTGAGCGATGCGCGTGCGTTCTCTGCAACCTGGAGATACGCGCCGGTGACGGCCGGCGCCTTGCCCGCAAGGCGATGCAGCGCGTCGAGCCGCATGTACGCGGAGAGCCCGAGAAAGTCCTCCACCACACCGGCCACCACGACGCGTGAAGTCGAGCGGGTCCCCTCGAGCACCTCGACCGTCACGACGTCACCCGTGGAAGCCCCCAACTGGCCCGCGAGAATCGCGCTCAGCACGACCCCTTCGGGCGGCAGCGGATGGAGTCCACCGGCCGCCGTCGCGATCCGCCGCAGGCGGGCGTCGGGCTCCAGGCCGGTGACCGCGACTTCGCGCTCGCGATGACCAGCACGCAGCCTAACGGGAACGACCCGAACCAGCTCGACCCGGGTGACGCCCTCGAGCCGCGACAGGTCGTACCGTACCGATCGCGGCAGCGGTTGATGGAACGTGAGTGACAGATCCTCACGCTGCGCCACGCGGAACTGCAGGTCCATCATGTAGTCGATGCCGTCGAACATGAACAGGCCGATCACGAGGATGGCGACCGAGAACGCCACGCCCAGCGCGGAGAACGCGCTGCGCAGCGGGCGGCGTTCGACGTTGCGAAGGATCATTCGTCCGGCGGGCGGGAGAATCCGTCCGATACCCATCCGCTCGATCAATCCGGGCCGAAACGTCGCCGGCGGTTCCGGCCGCATGGCTTCGGCCGGAGGCAAGGTGGCCGCGCGCCGCACCGCGGTAAGCGCGCCGGCGCCTGCCGCGAGCGCGCTGACGCCGACCGCGATCGCAACGAGCGCCCAACTCATGGCATAGCGCAACGTCGGGAAGTCGAAGAAATCCCCATAGAGCTGGACCATGCTGCGCCCGAGCCCGATGCCGGCGACGATGCCGACGAGAGCGCCGGCAACCACGGCAACCAATGCGAACCGCAGGTAGTGGCGCGCGACGTCGGCGTGACTGTAACCGAACGCCTTGAGCACGCCGATCTCACCACGCTGCGTGTCGATCATGCGGCCGAGCACGAGGTTGAGCAGAAACGCGGCAACGGCGAGGAAGATCGCCGGAATCGCAGTCCCCATTGTCCGGTTCTGCTCCAACTCGCTCTCGAGAATCTGGTGCGAGGGCTGGTCCTCGCGACCGTATGCGCCGAGCCCACCGTACGGATCGAGCAGGCGGTCGAGGCGCTCGATGACGCGGAGCGAGTCGGCACGCGGGCCGAGGGTGAGCGCGACCTCATTGAACGCACCCTCCATATCGTACACAGGGCCCAGCGCATCGCGGCTCATCCAGATGATCCCGTAGCGCGCGTCATCCGGGTACAGCGCGCCGGGTGGGACGGCGTAGATGTGCTCCGGCGAGATGGCTGCGCCAACGATCTCGAGTGCGCGGTACCGCCCGTTGATCACCGCCCGTAACGTGTCGCCCGGGACGAACCCGTTCGCCTCGGCGAAGTTCTCGCTGATCAGCACCTCGTTCCGGCGACCGGGCGCGATGTAGCGCCCGGCCCGCAGGTGGAGGTCGGCGAGCCGCGGTCGTCGATTCTCGCGGATGGACACGAACCTGCCTAACGCCGGGGCGCCCACGCCGGGCACATCGAGCGTGGCGGTGAAGGTGACTCGCGTGTCTACGGTGGCGACCCCCGGAATCTCCTCGATCCGTCGGCGGAGTGACTCAGGCGCGCGCTCCAGCGACGCCCACACGTGAGGGAAGCGTGCCGTGCGATAGTAGAGCTCGCGGGCGAGCACGAGCGACTCGTACGTGCCACGCACGGTCAAAACGACCATCACGCCGGCGGCGACCACGGCCGCGATGGAAATCATCTGCCCGCGGTGCTGCCAGACCTCCCGCAACAGCTTGCGATCGATGGCCCTCATCGGACGTTCACCACCGAATGTCGTCGGGCGACGCGCGGTGCTCGTTGCGCGTCCGTTCGACGATCCGGCCGCTACTCATCCGGACGACGCGGTCGCCCAGCGCCGCGATCGCCGCGTTATGGGTGATGATCGCAGTGGTCGTCCCCACCTCGCGGTTCACGTGATTCAGGACCTCGAGCACGCGCTTGCCCGTCTCGAAGTCGAGCGCACCCGTGGGTTCATCGCACAACAAGACGTCGGGCCGCTTGGCGACCGCGCGCGCAATGGCGACGCGCTGTTGCTCGCCCCCGGAGAGCTGGGCCGGGAAGTGATCCAACCGATCCCCCAGCCCGACCAGCTCCAGCGCGTGAGCGGCCGGCATCGGCGCGACCGCGATGTCGGTCACGAGCGCGACGTTCTCTCGCGCGGTGAGGCTGGGAATCAGGTTGTAGAACTGAAAGACGAATCCCACGTGGTCGCGACGGTACCTCGTGAGTGTGGCCTCGTCGGCACCACTCAGCGCCTGATCGCGATACCAGACCGACCCCGACGTAGGCACGTCGAGCCCGCCAAGGATGTTGAGCAGCGTGCTCTTCCCGCTCCCGGACGCGCCGAGCAGCACCAGTAATTCGCGCTCGTACAGGTCGAGATCGACGTCGCGCAGCGCGTGCACCTTCACGTCGCCCATCTCGTAGACCTTGGACACGCCGCGCGCACGGAACACCGGCGTCGCGTTGGCACCCGGGACATCCAGGAGATCGGCGGCCGTCATGCCGACGCGCGCCGTGCAAGTCGCAATCCGTCACGCGATATCCCGGCGGCGGCCGTTGTCATTCCGAGCGGAGGCCCGAAGGGCCGCAGTCGAGGAATCGCGCTTCTCCCTCTGTCGGGACGAAGAAAACCAGACGCTGATTACGCCGATTACGCAGAAGAACGCAGATTCTCCCTCTACCCGGACGGTGGCTACTCTCGCGCAGCAAGACTTCCCGATCGAGCGCTTCTGCGAAATCTGCGAAATCTGCGAAATCTGCGTCAGGTCTTCTTCAGCCTTCCGGTAGAGGGCAAACCCCTCTACCCGGACGCCGAGGATTCCTCGCTGCGCTCGGACTGAAAAATCGGGACTAGCCAGTCGCCGCGCGCCTAACGGCCTCGAGAAATGTCGCGGGGTCCTGCACGCTGAGCAGCAACGTGAACCCGTCTCGTGTCGGCAGTACCACGACCCTGGATGGGTCTGTCACGAACAGCAGCCCCTTCCCGCGGTCGCCCAATCGAAACCATCCGGCCTGATAGCCCGGCAGCCCAATCCCGTTCGTTCGCAGTGTCGGGCGGACGTCCGGCGCACTCCTCAGATCGATGACACGAGCCTGGGTCACGTCGAGACTCGACCACGGAACCGTGCGTCCGTACGGCGTGCGGCGGACCGCGAGCCCAGCGCGCGATATCTCGTACCGCGTTGCACGGCTCGCGTACACGACGTAGGCGAAGAACAGGAGCAGCGAGAGCAGCAGCGCGCCGATCGCCCCGACGACCCAGAGCGGTTTCGCCGAAGCTGGCGGGATCGTGAACACCTCGGGCATGCTATGTTCGCCTCGTGTCGGGGTCGGGGTTCGTGTACCTGTGGCCTCTCCAGACGGTCATGCTCGGCGCCGCGCCAGCCCGAGCTTCTTCTGCTCGGCCGGCGTTAGGCGGGCGGCATGCGGCTCCAACAGTGATACCACGCGGGCGTAATCGCCGGCCCGGAAGGCTTCGGCTGCCTTGGCCGCCGCTGATTGGTGATCCCATTCCGCGTGCTGCGCCGACCACGCCGCCTGCCGCTCCGCGCGTGCGGCCTCGATCCGTTCGATCGCACTGCGCCCGGCGGCTGCGATCTGCGGGGCGCACTCCTGGAACACCGCCCCGAGCGTCACGACGGCCGCGCGAACGCCCGCCGTCGTGGTGAGCCACGACCCAATGCTCTCGAGTCGCGGCGGCGCCCCGAACGCCGCTAACCATTCCCAGAGTGCGTAGGGCCCTTTGACGCGCCGAAACACCGAGACCGGCCCGACAATCAGATTCACCTCGAGCTCGCGGTCACCGTAGGTCATGCGACCAGCGAGCCGAGTGGTGGCGAACTCGCGCTCGGCCCAGAAAAAGCCCGACACGGCATCGGCCGCGACGACCGAGAACTGGCCGTTGACGAGGTGTTCCACCTTCCCGGAAGTGCGGAATCCACGCTGATCGCCGAGAAAACCCAGCGCCTCGTGCGACGCGACGAGGAACTCGCTGACCAGGAGCGGCGACGGCTCGGGCGGATAGGCTGTCATTGGCCCGAATCTACGCGGTTCAGCGAGCTCGCGTGACGCGGTGACCGGCCGCGCGGAAACGGCCGCCGAACGGGTCACCACACGGGAGGACGCCGCGCCCGCCGACGGTGCATCCTCGCCCCAGGAACTTGCGGTAGCCGACCGCCGTAAATACTCTGTCGGTATATTTACCCACCGCGCAGTTACCCGAGACCAGAGCATCCATGAGCGCCGGCGGCGCAGGCGGATTGAGCCTGCTCGAGTACCACGTCCTCCTCGCGCTCGCGAGCGCACCGCTTCACGGGTACGCCATCAAGGATGTCGTCGCCGCGGAATCCGGCGGAACCCAGACGCCACGCGCGGGCTCGCTCTACCGAGTGCTCGCGCGCCTCATGACTGTGGGGTATGTGACGGAGACCGAGCCCGTGAACACATCGCCGCACCCCGGGCTCGCGCGGAAGTACTACGCCCTCACCCCCACCGGACGGGCGGCGCTCGCCGCTGAAGCCCGCCGACTCAAACAGAGCGCCGCCATCGCGGAGAAACGGCTCGGCGTCGCGCGGAGCCGCACGTGAGGTCGGCGCTCCGGACGCTGGTGCGCCTGTTCCCCGCTCCGTTCCGGGAGCAGTTCGGCGCGGGGATGCTCGAGGACATCGATGACGAATACGAGCGGGCGCGTGCGCGAGGACGCCTGGCCGTGACCTGGTGTGTCCTCGCGACCGGGGCGGATCTCGTGCGCTCCGCGCTCGCGGAGCACCTGAGTCCCACGTGGGTGCGCACGCCATCACCGATTACCGAGGATCCGGAAATGCAGTGGGCCGGGAAGGATTGGATGCTGGACCTGCGCCACGCGACCCGCACGCTCAGGCGCACGCCCGGATTTACCGGCGTCGCCGTTGGGACGTTAGGCCTCGCCATCGGTGCGAATGCGGCGATGTTCGGCGTCGTCAACGCCGTGCTGCTCGACCCACTGCCGTACGGCAACGTCGACCGCCTCGTGCACATCGGCGCGTCCGCGCCGGGCTCCGATATGCCGGAGGAGTTCGCCGTTGCGAGCGAGTTCTATGTCCACTACAAGGAGCGATCGACGCTGATCGAGGACGTCGCCGTCTACAACTCGTTCACGAACACGTTGCGCGTTGGCGATCGCGTCGAGCGGGTCCGCATGTCGTGGCCCACGAGCTCACTCTTCTCCACCCTCGGCGCCAGGCCTTTGCTCGGACGGCTGCCCGTGCCGGCCGACGACGACCGCGTCGTCGTGCTGAGTCACACGCTCTGGACGGCCTGGTTCGGGGGCGACTCGTCGATCATCGGGAAGGCGGTCGAAGCTGGTGGTGAGAGTCGCACGGTCATCGCGGTCATGGGCCCGAAGTTCCGGTTCCCGATCGATGGCACGTTGTTGTGGATCTCCAGCGACGTCCGGCCCGAGGGAATCACGCCCGGTCGGTTCGGGGGCTCGTCACTCGTCGCCCGTGTGAAGCCGGGCGTGACGGCGGCCGCGTTGGCGCGGGAGCTGACAGCCCTCTCGAAAGAGCTGCCCGAGCGGTTCGGCGGGTCTGCGAACTACGCGAGGCTCATCGGTCAGCACCGTGCGGTCGTGCGCCCGCTCGCGGACGAGATCGTCGGGTCCGTGTCGGGGTCGCTCTGGGTGTTGCTTGGATCAGTGCTGATCGTACTCGTGATCGCGTGCGCGAACGTGGCGAACCTGTTCATGGTGCGCGCCGAAGGGCGCCAGCGGGACCTCGCCGTTCGGCGCGCCATCGGCGCCAACCGCGGTCAGCTGATTCGGTCGCAGATGGCGGAGGCGATCGTCATCGCGGCGCTGGCTGGCGTTGCCGCGCTGGGGCTGGCGTGGGCCGGGCTCCCCGTGCTGCTGCGTGCGGCGCCGCAGGACATTCCCCGGCTCGAGGAAGCCCGCGCGACCGGCGCGACGCTGTTGTTCACGTTAGGCATCGCATTGACGTCCGCGCTCGCGTGCGGGCTCGCGCCGGCCATTCGCGCGTCGGCTCCCGACCTGACGCGGCTGCGCGAGGGCGGCCGCGGCGCGACTCGCCGCCGCGGCTGGGCGCGCGACGGCCTGGTGGTCGCCCAGACGGCGCTGGCGCTCGTGCTCCTCATTGGCTCGGGGCTGCTCGTGCGCAGCTTCCGTGCGCTGCGACAGGTCGATCCCGGGTACGAGATCGAGAACATCTTCACTTTCCAGATCGCCCCGGAGGGTGCGCATCTGACGGACGGACCGTCGTACGCCCGCTTCGCCCTCGAGTTCATGGACAGGGTGCGCGCGCTGCCCGGCGTGGAAGCCGTTGGGCTCGTGGAGAACGTGCCGCTCAACGAGGGCACGCGCGCGGTACAGTTCCGCACCGAGGAGACAGCGAACGATCCCACGTCGGGAACCAGGCTTCAGGTGACCTTCGCGGCGGGTGACTACTTCGACGCCATGGACATCGACGTCCTGCAGGGGCGGCCGCTCGAGACGAACGACCATGTCGGGAACCTGCGCCACGTGGTCATCAGCCGAAGCGCCGCGAATCTCCTGTGGCCGGGCGCGGACCCGATCGGGCGCCGATTGCAGCGCCAGGGGCTCGAGACCTGGGAGACCGTGGTCGGGGTCGTCGAGGATGTGAAGCAGGACAACTTCCGCGAGCCCGGGCAGCCGCTCGTGTACTTCCCGCTCGTGGGACCGACGCCCACGAGCTGGGTGATCTCGTCCCCGGCATACGTCGTGAAGACCCGCCGTATCGAGTCGATCGGCGCGGAGATTCGCGCGCTCGTTCGGGAAGTGGCGCCCAGTGCACCGATGTACCGCGTGTACACCATGGAAGGGTTGGCACGCGATTCGATGATGCAGCTCTCGTTCACGCTCCTGACCCTCGGTATCGTGTCGGCGCTCGCCCTCATCCTGGGCACGGTGGGGCTCTACGGCGTGCTGTCGTACGTGGTCGCCCAGCGCACGCGGGAGATCGGCGTCCGCATGGCGTTAGGCGCGGAGGCGGGGCGCGTCAGGCGCATGGTCGTCACGCAGGGCGCGCGCGTCGTGGTCGTCGGCGTGATCATCGGCGTCGCGGTAGCCCTGGCGGTCACGCGAGCGCTCAGTAGCCTGCTCTTCGGGGTCGAAGCGGTCGATACGCCGACGTTCGTCGCCATGTCGGCGTCGATGGTCGCGATCGGGCTGCTCGCGAGCTATGTCCCGGCGCGCCGGGCGTCGCAGGTAGATCCGATTGAGTCGTTGCGAGGGATGGATTAGAGGCGAACGGCGAAGTGCGAACGGCGAAGCGCGAACGGCGAAGCGCGAACGGCGAAGCGCGAACGGCGAAG
>DAINRQ010000097.1:0-23768 GCA_036741775.1 Gemmatimonadaceae bacterium | reverse complement strand
TGCGTGATGATCTCCTCGGTGATGCCGTCGCTGAAGTACTCGTTGTCGCCGTCCGGACTCATGTTGACGAATGGCAACACGGCGACGGAGCGCTCCGGTGCCGGCGCGCGTGCCGCAGGCCAACGGGCTAACACCAGCGTCGCAGCCGCCGCAGCTACCAGGAGAGTCAGGGCCCCGGCGCGCACTATGCGCCGTCGCACACTGCGTGGCGATTCCGACCGCCCGGGCACAGCCGACGGGAGCGACGAGACCGGTTCCAACGGGACTGAGCGTGGATCGGCGTGAGCGCCGGTCGATGGTCCCGGCGACGCCGAGGACTGCGCGATCTCGACGTTAGGCACGACCGCCGGGGCCGCGGCGAGCGGCTCCGCCCGCATTCGCTCGACCAGCGCCGAGACCTCTGCCGGCACCGGTACGTCGAGCTCCTCGCGCAGCAGACGCTCGTGGATCGCCGCATGCTGGATCGCGCGGCCCCGGTTGCCGCTGGCGTCCAACGCCCGCATGAGGCACTGCGCGACGCGCGAGTCGTATGGGTCGTGCGCCGCTCGCCGTTCCCACCACTCGACGGCGCCACGGAAGTCCCGTCGTTGCTCGGCCGCCTCAGCCAGTCGCTCGAGCGCGCGCGCATAGGCGCCAGCGAGTCGTGCGCGCTCGCCATCCGCCCACTGACCGAACTCTGGCGCGTCCGGGAGGGAGAAGCTGTCCAGAAACGGGCCCCGGTACAGCGCGACGGCCTCCTCCTCCCGATTCGCCGAGAGCGCCCGCTCGAACTCGGCCACATCACTGTCGATCACCTGCGGGTTCAGGCTGATGGGGTTCACCCCCAGGAACGCCGCGTTGTCCACCGAGCTGCGAATCGCGTAGAGCAGTTGTTCCAGCGAGTGGCGCGCGCGATCCGCGGGGGCGTCTGGCCAGAACACGGCGAGGAGCCAATCGCGGCTCCGACCACGATCCCCGGAGGCCGCAAGCACCGCGAGCAGTGCCAGCCGCCGCCGCACCCCCTGTCCCGCGATCGCCGTTCCTGAGTGGTCCTGAAGAGACAACAACCCGAGCGTCTGGAGCCTGAACGGCGGCATCGAGGCTGACCGGCTGGTCGGAGATGTCACTGCGTCGGCAGGGCGTCGGAAAACGACGCTAGCGGCCCGCCAATATAGCGATTGAGCAGAAACTGAGTCGCGTCTGAGTCTGCGATGGGCATCCAGATGAGCCCCGCCTCGCAGAGTGTCACGCGGTACGACGCCGCGCCAGGGCCGTTACGGGCCGGTTGCCCGCCCCAGGGGGGCAGCTCGGGCCCTGTCGCCGGCCAGCAACGGAACAGACCGGCAGCCAACGCTCACGGAGGTATAGGATGTTGACGAGAAACACTACCCGATCACTGTGCAGTACTCTGGTGGCCGCCTCGGCGGCCATCTCCTGTGATTCCCCGCCGGTGGCCCCGACCGCCACCGGCAATGGCGCCAACCTCTCACGGGCGACGGCGCATGCGTACGGACCGTGGTCGACGGCCGTATCGGTCGAGGCGACACCCGGCACTCACTCGGAGTTCAACACGCCGTCCGCCGACGGCTGCCCGAACATTTCCGCCGACGGCAAGACGTTCTACATGGCTTCGAACCGACCAGGATCGTTCGGGCTCGACATCTGGGTGTCGACGCGGGACCACGGGCGAGACGGGTGGGGTGAGCCGGTCCGGCTCGGCTCACCGGTCAATGCCCCCGCGGCAGCACCAGGCAGTCCGCAAGTGAACGACTTCTGCCCGTCGATCACCGACGATGGCCATACCTTCTTCTTCGCCAGCAATCGTCCGTATCCGGACGCCTTCGGAAATCCACCGTGCGGTGGGGATGACCTCTACCTGACGCGCCGGCGCGGCGACGGAACGTTCGACGAGCCCCGCAACCTCGGCTGCGACGTCAACACCCCGGCGAACGAAGCGGGGCCATTTCTCATCGAGGAACCCGGCCGCGGACGCGTCCTCTACTTCTCGAGCTTCCTGGCCGGTAACAGCGACATCTATTCCAGTGAGTGGCGCGGCGGCAGCTTCGGCCCGCGGGAACTGGTGCCGGGGGTGAACAGTCCGAGCGACGACGGGCAGCCGAACCTGCGCCGGGACGCGCTGGAGATCTACTTCTACAGCACGCGGCCTGGGACCAATGGATTTGCCGACATCTTCGTGGCGACACGCGCCAGTGCGCACGATGCCTGGGGGTCACCCGAGCCGCTCGGCTTGGCCGTGAACTCGAAGGAGGGCGCGGAGACGCGGCCCTTCCTCTCGTGGGATGGCACGACGCTCTACTTCGGCTCGACCGTCCCAGCAAGCGTGCGTCCCGACGCCGAAGGCGCGTCGGACATCTACATGACGACGAGGTCGAGGGTAACGGGCGGTCAACGCTGACCTAACGACGGGGCAATCGCACGACGGCGCGGGGCCCGCTTGGGAGCCCGCGCCGCTGTCGCTTCTGGTCGTTGCGCCCGTTTCGACTAGCGCGTTGCCGATGATGCTGTGAGCTCTTCGTACGCGCACGAGATCGGGTCCCGCCCGCGCGGCTCCCCAAACCGGCCGTAGCTCTCGAACCCCGTGAGCGGGTCACGCATCGCGAAGATCTCGTCGCGCGAACGGCCGGCCTTCATGTGCGACTCCACGTGCGCCAGTACCGCGCCGAGGTAGTCCCGGAACTTCGCCAGGTCCGCCTGCGTTCCGGTCACCGGCAAGCCCGTGTTCGCGTGTCCGAAGATGTATGTCGTGTCGTTCGCGTGATCGCGCGGGACGCGCTCGAGCACCGTCATCCAGCCGCGGAGTGTCGCGCCGGCGGGGCAGTCCACTACCGGGTGGCGCTGGTTGAACATCAGGTCACCCATGTGCACGACGTTCGCGCGCTCGAACGTGATGACCGCGTCGCCACTCGTGTGCGCGCGCCCGTAGTGCCGCGCGCTCACCTTCTCGTCGCCGACGTCGGCGGACCACGTCTCCGTGAACGTCGTGTCCGGGAAGAGCTGATCCGTCGGCGGCTGCCCACCGGGCGGCTGGCGCATGTGTTCATCGGCCTTGGCGTGCGCGACAACCTTCTTCGCGACGTCGCGGAACGAGCGGTTGCCGCCGGTATGGTCGCCGTGATGATGGGTGTTGATGAGGAAATCGACGGACCGCCCGCCCGAGCGCTCGTTCAACCCGTTCAGTAACGCGGTCGCTTCGGCGGGGAACTGGCTGTCCACGACCACGACCGCGCCCTGGTTCACCAGGTACCCGATGGTGCCGCCGCGCATGGTGAAGAAGCCGACGTTGCGGCGGATCGGGGTGAAGACGGGCTGGGGGGTCTGGCCCTGCAGTGCCCGGAGCAGGCTCGGCCGGCCGAAGGTTCCGGCGAGGGCTGCAGCGGCGGACGTGGCAAGGAAGTCTCGTCGGGTGAGCGACATGGTCGTCTGCTGGTTGGTCTGAGGAATACGCCAGTGTACGGCAACGCTATGGCCACGAGCGCGTTGCAGCAAGTCGCCGTTCGCCGTGTGCGCGTGGTATCGCGCCGCCGGCGGCTGCTCCATCTTTACCAAGTCTTCGATTCCACTCGCCACTCTCCGCCACTCTTCCGATGCACGGGCAATTCATCTGGTACGAGCTCACGACACCCGATGTCGCTGCGGCACAGACCTTCTACCCGACGTTCACCGGCTGGGGGACGCAGCCGTTCGACAACGACTACACCATGTGGACGACCGGCAATCTGCCATTCGCCGGCCTCTTCCGACTCACGGACGAGATGCGGCAGCAGGGCATTCCGCCGAACTGGATGCCGTACGTCGAGTCGAGTGACGTCGACGAGACGGCCGTGAAAGCAGCCTCGTTAGGTGGCCGAGTGTTGCATGGTCCCCGCGATCTTCCGGGCGTGGGCCGTTACGCCGTCATCGAGGACCCGCAGGGTGCGGTGTTCGGCGCGTACAAGCCGGCCAACCGGTCGATCGCGTGGGATGGCACGCCTGTAGTGGGACGCTTCTCCTGGCACGAGCTCATGACCACCGATTACGTGAAGGCGTTCGAGTTCTATCGAGCGCTCTTCGGGTGGGAGAAGGTGGGCGAGATGGACATGGGCGGCGGCGAGATGTACTTCATGTTCGGCAAGGGCGACGCGATGTACGGGGGCATCTTCAACCGGCCGCCGGAGATGGCCGGGATGCACCCGTTCTGGCTCGTCTACGTTCACGTGGACGATGTTGCCAGGGCGGTGGCCACCGCGATCACGGCAGGCGCGACGATCCAACGCCCGCAAATGGACATCCCGGGTGGTTCGATCGCGATTCTCGGCGACCCGCAGGGGGCGGGGTTCGCGGTGCACCAGCTGACTCCACAGGCTGCCACAGCGGGCACGGTCGCAACGAAGACGGCGAAGAAAGTCAGGAGGATGGCGAAGAAAGTTGCGAAGGTGGCGAAGACAGTTGCGAAGACCGCGAAAAAAGCCGCGAAGGCCGCGTCGAAGACCGCCTCGAAGGCCATTGCGAAAACGGGTGCGAGAAAAGCCGCGAGGAAGGGGGCAACGACCAAAGCACCGTCGAAGGCGAAGAGCAAGGCCGCGCGCAAAGCCACGCGCAAAGGCGCGCGCACAGCCCGCCCGAAGTCGCAAGTACGAACAAAGTCGAAAGTACGAACAAAGTCGAAAGTACGAACGAAGTCGAAGGCCGCGACGAAGCCCGGCGCGCGGAAGCGGTCACGCGCAAAGCGCTCGCGATGATGCGCTTCCGAGCCATCCGCCTGCCAGCAGCGCGAGAGTAGACCTACTGCGTGAGGGACTCCCCAACCGCGAGCTCTTGCTGGCGATCGAGGTACTGTGACATCCCGGCATACTTCGCGTCGGTCTTGGAGGTCCGAAGGCGAAATTGGGGGCTCGCGGCTGCGAGTGGCACCCGTCCTTGTTCATTGCGGACCTGTCGAGCGTCCAGCGCGAGCCTCATCTTCCGGGGATTCCCGTGTCTCTCCGTGAGGTTGGAACGAACATGTCGACCGATCGCCGCACGTTCCTCAAGCTCTCCGCCGCCGCCGGCGGCGCACTCGCCCTGTCCGGTACTGGCGGCTCGACGCCTCTCGGAGCCGCCACCGTTCACCCAGGGACGCCAGGCAACGGCGCCACTGAAAAAGCCTCCGCCCCACTCAACATCCTCATCCTCGGCGGCACGGGGTTCACGGGCCCGGAGCAGGTGGACTACGCGCTCGAGCGCGGGCACAAGGTCACCCTGTTCAACCGTAACCGCACGCGCCCCGACATGTTCAAGGGGAAGGTCGAGCAGCTCATCGGCGACTTGAGCGGCGACGTGAGCGCGCTCCGTGGGAAGAAGTTCGACGTCGTCCTCGACAACCCCACGACCTTGCCGTTCTGGGTGCGCAACGCGGCGCAGCACCTCAAGGGCAACGTCGGGCACTACATCTTCATCTCGACCATCTCGGTCTACCCCGACAACAGTGTGCCGGATGCGGATGAGACAGCCCCGACGACGCCGATGCCCGCGGGCGTCGATCCGTACACGACGGTTCGCGAGCACGCCGGCCAGTACTACGGGGCGCTGAAGACATTTTCGGAGCAGGAAGTTGCCCGGCAATACGGGGGCAATCACACGATCGTGCGACCCGGGCTCATCGTCGGGCCGCTCGACCGCTCCGACCGTTTCACGTACTGGCCGGCACGCATTGACCGCGGCGGTGAGGTGCTCGCGCCGGGAACGCCTGACGATCCAGCACAGTTCATCGACTCGCGCGACCTGGCCGAGTTCATGGTGCGGCTCGCGGAGAACCGGGTATTCGGCACGTTCAACGCGACAGGGCCTGCGAAGCCGACGACGATGGCCGAAACGCTCTACGGCATCAAGGCGGTGACGACGGCGGGCGCGAGCTTCACGTGGGTACCGAGCGAGTTCCTGCAAGCCCAAGGCGTGCGCGGATGGCGACACATGCCGATCTGGCTTCCGCCGTCGGGTCAGACGGCGGGCTTCCTGCGCCGCAGCATCGCAAAGGCGCTGGCAGCCGGGCTGACATTCCGCCCGCTCGCGGACACGGCGAAGGCGACGCTCGACTGGCACAAGACGCGCCCCGAGGCGGAGCAGAAAGGGCTGCTGGAAGGCAGGACCGCGGGCATCCCGCCGGAGAAGGAAGCCGAGGTGCTCGCGGCGTGGAAGGCGAGGAGTTGACCTCGGTTCAACCTCGCATGCTGGCGTCTACCGGGACCTCCGCCAGTAGACGCCGCTCCAGTCGACGCGCACGAGATCCTCGCGAATGTCGTGCGCCCGGCGAAAATCATCGACCGCTTGCTGACAGGTCGGGAGCGCGTAGTCGTCGATGATGCAGAACCCGCCGCGCTCGAGCTTTGGGTAGAGGTTCTCCAGCGCCTCGATGGTCGAGCCGTACAGATCGCCGTCGAGGCGCATGACCGCGAGCTTCTCCATGGGAGCGCGCGGAAGCGTGTCCTTGAACCACCCCTTCAGGAACACGACGTTGTCGTCGAGCAAGCCGTACGTGGCGAAGTTCTGCTTCACCTGCTCGAGCGAGACCGCCAGGTAATCGTACTGGTAGAGGTCATCGCCCAGGTCCGCCGGATACTTCTCCGCATCCGGCCGAGGCAATCCCTCGAACGAGTCGGCCACGTACACCGTGCGCCGGTCGTCGTCATACGCGGCGAGGATCGCCTTCATGAAGATGCACGATCCGCCTCTCCACACGCCGGTCTCGATCAGGTCTCCTTGCACGCCCTCCGTGAGTACCGTCTCGACGCACTGCTGGAGATTGTCCAGCCGCCGGAGCCCGATCATGGTGTGCGCGTAGCCCGGCCAGATCTTTCCATCGCGCCGGTCTGCCTCGTCGTACACGGGCTGCTGCATCAATCGCAACCCCATCGGCTTCACGAGCGCCGAGCCCACGGAAACGAGCGCGTTCGCCAGACGCCCACGATCGTCCCTGAAGTGTTCCGCGGGCGCCGGCGGTTCCGGCCACAGCGAGAACGAGAGCGACTTCTTCATCAGATCGAGGTAGCGTTCGCGCACATCCATCCGATCCTCCCGTGGCGGACGAACGCCTGATGGCGTGCCTGACACCTACCTGATCGGCGCCCGAACTGCCCGCCCCGGACGCGCCGTTGTCACCTGCCCGCGATCGACGACGACCTGTCCGCCGACGACCACGAACGGAATGCCCGCCGACGGGATTGTCGCGTCCTCGTAGGTCGCCCGGTCGGTCACCGTCGCCGGGTCGAAGATCGTCAGGTCCGCGTCGGCGCCCTCACGAATGCGCCCTTTGGCCGCCATGGCCGGGGCGCGCGCCTCGAGGCGGCGCGCGGGCTCGATGGTCATCTTCCGCAACGCGTCCATGAGCGTCAGCGCCCGTTCCTCGCGGACGTACTTCCCCAGCACCTTGGCGTAGCTCCCCGACGTGCGCGGGTGTCCACGCCCGTTCTCGATGAAGCCGTCGCTCGCGACCATGGTGAGCGGACTCACGATCGCCGCGCGGGTCTGCGCCTCACTTCGGCCATGGGTAATGACCGTGCCGCCCCTGGCGCGCGCCTCGCCAAACGTCTTTCGCGTTAGGCGCTCGCCCGTGGAGACGAGCTGGTGGCGCGCGAAGCGCTCGTCCGGCCACGACTCCCAGTCATCGAAGAGCGCCGACTGGATGGAGGTCATTCCTGCGCCGTACGGATACGCCTCCGTCGTCACGTCCTGACCACGGTCGCGCGCCGCTTCAATCCTCGCGAGGAACGTGCTCAGCGTATTCTCGCCCGTGCTCGAGTTGACGTGCACGATGTGCAGCTTCACGCCGGCGGCAGCTGCCGCGGCGATCGTCGAGTCGAGACCAGTTACTCCACCGCGCATGTGAATGTGCGCGGACGCGTTCCCTTCGGCGGCGACCGCGAACATGCGCTGGATCTCGGCCATCGGTGCGCCGGGCGTGTAGGCACTCCCGAATCCGGCCGCCACCGCGCCCTCCGCCAGCCCTTTGCGCATGAGCGCTTCCATCTCGGCGACCTGCGCCGCCGTCGCCGTCCCGGTTCCTCCAACGCCTGACGGAAGAAGATCCCGGCTCGGGTCGCCGAGCACTTTCATGCGAACGCGGATGTGGCCGATGCTCACACCGTAGTTCACGAGCTGACCGCCCTCACGCTCGGCGTACCACTTCGCGACGTCCTCGGTGCCGACCTCCAGCTCGAACGCCGAGGTGACGCCGTCACGGACCATCATCCGGTAGGACTCTTCCTGCTGTCCGTGCTCGTGGAGATCGACGAAGCCGGGGGCGACCACGTGGTTCGTCGCGTCGATGACGCGCCGCCCGCGAAGGGGGGCCTCCGACACGATTGCGATCCGCCCGCCCGTAATGCCGACGTGGCGGACGGCGTCGAGTCCCGACTCGGGGTCCATGACGCGCCCGTTAGCCACGACGAGGTCGTAGGTCGTCGCCTGCGCGCCTGCGACAACGGCGGTCGCGACCAGCAGCGCTATCGCGATGATCGAGCGCACCGAAGTGTTCACGCGCGGCTATTTGTCATGCCAGTGCCCGTGCGCCGCCGACCAGACGCGGCCGTTACTCACCTCGCCGTCTCGGCGCAGCGACATGAAAGCCACCGCCGCGAGCGCGACCACGCCCACGACAATGAGCGCACCGGACCGCAGTTTCCGTTGGCGCGCGCGCTGCTCCCGGCTTTCTCGCTCGGCGTCCGCGCGCTTTTTCCGTTCCTCTCGCTTCGTGGCCATTTCGTAACCCCGGTTGATCGACGTGGCTGCGGGTTGACCCCTCTGGTTCAAGGTATGGCGAGCCCGAGGAGCGCGCGAGTGACCAGAGGCCCCTTCGGCAACGAACCTGCATCTGACGTCTTCCCCCGCACAACGTCCAGAGCCGCATCTCGACCATCATGGAGCGCACGATGGAGCCGTCGGAGCATACCCCAGTCACTAACGCCGATTCCCCGGCGCCCGACCCCGCAGCCGCGGGGAGCGCCGCACCCGTTGCCCCGCCTGACGTGGAGGTACCGGCGTCGGCCGATGTTGCCGAAGGGCCGGTAGACCTCGCCTCAGCACCACCTGTGGCGCCGCGGGCGAAGACGAAAGGCGTCGCCGACGTCGTCTTTCTGATCGACGTCTCGGGCAGCATGGCGCCCATCATCGACGCGCTCCGTCAGAACATCGAGATGTTCATCGACTCGCTGAGCCACGGCGACGCCAATAACGCCGCGCCCGTGAAGGACTGGCGCGGCAAGGTCATGGGTTACCGTGACATCGAGCACGCGCAGGCGGAAGGGCTGCCGTGGATCGAGGACAACCCGTTCGTGCGTGATGCCGTGGCGCTGAAAGCCCAGCTCGCCAACCTGCGTGCGTCCGGCGGTGGTGATGAACCCGAGTCGCTGCTCGATGCGCTGTACAAGGTCGCGACCATGGAAGCATCGCCGAAAGGCGCGCAGGGCGAAGACGCGAACAAGTGGCGGTATCGCAGTGAGGCCGCGCGGGTCGTGATCGTCTTCACTGACGCGTCGTTCAAGGAGACGATGTCGATTCCCGAGGCGAAGGGAGGCAGCCTCCAGGACGTCGCGAACGTCGTGATGGCGAATCGCATCATTCTCAGCCTCTTCGCGCCGAACTTCGAGGGGTATGACCGCCTGAGTCAGATCGACAAGTCGGAGTGGGAGGTCGTCGAATACGAGGGGCTCTCGCCGCAGCAGGCGCTGCAGCAGTTCACGGCGGACCCGGCCCATTTCCGCACGACGCTCAAGCAGCTCGCGGCGAGCGTCTCGAAATCGGCCGAGACGCTCGCACTCTAGGAGCCGGGCCGGCGTGGCAAAGAAGCTGAAGGTCGGCGACGTGATCCGGGGCTACCGGATCACGAAGGTGTTCGGGCCCGGGGCGATGGCCATCTCGTACGCGGCGCAGGCTCCGGGTGGGCCGCGGATCTTCCTCAAGCAGTACAAGTCGCCGGCGCCGACGGTCATCTGGTATCCGGCGTTCGTCGACTACCAGCAGGAGCTCGCTGCTCGCGTCCGCGGGGGCAAGGCGGCGCACTATGCCGTCCGGCTCGTGGACGCCTTCGAGGAGGTGTGGGGCGGCCCGTGCTATTTCCAGGCGTACGAGTTCGTGGAGCATGGCGGCGATCTCCAGCAGATCCTCGACGAGGAGCGGGAAACGCACCGCCGCACGGGCGTCTCACCGCTCCGCGATGCGAACACGTGGGCTCGGCACGTTACCTGGGCGAAAGTGCTGATGGCGGGCATCGCCGCGTTGCACGAGTCGAAGATCGTGCATGCCGACCTCAAGCCACCTAACGTGTATCTGATCCGCGACCCGTCGATCGGTTCCGGCTATCAGCTGAAGCTGATCGACATGGATTTCTCGGTGCTGGCGGACCATCGTGCCCCGTGGCACGGCTATCAGGGCTACGTCGGGTCGGACAATTACCGGTCGCCGGAGCATCTCACGCGGGGCGCCATGCCCGGACTTGCCTCCGATGTATTCACCTGTGGGCTCATGCTGCACGAGCTCCTCGCCGGGACGCACCCGTACTGGCGGGAGGACCAGACGGAGTACGCGAGTCTCGTTCGCGCGTACGCCGCGAAACCGCCGACGCTCGCCGGCGTGATGCCGGCGCCGGCCACGAACGCGGAGGTCAGCGCGTTCCTGCATCGGTGTCTCTCGCCTAACGCGGCGGACCGTCCGGCGGCGGCCGAGATGCGCGCGGTCCTGAGTGGTCGCGGGGCGCGCGCGGGGCGGGTCAGCGACTCGGCGGCGCCCGCCACCGCGAAATCGCATGCTCGAGCTGCGGCACCCGCGGGTACAGCGCCGGCAGGTGCCCCGCCGCCGTCCGGTCGGCGTCCCGCGCTCGCCAGCGATCGCCTACAGCTCGTTGCCGATGGCGGCCGTGCACTGCACGTCGGCGTCCGGACGGAGGTCGGCAAGCACCTCGTGCGGCAGTTCGGCAGTGACGCGGAGTTCTGGGACGATCGCCAGTGCGTGCTCGAGCGCCGGCCCGATCGACGATGGCAGCTCGTGCCGGTCCCCGGTGCCGCGAACGAGACGCTATTGAACGGCGAGCGCCTCATTGCGCCGCAGGTGCTGCACGAAGGCGACGTGATCGCCGTCGGGCGCAAGGCCGCCGGTATCGTGAAGCTGCCACTCACGGTCAGTGGACTCTCGGGCTGATTCCCCGGAGAGCGCGGACACCGGTGTGCCCGCGGATGTCGGCGAAGGCACCGGTGACGTCGCTGACGGCATGACATCCATCGACCTCCCGGCCGGTGCCGCGTACAACGAGGTCATGGCTGAACCCGGCCTCTACGAGGCCGCGCTGCCGGAAGCTGCCCCGGATGTCGTTCCGGACGTCGTTGCCGCTCCACGGGTGCTGCCGGTGGTGGATGTCGAGCAACTGGATTGGGCGGCCGTGCGAAACAGCGTGGACCCGGCGGGTGTGCACGGGCGCTTGCGCGACACGGTCGAACGAATGGAGGCGCTGCTCGACCAGGAACCTCGCCGTCTGCTATTCGACGACTACCGCGCGGACACGAGCGATCGAGTCATTCGCGTCAGGGAGATCGACCCCGATACGCCACTCTGGATCGTCGGCGACCTGCACGGCGACCTCCTCGCGCTCGAGGCGGCGCTCGCATTCATCCATCGCGACGTCTCCGAGGGCAACCCGCCTCGGCTCGTGTTCCTGGGCGACCTGTTCGATGATGGCGGGTACGGTCTCGAGGTGCTGTTGCGTGTGTGCGAGCTGATCGCGGAGACCCCGGAGTCCGTGTGCATCATCGCCGGGAATCACGACGAGGCGCTACGGTACACGGGCTCGCGGTTCAGCTCGTCGGTGATCCCATCGGACTTCAGCGACTTCCTGAACGCCTACCGTGGCCACGAGTGGATCACGCGGGCGGGTATACTCGCGGTGCGGCTGTTCGCGGGCGCGCCTCGAGCGCTCTTTCTGCCCGACGGCCTTCTCGTCACACACGGCGGGTTTCCGCTCGCCGACCTGCACGCCCAGCTGCGAACGACGGGCGACTGGAACGATCCGCGCTGCCTCTCCGATTTCGTGTGGACGCGCGCGCACCCGCGTGCCCGAAAGAAGATGCCTAACCGCGCCTCACGCGGTAGCCAGTTCGGCTACGAGGACTTCGCCGCATTCTGCGCGCTCACGGCGGAGCTGGGCCGGCCGATCACGCGCATGGTCCGTGGTCACGACCATCCGGACGAGCGCTTCGAGATCTATCCCGCATACGCTGACCATCCGGTGCTCACGACCGTCGCGCTCTCGCGGCGCCTGGAACGTGAACCGTTCGGCCCGTTCGAGCGAGTACCCACCATCGCGCGGTGGGTCTTCGGCGCGTTGCCGCAGGTGCACCGCCTGCACGTACCTGCGGCGCTGGTGCGCGAGGTCTACGCCGATGAGGCTGGGGAAGCAGAGCCGGAGGTGAGCCATACGCCCCGCCAGCAGCGCGATCGCGAGGCGGATACGTGAGCGAGGTCGTCATCCGCTGCCCGAACTGCGGCACGACGCAGGGCGCGCTCGGCGAATGCGACGCGTGCCACGAGGCGGACACGCGGTACTTCTGCATCAATCACGCACCTGGCCGGTGGCTCGATTCCCCCACCTGCTCCGAATGCGGTGCGCGCTTCGGCGTCGAGCGTGTTCGCGATCGTCCCGCGCCGCGCCCGGCGCCTGCGACGCCGTCGCGTCCCCGTGCCGAAGCGCCGCCGACGTCAGGCCGACGCCGGATTCCCATCGAGGTACCGGACCGCACCGTGGATGAGGGCTGGTACGGGCCGGTGCGCACGCCGACCCGCGGCGACGTCGAGGACGTTCGGGGGGCCGATCCGCGGGTCGAGTGGCCGCCCGTACCGCCGTTCCCGCCCATCGGGGTGAAAGTCGTGCAGCTGTCCGGGTGCGTGCGGAAAGTGATCGTGCTGTTGTTGGTGCTGCTCGCGTTGGCCGCCCTGGCTGTCTTCGGGCTGCTGGGCGTCGGTGCGCGCGTGCTGTTCGGGGCCGCTGGAGAATCGCCGCCGATGACAGCGCAGTCGCCCTTCCCTTTCCATTAGCCGTACAGCCGGGCGGCGACGGATCCGTTCCGCCGCGCGGTGACGGCCGAGGGCCAAGCCTTACCATCGGCCTGCCGATGGCCGAACTTCGACCGAAGCGACCGGGGTACCCGACGAAGGGTTTCGCGGATGACGCCGGCAAGCCAGACTCGCTTTCGTCAGGCGGGAGATCCGGTATGCATCGGTTGCGCGGCTTCGCACTCCCGACTCTTCTCTTGTTAGGCGGCTGTCGCGCCGCAGAGACCGAGCGCCCGCTATTCGCGCTCCTCAGCCCGGACCAGACCGGCGTCACGTTCACGAACACCATCACGACCGATGATTCCGTGAACGTTCAGACTGACGTCTATGTGTATAACGGCGCCGGGGTAGCCGTCGGTGACATCGATAACGACGGCCTGTCGGACCTCTTCTTTTCCGGCAACATGGTCTCGAGTCGCCTGTACGTGAACGAAGGCGACATGCGGTTCGAGGACATCACCGAGCGAGCGGGCGTCACGACGCGTTCGTGGGCGACCGGTGCGACGATGGCGGACATCAATGCGGACGGGTACCTGGATATTTACGTCTCCGTTTCGGGGCCCGCATGGTCCAAACCGGAACGCCGGGCGAACATCTTGTTCATCAACAACGGAGATCGAACCTTCACGGAAGCAGCGGCACGGTATGGCATCGCTGACACCAGCTTCACCACCCACGCCGTGTTCCTCGATTACAACGGCGACGCATGTCTCGACCTCTTCCTGCTGAACAACTCGCCGACGGATTTCTCGCGCGGTGAGGTGATTCGGCACCCCCTGGGTGTTCGCGGACAGACGCCGGGCAGCTACAACCATCTCTATCGCAATGGCTGCAACGGGACGTTCACGAACGTGTCCGCGGAGGCGGGCATATTGCGCGACGCCGGGTATGGCCTTGGCGTGGTCGTCAGTGACCTCAACGCGGACGGCTGGCCCGATCTCTTCGTCTCCAATGACGGCACGCCTAACGACGTTCTCTACGTCAACAACGGCGACGGAACGTTCACCGACAAGGCGGCCCAGTGGCTCAAGCACTCGAGCTACGCCGGCATGGGGGTCGACATCGCCGATTTCAATGATGACGGCTGGCCCGACATCCTCCAGGTGGACATGATGCCGCGTGCTCTCAGTGGCCGCAAACGGACCAGCGGGTTCATGACGCCCGGTCGTCTCATGGAGTCGCGCAGCCAGGGATTTCGCGACGACTACTCGGTCAACTCCCTGCAACTGAGCAACGGCGTCACGACGGGCGGGGACGTGATCTTCAGCGAGATCGCGCGCCTGGCCGGCGTCGCGCACACCGACTGGAGCTGGAGCGCCCTGTTTGCGGACTTCGACAACGACGGCGCCAAGGACATCTTCATCGGCAACGGCTATCCGAAGGCGGTCAACGACCTGGACTACCAAACCGCCATGTTCACCGCGCGTCGAGGCGGGGACGGAACGGGCTCGCGTCGTGCGCGATTGGACATTCTGACGAAGCTCCATGCCTACGACGAGTCCAATTACATCTTGCGGAACGCGGGAGATCTCACGTTCGCCGACAAGACCCGAGCATGGGGGATGGACCGCCCTAGCTTCTCGTACGGAGCGGCGTACGCCGATCTGAACAACGATGGCCGGCTCGATCTCGTCGTGAGCAACATCGACGCGCCGGCATTCATCTACGAGAACGTCGGGGCGCCGCCCGGCGACGACACGCATCATTACGTGCAGATCACGCTCCAGGGAGAATCGCCGCGCGAGCGGGGAATCGGATCGGAGCTGGTCCTCACTGCCGGAGGACGTAAGCAGCACATCTACCACACGCCCTATCGCGGGTACATGTCCACGATGGATGAGCGCGTGCATTTCGGGTTGGGGCCGGCCCGGCGCGTGGACAGCCTGGAAGTGACATGGCCCGACGGACGGTATCAGCTCCTCACGAACCTGGATGTCGATCGGCTCCTGATCGTGAAACAGGCGGAGGCGACGGAGAAGAGGCCCCGCGCTCCTCGGCGAGCGCTGCCGACTCGGGACCAGCCGTTCGAGCCGCTGGAGCGCCAGGGCGGATTGGCCTACAAGCATGAGACGAGCAAAGCGCTGGATTACGGCGTCCAGCCACTCCTGCCTTACATGCTGTCGCGGCAGGGGCCTCCGCTTGCAGTGGGCGATGTCAACGGCGACCGCCTCGATGATGTCTTCGTTGGCGGCGGCCCAGGAGCAACTGCGCAGCTGTTCGTGCAGGAGGAGGCCGGCGGCTTTGTCCCGTCCGCCGGAGACCAGCCCTGGGGCCTCGAGAAGGCGTACGACGATTGGGGCGCGTTGTTCTTCGACGCGAACGGAGATCGATTGCTCGACCTCTACGTCGCGAGCGGTGGCTATCACGTCGCACCGAGCTCGCCATTGCTCCAGGACCGCCTCTACATCAATCAGGGTGGCGGCAGGTTCCGGCGAGACACGGCAGCGCTTCCAGCCATGCTGACCAGCACGATGGCCGTCCGCGCTGGGGACTTTACCGGGGATGGCCGACCGGACCTGTTCGTCGGCGGTCGCCTAACGCCAAGGCAGTATCCGAATCCGACGAGGAGCTACCTCCTGCGGAACGACGGAGGGCGCTTCACCGATGTCACCGAGGCCGTCGCCCCGGAGCTGCTGAATCCCGGAGGCATGATTACCGATGCCGTCTGGATCGACTTCGACGGGGACGGGCGCCTGGATCTCGTCACCGCCGGGGAATGGATGCCGCTCCAGTTCTACCGGAATGATGGGAGACGTCTGCGTAACGTTACCCGGTCCACGCGGCTGCCGCCGCTCCGCGGTTGGTGGTACAGTGTCGCAGCGGGGGATGTCAACGCGGACGGTCGCCCCGACCTCATCGCCGGCAATCTGGGATTGAACTACACGTACACGGCGTCGAAACTGAACAAATTCGGCGTCTACGCGGCCGATCTCACCGGACACCAGACCACGGACATCGTACTCACCCAGGAGATCGACGGCACCGAATACCCGTTCGCCGGGCTGGCCTCGTTAGGCCAGCAGATCTACACACTCGGCTTGCGCTTTCCGACCTACGGATCGTTCGCGGACGCATCCGTCCGGCAGGCGTTCAGTGCCGCCGACCTGCAGAAGGCCATTCACTATCAGGCGGACACGTTCGCCAGCGTCTACCTGCGCAACGACGGGGGCGGAGCGTTCACCTCGTTCGCGCTGCCGAACCTGGCGCAGATCGCGCCGGTGAAGGCCATCCTCCCGCACGATGTGGATGGAGACGGGCATCTCGATCTGATCGTGGCCGGAAATCTGTATGATGCCGAGCCCAATACGCCGAGGGCTGACGCGGGCAACGGACTCTGGCTGAGAGGAGACGGCCAGGGCCGCTTTTCCCCGGTGCTTCCGAGTGAGAGCGGCTTCCTGGCCCCCTTGAACGTCGCTGGGCTCGCCTTCGTTCGCACGCCTGGAGGAAAGGTGGTGCTCGTCGCCAATACCGGCGATTCCCTCCAGGCGTTCAGGATACGGAGACCGGCCGGCAAGGATTCGTGGCGTGCCGGCCCGGCCGCAATGCCTAACGGCCGCGAGTAGGCCAGGCGCCGTCCACCTGTTGCTCGAGCCTTGGATGCAGGCCACTTGCGATAAGGAATCGGGAACCGGGACTCGATCGTCCCGATTCCCGATTCCCGATTCCCGATTCCCGATTCCGCCTACCAGCCCGGATTCTGCGTCAGGGTGGTCTGTCCGCTCGACTTGCTCAGTTCGATCTGAATCGCCGGGATGGGATAGAGTCGATGGCGATCCGTGACGGCTTCCGCGCCAGCCAGGTAGAGTCTCCGGTTCTTCTCGACCGCCATGTAGTCATTGAGCGTCTGCTCGAGGATACCCCACCGCTTGAGATCGAAGAACCGCTGTCCCTCCATCGCCAGCTCGAGCCGACGTTCCGCGCGCACGCGCGCTCGCGCCTCGTCCTGACTGGTCCACGGCGTCGTGTACGTGCCGACGCGGTACGTCGCCCAGGTGATCCTGGGATCATCGATCGCAATCGCAATGCTCGCGCGATCGGTCCCCGGTCCCTGCGCGCGAACCGCGGCCCGCGTTCTGATCTCGTTCACGATCGTTCTCGCGTTCTCCGGGGACCCGGCCTCGACCTCGGCTTCCGCCAGGAGCAATAGCAGATCGGCGTACCGGAAGAGGTGGATGTTCACGGAATTCAGCTGCGTCGGCACCCAGCCGACGGCGCTCTCCGCGTTGCTGGCTTTCTCGTGGATGTTTTTCTTGGCGCTGTAGGGTCCTCCGTACGAGGGAGCTCTGATCCACCCTCCGGCGTGGGCGCCCCAATCCTTGTAGGGCACTCCATCGCGGCCGACCGTCCAATCCAGTCGCGGATCGACCGGCGTGAGCGTCGCCGACGTGAAGTTGGCGTCGCGCGAGTTCCAGTTCGGATCCGTCAACGCCAACGGAAGTCCAGCGGCATCCACCGCGAAGAAGTTGACGAGGTTCTGCGTCGGCTGGTGAAAACCGCAGCACCCGAACGGGCTCCCCGAGTGCGGGAAGTTCAGACGTTCGCCGTAATTGGCATTGTTTCCGTCCACTTCGCCGTCGTTCGCGGAAGCCTGGAAGGCGAAGATCGTTTCTTTGCCGTTCGCAAAGTCCTGAAAACCCGTCCAGACACGATCGTAGCTGGCTTCCAGGGCGTACGGCCCGCTCGCTCTGATCTCTCGTAACGTCGTCAGTGCGGCGGCGTACTGGCCAGCATACATCTCCACCCGTCCCTTGTAGGCCTTGGCCGTCCACTGTGTCGCTCGCCCGACCTGCGCGTTCCGCGGCGTGGTCGGCAACAACGGGATGGCGGCGTCCAGGTCCTCGAGGATCTCGGCGACGACTTCCTCGCTGGTCAGGTTCGGCTTGCGAAAATCGGTATCATCATCACGGTAGTACGGGATGTTCCCCCACATCCGCCACGCTTCGAAGTGGAAATGGGCGCGGAGGAACAGCGCTTCGCCCTCGATCCCCGACGCGTCGGTGTCGTTGATCTCGCCAGGCTTCGTCTCACGGACCTGCTTGAGCAGCCGCACCGCGGCGTTGGCTCGAACCACGCCCTCGTAGGCCGCGCGCCACTTGTCGTTCAAGTAGGTCTCGGCGTCGCCTGTCGCCCAATGGTAGGCCTCGATGTCGTTGATGTTGGGCTGGTCGGACGCCTCCGACCCCTTGTACGCGTCATCGCTCGTGACGCTGCCCCACACCCAGTTGCTGGCGGCGGACCCCCATGCGCCGCCAACGCCCGTCGTCCAATCCAACGCTCGGTACGCCGCGATCAGACTGCCTTCGACGCCAACCCTGTTCGCGAGCGTCTGTTCATCCAAGGTGCCTTGCGGCTCGGCGGCATTGTTCAGAAAGTCGTCGCAGCCGTATAGCCCGGCTGCGGCAACCGTCAGGAGCGTCGCCCCGAAGACCAGTGGGTGCCTCGATGCCTTTGTCATCGCCTCCCCTGCCTCACAAAAAGGATTGGTCAGAACGAGGTGACCACGCCTAAGCTGAACGTCCGGTTGCTGGGGTACGTGCCGCGGTCGATGCCGCGGTACTGATCGCGGATGTCGCCGGCAGCTCCCGTGACGTTCGCAGCGGGCAACGTCGGGTCGAGGCCATCGTAGCCGGTGACCGTGAACAGGTTCTCCGCCTGGACGTAGACTCGCGTGGCCTGCAGCCACCGCACGAATCTCGCCGGGACGTTGTACCCCAGCTGCACGTTGCGCAGCCGGACGTATGTCCCGTCCTCGACATAGAAGCTCGAGAGCGCGTGGCTGAAGTTGTCGTTCACGTCGAGCCGCGGGTATTTCGCGTTAGGGTTCTCCGGCGTCCACGACTTGGCGAGCAAATCCTTCCGCACGTTCGTCGAGAAATTCCGGAACACGTAGAACTCCTTCTGCACGTCGAAGATCTCGTTGCCGAACGACCCGAAGACCGTGGCGGTCAGGTCCCAATCGCCCAGGTACACGCCCATGTCCAATCCGGCGGTGAAATCGGGATGCGGACTGCCAATGACGGTGCGGTCTTCCAGCGTGATCTGTCCGTCGCCATTCACATCCCGGAATTTGATGCGACCGGGCGCGGCGCCGTCCTGATCCGCGTGGCTCGCCACGTCCGCCTCATCCCGGAAGAACCCGTCGGCGATCAGCCCGTGGAACGAACCGATCGGGTGCCCAACCTTGTTGATGATTTGATTGCCGAAGCGGGTCGTGATCGGGCCGTAGAAGAAGTCCTGGACGCCGTCGATCGAGACGATCTCGTTCTTGTAGTGGCTCCCGTTGAGGTGCACGGACCACTTCGGGGCGCGATGACCGATCGAGAGGTCAATGCCCTGATTCTTCATCTTGCCAATGTTCACGATCGGCGCGTCGGCGACGCCGGCGGTCGCCGGAGTCTCCGGATCGAAGAGAAGATTGTTCGTCTTCCGCTGATACACATCCACTACGACGTCGAGCTTGCCGTTGAACAGCGTGAGATCCGCACCGACGTTCACGGATTGGTTCTCTTCCCACTTGAGATCTCTATTGCCCAGCGATCGCTGCCGGAATCCAGGGACGATGCTGCTATTGGTTCCGCCGACATCGTAGAAGGTGTCACCCCGGGCGCCGCCAAACTGGGACACGATCCGTCCTGACGGGATGGACTGGTTTCCTGTCGTCCCCCATCCAAACCGCAACATGACGTCCGAAAAAATTCGGTTGTCCCTCATGAAGGGTTCCTGAGACAGCCTCCAGCCGAGTCCAAATGCCGGGAACGTTCCCCACCGGTGGTCGGGGCCGAGGTTCGAGGAGCCGTCATGGCGGACCGTCACGCTCGCGACGTACCGGTTCTCGTAGTTGTAGTCCGCCTTGCCAAAGAAGGAGAGCAAGGCGCTTTCGCTGCCGGTGCTGAAGACATCCTTCGTGGATGCGTCACCAAGGGCATCCTGCAGGTACCTGGAATCGAGATCCGTGTTGATGAAGTTGCTCATCTGCCCCTGGACGAATCGGTTCGTCGATTTGCCGATCTCCTGCCCCAGGAGCACGTTCACATTGTGCTGGGCAAAGCTCCGGGTGTACCTGGCCGTGTTGCTCCAGCCCCAGTCCGCGTGTTGGTTCGAGTTCTCGGTGACGCCATTGGAGAACGTCGGCTCGGAGTTTTCGGGAAAGATCGGATTGAACACGAGGTTCGAGACCTGAGCCCGGTTGAAACCGAGCTGTGTCCTGAACTGCAACCGCGTGGTTGCGGCGTACGTGGCAAACACGTTCCCGAAGATGCGGTCGTTTTTCGCGAGGTCGTCCTTGTGTGCCCAGGCGAACTTGAGCGGATTGCTCTGGTTCCCGAGCCCGACCGCCTTCCCCGATGCGAAATTGCCGGCGACGTCGCGCACCGGGATGACCGGCTGCATCAGGATGTTCTTGCCGACGATGCCGTCTTCGGCATAACCGGCCGGGTCATCCGGCATGCCGCCGTAATGGCGCTGCGCGGAGATCGCGACGTTCTCGCCGAAGTTGAACTTGCGCCGGTTGAACGACGTGTTGATGCGAAGACTGCCCCGCCCGAAGTGGTTGTACCGCGCCGTCCCTCCCTGATCGAAATAATTGAAGGAGACCGCGTACGCGTTGTCCTGGCTGCCACCCGTGACATCGAGGTTGTAATCGGCAATCAACGCCGGACGGAACACGGCCTTCCACCAGTTGGTGCCGGCACTGCCAGGCATGATCAGGTCGTTGGGGAAGGAATAGGCGCCCTGATCGACATCGGAGCAGACGGCCGGCGTTTCCTCCGGACCGCAGTTGTTCGGCCAGATGTACTTCGGCACGCTGGGACTCGCGGGGTTCCCGAAGACGTTGCTCGGGACCGAGTCGAGCGGATACCCCGCATTCAGGTAGCTCTGCTTGACCACTTCGAAGTAGTCGAGCGAGTTGAGCAGGAGAATGTCGTCATAGCCGCGCACCGGTGACGCCACGCCCGCTCTGACCCTGAACGTGGCCCGTGGTGGTCCGCTCGCGCCGCGTTTCGTGGTCTCGATGATGACGACACCATTACTGGCTCGCGAGCCGTAGATCGATGCCGCCGACGCGTCCTTCAGGACCTGGATCGACTGGATGTCGTTAGGGTTCAGCCAGTTGATGTAGGAATCCTGAACCGGTGTCCCGTCGACGATATACAGAGGGTCGTTGTTCTGAAACGAACTGACGCCCCGGATCCTGACGGTGCTCCGCGAGCCGGGCGAACCACTCGCATCGACCGTCACGCCCGTGACGTTGGCGTCGAGCCGCTGCAGCACGCTCGCCGTGGTCTGTCGCCCGACGCTTTCGAGGTTGACACTGGCAACGGCGCCGGTGATTTCACCTCGGCGTTGCGACTCCGAGTACGCGGTAACGACGACCTCTTCCAGAAAGGCGAGCCGCTCCATCGTGATGTCGATCGTCGTGCGTCCGCCAATCTCGGCTCGCGCGGGCTTCTGGCCGATGAGCGTAAAATTCAGAACCCCGTCGGACGGCGCCGCCGTGATCGAGTACCGCCCGCTGGCGTTCGTGAACGCAATGATGTCCGTTCCCTGCACCCGTATCGTCACGCCACGAAGCGGGAACCCGCCGGTGGCCGTGACGGTCCCTGAGACCGGTATCTGCGGGGTTTGGCCCAGTACCGTGCCGCTCGCGGTGAGCGCCATCAGGACGCTCGTACATGCCGCGCGGATGCGGTGAACCGGACGGTTCGGAAACGCCTGCCTAACGAACGCCATCGTCTCCATTGGCAATTCCTCCTGTAGCGCTCCTGCGTTGTCTATCCCCCGGGTCGCGTCATGGCCTCCAAGCCCACCATCTCGATCAGTTGGCGATAGGTGATGATTTGGACGTTGCGGGCCTCGAGAGCCTTGCGAAATCGCGGTGAAGTGAGCGCATCCAGTTCGCCCTGACGGTTCTTGCTCATCTCCGCCAGGGGGCCGCTGGTGTTCATGTCCAGGAGTGCGCCCAGCTCCGCATCGTCGATCCCGACGTGCGTGATCACCATGTTGAAGCGCGGCTGGAGACGATCGATCATCGCCACGAGACTGTCGGTCTTGTGTGGCGGCGCCGCCCGGTACTGCGGATCGTGACTCGCCTCCCCGAAATACCCCGACATGCCGAGCCCGAACTCCCGCGCGAGCCGCTCCGTGACCTCCCGGAACTCGGGGTAGCGCGTTGCCGTGCCCATGTGGTAATCGACGTAGTCGATCTCGAGACCGGACCGGAGCGCGCGATCGATCTGCGCTCGGAGCTCCGCCTCGACCTCCGTTACGTTAGGCCGGTTCTGTTGCAGCGCGTCGGCGGACGCGAAGAAATGGCCCTCGCCGTCCACGAGCGTCGGGACCGCGCTGCGACCCGCGACGGGGCCCCACCGGTAATGCTTCCACTCCGAGTTGAGCGTCAGGTGAACGCCAACGGCGACCGACGGATATCGCTTCAGGATCTCCACCGTCTCCTGATACCAGGGGGTGGGGAACATCACCGACACGGAGAGGGGAAGGCCGGTCTGGATGAGTCGCTCGAGCGCGGCGTTGACGCTGTGACTCATCCCGGCGTCGTCAGTGCGGATGATCAGGTAGACCTGATCAGCGATCCGGGCACGGCCCGTGGGATCGGCCCCCCCGACCACTTGAGTCGGCGAGCATGCCGAGAGCGAGCCAAGGAGCACCAATGCGAACGAATGAAGCAGTCGCACTCGACCCTCCTCAGTGAGGAAGTCGGGTCTGCTTGATTCACGCCGTGCTAGGCCAAGCCGGGCAGCGCCGCGCGGACTCGGGTGATCGCGCTGGTAGTACGACCGCCAGCAAGCCTTGTCAAGAACCCGTCAAAATCCGACGCCCGGGATTGACGCCTGAGAACCATGATGCCCTGGCAAGCGCGGCCGAACGTTCAGGCGGCGCCCCCGGTATGCCGTTAGGTCACTCCGCCGTTGCCGCGCCACGGGCGGCAGTCAGCGCCTCCACAACGGCCAGTATCATCATAGCGCGCTGCTCCGACGCGTCGATCGTCGCCCGCTTGTCGCCGGGCTGGAACCCGTACCATCCGAACTGCGAGTGGTTGCCCCCCTCCACCCATACCCAGCGCGTGGACGCCGGCAGCTTCCCACGGTTCTCCTCGACCTCCGCTCGGCTGGCAAGCCCGTCGTGGGTCCCGGCCACCTTCGTGACCGGGACCGTGAGCTTGCTCAGGTCCACATCGCGCGGATGCGACGTCCCGATCAGCACAAGTCCCGCGAAACCATCCGGAGGATCGCTCGCCAGTTGAGAAGCCACCACGCCGCCGCGTGAATGGCCGGCCGCCACCCAGCGTGGTGGCATTCCCGGTTGGTGTAGCAGCCGGCGCAGCCGGCTCCACATCTCGGGCGAGTCCGCGCCACCGAACGCTCCGCGGCGTGGTAGCTCCACGATGAACGACGGGAATCCCTCCGCTGCCGCGGCGCGCGCGATCGGCGCGTACGCGACGGGATCGACGAGCGCGCCCGGGAAGAACACGAGCCCCACACGCCGTGGGGTGGAGGCATCCTTCGGCGTGAAGTACCAGATTCCGCCGTCGTGTCTCACGTCGACGACCGAGTCGGCACGCGTAGCGGCTTGCGCGTCGCCCGAAGCACGGTACGCGATGAGCGACCAGATCACGAAGATGGCCGTGGCCGAGAGCCCCAGGGTGATCCAGACGCGCCGGATGCGGTGCCAGAGGCGTCGTCGATCCATTTCGCAATCATAAC
>DAINRQ010000096.1:0-23872 GCA_036741775.1 Gemmatimonadaceae bacterium | reverse complement strand
ACGGCGGCGCTCGACGCGCGGTCGGAGTTCGAGGTGTTCAAGCGGTTCAAGGAGCTGAGCGAGGGGAAGACGGCGGTGCTCATCTCGCATCGCTTCTCGAGCGTGCGCATGGCCGACCGGATCCTGGTGCTGGCGGAGGGGACGGTGGAGGCGTCGGGGACGCACGAGGAGCTGCTCGCGGCGCGGGGCCGCTATGCCGAGTTGTTCGAGCTGCAGGCGGCGGGGTATCGCTGACCGGGAATCGGGAATAGGCGTCGGGCGGGGTCACAGGCTGAGCTTGACTAGCCGCTCATCCAGCCAACGCGGCCTCAGACCGTGCCGCCGGGTGGAGCCGCTCCGCGCGACAGGAGCCGTTCCATCAGGGCCAGCACCGCCGCCTGGGCGGCGGCGTTCTTCAACGCGCCGAACCCTATGCGGAGCCGGTCGCCGTCGACCAGCACATCGCGCGAGTACGCGTTGAGCGTCTCGATCACCGCCGCGCGCTCCGTGTCGCTCAGCGCCTCGCCGACCTTCCCGTGGATCTCGAGCTTCGGCCCCACCCCCCGGGTGACCTGCGCCGACCAGAACGGCGCCTTCGAGCCCGCGCGCTCGAAGCCGACCGTGGCACCGCGCGCAGTGGGCGGCCGGAATGAGAGCTGCTCCGGGCGCGCGGTGCTCCACGCGATCAGGGCGTCGAGCACCGCGACCAGGCGCGCGAGCTCCGCGCCCGGCGTGTCCTGCTTGATCGCGGCGACGAACGCCGTACGGGCGTCGGCGAGAGTGCGGGTCACGGGGCTCCTAAGGGTCTCGACCGGGCGTGGCCGCGCGACGCGCGGCGGACTACCGCAAAGGTACTGGATCCGCGGGCGATCGCGATACCTGCAGAGATACGACAACGCTGCGGCGTTCGCCCACTCGGACGTGTCCGTCATGTGGCGGCGGATGTGCCGCAGACAGGGTGCGATGTCGCACCAACTACGGATCGTGCACTCCGGCTGCCGTGCTGGTCATGCGCCGAGAATTCTCGCAACGACGGCGGTCGCGTTGTCAGAGCCGCCGCCGTCGAGCGCCAGTTCCATGAGCGATCTACACGCAGCTTCGGACTCCGGGCTCTTGGTCAACACGTCCCCGATTCGCGCATCGGATACGTGCTTCGTGATTCCGTCCGTGCATAACAGAAGCACATCACCTCGCTCGAGGGGCAAGACGTCGATGGCGGGTGTCAGGTCCGCGGCACCGATCGCACTCGACAGCACGTTGTAGAGCCCTGCCTGCTCCGCCTTCTCCTTTGCCATGCCGTGCTGGGTCACGAGAAAATCGCCGACTGTCTGGTCGCGAGTGAGTCGGCGCAGCGTCTGCCCACGAAGGTGGTAGCCACGGCTATCCCCTACATGGACCAGGTAGGCGTGGGGCCAGACGATCATCGCGAGCGTGAGGGTCGTCGCCGGCCCACCGCGCCCCTTCAGGCGAAACGTGTCGACCAAGCGGTCATGCGCGCGCTGGATCGCCCGCTGGAGATGATCCGGGAAGTCTTTCCCGTAGTCGGTGTCGAAGCCGTTATAGGCCCCGACGACCTCGCCGAGGTAGTGGACGATCGTCTCCACCGCCATGGCGCTGGCTACGCTTCCGCCCGTGCTCCCGCCAACACCGTCGGCAACGACGTAGAGGTACGCGCGAGGCCCGGAGAGTCGGTCGAAGATGTGCGGGTCGTCGAGGTTGGTCTGGCGGACCTGGACCGCGCGGTGCAGAGCGACGGTCACGAAATGGTCCTCATTGACAGTGCGGACCTTACCAGGGTGAGACATCCCGTAACTCTCGATCAGCCGGCGGGCATCGGTCGTCGGGCCTAACGCCGATGCGGCTCGGTCAGCCGGCGCCGTGCCGGCACCCTGGGGGAGAGGCGGCTCGGCATCGAAGGGGCGCTGCACATCAGTCATCGACGGGTCTCCAGCGTAATCAGGCGAGGGCGAGTGGGAGTGGAGCGATGGGCATTCGTGCGCGCATACGGCAGAGACGCACGGCGAGTGTCCAAAGTATGATGCATCCTTTCGACACGCTGTGCGGGAAACAGCAGCCGCGAGTGGTGGCCGATTGTCAATTGAATCCGTGTGAGCTGTCGGACTGCCATTGGGGCGTTCGTCAGGCGCCCGGTTGCTCTCTGGCGTACTCATGCATGTATCACCGGCGACGTCGAGCCAATCTGACGCAGCAGGTGCCGCTGCGAGTGAGAGTCCATCCACCCTGTCGAGGGCGTAGAAAGTCGGCGTGATGCCAGGCCGTCCTGAAGACGCGTCTTCAGCGCTGCTGGTCGATCACGGACTCTGGCGCATCCGCGTCGCACGATCGTTCGCAACGGACCGATCCGCTAGCATCACCTCCCGCGTTAGGTTACCCCCCCGCGTCGCGCGCGGGTGAGGGCGCGGTCGAACGCCGACGCGAACGCCTGCTTGTCTTTCGCCGAGTAGGGTCGCGGTCCACCGGTCTCGACCCCCGCACCGCGGAGCGCGTCGGCGAAGTCGCGCACGCTCAGCCGCTCGCCAACCGTCTCCGCCGTGTGTTCGTAGCCACGCGGATCGACAACCATAACGCGAGCCGCAACGAGAATCGCCGCAAGCGGGATGTCCGCGGTGATGGCGAGGTCACCCGGCGACGCGTGCGTCGCGATGTAACGGTCCGCGGCGTCCGGTCCACCTTCCACGCGCACGGCGCTGATCATGGCGTGTCCCGGTGGGACGGGAACGCGTTGATTCGCCACGACGACGGTCTCGAGCTCCAGTCGGTAGGCGGCGCGGAAGACGATGTCCTTGACGTCGCGCGGCGTTGCGTCGGCATCGATCCAGATGCGCATCGACCGTAAAATGCAGGCTGCGCATCGGGCGCGATACTACTACGCTCTCGAGGAGTGCGGACACGACAGAGCGCTGGTGAGGCAGCAGCATCGCCACCCCACCAGCGCCCGCGGTCGCGAAGACCGATCCCTGATCAGCGTCCCGCGGGAGCCGGCGCAGCCTGCGGCAGCAGCACCGCGTCGATCACGTGAATGACGCCGTTGGACGCCTGAACGTCCGCCGTCGCGACGTTCGCGCCGTTCACGTAGACTTTGCCGTCACGGATGACGATGTCGAGCGGAAGGCCGTTGACCGTCGTTGGCGTCGCCCCGTTCGCCTTCACGATCTCGGCGGACATCACCTTACCGCTCACGACATGGTAGGTGAGGATCGACGTCAGCTTCTCTTTGTCGGCGAGCAACGCCGTCACCGTGCCGGACGGCAACTTGTCGAACGCCGCGTCCGTGGGCGCGAAGACGGTGAACGGTCCCGGACCCTGGAGCGTCTCGACCAGCCCGGCCGCCTTCACCGCGGCGATCAGCGTCTTGAAGTTGCCCGCTTCGGTGGCGACCTGCACGATGTTCTTCATCGGTTTCGTGTCCTTGGAGTTGGCGTACTGCGCCGACGCCATCGTCGGCGCGGTCATGACGGCGGCCAGTGCGGCGGCCATCCAGATCTTCGTGTTGCGCTGCATTGCTCTATCCTCGCTTCTCTTGTGATGTGATCGATCGAAGTGCGGGCTACGCCCGCGCGGTGCGCGCCGGGGCGAGCCACCGTCGCTGAATTCCCTGCCACTGCATTGCCTGGTAGAGCGCCGATAGGCCGACGAGGAGGTAGACCGTTCGCGCCAGTGGCGACATGGTCCCGAACAGGGTGGCCACGAGGTCGATGCCGGCGGCGCCGACCAATCCCCAGTTCAGGCCGCCGACGACCAGGAGAACGGCGGCTACAACATCGAGCTTCTTCATTTCTTACCTCAACGCGAGAGAGTCACTTGTGTCTAGCGGTCTGCGGTTAAAACAGCCGGCTGTCCATTGGTTGTCCAGATTATAGAGTCTGGACACTCGCTTGTCAAGCATATGTCTATATGATATGTTTGACAGACCCTAGACAGCCACCCACGATTCCGCTCATGAAGCCCTCTCAATTCGCCGCTGACCAAACCCCGAGACACCCAATCGCCGTCGTGTCCGAGCGAACCGGGCTTTCGCAGGACGTGCTTCGCGTCTGGGAGCGCCGGTATCGGGCGGTCGAGCCGAGCCGCGGGCCGGGTGGGCACCGGGCGTACTCGGACGCGGACATCGCCCGCCTTCGTCTCCTGCACGCCGCCACGTCCGCTGGCAGGAGCATCGGCCACGTCGCGTCGCTGTCCATGGAGGAGTTGGAGCGGCTGGCGCACGAGGATCGAGCCGCGCGCGCCGAGCGCGTCGACGCCGGGGAGAGGGGAGCCGGGAGCGGATCCGACGCAAGCCGCGCCGCGGCTGAAGGTCTCGCACACGCCATCAACGCGACGGCCCGACTCGAAGCGACCGAGCTTCAACACGTGCTGCGACGCGCGGTCGCCCAGCTGGGAGTCAACGTCTTCATCGAGGACGTCGTCTCGCCTTTCCTCCGACAGGTCGGCGACGACTGGCACGCCGGACGGCTGAGCATCGCGCAGGAACACCTCGCGTCCACGACGGTCCACGACATCGTCGCCGAGTCGATGCGCGCTCTGGTTCCCCCGAGTGGTGCTCCGACATTAGTGGTGTCGACGCCGGCGGGCGAACGCCATGTGATCGGTGCGGCGCTCGTGGCCGCCACAGCGGCGACGGCCGGCTGGCGCGTGCTCTACCTCGGCGCTGACTTGCCCGCGAGCGAGGTCGCGACTGCCGCACGCTCGGCCGACGCGCGCGTCGTCGCCATGAGCGCGACCTATCTCAACGACCGGCGGCGCACGCTCGATGAGCTGCGCGCGCTGCGCGCGCTGCTCCCGCCAGACATGACGCTCGTCGTGGGTGGCGCGGGCGCGGCCACGATCGCGTCGGATCTCCAGGAGGCGGGAATACGGGTGGGCGCGACCCTCGCACACCTGCGTGAATCGCTGCGCGACGCGATGCCCGCCATTGTCACGCCCACCACCGCACGCTGACCATGGTCAAGAGTCGCGTGTTGCTCGTCGCGGGGGCAAGCGGGTACGTCGGCGGCCGGCTCGTTCGCGCGCTCGAGGAGCGTGGCGAGCGCGTGCGCTGTCTCGCACGCCGGCCACGGGAGCTGAGCGCGCGCGTCGCGGCAGGCGTCGAGGTCGTGGCCGGCGACGTCTTGGACTCGTCGTCGCTCGACCAGGCGATGCGTGGCGTGGACACGGCGTTCTATCTCGTGCACGCCATGGGGTCGCGAAGCGACTTCCAGGCGGAGGAACGGCGAGGCGCGCTCAACTTCGCGCGGGCGGCGTGGGCGGCGGGCGTGCGTCGCATCGTGTACCTCGGGGGACTCGGGACCGCGGGCGATCTGTCGCCTCACCTCGCCAGCCGTCAGGACGTCGGCCGGATTCTTCGCGAATCCGGTGTCACGACGATCGAGCTCCAGGCATCGATCATCCTCGGCTCGGGGAGCTTGTCGTTCGAGATGATTCGCGCGCTGGTCGAGCGGCTACCCGTGCTCGTAACGCCTCGGTGGGTCCGTCAACTCACCCAGCCGATCGCGATCGAGGATGTGATCGCGTACCTCGTGTCGGCGCCCGACGCGCCGGTCGCCGGCAGTGAGGTCGTGGAGATCGGCGGGCCGGAGCGTGTATCGTACCTCGATCTGATGCGCGAGCATGCCGCGCAACGCGGGTTGCGGCGACTCATCATCCCCGTCCCGGTGCTGACCCCATGGCTCTCGAGTCTCTGGCTCGGGCTCGTCACCCCGGTATACGCGCGGGTCGGTCGCAAACTGATCGATAGTCTGCGAAACGCGACCGTCGTGCGTTCGCCGCGGGCGCGGGAGCTGTTTCCGGCGATCCAGCCGCGCGGCATGCGCCAGGCGCTCGAGCGTGCGATCACGAACGAGGACCGCGAGTTCGCCGAGACGCGGTGGTCGGACGCGCGATCATCGTTAGGCACCGTGTCCCCGTGGGGCGGAACGCCGTCGGGTTCCCGGCTCGTCGATTCGCGGGCGGTTTCGGTTGCGGCCCCGGCGTCGACATCGTTTCAGGCCATCGCGCGCATTGGTGGCAACGTCGGCTGGTACTACGGTGACTGGCTGTGGCATCTGCGAGGCGCCCTGGATTTGCTGGTGGGCGGTGCGGGGATGCGGCGATCGCGCCGGGATCCGAGCATGCTCCTGCCGGGCGACCCGCTCGATTTCTGGCGCGTGGAGGCAGTCGAGCCGGATCGGTTACTGCGTCTCCGTGCGGAGATGAAGGTGCCGGGTCGGGCGTGGTTGCAGTTCGAGGTCACTTCGCGCGGCGATCTGCGATGTGAGATCCGCCAGACGGCGTTGTTCGAGCCGCGAGGAGTCGCCGGTCTCGCGTACTGGTACGCACTCTATCCGATCCACAGCCTGATCTTCGCTGGTATGCTGCGAGGCATTGCCTCGGCCGCCGAGGACGCCGCATCAGCGACGACCGGTATGCCGCGATCGCGATCTTCGGAATCGGGTGAACCTCGCATCGCTCCGACCTCGTCGTAGCCGCGGCAACCAGCGCTGGAGCCGCCTGGCGGGCTCATGGGACGATGTTGCGGAGTAGCGTCCCAGACTCTCAATTCTGGCTGTGCGCCCTGCTAGGGGACGGTTCGTCCCAGGCGCCCATCGCGCGCTGCCGCCAGGTTCACGGAGCGCGCGATGACGCGATCAGTCCATGAACCGGAGAGGACAGCGTATGAGGCGACACACATGGTCAGTCTCTGCCCTCGTCGCGTGCGTTCTCGCGACCGCGAGTGCGACCGAGGGTTTCGCGCAAACAGGTGTCGTGCGGGGCACCGTCGTCGATTCGGCATCACGGCGCCCCGTGGACGCGGTGCAGGTGACGATCGTCGGCTCCATGGTCGGTGCAATCACGAACGCGTCCGGACAGTACATCATTCGCAACGCGCCGACCGGCAACCATGTCGTTCGCGCGGCGCGTCTCGGGCACACGCCCGCGCAGCGTCAGGTGAACATCGTTGCTGGTGACTCTGTCGTCGTGGACTTCGCGATGCGAGCGACCGCGGTCACGCTGTCCACTGTCGTCACTGTCGGCTACGGGACGTCGGAGCGCCGCGCGGTGACCAACGCGGTCACGACGGTGCGCGCCGAGGATATCGCGAACACCCCGATTGCCAGCATCGACGGTGCACTCCAGGGGAAGGCCGCCGGCCTCCAGGTCATCCAGAATGCCGGCAACCCCGGGAACGCGATGACGGTGCGCGTTCGCGGTTCGTCGTCGCTGTCGGCGGGCAACCAGCCGCTGTACGTGATCGACGGCGTGCCGATGCTGCGTGACAATTACTCGCAGCTCGACATGGGCGGTCAGGACGTGAGTGCCGTCAGTGGCTTGAACCCGGACGAGATCGCATCGATCGACATCCTGAAGGACGCATCGGCGGCGGCGATCTATGGATCGCGCGCGTCGAACGGTGTCGTGCTCGTGACCACGAAGCGTGGCCAGGCGGGACGGCCGAAGATCACGTTCAACGGCTACTACGGCGACCAGGATCTGTCGAAGAAAGTCAACATGCTGAACGCGCAGGAGTACGTCGCGCTGTTCAACGAGGCCGCACGCAACGACGGCTACGCCGAAGACGAGCTGCCGTTCGAACCGGGTGTGGATGACGCGACGAACACCGACTGGCAGGAAGCGATGCTTCAGTCAGCGCCGGTGTACAACGCCGCGCTCTCGATGAGCGGCGGGAGCGAGCGCATCGCGTATTTCCTGTCTGGCACGCTGTTCAATCAGAAGGGGATCGTGTTGGGCTCACAGTACGCGCGTCAGGGCATCCGGGCGAACGTCGATTTCGCGCCGGCGTCGCGCCTCAGCCTGCGAACGTCCATCGGCCTGGTTCGCGAAGACAACGACCGGAACGAGAACGACAACACGATCGATGGCGTCGCGACGAACGCGCTCGCGAACCCGCCGACGGTCCCGATCCGCAACCCGAACGGAACGTTCACCTCGACGGATGACGGCCTGGAATACACGAACCCGATCGCCCTCGGCGCCCTCGACGCGGCCGAGTCGCGAACGCTTCGTGCGTTAGGTAACACGGAGGCGACGTACACGTTTACCGACGCGCTCCGGCTGAACGGGCGTGTCGGGATGGACATCCTCAACCTGCGTGACCTGCGCTGGAACTCCCCGCAGGTGCTCGGCCGGTACGCCGCCAGCGCGAACGGTATCGCTCAGCAGGGGAATACGACCGCCCACCGCTATAGCGCCGAGAGCTTCCTGCAGTATGCGATGCCGAACCGCGCGTTCGGGTCGCTCGACGTCGTCGGCGGCGCCGGTGTGGAGTACAACGCGACCGAGCTGGACTTCCTGCAGGGGGAGGGGTTCGGGAGCAACACGTTCCGGTACGTCGGAAACGCCGGAAAGGTGACGTCGTACGACGGTGGCCGGACGGACAACAACGCGGTGTCGTTCTTCTCCCGCGCGAACTGGTCGCTCCACGACCGCTATTTCGCGAGTGCGAGCGCGCGCGTCGATGGGTCGTCGCGGTTCGGCGAGAACCACCGCTACGGAACGTTCTACGCGGGGTCGGTGGGGTGGGCGCTGAGCGACGAGACGTTCTTCTCGGGGCTCAGGCGCATTGGCGACGTGAAGCTCCGCGCGAGTTACGGCGAAACGGGCAACGCGGGGATCAACGACGACTTCGCGCCGCTCGCGCGCTTCGGCAAGGCGAACTACTCCGACGAGCCAGGCATCTCGCCGTCGAGCCTCGGCAACCCGGATCTCAAGTGGGAAACCACGCGCGAGTTCGACATTGGGCTCGACCTCTCGCTCTTCGCCGGCCGCATCGGCCTCATCGCCGATTACTACACGAAGAAGACCGATGACATGCTGATCAGCCGCCCGATCACGTCGACGAGCGGCTTCACGAGCGTGTACGCGAACATCGGCAACATCGAGAACACGGGGTACGAGTTCCAGCTCACCGCGGAGATCCTCCGCTCGTACCAGCGTGACGGACTCCGCTGGACCGCGGACTTCAACGTCTCGCATAACGAGAACGAGGTCACGGCGCTCTTCCGCGACGAGCCGTTCAACAGCGGCATCCGGAGCCTCAACCGGGTCGAGGTCGGGCACCCGATCGGCGCGTTCCACACGCTGCGGTTCACCGGTGTCGATCCCGAGACAGGCGATGCCCAGTACTTCGACGCGAACGGTGACGGCGACATCACCTCGGACGACCGCGTGATCGTCGGCAGCCCGCACCCGGACTGGCAGGGCGGGTTGACGAACACCCTGTCGTTCAAGGGGTTCGACCTGCGCGCCTTCGTGCAGTTCAATCAGGGCAACGAGGTGTTCAACGCCATCCGCATCTTCGCGGATGACGGCGGCTACTACTTCGACAACAAGCTCAGGGACACCTACGTACGGCGCTGGCAGAAGCCCGGCGACCAGACGGATGTGCCGCGCCTGAGCTATGATGGGACGTCGGGTGCACGCGACATCTCGAGCCGCTTCGTCGAGGACGGCTCCTACGTCCGGCTCCAGGAAATCACGTTAGGCTACGCGCTGCCGCAGTGGCTGGCGGGTCGTTCGGGCATGGAGAACGCCCGGGTCTTCGTCTCCGGCCGGAACCTGAAGACGTGGACCGACTACACCGGGTACAACCCCGACGTCAACAGCAACGGTGCGAGCGCCAACATCTCGCTCGGCACGGACTTCTACGCCTATCCGGTTGCGCGCTCGGTCATGTTCGGCTTGAGCGGCTCATGGTAAGCCCGATGACGGACCAATCGACGAGGATGACATTTCCCATGCGCAACACGACCAGACGCCTGCTCGCCGCCGTGACGTTCGCGGCGGTCGCCGGCTGCGAGTCGACGCTCTCCGTCGAGCCGTCGACGGAAGTCGAAGTCAGCGAGGCGATCGTCGACGCGCAGAGCGCGCGCGCCGCCCTCGCCGGCGCGTACGACGCCCTGCAGAGTGGGTCCTACTACGGCGGCGACTACCTGTTCTTCACCGAGCTGCCGACGGACAATGCCGAGCACACGGGGACGTTCACGTCGTTCGCCGACGTGGACCTGCACGTGACGACGGCGGACAACACCACGATCGAAGGAATGTGGGACGCCATCTATGATGGCATTGGCCGCGCGAACACGCTCATTGCACTGATTCCGGGGGTCGAGCAGCTGGAGCAGGAGGAGAAAGACGACATCATCGGGCAGGCTCACCTGCTCCGTGCGCTCCACTACCACAACCTCGTACGGATCTGGGGTGAGGTGCCGGTGCGATTGCAGCCGCCGCCCAACCTCGACGAGCTCGCGAGCACCACCCGCGCGACGGTCGACCAGGTGTATCAGCAGATCCTCGCCGACCTCACGCAGGCCGAGCAGCTCATGTCGGATGAGGGGCGGACGCGCACCGGATCGATCGGGGCGGTAGCTGCGCTTCGCAGTCGCGTGCTCCTCTACCGTGAGGACTGGTCAGGCACCGAGGCCGCCGCGGACGCGACGCTCGAGCAGGGCTACGAGCTCGCGGGTTCGTTCGCGGCCCTCTTCGAGGCCACCGGCAACAGCACGCCCGAGGACATCTGGCGGACGTCGTTCACGGCGACGGAGTTCAACAACATCGGGTTCTACTACATCTCGAAGTCGTTCGGTGGCCGGCGTGAGCTGGCGCCGACGGCGGGTCTGGCCGCGGCGTTCGAGCCCGACGACGAGCGCGGCACCTGGTCGATCAAGCGCGATCCGTCGAACCGCCGCTACGGCGCGAAGTTCCCGACGACGGAAGGCGCCGAAGACCTGCACATCATTCGCCTCGGTGAGGTGCTGCTGAACAAGGCGGAGGCGCAGGCCAGGCAGAACAAGCTGTCGGACGCCGTGACGACGTACAACCTGCTCCGCGCCAGAGCGGGCGTGGCGCCGCACCAGCTTGGCACTGACGTGACGTCGCAGCAGGACGTGATCGACGCGATCCTGCTCGAGCGTCGTCGCGAGCTGGCGTTCGAGGGCGACCGGTGGCCGGACCTCGTGCGGACGAACCGCGCGGAGTCGGTGCTGGACATCGAGGCGTTCCGGACCCTGTTCCCGATCCCGCAGAACGAGATCGACGTGGCGCCTAGCATCAGGCAGAATTCGGGGTACTAGAAAGGCAGCTATCAGCCATCAGCTATCAGCTATCAGCAAAACGGAACCCTCGGGACGCTTCTCTCGCATCGAGAGGCATCCCGAGGGTTCGCGCTTTGCTGATAGCTGATAGCTGATGGCTGATAGCTGTTCTCACACCAGTGAGTCGAACTTCGCCCCGACCCTCAGTCGAAACGCCGCTCGGCTCATCGTGGCCAGCGCCGCCTGACGATAGAGCCACCCCGGGAGCGTCACGGCGAGCCCCGTCATCGCGATAATGCCCCACCGTCTCGGGCGACCGAGGATCATCCGCGGCGAGCTGCGGAGTGCGTGCGCGAGATAGGTCAGCGCCATGTCGTGACGCTCATCGGCGAGGCAGAAGCACGCTGCCCCGAACAGGTCGCGGGCGAGGAAGGCTTCATGGTCATGCTCGCCAATGCGTGGATCGTCGCGGCGCGCCTTCGCGAGCACCTCACGTCCACACGCCAGCATCCGCTCGTACCGCTGAGAAACGCTCCCGGCACGGCGCGTGTAGCCCACGAGCGTGCGCGGGACGGACGTGAAGGCGTACCGGCGCGCGAGCCTGATCCAGAGGTCCCAGTCGGCTCGGTCGGGCAGGCTGGCGTCGAACCCTCCGGTCGCCTCGAACGCCCCTCGGGCGACGAGGGCGACACTGCCGCCCGACACCATATCCCACTCCAGCATCTCGCGATAGACGCTGCCCTCGGGCGTCCCACCAATCCGCCAGCCTAACAAGCGACCGTCGGCGTCCACGAGCGCGGAGTAACAGGACACGACGGCTGCACCCGGCACGTGGTCGAGCCGGGCGAGCTGGAGCTCGAGCTTCCGCGGATGCCAGAGGTCGTCGTCGTCGAGGAACGCCAGCACGTCACTCCACGCGTCCTCGACGCCCCGGTTGCGTGCCGCGGCGATCCCACGGTTGGACTGTTCCACGAGCCGGATCCGTGAGTCATTCGCCATGGCACATTGAACTGCGGCGGACGTCTCGTCCGTGGACCCGTCGTTCACCACGATGACCTCGAAATCGGTGCACGTCTGCGCGCGGAGTCGCGCGAGGGTCGCGCCGATCCGCGTGGCGCTCTGGAACGCGGGTATGACCACGCTCACCCGCGGCCGTTGCTTCATTCGGCCGACCTCGGCGCGATGCACACGCTGAACCGTCGATGCGGCGCATTGTGGGCCCAGCTGCTGATCTGGGCTGGACCATCATCGACCACGCTCCACTCGAACCCCGTTGCGAGCTCCAGCGCGAAGATCGATGCGACGCGCTTCGTCACCTCCTCGCCGATGCACGCGAGCCGGAACGCGCCGAACGGGGCATACTGACTGCGCGTGAACGGCCGCCCGAGGAAGCGGTCGGGGTCGAACACCTGAGGGTTCGGAAACACTGTCGGGTCCTGGTGACTCTCGCGCACGCACATACGCACGAGCCAGTTGCGCGGGATGCGAACCCCGTCGAGCTCCAGCTCCGAGGTGGCGCGCCGGTATCGGCTCTCGCTCTGCTCGAGTCGCAGCGTCTCCTGCACGATGCGCGTCGCGAGATCGCGCGAGCGGTCTGTGGAGAGCCGCTCTCGCCACTCCGGATGATCGGTCATCATCTTGAACACCCAGAGCAGAAGCCCCGTGACATCACCCCACGTCACCTGCATGATGTAGATCAGGTTGCCGAGGATGGTCCGGTCGTTCAGGGCATCGGGGTGATCTCGGGCGAGCAGCGCCAGAAAGCATGACGGACATTGGCCGTCAGACGTTAGGCTGCCGGCGCGTCGTCGGATGATCGCTTCGATCTCCCCGAGCGCGGGCTCGATGCGCCGCCGCGATGCCCAGCGCGCTTTCCGGATGTCGATGACGTGGAAGAGCTCCCGGAGCCGTGCGAAGTCCGGGTGGTCCTTGCCAATGCCATAAAACAGCTCGGACCAGGCGACGAACATCATGCGCATGACGGGCGCGCGCACGGCGACGGACCGGCCCGTGTCCGACTCGGCCACCATCGCCTCGAAGCCCTCACGAAAGGCAGCCGCGATGCGCGGCTCGGCGTTCGTCATGGCCTCCGAGTAGAAGATCGACCGGAAGAACCGCCGATAGCTCGCGTGTGTCTCCTCGGGGAGATATCGCAGGTAACCGCCCTCGATGAAGCGGCTGAACGGGAGCGGCGGCGCGACCAGCTGGTGGTCGTGCTCGAGGAGCAGGCGGTTTGCGCGATCGAGTCCGACGACGCACACCATCGGTTGCCCGAACTGACTCGACTTGAAGATGTTCCCATAGCGCTCGGCTTGACGCTTGTAGAACTCCGGATCGCTCCACGGGGCGATCGGGAGTGGCTGCAATGATCCGGGCGGAAGCTTCGCGTTGACGCCGTATCCCGGTCGTGCGCGCCAGACGAGATACGCGAGCGCGATTGCCGCGGCCACCGCCGGGATGCGAAGCCAGCGAGGCTCGTAGGCTGCGACCGCGCCGATGACCACGAGGTAGACGATGGCGCCGGCACCGATTCGCATCGCATCGAACGGGAAGACGCGCCGGTACGCGGAGCTCGTCGCCGCCCGTATGTTCGGGACCGCGAGCGCTACCAGAAGCCCGATCTCGAGGAGATACTCCATGGCCCGCCCGTGATCGCGGTTCGTCCAGCGCCCGAGCGCTCCATGGATGCATCCATCGTCATCCCGGTGCAAGATTCGGAAGCGGAGCCCCTCATGGCGACGCTCGACGGTGCGCTCGCGCAAAAGTACGACAGGGGGCGGATCGAGGTGGTCGTCGTGCAGTACGGCACCGGCGACCATCGGCAGGTCATTGCACCGTCCCTCGAGCGACGCGTACGAGTCCTCTCGATCGATCACCCGAGCCCCTACGCGGCGCGCAACCTCGCGGTCGCTCACACGGCGGGTGATGCGATTCTATTCACCGAACCCGGGTGCGTCCCTGACGCCGAGTGGGTGAGCGCGCATGTCGCGACCTTGGACACCCCCGGCGTGACGGTCAGTGTCGGTCATGTTGCCCCATCGCGCCCGACCTGGCTCGTGGACGTGTTCATGTCGTACGAGAACGTTCGCGACGCGTGGGTCTTCTCGTGCGACCGCTGGCAGCACTACTTCGGACGCCCGAAGAACATGGCCATCGCGCGTCGCCGCTTCGAGTCACATGGGCCATTCGTGGAGGTCATGCGCGGAGCCGACTCGAAGCTCGTGCAGCGCGTCGCGCGCGAGCTGTCATGCAGCGAAGTCGCACTGACGCAGAACGCCATAGTTCGGCAGCAGAGCGTGCGCGGGTTGCCGAGCTGTTACCGGGATCGCTTCCGGCACGCGCGTGCGCTTCGCATACATCGGAGCGCCCATGCGGCGCCGATCTCGCTCGACCAGCGCGTCCGGCTCTTTCGTGAGACGCTCGCTCAGCCCGGTTACGGTCCGGGGACCGCAGCCACGCTGTTCGCCGTGCTCGGCGCGGGGATCCTGGCGTTCCGGCTCGGTGGCTGGGCCGGCGCCGTGGGGGTGCGATCAAGCGGCGGAGCACTCGAATCCCCGCGACACACCGAACCGCGTTAGGTGGTGCTGGGCGCGCTGAACGCAACGCGGTCCCGCAACGTATCGCGGGGCGACGTGTGCGCGCGTTCGGGCGGGCTCGGACCGCTTGACCCGGTGTTCACCCACCACTATCGTCGCGGCGGGTAGGCGATGCCGCCGCCCCGCCTCGCAGACGTCCACGGGTGAAATGAGCGTCGACCAGCCGGTGCCGGACGTGCGGGCGTTTGACGTCAACAAGCTGCTGGCCGAGCTCCGCGCCGGCGACCGGTCAGCCGTGGAGCGGCTGTTTCCGCTCGTGTACGATGAGCTCAAGCGGATCGCGCGGATCCAGCGGCGAGCGTGGGTGGACGCCGAATCGCTCAACACCACCGCGCTCGTGCATGAGGCGTATGTGAGGCTCGCCCGAGGACGTGAGGGTGACTGGCGGGACCGCGCGCATTTCCTGGCCGTCGCGGCGACGGCGATGCGCACCATCCTCATCGATCACGCGCGTGGTCGGTCCAGAGCCAAGCGCGGCCATGGGCGAGCACCGTTGGATCTGGCTGCGGTTCACGACCTGGTCGCCGCGACCCCATCGGGCGCTGACGAGGACGCGGAGCTGCTCCTCGCCCTCGATGGCGCACTCGACCGCCTGTTCGCACTCTCCGAGCGGCAGGGCCGCATTGTGGAATGTCGCTTCTATGGCGGGATGTCGATCCAGGATACAGCCGAAGCGCTCACCATCTCACCGGCGTCGGTGAAGCGCGGATGGGCGATGGCGCGCGCGTGGCTCTACCGCGAATTGAGCGCGGGCTCTGCGCGATGAGTCCCCCGGAGCTGCATTCCAGCGCTTGGGAACGCCTCGAGTGCCTTTTCGACGAGCTCATTGGGCTCCCGGATCGCGATCGTGCGGCCCGTCTGGCCGAGTTGCGGACGGAGGATCCCGCGCTCGCCCGCGAGGTCACGTCGCTCGTCGCGTCTGCGCCGCTCGCGGACGACTTCTTCGGGCGGCTTCCACTAGCTGTTGCAGCCGTTGCAGCCGAGCTCGTGAGCTCGGGCTCCGATCCAGCAGCGGACCGGGCCGCCGGCGCGTGGGTCGATCACCACCCGGGCAGGCTCGTCGCTCAATACCACGTTGGTGACACGTTGGGGCGCGGCGGTATGGGCGTCGTCTACCGCGGGGTGGACACGCGCCTCGGCCGGCCCGTCGCGCTCAAGTTCCTCCCCGCCCATCTCTGGGTCGATCGCGCCGCCCGCGAGCGGTTCCTGGTCGAGGCCCGCGCCACGGCTGCGCTGGACCACCCGAACATCTGCACCGTCTACGAAGTCGGCGAAACGTCCGAAGGCGCCCTCTTCCTCGCCATGGCGCTCTACGACGGCGAGACGCTGCGAGAGCGCCTGGCGCGCGCACCGCTGGGGACGGATGCCGCGCTCGACGTCGCCACCCAAGCGGCGCAGGCGTTGAGCGCCGCGCATGCCCGCGGGATCGTGCACCGCGACGTGAAGCCCGCGAACCTCATGCTCACCTCTACTGGAACCGTCAAGCTCCTCGACTTCGGGCTCGCGCGACTGCCCGACGTCACCGTCACGGCCTCGGGCCAAACACCCGGCACGATCGCGTACATGTCGCCCGAGCAGGTGCGGGGACGAGGCGCCGACGCGCGCTGCGACCTCTGGGCGTTAGGCGTCGTGCTCTTCGAGATGCTGACCGGGCAGCGGCCATTCCGCGGCGACTCGGATGCCGCCATGCTCCACGCCATCCTCACTCAACCCGTGGACATGCGACGAGCACCGACCGGAGGACGGGCGGCGCCGAAGGCGATGGCGCGGGTGGTGGAGCAGCTGCTCCGGAAGGAACCGGCAGAGCGGTATCGGAGCGCCGACGAGCTACTCGCCGACCTCTCGGCGCTCGGGACGGGTGCCCCCGTCCCGCGTCGCGCCAATTCTCGTTGGCTTCGGCTGACAGGGACGCGGCGCGTGCGAGTGGAGGTCGCGGCGCTCGTGCTGACGGCGCTCGTCGCGAGTGCGCCCGGCGTCCTGAGCTGGCGCGGAAGTGCTGGCCGGCGAGAGAAAGGCGTCGCCGCCGCGACGGAGGTTCGGGTGATTTCGTTGGCCGTGCTGCCGCTCAAGAACTACTCGGGCGATCCCACGGAGGAGTACTTCGCTGACGGTATGACCGAGGCGCTGACGACCACGCTCACAAAGCTCGAGGCGCTGCGGGTGATCGCCCACCAGTCCGTGCGGCAGTTCAAGCGCTCTGATCGGCCGGTACCGGAGATTGCCCGGGCCTTGGGTGTCACTCACGTCGTGGACGGGTCGGTGCTCCAGAACGGGGACAGCGTTCGGATCACGGCCACGTTGATCGATGCGACGCGCAACACGCCGATATGGGCGGACCGTTTCGTCCGCGGGCGGCGCGAGATTCTGGCGCTGCAACAGGAGGTGGCGCTGGCGATCGCGCGGGCGATCGAGGTAGCGCTCACACCGCGGGATCGGGAACGTTTAGCCGACGCGCCCGAGGTCGATCCAGAGGTGTTCGATCTTTACATCAAGGGCACACAGGCCCGGTATAACCTCGACCCCCTTGGCGGCGGCGACGCAAGCGTCCCGGAAGGCTACTTTACGCGTGCAATCGCGAGGGACTCCGGTTACGCGCCGGCCTACGCCGGCCTGGCGTCCATGCAGGCCCTTTCGAACGATCCGACTCGAGCCCGACGGTTCGCGGAGAAGGCGCTTGCGCTGGATCCGGACTTGGCCGAGCCCCACGTCGTCCTTGGACTGATCCGAGAGCACCACGAGCGGGACTGGAGCGGTGCGGAGGGCTCGTTCCGCCAGGCAATCCGGCTGAACCCCGGCTTCGCGGAAGCCCATCACGAGCTGAGCATGCTCCTCACGCGCCGTGGCAGGTTTGACGAGGCGCTGGCCGCCGCCCAGCGCACGCTGTACCTGGCTCCCATGTCGGCGCGGTTCCATCACGGCCTCGGCGAGGTGTACCTCTGGAGTGGACGGTACAACGAAGCCGTGCGCGCCGCCGCGGATGCTCGTGCCCGGGATTCGAGCTGGTCCGGTACGGACCTCCTCTTGGGCGCGGCGTATGCGGGGATGGGTGAGTACCGCTCGGCGTTGGCGGCGTTGGAGAGGTTCCGCGAGCGTGTTGGCGGCGGCGTTTGTATCGGGGATCTCGGGTACGTCTACGCCGCCTCGGGGCAGCGCGACCGTGCCCGGGAGGTTCTGAAGGCGTGCGAGGCAGGAGCGAGGAACCCCAATTCGGGATGGACGGCGAATCAGATCGCGACGATCTATATGGTGTTGGGGGACCGGGAGCAGGCGCTGCGCTGGCTGGAGCGCGCCGTCGAGACGCGACCGGAGACGATGGTTTACTTGGCTGTCGACCGAAACTTTCGCCCCCTGCGCGCGGAGCCACGCTTCCAGGCGCTGCTGAAAAAAATGCGACTCGACGAATGACCAGTGTGCCGGGCATGCTTAACGACAGCTCGCCGGACTCACACCATCGTCAGGGGAAATCGAACCGGAGCGCTGGCCGGCCGCTTGGGAGCTGCCTGGGAACGAGCCGCCGCAGCCGCTCCGGCCGGGCAGCGGGGTCGAGCAGGCCGTCGCGGACGAAGTCGACGAGGTCCGTGAACTCCGCATCGGTTAGCGTGATCGGGGTCGCCAGCCGCGGGTCGAGCCGCTCGAGCACCGGCGCGATCGGTCCGGTCGGACCCCGCAGGTCCGGCGCAAGCTGCACGGGCGAGTAGTTCGTCGCCGACGCCACGACGTCGAGGTGATGCCGGATGGCGTCCTCGAGTCGAAGAAACGCGCCGTTGTGCATGAACGCGGGCTGCAGGGCGACGTTGCGGAGCGGCGATGTGCGAAACGCGTAGCGGTCCGCGGCGTCGCCCGTGACCTGTTCCCGCCCGAAGTCCTCGTTCGCCGACGGTCCGTCGAAGACCATGTTACTGTGGTCGGGCGCCACCTGAGGCACGCCGATCACGTGCTCGCGGAAGTCGCTGAACAACTCGTTCGACGCGCCCCCAACCTGATGGCAGCCGACGCACCCGGCGCGTCCGAAGAAAAGCACTGCGCCGCGTTTCTGCCCATCGCTGAGCGCATGGGCGTGGCCGCGTGCGTAGCGATCGAGCGGCGCATCCGCGAAGACCAGAGTGAACTGGAACTCGGCGACGGCATGTCCGAAGTGCTCGAACGTGATCGGCCCGCCCGCGCGCACGTCCGGAAAGACCTGCCCGAAGCGGCGACGGTACTCGGCAACCGCGTTCAGCCGGCGCAGCACCTCCGCTCGCAACACGTCGTTGTCGCCGGGGATCGCGAAGCCCGCGGCCTCCACACGCTCGGTGGGTGGGATGAACGCCTGCGCGGCGAGCAGATGGGGCAGATGCGAGAGCGTGAGACCCTCTGGTGCCGGGAACTGGAAGCCGGCACGGTTGTCGAACGGATCACTCGAGCGTGCGCGGAAGCGCGAGTTCCACATGAGGGTTGGATAGAAGGCCGCGTTGAGCACCATGGGCGATCGGCGCTGGTTGCGCGGCCCCCGGCGGGCCGGGCCGACGATACCGTTGTTGTCGATGCCAATGGCGATCGACTGCGTGTCGCCGAAGCCGTTCGCGGGCGAGTGGCACCCCGCACAGGCGTTGTCGTCATTCAGTGCGGTGATGGGGTCGAACCAGAGCTGGCGTCCGATGTCCGCCAGACGCGGATCGACCCGGCGGCCGAGCCGCGCCTCGAGCGTCGCGCCGACTCGGCCGGTGAATCCGTGTGCAGCGACTAATGCCCGCAGCTCCGCATCCAGATCGTCGGTCGCGACCGACGTGGCGGGTCGGCCGACGATCCGTTCCGGCCCACCGTGGTCGGCGCACGCGGTGAACGCCGGAAGGAGAACCGTCACGACGCGGCCAGCCCACTTCTGCACGGACATGGTCCCCGACCTAGATCGGGTCACATTCGACGTCGGCGCCACGGATGACCGGGTCACCGACCGGCGTGACATCTACGCCGTCGAACAGGAACCGACCCTTGAGGAAGACCTTCAGGTCGGGCGTTTGCCCTTGCCCGATCAGGTTGAAGTGATCGACCAGCTCGATCTCAACTGGTACCGTCGTCGGGCTCACGACGTCGATCCACTTCCCGGTCGCCACGTAGTTGAATCGGTACTGCGACCCGTCATCCCCGACGGCGGTGCCGTGTGCACTCCAGCTGAAGTGGACGCGCCACTCGCCGGACTTGGTCTGCGACACGCGGTTCACCATCTGGAACACGCCGGTGCCCGTGACGGGCGCTGGCAGTCCGCAGCTGTTGCCGCCGGTGGCTTGCGGAATGTTGAAGGTGACATCGAAGCGCAGCCGGTTGGCCACCGCCGTCTGGCTCGCCAGGTTGGGTCCCGGGACTGCGTCAGGCAACGCGGCGACTGGCGCCACCGGTTCCGTGCAGCTCGCGAGGGTGGAGGCGGTGGCGAGGGCAAGGGCGAAGTGCGAGGCGCGGAGTGGCATGACGACCTCCATGGATTCAGGGTGATGCAGGGCGTGCACGACCTGACTGCCCTGCGCGGCGTCTTTCCCCATCACGATGTTTCGAACGAATGTGGCTCACATAGTCACACCCGTGACCGTGGGTTTATGGCAAGGGCGCATGGCCCGGTGGTTCCATGCGCCCGTGCGGCGCGCCAGATTGGCGGAAATCACCAGGACCACCACAGGAGCCGTCATGAACCGCACGTCCGTTTTCGTTGGGTTGGCCGCGATTGCGCTGCTGAGCGCGACCGCGGGTTCACAGCAACCGGGACGCGGAGGCGGACGGCCAGGCGGACCGGGCGGGCAGGGCGTCGAGATCAAGCCCGGCGAAGAATGCCCGGCGGGGATGACGGAGATCCGGCCGCGCCGCTGCATGGCCCCAGAGGTGACACCGCCGAGCATCGTGGACTACCGGCCGAAGTCGACGCTCGTGGCGCCGGAGACGCTCGTGCGGACGGCGAAGTATCCGGTCATCGACTACCACGGGCACCCCGGTGACCTGGAGTCGCCGGAAGCGCTGGCCCGACTCATCACGGCGCTCGATAGCCTGAACGTTCGCGTCATGATCGCCGCGAGCAACATGTCGGGCGAGCGGCTGCAGCGTACGCTGGCGGCTATCAAGGCGTCGCCTCAGGCGAGAGACCGGGTGCGCGTGCTCACCGGCATCGACTTCCGGAACGTCGGTCCGGGGTGGGCGGAGAAGGCCGTCGCGCAGCTCGAGGCGGACGCGGCGGCGGGCGCCGTCGGCATTGGCGAGATCGGGAAGGGGTTTGGTCTGTCCACGCGAAAGGCCGACGGTTCGCGACTCGAGCTCGACGACCCGGACCTTCAACCCGTGTGGGCGGCGGCGGCACGGCTCAACCTGCCGGTGTTCATCCACACGGCGGACCCGCCGCAGTTCTTCGAGCCGATCGATTACAAGAACGAGCGCTGGCTCGAGCTTGCCCTGTTCCCCGGGCGCCGGTTCCCGCCCGACCGCTTTCCGAAGTTCGAGGAGCTGATGGCCGAGCGGGACAACCTGTTCCGGAACAACCCGAAGACGACGTTCGTCATGGCGCACCTCGGCTGGCATGGAAACGACCTCGGCCGGCTCGGGAAGCTACTGACGGAGATGCCTAACGTCTACACCGAGGTCGGCGCCGTGCTCTACGACATTGGCCGCCAGCCGCGCGTCGCACGCGACTTCTTCGTCAAGTTCCAGGACCGCATCCTGTTCGGCAAAGACTCCTTCCAGCCGGAGGAGTATCCGTACTACTGGCGCGTGTTCGAGACGCGCGACGATTACTTCGACTACTATCGCGACTACCACGCATTCTGGAAGCTGTATGGGATCGACCTGCCGGATGAGGTGCTGAAGAAGCTCTACTATCAGAACGCGCTCACGCTCACGCCGGGCGTCGTGCAGACCGGGTGGCCAAGGTAGCGCGCTGCACGGAGGAAGTGACCCATGGCTACAATGACGCGACCTGAGCGCAGCGAAGCGGCCGAGTACTACTTCCGGTACATCGACCGCGTTGCGGATGACGTCCATATCGTCCGAACACTCGAGGACCAGCTCCCTGAGACGCTCGAGTTTCTCCGCAACATCTCGAACGAGCGATCGCTGTATCGCTACGGGCCCGACAAGTGGAGCATCCGCGAGGTCGTGAACCACCTGAGCGACACGGAGCGACTGTTCGTGTTCCGGGCATTCTGGTTCGGTCGCGGCTTCGACTCACCGCTGCCGAGCTTCGAGCAGGACATCGCGAAGGAAGGTGCGCGAGCGGACGAGCGGCCGTGGTCGAATCACATCGAGGAATTTCGGGCGGTGCGTGAAGCGACGATCCACTTCTTCCGCAACCTGCCGGACGACGCGTGGGAGCGCCGAGGCATTGCGAGCGGTAACCCGTTTTCAGTTCGGGCGCTCGCGTACCTTGCCGCGGGGCACGTGATTCACCACGTCTCGATTCTCAGAGAACGTTACCTGTAGATCGGGATCAGGGGCATTCTCCCCTCCGCGGCCCTTTCTGCGTTCGCTTCTGCCGCGTCCTCCGCGTTCCGCTCGATGGCGCGCGACAACCGATCCCATCGCGCCATCGAGCAGACGCGGAGGGCGCGGAAAGAGACACGCGGCAACGGCGGAACGCGGAAACAGCGGAGGGTCTCTAGTCCTCCGTCTCGACTTCGAGCCAGCCCTTCATGCCAAGGAGTGCGTGCGGGTCGCAGTGGAAGTAGTACTTCCCGGCCGCAAGGCTCACCTTGATGTCGTGCGTCTGACCCGGGAGCTGGAGCATCGGGCTCGCCGGCGGTAACCCCGTCTTTCCAGGGTTCGAGTCCGCGACGAAGTTCACGTTATGCACGCCGCTCACGAGCGTGAACCGAAGCACGTCACCCTGATGCGCCTTGATATCCGCCGGGCGGAAGATGTTGTTGCCCTGGTCGTCCGTGAGCATCTCGACCGTGATCACCTCACGGCCCGGGTCTGGCGTCTGCGGACCACCAGCCGCGGAGGGCGACGGCTGCGACGCCGACTGTGCGGTCTCGCTCGCCGGACCGGCCTCACCCCCGCCGCAGGCTACGAGTCCCATACTGGCGAGCATCGCACCGCCAACGAGCCAACCGAGCTTCATTCCGCCGTTTCGCATGTGAGTTATCCGTTCTTGAATCGGTGAAGAAAGGGCAAGGCTAGAAGTCCTTGCGCTGGAACGCGCGCACACCGAGCCACGTCGGAACGGTGACCCACAGGGCGAGCGCGATGACGGCGACCGCGAGACCGCCGGAACCGCCGAAGAAGTTCTTGAAGACGGCACCCGTATACCCCATGAGTGCCGAGACGTCGAAGCGCAGCAGCAACACCACCCGCGCGAGGTCGACCGGGTTCGCCACCATCGCGGCGAGCAACGGTCGCTCGAGTGGGTAGTCGGCGAACAGTGAGACCAGGAGCAGCACGAGGCCGTCGTACAGCACCGCGAGCCCGAGCCAGAGCGCGATCGCGGCACCGAGACCGCGCGATTTGTCCTGCACCCGAATCGCCAGGCAGAACGCGGTCGCGGTGAACACGAATGACAGGGCAACACCAACGGCCACGAGCGCGGCCGCCGACGTGCCGAGCTCGCCGGCCGGCACGCCGTGCACGATCACGGGGATACCGACGCCCAGCGCGAATGCCGCCGACAGTGGTATCGCGAGCCCGAAGTACAGGCCACCGAACAGCTCGCGACGACCCACGGGCTGTGCGAGCAGCAGCTCGGTGAACTCGCGCGCGTTGTAGACGTGCATCGTCCCGAACACGAGCGCCACGAGCGGGATCACGAGCAGTACGACGTTGGAGAGGCTCAACAGCGCCTTTGCATCCGCGCCTCCAAACCGCAACAGCGCGTCAGTCGCCAACAGGAAGAAGAGCGCGTACGCGATGAGCCAGCGGCTCCGCACCACGTCGCGAATCTGATAGCCGATCACCTTGATCATGGTTCGCATCGTGTCAGGCCGCCGTCCGGGTCATCATCTGCGCGATGGCGCGCTCCAGGCTGAGCTGCCGCGTGTGCAGCTTCAGGTCGTGCACCGAGCCGGCGAACCGCACACGTCCATCGAGGACGAACGCGATGTCGTCCGCGATCTCCTCGAGCTCGCTCATCACATGCGACGTGACGATCACGGTCTTTCCCGCATCGCGAGCCGCCTGCACCTTCTCTTTGAGAATCCCGCTCGCCACCGGGTCGAGTCCCGACGTGGGCTCGTCGAGAATCAGGAGGTCGGGGTCGAAGAGGAACGCGAGCACCGCGTTCACTTTCTGCCGCGTCCCGCC
>DAINRQ010000095.1:0-24045 GCA_036741775.1 Gemmatimonadaceae bacterium | reverse complement strand
GCTCACCACGGGCGAGATGGCCGCCACGGTGCTCTGGCTCGCCGGCCGCGAATGGAGCCTAACGCCGGACGCGGAAGCGGCGCTACGCGCCGACTCACCGGCCGTCCCGACGGCGCGCGACTCGGGCCGTCAGGAGGCTGGCGCTCACGCGGTGCACGTGGCGCTTCGGACGGCAACACTCGCGAACCGGGCCGAGATCGGGCCGAGGGGATCTCCCCCGCGAGGCGATCCGACGGAGGTCGCCCTGCTCCTCGCCGCGCGCCGGGCTGGCATCGAACGCAACGCACTCCTCGCCCAGTGGGCGGAAGTGGGCGAAGTCCCCTTCTCGAGCGAGCGCATGCTGATGGCGACTTTCCATCGTGACGCGACCGGCGACAGCTCCGGCGAAACCGCCGTCGCCCACGTCAAGGGAGCGCCGCGGCGTGTCCTTCCGCTCTGCGACCGGTGGCTCGCGCCTGGCGGGAACGCGATACTGGACGACGCCGGACGAGCGACGATCCTCGCCGCCAACGAGGCAATGGCCGCGCGCGGGCTGCGGGTTCTGGCGCTGGCATGCGGCCCCGTGTCCGCCCCTGCGGAGAGCGCGTTGGCCAAGCTCCTGTTCGTCGGGCTCATCGGTCTCATGGACCCGCCCGCGCCGGGCGTCCGCGAGACGATCCGTCGCCTCCGCGAGGCGGGCATCCGTACGGTGATGCTGACCGGCGATCAGCGCCACACGGCTGAAGCCATCGCCCGCGACCTCGGTGTGCTGGCCGAAGGAGACCACGTCGGCGATGGGCGCGAGGTGGATGGGCTGGACGACGGGCAGCTCACGGCGCAGGTCGGGCAGATCGGGGTCGTCAGCCGCGTCAGCCCGGAGGCCAAGCTGCGCGTCGTCGCTGCCCTGCAGCGCCGCGGCGAGATCGTGGCCATGCTCGGTGATGGCGTGAACGACGCGGCGGCCTTGAAGAAGGCGGACGTTGGTGTGGCCATGGGAGGACGCGGGACCGACGTCGCCAAGGAAGCGGCAGGCGTGGTTCTCCAGGACGATCGCTTCGAGACGATCGCCGCCGCGGTCGAAGAGGGGCGCGTGATCTTCGACAACATCCGGAAGTTCGTCTTCTATCTCTTCAGCTGCAATCTGGGCGAGATTCTCGTGCTGCTCGGCGCAGGTGTGGCGGGTCTGCCGATGCCGTTATTCCCGTTGCAGATCCTCTGGATCAACCTCGTCACAGACACCTTCCCCGCGCTCGCGCTGGCCTTCGAGCCGGCCGAGCCTGGGCTCATGGGCCGTCCTCCCCGGAATCCGGGCGTCGAGCTGCTCAGCGGCGGACTGTTGCGCGCAACCGCCCTCCACGCCGCCGTGATCGCCGCGAGCACCCTCGGCGTCTTCGCGTGGGGCCTCTCGGTACATTCCGACCAGGTCGGGCGTGCGGTGACGCTCAGTTTCCTCACCCTCGGGTTCGCGCAGATTTTTCACGTGGTAAACGCGCGGAGTGAGACGCCTATTCCGCTCGGCCGATTGATCACCAGCAACCGGTTCGCCCTCGGCGCCGTCGGCGTCACGGTCCTGCTGCAAGTTGCGGCGATCGTGGTGGCCCCCCTGGCGGCGGTGCTCGAGCTGAGCGCGCCGGATGCGCGCGAGTGGGGTGTCGTGCTCGCCGCCTCGCTCGCGCCGGTCGCGGTCGGGTACACGCTGCGACAGAGGAAGGCGCGCGCGCGCCCGGCACCGCCGGGATGAGTCGTTAGGCTCCACGCGAGGGCGCGGCCGCCACGCGCGAATCGCACTGTCGGCGCCGTGCCAAAGGGCGCGATCATTCCGTCACCACGCGCCGTGTCCGACTTCGCCCGACAAAGGATGGCGACTCCTCCCGACGCCGGGGCATCGATGACCTGCGTATGCTCAGCGTACGGTTCAACTGAACGCGCGCACGTGGTCCAATGACCTCTACACGCGCCTCGACACCACAACTAATCGTTGCGTCACCATGGCCACGGCCCGTTCTGCAGCTTCTCGTCGTCCCGAGTCAGGCGACCGCACAGAGGATGACTCGCTCACCCAGTACCTGCGTGAGATCCACCGCTACCCGCTTCTCGGCGCCGATGAGGAGCACCGCCTGGCGCTCCGCGCGAGCCAGGGCGACGCCGAGAGTGTCGACGCGCTGGTCCGCGCGAACCTTCGGTTCGTGGTGTTCGAGGCGAAGCGGTACCGGCGTCACGGGGCGGCGCTCGCGGACTTGGTCAGTGAAGGGAACCTCGGACTCCTTGCGGCCGCGCGGAGGTTCGATCCGACACGGGGTGTCCAATTCGTATCCTACGCGTCGTGGTGGATCCGTCAGGCGATTCTGCGCGCGCTCACCGAGTACGCCCCATTGGTGCGCGTGCCCGGACGCCGCGCGGAAGCGGTCCGGGAGGCCGACTACGCCCGCGCCGAGACCGACCCCGGGTCCGGGCCTAACGTGTCCGCCGTGGAGCGAGCCATCGAGGACCAGGTCCGGGCCGCGCGCCGCATGCCCTTGTCCCTCGACGCTGATTTCGGGGAGCTGGGCGGGACGACGCTCGGCGAAACGGTCGCCGACACGCGGCTTCCCAGCCCCGAGGACATGATCAGCTCAGGGGAGCTGCATACATCGATCGAGGCCGCGCTCGGGGAACTCGACGCACGTGACGCCGAGATAGTTCGCCTCTATATCGGACTCGATGAACGCGGCCAGTACACCCCGGAGGAGATCGCTCGACTGCTCGACTTGACCGTTCCGCGAGTGCACAGGTACAGAGAGCGTGCTCTCCAGCGGCTGCGGCGGATGACTCGCGGGGGTGCGCTGGGCGCCTTCGCGGCCTGAACAGATCCGTCAGTCCTTACCGCCGGCTCTGCGCTGATGTTGACCACGCCGCTCCTGATCGCCGCTCTCCAGGTTCTGGTACCGCTCGATCAGTTCCTGCGTGAGCGGCTCGGCTTCTCCGACCAGCAGCGGACCGAGATCGCCGCGGGTCGGGTGCTGACGCGCGTGCTCACTACGACGAACGACGAAGAGATCGCGATCGTAGGAGTGGTACGGCTCCCGGTCTCTACGGATTCGGCAGTCGGGCGCGTGTGGGACACGCGCCGGCTCGCCCGTCGGCGCGAGACGATGCAGTTCGGGCGCTTCGGCGCGCCTCCCGCGGCGGCGGACGTCGCGCGCTTCCAGCTCCCGGACGCCGACCGCCAGCCGCTCCGTGAGTGCCGCTCCGGCCGCTGCGCGCTCAAGCTGCCCGCCGGCGTCATCGAGCGCGTCCGCGCCATCGACTGGCGTGCGCCTAACGCCGACTCGGCGGCGACCGCGGTCCTCCGAAACTGGCTGCTGGAGTACGTCCGCGGCTACGTCGCGGTCGGCAACGACGCGCTGGTCGTCTACGGCGACGCCGAAACACCACTGCCCCTGCACACGGGATTCCACGCGCTGCTCGCCGAGTCGCCATACGTATTCGACGACGTGCCGGCATTCCATCACTACCTGGACGAGTTTCCGAGACGAGCGCTTCCGGGAGTGGAGGACGTTCTGTACTGGTCGTCGGAGGACATCGGCCTGCGCCCCCTGACCACGTTGACGCACGCGAGTCTGTACCGGTCGCCGCCCGGCGGCGCGGCAGCGCTCATCGCTCGCAAGCAGATCTACGCGAGCCACTACTTCCACGCCGCGCTGTCGCTCGTCACGATCGTCGACGACCCGCGCGGTGCGGCCGGGCCCGCGGCATACGTGATCGAGGTCCAACGATTCCTCTTCGACACGCGGCTCGGTGGGCTCGTCCGCCGCAGAGCGCAAGGGCGGTTAGGCGACGACCTACGGTCTCGCCTGGCGGCCCTTGCCCGTCCCGCCGGCTGAAGGCGCTAACGCCGAGCATTCGCCGTGTGACGCTCACCTCACGCGGTCGTTCGACCGAGGGGCACACCTCCGGAAGATCAGGAACCGCCGTGCTCGTGGCGGTCGTCAGCGCCACCGACGTCGGGTCTGCGCTGCGCGCCTACGCCGTTGGGGCGGCCGGCATCGTCACCGCTGCGACGGGATGCCGAGTGCCCCGCCGTGAGCGCCGTGGCCGCCATGACCAAACAGGTGAAGAAGAATGACCGCGGCGAACAGCAGGGCAAAATACCCAATTCGGCACAAGCCATTCCATACCCACTCCTCGTGTGATGCGCCGCGGATCGTCGGCGCATGCTACGGTCGAGACCTGACCCGCAGTTGCTGACTGACCTTCGCGCTCGAGCCTGAGGGGGAGATGCAGGATGGCTGAGTCGCGGACGTGCCTCGTGCGGCTCGCTTCATGGCGCGCTCAGTCAGCGCTCAGGTTGGCGCGCGATGGTGGAGTCGAGACCAATGACCCCGCACCCGACCGATACGTCGAGAATCCCTTCGGCGGCAAGAACTCCGTCGTCGTTACCTGACCGCAGCTCGCGGCTTCATGGCGCAGACCGCACCGGCGCAGCGGCGAGCACACCCGTGGTGATGGTGTGTCGGTGCCGCGCCGTCGAAGCCCATTCGGACTCACCTACCACTTCCGTTGACTGACCCATATGGCCACCCGACCTTTCCGGCCGACCGGCTCACTGCTCTCGCGGCGCGCGCAGCCGGTTCGGTTCGCGCGAACCACTCGGCGCGACGCTCACAGCCCGCACCCTGGTGTCGTTCACATCACCGCGGAATGCTGGCCATTCGCCCGCACGGGTGGGCTAGGGGAGGCGGTGAGCACGCTCGCGTCCGTCCAGGCGACGCGCGGTGCGACGGCGAGCGTGATCATGCCGCTCTATCGCAGCGTCAGGGAGGCGGCATGCGCGCTCGAGCCGATCGGATCATCCTTCGAGGTGTCCGTCGGTTCACGGGTCGAACGCGCCCGCGTGTTTCGCACCTCCAACAGCCACCGCGGCGTATGCGCGTTCTTCGTCGAGCACGATGGCTTCTTCGATCGCGCGGGGCTCTATGGAGAACGCGGCACGGACTACCCCGACAACGTGATCCGCTTCGCCTTCTTCTGCCGGGCGGCGCTTAATGCTCTCCCGCACCTCGCGCCCAACGCCACCGTGCTGCACGCGCACGACTGGCACGCCGCGCTCGCGCCGATCTACCTCCGCACGGAGTTCGCACATGACCCGCGGTTCGTCCACCTGGTTGCCGTGCTCTCCGTTCACAACGCCGCCTTTCAGGGGCACTTCCCCCCGGAAGAGATGGAGAGAGTGGGGCTCCCCCCCCAGTTGTTCGACTGGCGCACGCTCGAGTGGTACGGTCGCGTCAACCTCCTGAAGGGCGGCGCCACCTTCGCCGACGCCATCGTCACGGTGAGCCCGACCCATGGCGAGGAACTGCGGACGCCCGAAGGGGGCTTCGGCCTACACGACACGTTCGAGGCGGCGCGCGCCCGGTCCAGCGGGATTCTCAACGGCATCGACCTGGACGTGTGGAACCCGGCAACGGACCATCAGGTTGCGGCCACCTATTCCGCGACCGACCTATCGGGGAAGCGACAATGCAAGGCCGCGCTGCAACGCGTCTTCGGACTTCCGGTGAGGCCGGACGTACCTGTGGTCGCCATGTGCGCGAGGCTCACCGAGCAGAAGGGGATCGACCTCGTACTGGGTGTGGTGCCTAACGTTCCGAACGCGCAGGTCATCGTCGTCGGTGAGGGAGAGGCACGATACGCGGACGCGCTGGCGGCGCTCGCTCGTCACCATCCAGACCGCGTCGCCGTGGATCTCACCTTCCGGGATGCGACGGAGCACGTACTCCTCGCTGGCGCCGACATGGTGTTGATTCCGTCGCGCTATGAGCCGTGCGGGCTGACGCAGATGCGCGCGCAGCGCTACGGCGCGATCCCCATCGCGCGCCGCGTCGGCGGTCTCGCAGACACGGTTCGCGATGGTGTCACCGGATTCCTGTTCGATGAGTACACCACGGAGGCACTCGCGGGTGCTCTCACCCGCGCTCTCGAGGCGCACGAGCAGCCGACTACGTGGGAGGGGTATGTGCGCGCTGCTATGGCGCAGGACTTTGGCTGGGACCGCTCCGTGGGGCGATACCTCGAGGTTTACCGCGAAGCGCTCGAACGACGTGCGGCGGGGTGAGGGTCAGCGCCGCGTTCGACACTACGGAACTCTTCATGGTGCGTTCACACGCGCCTCAGCGACCCGCGACATGCTGTTCTCCAGGTCACCCAAGCGCCGTCCGAAACCACACCGATCGCCAACGAAGCAACGCAAAGGTCACCATGTCAGATTCGACGACTCACGCCGGAACCGCGGCAACCCATTCGGCCGGCCCGACTGACGCGCACCACGGGGCGATCGGCGCCGACCTTGAAGACTGCATCACCGGCTGCCTCGCGTGTCAGGCGATCTGCCTTCAGACGATGTATCACTGTCTCAAGGTCGGCGGCGCCCGTGCCGGCCCCGACCACATCCGCACCCTCCTCGACTGCGCCGCGCTGTGTGGCGCAAGCGTGCAGTTCATGCTCGCCGAATCGCCGTTCCAGGGCCGGCTCTGCGCGCTGTGCGCCGAGGCGTGCCGGGAGTGCGAGGCCGCCTGCCGGCGCATGGGCGACGTCACCGACCTGCGGTGCGCCGACTCGTGCCGGCGTTGCGCGGAGATGTTGCCGCACGCGGCCTGAGGCGTCGGTGTCGAATCGCCCCCGGCGGCGCGCGGTGAAGCGCGGCGTGCTCGTGGGCGCCGCGTTAGGCATGCTGGGTGCGTCGTCCCCGAGCCGTGCGCAGGAGCTCTGGCTCGTGCCGGATGCGTTCGCCGTTGCCTCCGGGTCCAGCACCGCCGCGACGGCACGTGTGGCGGCGCGCGGCTCGCGCGACAAAGCGCCGCTTCGCGTGCGGCACCGACCCCGTCGACCGGGTCAGTACGTCGTCGCGGGGGCTCGATCCCCGTACCGCACGCACCACACAGACCCAGTTCGTTAGGTGGCTGCGGGCACAAGCGGCAGACAGCGAAGCCGCGCGACTGGAACGCGAGCCGGTATTCGCGCCCGCTGACAGCGTGACGGACCGATCGGCGAGCTACGCGACCGCCATCGTCGATGTCGGATCAGGGCCACGTGCATTCGAGCGAGCCGTCGGCTTCCCGATCGACATCATCCCGCTGCTGGCCCCCGCAGATGCCACCGCCGGTGACACCCTGCCGTTTCGTCTTGCGATCGACGGGAATCCGCTTTCCTCGCTCCTGGTGCGCGTGGGCCTGGTGCGTGACCCGAGTGCGTCGACTCCGTCGGCGACCGGGGAATCAGGCGAGACTATCAGATCCGCACCGACCACGACGGTGTATTGCGCGTGCCGGTACCTCGGGCGGGGGTGTGGGGTCTGAGCACGACGCGGGTGGTCCTCCTCGCCTCGCCGGGCCCCAGCGGGCCGGAGCCGGGGTTTTGGGACGTGACGTGGGCGACCCACGTGTTCACCGTCGCGCCTCGTCGAACGCCGTGATCTGGTAGGCAGCCTCGGGCGAGCGCGACAAGATACTCCGGCCGCGAAGCCGCGTCGATGGCACGTTAGGCACCGAGCAGGCGACGCGCGTCGGCCAGAACCGCCACGAGCCGGTCCGGGGCGCCGGCTTCCGCGTAGCAGCGCACGAGCGGCTCCGTTCCCGACGGCCGGAGCAGGAGCCATGCGCCGTCGGCGAGGAGGAGCTTGCACCCGTCGAGTCGGTTCACCTCGCGCACCCCTACGCCCGCGAGCGCTGCTGGCGGGTCGGCGAGGATCGCCGCCAACCGCTCCCTGACCGCCGGCGTGATCGTGACATCCACGCGCGCGGTGTGGTACCAACCGACGCGTCGGAACAGCGCCTCGACCTGTTCGCGCAGCCCCTTTCCGCTTCGGGCCACCATCTCGGCCACGAGCAGGCAGGCGAGCACCCCGTCCTTGTCCGGGATGTGCCCGGTGATCGCGAGCCCGGCACTTTCCTCACCGCCGAACACTGCGCTTCCATCAGCGATCCGAGCACCGATGAACTTGAAGCCGACGGGCGTCTCGTGAACCACCAGGCCGTGTGCAGCCGCGACGGCATCCACGAGGTGCGTGGTCGCGACCGACCGCGCGACTCCCACGCCGCTCCGCCAGGCGCGCGTGGTGGCCAGGTAATCGAGCAGCAGCCCCAACACGAGGTTGGGCGCGACGAACGTCCCGTCCTCGTCCACCACGCCGAAGCGGTCGGCATCGCCATCCGTCGCGAGTCCGAGCTCCGCATCGCCCTCCGATACGGCGGTCGAGAGGTCGCGCAGCCCCTGCTCGTCGGGGTCGGGGCGGCGCCCACCGAAGTACGGGTCGCGGAAGTCGTGGATCACCGTCATCCGCGCGCCTCCCCGGCCGAGGAGCTGGTCGAGGTAGCCTCGCGCGGCGCCGTACAGCGGATCCACGACCACGCGCAAGCGCCGGCTGCGGATCGCGTCGAAGTCCACGAGTTGCGTCAGCCCCTCGAGGTACTCGGCCTGGGCATCCACCAGGCGCGGTGGCACAGGACCATGCGCGGCGTTAGGCGCAGCGGCTGCGGCGAGGCCCGAACCGCCACGCGCAAGAGCATCGATGCGTGCCTCGATCGCCCGCGTCGTCGCCGGCAGCGCGGGCCCACCCCAGGCAGGCGTGAACTTCACGCCGTTGTACTCGGGCGGGTTGTGGCTCGCCGTGATCGTGACCGCGCCCGCGAGACCGCGGCGAATCACGTGAAACGCCACCGCCGGCGTGGGCGTCGCGGCGGCGCAGAGGAGCGGCCGCAGACCGCCCTCGGCGAGCGCGTCCGCCGCGACACGGGCGAAGCGCTCGCTCAGGAAGCGCGTGTCGTAGCCAACGATGACGTCCCGTGCCTGCGCCCCAGTGATGTCGCGCACATGGTCAGCGATCGCCCGGCAGACCAGGCGCACGTTCGCCACCGTAAAGTCCTCGCCGAGCACTGCGCGCCACCCCGACGTGCCGAACCGCAAGGTCGTCACCGATCCTCCTGCGGCGGGACCCCAGTCGAGCAGTGCCTCACGCGGACGGCCATTGCCAGTCGCGGATCTCAGGCATGTCGTCGCCGTGCTGCGCAATGTACTGCCTGTGCTCGATCAGCCGGTCCCGGATCGCCTGCTTCGCGTACGCGGCAATGGCGCCAAGCTTCGGGACGCGGTCGATCACGTCAGCTACGAGGTGGAAGCGGTCGATGTCGTTGAGGACAGCCATGTCGAACGGCGTCGTAGTGGTCCCTTCCTCCTTGTAGCCTCGGACGTGAAGATTCCCGTGGTTCGTCCGGCGGTAGGTCAGCCTGTGGATCAGCCACGGATAGCCGTGATAGGCGAAGATGATCGGCTTGTCGGTCGTGAAGAGTGTATCGAAGTCGCGGTTCGACAGGCCGTGCGGGTGCTCCTCGGCCGGCTGCAGTCGCATGAGGTCAACCACGTTGATCACCCGAACCTTCAGTTCCGGGGCGTACTCACGCAGCAGGCTCACCGCAGCCAGCGTCTCGAGTGTCGGCACATCGCCGGCACAGGCCATGACCACGTCCGGCTCCGCACCCCGGTCGTTACTCGCCCACTCCCAGATGCCGATCCCCGCCGTGCAGTGCTTGATGGCCGATTCCATGTCCAGATACTGGAGGGCGGGCTGCTTTCCAGCCACGATGATGTTGACGTAGTTGCGACTTCGCAGGCAGTGGTCTGCGACCGAGAGAAGGGTGTTCGCGTCCGGCGGCAGGTACACGCGGATCACGTCCGCTTTCTTGTTGACGACGTGATCGATGAAGCCCGGGTCCTGGTGCGAGAACCCGTTGTGGTCCTGCCGCCAGACGTGCGAGGTCAACAGGTAGTTGAGCGACGCGATGGGCCGCCGCCACGGGATCTCCCGGGTCACCTTCAGCCACTTCGCATGCTGATTGAACATCGAATCCACGATGTGAATGAAGGCTTCGTAGCAGGAGAAGAGGCCGTGGCGACCGGTCAGTAGATATCCTTCCAGCCACCCCTGACAGGTGTGCTCGCTCAGCATCTCCATGACGCGCCCGTCCGGACTCAGTTGCTCATCGTCTGGGGCGAGGTCAGCCATCCAGGTCCGGTCCGTCACCTCGAACAGCGCGCCCAGCCGGTTGGAGGCCGTCTCGTCGGGACCGAAGACACGGAAGTCCCGACCGTTGCGACGCATCACGTCGCGTAGAAAGCCGCCGAGGATCCGCGTCGCCTCTGAGAGAACGACGCCCGGTTTGGGAACCGCGACGGCGTGGTCGCGGAAGTCCGGCATCACGAGGTCCTTGAGCAGCACGCCGCCGTTGGCGTGCGGGTTGGCGCCCATCCGGCGGTTCCCCACCGGCGCCAATGCCGCCAGCTCGGGGACAAGCGTCCCGGACTCGTCGAACAGCTCCTCGGGCCGGTAGCTCCGCATCCATTGCTCGAGCCGCCGGACGTGCTCCGGGTTCGACGCCATCTCCGCGAGCGGCACCTGGTGAGATCGCCATGATCCTTCGCTCTTCTTCCCGTCGACTTCCTTGGGTCCCGTCCAGCCTTTCGGAGTCCGCAGGATGATCATCGGCCACAGAGGCCGCTCGGCGCGACCGGTTCCGCGCGCATCCGCCTGGACCGCGCGGATCTCTGCGATGATCATCTCCAGTGTTTCGGCCATCGCCTGATGCGTCGCATCGGGCTCGACGCCATCGACGAGGTACGGCCGATACCCGTAGCCACGAAACAGACTCTCCAGCTGTTCGTCACCGATTCGTGCGAGCACGCTAGGACTCGCGATCTTGTAACCATTCAGATGCAGAATAGGCAGCACCGCGCCATCAGTAACGGGGTTCAGGAACTTGTTCGAGTGCCACGCCGTCGCCAGCGGTCCCGTCTCCGCCTCCCCGTCGCCGACCACACAGGCCACGATCAGGCCGGGATTGTCGAAGGCGGCGCCGAACGCATGGGCCAGCGAGTAACCGAGCTCCCCGCCCTCGTTGATGGAGCCGGGCGTCTCTGGCGCCGCATGACTCGGGATGCCACCGGGAAAGGAAAACTGCTTGAAGAGCTTCTTCATTCCCTCAGCGTCGCGGGACACCTCGGGATAGAGCTCGCTGTACGTGCCTTCCAGATAAGTGTTTGCCACCACGGCAGGTCCGCCGTGGCCCGGACCGGCCACGAAGATCATGTCGAGCTCGTGGCGCTTGATGACGCGATTGAGATGGGCGTAAATGAAGTTGAGCCCCGGCGTGGTCCCCCAGTGCCCGAGCAGGCGCGGCTTGATGTGCTCCAGGGTAAGCGGCTCCCGCAGCAGCGGGTTGTCGAGCAGATAGATCTGGCCGACCGAGAGATAGTTCGCGGCGCGCCAGTAGGCGTCCAGCTCGCGCAGTTCGGCGGAAGCCAGTGGCCCATCGGCCATCGTGGCTCGCGTCATGGTCGTCGCGGTCGTCATCATCGTCGTCACTCCTAACGCGGGCGTTGTCATCGCTGCCAGAGAACGAGGGGGCCTTCCAACGGCGTCCGTGCATGCGGGTGATACGGCACCAGCCGTGGCGTGTAGTCTCCGGCCGCGCGCGACGCAGGAACGCTCGCGCTGTACTCGTAGCCGGTATCCCATCCCTCGAGTGGTCGACCGCGAGCCATCACGTAGCGCGCGGGCTCGCCGTCATTGACGGCGGTGGCGAAGAGCTCGACACGTACGGCTTCAGTGTCGAGGCGTCCAAGCGCGACCTCGACCACGAAGTGGTGCTCCCTCTCTCGCGTTGCCACACCCACCGCCCCGAACCGCGCCTCTCCCCAGCGCTCCGACAGGTGCTCTTGCCAGGCGACCAGCCTCGCGGCAAGCGCTCCCTTGTCCGCCGCCCGCTGGCGGTAGGCCGCCGCCGCGGGCAGGTAGTAGCGCTCGGTGTACTCGCGGACGACCCGGTCCGTGGAGAAGTGCGGCGTTAGGCGGCCCATGCTCTCGCGCATTCGCGCGACCCACGCTGCGGGAATGCCGACGCCATCGCGGGAGTAGAATGCCGGCACGATCTCGCGCTCGAGCAGCGCGTAGAGTGCCTCGGCCTCTCTGGCATCCCAGTCCGGGTCGTCTCCGTGCTCCCCGCCGTCTCCGAGAGCCCAGCCGACTTCCGGCGTGTACGCCTCCGCCCACCACCCGTCCAGCTCCGACAGGTTGAGTCCCCCGTTGACGAGGATCTTCATGCCGCTCGTGCCGCTGGCCTCCCAGGGACGTCGCGGGGTGTTGATCCAGAGGTCGACGCCCTGCACCAGATGCTCGGCGAGGAGCAGGTCGTAGTCGGGGACGAAGACGACCCGCCCCTCCGCCTCCAGTCTGCGGCTGAACCGGACCCATTCTGCGATCATCGCCTGGCCAGCGTCGTCGGCGGGGTGCGCCTTGCCAGCGATGACCAGCTGCACAGGCCGGTCGGGATCGGCCAGGATGCGGAGCAATCGCTCTTGGTCGCGAAGCAGGAGGGTCGGGCGTTTGTACGTCGCGAAGCGCCGCGCGAAGCCGAGGGTGAGCGCGTTCGGGTTGAGCACCGCGCCGGCTCGGTTGACCAGCGCCGGGGGTGCGCCTACCGCAGCAAGTTCTGTCGGCATGCGCTCGCGCACGTACTCGACCAAGGCCCGCCGGTTCGCGGTGCGAACGGCCCAGAGATCGGCATCGGCAACGCGACTGAGGTCCGGCTCGATCACTTCCGGATTCCCGCGCCAGCGCTCCTTGCCATATGCGTTTGTCCACAGTGCGTCGGCTGACGAGGAGTCCCAGGTAGGCACGTGAATGCCGTTCGTCACGTGTTGGATCGGAACCTCAACCTCGGGCCATCGGCGAAAAAGCGCACTGAAGAGTTTGCGGCTCACCGCGCCGTGCAGCCGGCTCACGCCGTTGACGGCGCCGCTGCCACGAAGTGCCAGGTAAGCCATGTTGAACTGCTCGTCCGGATCATCGGGGTTCTGGCGACCCAGAGCCATGAGATCGTGCAACGGGATTCCGAGGTCATCCTCTGCATAGCGCGCGAGGTAACGCTCCACGAGCGGCGGGGCGAAGCGATCGAACCCCGCAGGCACCGCGGTGTGCGTCGTGAAGAGGTTGCCCGCGCGCGTGGCGGCCAGCGCCACCGAGAAAGCGACTCCGTTTTCGGCCGCGAAGCTGCGAGCTCGCTCGAGCACCGCGAACGCAGCGTGGCCCTCGTTCAGGTGGCAGACGTCAGGCTCGAGGCCGAGCGTACGCAGCAGGCGCCAACCGCCAATGCCAAGTACCAACTCCTGTTGCAGGCGCAGCTCCGGTCCGCCGCCATAGAGCTCGCTCGTGATGGCGCGGGCGGCCGGCGGGTTCGAGGGGTCGTTGCTGTCGAGCAGGTACAGCATTCGCCGATCGACCCGCACCTGCCACGCGCGAAGCCGAATCGGACGTCCGGGCCATGCGATGTCTACCGCCAACCACTCCCCGCGCGCGTCGCGCACCGGCGTGATCGGCAGTTGCCCCGGATCGTTGTAGGGGTAGAGGGCCTGCTGACTGCCGTCGGGTTGGATCACCTGGCGGAAATAGCCCCGCTGGTACAACAGGCCGACGCCGACTACCGGGACGCCCAGGTCGCAGGCGGCCTTGAGCTGGTCGCCTGCGACGTTGCCAAGCCCGCCCGAGTAGATCGGTAGCGCCTCGCTCAGGGCAAACTCCATGCTGAAGTACGCGACCTGCGTCAGCACCGCGTCCGGATAATTCCGCTGGAACCAGGCAGGCGACTGCAGGTGTGCGTGACGCTGCTCGACCAGACGTTGGACACGCGTCCGGACGTCGGGGCGAGTGATGAACGTCGCGAGCTTCGCCTTTGAAACGGTCTGGAGCACAAGCCACGGGTTGTGCGTCGCCGCCCAGAGCTCCGGATCGAGCAGCGCCCAGAGCTCGTCGCTCCGGTGGTTCCACGACCAGTGGAGATCGAGGGCCAGCTCAGTCAGAGATCCGACGTCGGGCGCCGGAGCGACCGGCACGGGCGCCCCACCGCCGAGCGTCGCTCGTCGATGCGTTCCGGATGGAGACATCAGGCAACTCAGGCCGGTTGAGCGGCGTCGCGCGTGAGCACGGCGCGTCGCTGCTCGTACTCCTCGGTCGAGATCTCACCCGTGGCGTACCGGCGCTGGAGCAGGTCGAGGGCCGTGCCCCGCTGCTTGGCTTGCTGCCTGGGCACCGGTGTGAACAGCGAGGTGAAGCCGACAATGATCAGCACCCAAAACATCCACCAGAAGAGATGCATCCCGAGAAAACCCCAGCCATTGATGGCGTGCATTGTACCCTCCGCGTTGGACCGATATTCACTGGTTAGGCGACGATGACGGGGGTTTGTCTCCGGCCGCGTCGACTGGAAAGAGACTCGTGGCAGGAACCTTCTTCCCTTTCGACTCGAGCCTACCACCGGATGCTGAGGCCAGCGTGAACGCGCCGTGAGCGAGTCGAATCTCGGAACTACCGCGCGGGCGCCGCGTCCGGTCCAATGCGATCCGGAGGGACCACTCAGCGGGTACTCACCGTCCCTTCAGCAATACCGCATACATCGAAGGGGAGACGAAGCCCCGAGCCTTCCGCGCGGAGATCGGCTGCAGAGGCCGGGTGTCGAGAGGCGCGTGCCGCGCCAAAGGAGAGCACACAATGAGTGACCATCAGATCAGCGCCACGCCTAGCATCGCCGACCCGCAGCCAACGTCACCAGCCGCCTCAGTGTCCGCGTCGGCCGACACCGGCGTCCGCCCGCAGCATAGAACGATCGAGCGCGGAACCTCGAGGGCGCCGCGGAAAACCATGCGCGCGACGGTGTTTCGCGGGGTTGGCAACTTCGGCATCGAGGAAGTACCGCGTCCGGCCGCTGGCGTCGGGGAGGCCGTCATTCGCGTGACGCTCACGACGATTTGCGGGACGGACCTGCACATCGTCCGCGGCGAGTATCCGGTGCGTGCGGGACTCGTGATCGGCCACGAGCCGGTCGGCGTGATCGAGGAGATCGGCCCCGGCGTGACAGGGTACGCGGTCGGCGATCGCGTACTCATCGGTGCCATCACGCCTTGCGGACAGTGCCACGCGTGCCTCTCCGGCCACCTCTCGCAGTGTGGCCACGGGCACGGGCACCAGGCGATCGGCGGCTGGCGCTTCGGCAACACGATCAACGGGGCGCAGGCGGAGTACCTGCTCGTCCCGAACGCGCAGGCGAACCTGGCGAAGATCCCCGACTCGCTCGGCGATGAGCAAGTCGTGCTACTCGCCGACATCGCGTCGACGGGAATCGGCGGTGCGGAATCGGGAGGCGTGCGTCCGGGCGACGCGGTCGTGGTATTCGCGCAGGGACCCATCGGGCTCTGCGCCACCGTCGGCGCGCGGCTCATGGGGGCATCCCTGGTGATCGGGGTGGACGGCGACGACGCGCGTCTCGCCATGGCGAAACGCATGGGCGCCGACGTGGTACTCGACCACCGCGCGGTCGATGTCGCGACGGAGGTCCGGCGTCTGACCAACGGTGGAGCCGACGTGGCGATCGAGGCGCTGGGAACACAGACCACGTTCGAAGGTGCGCTTCGCTCGCTGCGGCCCGCCGGGACGCTGTCCAGCCTCGGCGTGTACTCGGGCAAGCTCGGGCTGCCCTACGATGCTTTCGCCGCGGGACTTGGCGATCACCGCATCGTCACCACGCTCTGCCCGGGGGGAAAGGAACGGATGCGTAGACTGATGGAGCTGGTGCGGAATGGCCGTGTCGACCTAACGCCGCTCCTCACACATCGCTTTCCGCTCGACCGGATCGGTGAGGCCTACGCGCTTTTCGGGGAACGTCGCGAGGGTGTCCTCAAAGTCGCGATCACGCCGTAGCGCGAGGCCGATCGGGTTTCCTGTTTCCTGCCTAACGCACTCCGTCGGCGACAGCCGGCCACACTAACCCGCAGACACCCAACGCCCCATATGCTTTTCGGCCTCGACGAAGTCGACCTTTATCGGCGTGCCGACGTCCGAGAGTGCTGACATCATCGGCGACCTTGATCCAGCTCATCGCGGAAGGTTTGCGAAGCGCTGGCGACGAACGCGGTCAGCGTCGGCACGCCCACCGCGAGTCCCGTGACCGCGGCGCCGCCACCGCTGATGACCTTGAGGAACCGGCGCCGATGCAGTTGGCCTTCCGCCTCTGACTCGCTGCACATCACGGATCTCCACGAATCACGTGACCTGCTGTCCATAGCGGAACCTGCCACCCGGCACCGAGCGTCACATCTGGCGCCGAGGGCGTGAGTCCGAACGCCGTCGACACGGTAAACGCCCGGCCAGACGCCCAATGATAGCCCATCGTGAGTCCCGCCTGAACCGGTCCGGCGACTCCTCGGAGCACCGAACTATAGCCGTTCACGGAACCGAGGATGGAGAGCCGTAGGGATCCCAGAAACCGGCCGGCCGAGGCGGCATACGCGACCGTGTTGCGCAGTGGAAGATCCGGCGTGTCGCCGAGCCGCCAGTACGTTGCGTCGGCGAAAAGGAAGATTCCGCCCACTGCCTTGGAGGCGGAGACGCCGCTCCCGAAATCCCATCTCCCGGTGCCGTAGCCCGTGCCGGTGCCGGCGAGAGGCGCCTTCGCCGCGCCGACGACCCGAATCGCCGGGCTCCATTCTCCTTCGTGCACAAGCTCCACATCGGCACGCGCGAGGGGATCACCGATGCCGAGATGGCCACTCATGCCGTCGCCATCACGCGACATCATTCGCCCGTCGTCCATTGAACCAGTCCGCGAACCCGTGCCGTTCGAATCGCCGCTGCCGTGTCCTGGCATGCCGCCTGTCGGGAGTATCCCGCCGCCGCTGTACTGCACCCATCCGGCATCCTGCGCGATCAATGGCACGAGGACCGAAGCGCGTACGCGGCCCAATCGCGCGGAGAGTCCGTTGGCGATGTACAGGCTAGAGGTGCGAGTAGCGAAGGTGTAGTCACCTGTCGAGAACAGCGTCGACCCGACGTAGGTGAGCGACTGTGCCCGTACGTCCATGAACGGCGGAAGCAAGGCAACCGCCGTCGCGCAGGCGAGCCGAGTCGCGTTCAGGCGACATCCGATTCGAGTCATCACTATTCCTCACGGGCTGCGCTTCGGCGCGCTCATCCGAGCGTTTGAACGCTCAATCACCTTCAACATCCGCTCGGCGTTTTTCATCATCGAGTCCATGTCGACGCGCATCTCGTTCATGTCGCGCTCCATCTCCGCATCGTGCGGTGCGTCCCCACGTTTCATCGTCGTCTGCATCTGCTCCATGGAGCCCTTCATGTGCTCCATGATCGTACCGAGATGCCCATTCATCTCCTGCATCATGCGGTGCTGGTCCGTCATGGCGCCTGCCGACATCTGGCGCATGGTATTCTGCATCTGCTGGGAGCGCTGCATCATGCCCGACAGGCGCTGCATCATGTTCTGCATGTCGGCCATGTGTTGCTGCTGCATCATGCCCTGCTGATGCATCTGGGCGCCCACTGCCGACGTACTCGCAGCGAGCACCATCGCGCCAATAAGCGCGGTAACGCGGCCTGTTGAGCACTTCATAATCGTGTCTCCCCTCGAATGAATGCCTCAGTCATTAACGGCTTCGCTCCAGCCGTCGGCGCCCTGCCGTCGTACCCCGCGCTTCAAAACGTTGGCCATACGTTGCCGCGGCTCGCTGATGCACGCCTGAGGACAGGCTGAAAGTCACAGGCGGGCCATTGGGTTGGCGGTTCAACCGCCCGCCGCCCTTTAGAAAAACCAGCGGACATCGGCATGCAGTAGGGTGCTGAAGCGGCCGTATTCGCTGTCTGCCCCGCCAACGAATCGCTGGATCCCGGCGGAGAGATCGAGGTTGGTCGCGACGGAGTACTCGAGCCGCGGCCACAATACGCCACTCCGATCGTCGCCGTTCAGGACACCGTACGCCGCCATCTTCATGAGCGGCGTGATCTGGTACGACGCGGCGATCGCGCCATAGTGTCGGCCAAGATTGACCATGCGGCCCGCGAAGAGCGCGGCGAGGTCGTAGCGCGCCGGAAGGGACGCGCCTTGCCCGTTATAGTACAGCTCCGCTGTCAGATTCAGCGTGTTGGCAAAGCCGTAGTCCGCGCCGAGCAGCGCCCGAGCATAGCGTGACCCCACGGCGGGAGCGGTCAGCGTCGCCTCGCCGCGAATTCCAACTCCACCTCGGCTCGTCGAGAAGTCGGTGCCGACAGCCTTGTCGCCGCGGAAGCTGCCGACCAGAATCGAATAATCGGTTCCCCGGGCGTTCCCATGCAAATACCCCGCGGCGACCGCCTTCATTCCTCCTCTCGCCGGCGCATACACTCCATCGACCCGCGCGAGCGCGCCAAGCTTCTGTTCCACAAGTACCGCGTCGACACCCGAGCGATAGTCACGTTCCAGGCGCGTCGGGTCGATCGGATTGAGCAGGTCGAGCGGACTCCAGAACTGGCCTGTACCAAGGGCAACCCGTTGTCGTCCGACTTTCACATCGGTTCTCGGCCCGGACCACGATACGGTGGCCCGATAGAGGCGATGCCGGGCCACGAAGTCGTTGCGCGCGATATAGTCGTGATCCAGGTCGAGACTCGTGGTCTGGGGGCGATTTTTGACTAGGGCGTATTGTGGAGTGCTCAGGTAGTTCCCCGCCAACAGCTCGTTGTCGTCCTGCAACTCGATGCTGATGCCTTTGAACGGCTCACCTTCGAGCTTGAGTCGCAGTCGATTGAGGTCGAGGGCGAATGCCTCAGCCGGGGGAACGATCGTGCGAGAGCTCGAATAGAGATTCAGGTAGGATCCGGAAAACCTCCACGGCGCGCGAGACTCGCTCCTCTGAGCGACGGCGGCTCGCCCAGACGCCATGAGGAGTAGCGCGCAGCAAGCACGATGAATCAGGCGTCGCATGATCACCTGTGTCGAATGGCCGCCACCGGATCGAGCTTGGCCGCTTTGGCGGCCGGATACATCGCGACCAGCACGCTCGCCACGAGCAGTGCGATGCCCGGGCCGACGATGCTCGCGATGACGAGCCGCGGATACATAATTCCGGTGACCCCGGGGATGGCGTCGTAGTCTCGAAAGAACCCGGAGAGGTCGAGCCCCTTGCTGCCGAAATACGCAGCAAGCAACGCACTGGCGGTGTACCCGGCAATGGATGCCAGCACCATGATCGTCGCGGTCTCGTAGAGTACCATGCGCACTACCGCGGCGGGCCGCGTCCCGAGTGCCATCATCACGCCGAGCTCGCGCGTGCGCTCAGCGACCGACATGAAGACGGTGTTCATGATCGCCATCGTGACCACCGCGAGGATGATCGCCATGATGATGGTGCGAATGGCGACGAGGAACTGGATCATTTCAACCACAGACGGAAGCAGATCCTGCCAGGTTGCCACGCTGTATCCCGACGCGGAAATCCAGGGGCGGAGGTGTGCCACAGCATCCGGAACCTGCGACCGGTCTTCCAATCGGATGTTGACCGTCGAGACGCGCCCCTGCAGGCCAAGCACTGCCTGTGCTGCCACGAGCGTCACGAACGCCATGCTTTCGTCGAAGCTCGCGCTTTCGGTCGCGAAGATTCCGCTCACCCGGTACGCGGCCGTCCCCAGGTCGCCGCCAGCGGCTTGCGCCGTGATCACCACCTTCTCGCCGAGCCTAACGTTCAGCTTTTCGGCCAGCTTGCGTCCGATCATGATCTCGTGATCTCTCCCGGGCTGGAGCGGCGTTCCCTTGACGACCGTTTGGTGAATGAAGGTCACCGTACGTTCGAGGGCCGGGTCGATGCCGATGAGCGCGACGCCTTCCGACTTCGCGGCACTGCTCGCAATCGCTTGCGCCTGGATGCGCGGTGCGGCGCCGGCGACGTGCGGCGTCTTCCGCAATCGCGCGAGCAGCCCGTCGGGTTGGCCGAGCGTCAGCTCGGGAGCGAGGTCCTTCCGGAACCCAGCGCGCTCGATCTGCACATGGCCCGTGAGATAGCGCGTCGACGTGTCGATGATCTGCTCGTAGAAACCATCGAAAAAGGTGAACAACGCGACGTATCCGAGGATCGCGAAGGCCGCCCCGCCCGCGGTAATTGCCGTGCGGCGCGGGTTCCTAAGGATGTTCCGGGTGGCTATCAACACGAACACGGGCCAGCGCCGCTTCGCGTACATTGCACCGGTTGCTCTCCGTCGGAACAGGCTGCGCGAGCGCGTCAACCGGCCGGCAAGGCCGCGAATCGCGTTCACTGGATCGAGCCGCGCGGCCTTGACCGCGGGATACAGCGCGACCACGCTGGCGATGGCAAAGACAATCGCCGACATCGCGACATTACGCTCGAGGCGAGCAACTGGCCTGAGCGTAGTGGAGGCCCCTGACATGCTGCTCAGCGCGGCCTCGAATGCGGTAAGGTTGATGCCAACGCGGCCGAAGTAGAGCGTTACCGCCAGCCCGATCGCGTTTCCGACGAGCACGCCGAATGCTCCGAGGAGGAGCGCCTCCCAGAGGACAAGCCGTAGCAATCGGCTCGGACTCATCCCCACGGCGAGCATAACGCCGAACTCCCGCGTACGCTCGAGCACTCCCATCAACACCGGGTTGGCGACGGCGGCGGCCACGATCGTGAAGAAGATGACAACGATGAGGTACCCCACGACTTCGTGAAAGCGGATCGACGTCAGCACGGAGGGAAGCAGCCGGGGCCAGCCGACCACCTCGTAGCGTGCTCCCAGTCCTGCCTGCAGTCGCGGAGCGACGACGTCGAGCCGGTCGCGATCCTTCAACCGCAACGCGATCGACGTCGCGCCGCTCGGCGCTGCCAGGAACTCACGCACGGCGCGGAGTGGCATGACGGCGACATATCCATCGTACTCGCCGATGTTCGTACGAAAGATTCCGCGCACCGGCACCAGCGCGCTCGAGAGCGAGCCGTCGTATGCCTGACCAATGAGCACCAACTCGTCACCAACGCCAAGGCCGAGCGCGTCGGCGAGTTTGACGCCGATCAACCCGCCGGTTGAATCGGGAGATCGAAGCGGCGCACCCGCAACGATTGCGTCGAACAGAGAGGTGACGCGGGCTTCGTCCGGTGGTGACACGCCGACCATGAGAATGCCGCGAGCCTTTTCGCCCCGGCTCGCCAGCACCTTGCCCTCCAGTCGAACCGCCGACGCGTCGACGTCCGGATCGCGAGCGACCGCCTGAGCGACGTGGGCGGCTTCGGAGATCGCGAGATCCAGACTTGGATCGTCGTGGTAGCCTCGGACGTGCACTTGGACGTCGCTGGCGAGATAGCGCGTCGTGTTCTCGACCATCGCGCGGTTCTCTCCGTCCAGAGTCCCCCAGAGAAACGTCAGTGCCGCCAGGCCGAGGCTGACCGATAGGATCGTAATGACGGAGCGCCGCCGGTTCCGCAGCACGTTGCGCCAGGCGAGCCTAACGAGCATCAGCTTAGTGTACATCAGCCGCTCCGCCGCTCGTCCGCCTCGACGCGGCCGTCGCGCAGCCGGATCACGCGCTTGGCCCGTTCCACCACCATCGGGTCGTGCGTCGAAAAGACGAACGTCGCGCCGCGTTCTTCGTTGAGACGGCGCATCATGTCCATGAGCGCGGCACCCGCCTTGGAATCGAGATTGGCAGTCGGCTCGTCCGGGAGGACAATGATCGGTTCCGCTGCGAGCGCGCGCGCCACCGCCACGCGCTGTTGTTGTCCACCGGACAATTCATTCGGGCGCCGATACTCGAGTCCCGCGAGCCCGAGCTCGTTCAGCAATGCCATCGAGCGCTCGCGCCGTCGCGCTTCGGGCAGGCCCTGAAGCAGCATGATGAACTCGACGTTTTCGATCGCCGAGAGCACGGGAATGAGATTGAACTCCTGGAAGACGAAGCCGATCTGGCGCAGCCGGAGGAGGGACAATTCCGATTTGCTCATGCGTCCGATGTCGGCGCCGCCGACCAGAATCCGACCACTCGTCGGCGTATCGAGACCGCCGATCAGATTGAGGAGCGTGGTCTTGCCCGAGCCCGAAGGCCCGACCAGCACGGCGAAGTCGCCCTTCCGGATTTCGAGGTCCACGCCGGCCAGCGCGTTCACGGCGATGCTGTCGCGCTGATAGGTCTTCGTCACCCCGTCGACTTTGACGACGACCTCGTTGCGGTTCGCCAGCGGACCGATGGCGAGAATAGACTGCTCGATCGGTGTCGTGGCTGTCATCGCTTCGTGAGGTTGCGTTGCGTGAAGATCTCGTCCGGAATCGTCGCGTCGTACACCGCGCTTTTCATCACCATGGTCGTGACGTTCCCCGGCTTCGTCACCGACCGCAGTTCCCATTTCGTGGGAATCGTGCGGCCACCGAGCAGGCGCACATCCGACAGCGTCATGACGCGCACGAGCGTTCCGCGCTCGTCGTAGAATTCTTCGCGCGCTGGGAGGAAGTCGGCCTTGCGCACGCGGAGCACGATGCGGCCCCACACCACGGCGGCGTCAGGCTTCGGTAGCAACTCGACGACATATGCCAGCGCCCCGCTGACCGTGTCGGTCGCCGTGATGCGCTGCGTGTAATCCTCGACGAGACTGCTTTCCTTCACGAGATCGTCGTTGGTGAAGTCAGAGCCCATCCAGGATTGCGTCAGCATTGACGGCGGAATCTTGATCGTCCGCTCGACCGCGGGCAGATAGTTCCACATTTCCGTTCCGATGCGCAGCGAGCCGATGCCGGCTTCCTTCGCCGGCGCCAGGATGCGGATGAACGAGCGTCGAGGACGTTCCATCCACGACTGCAGCTCGAGCGTCCGCTCCCAGCGTGGCGTTCTCACGGTCATTGTGAGCCGTGCCTGGAGAGTCTTCCCCCAGAGCGCCTTCTCCGCCCGGTCGACCACATCCCGCCCGCTCGGCTCCTGGGCTGGAACGACGGACATCACCGGCGCGGCGATCGCGAGGAAGAGTGCAAGTGCGTGGCTGATCACGGACATCGATCTCCTCATGGGAGCCGCACGGTTTGGGCGCCACGACGTCAGCGTCCTACATCCAAACAGTGCGCGCGGTTGCTGAGGGCAAGCTGAATCGCGTATGAGCGCCCGAGTGGAGCTCGCCCGACGTGACTCCGGTCACGCGGCGAGTACTCAGATCAGGGCGAGCAGCATCGCCACGGCCGTTGCCCCGCCTATCACCGCTGCCCAAAACAGCGATCGGAAGCCGTCGAGCGCGACCTGGTCTAGGAGCATCCCCAGGCCGGGTCCCACGGCGATGACCGCGTAGAACTGCTTCGCCTGCGCGGGCCGTGCGTCCATTCCCCAGCGCCACCCGCCGGCTTCGGCGATAGCGTAGGCGGACGCGCCCGCAAGTACCGGGACGCCCAACACGCCGGTGGCAATCAGACGCGCCGCGAACAGAAACGCAGCCGCGTCGCCGGCGAGTGGCCGCAGCGCCGCGGCGGTGGACGCCGCCCTCGAGACCTCGCGTGTGCGAGGGTATGCTCGACCGTCATCGCCCTCTCGTGGTGGATACTCAGCTTTGGCTCAGCGTGTCTTCAGCATCATGGGCAATCATGGCGGAGTAACGGAGTAGATGCACGGCCATAACGTGTGCCTGTCAGGCGCCGCGAGCCTCCCGAGGGAGCTATCGATGCGAACCATCTCACGTCTCGCGTTCGGCGTTACGCTGCTGGCCCCGACAACGCTTCCGGCGCAACGCGCCAACGACAGCCGAGTCTTCGTGCACGCGCTGCTCGGCGCATTCCTGCCGACCGGCCGGCATCGATCAGTCATCGGAGATGCGTTCACCATTGGTGCTCAGGTCGGCATCGGGCTCCGGCCTTCCCTGGCCCTCGTGGGCGGAGCGCTGATCTCGCAGACTACCTACCGGGATGGCGCGCGCGACGACTTCACCATGGTGCAGTACGATCTCGGGCTCGAGCTGGCGCCTGGCAGGGCGTCGGCACATCGGCGCGTCATTCCGTTCTTCGGAGCGGGTGCCGGCGCGCGAAGCTACGACCGCGATCGCGACGCGAGTGGACGGCGGTACTTTCTGGCCGGCTATGGATCTGTCGGCAGCGAACTGACGCTTGGTCGCGTGAGGCTGCGCGTCGAAGCGCGCGATTACGTATCGCGCTCCGAGACGAGCGGAACGGTGTCGGGCACCCAGAACGACGTCACCGCCGTC
>DAINRQ010000094.1:0-24060 GCA_036741775.1 Gemmatimonadaceae bacterium | reverse complement strand
CGGTACGCGCGACCGTGGGCCCGGCCCGTGTGCCTTGCTGATAGCTGATAGCAGATAGCTGATCGACCTGGATCCTCAACGCCACCGGAACGTCGCTACCCCGCCAGCGGGCAATGCGAACCGGAACACTCCGCGGGACGCACGAACGGTGAAAGGCCGTTCAGTCCCGGCCGTATTCACGACGATCAACACAGTCGACCCATCGCGATTTCGAAACGCCACGCTCTCGAGTCCCTCGATGGCGGCGGTCGACTCGATACGGCGCGCCCCCGGCGGCACGAACCGGCTCGCATGCGCGAGGGCGTAGTACTCGACGTTTCGCGTCACGGCCCCCGTGGCCGAATCGATCGTCACCACGCCTCGACAGTTGCCGCAGCCACCGAGGTGCGGGCCGTGGTTCTCATCGAGCGCGAGGTTCCAGAGCAGCACCCCCTTCGCCCAGCCGCGCGTGGCGCCGATGATGAGCGTACGCGTGATCCACTTCAGGTTGTCGCCCCAATTCGGTGCCCACTCCCCGCCCGAGCACTCGGTGAAGTAGACGTCCTTGTCGGGGCGTGCGTCGCGGACGCGCGTCTGCGCGGAGACGTCTCCTGCATAGCAGTGCCACGCGACACCGGAGACGTATTGTCGCGCCCCGCTATCCGCCAGCACGAAGAGTGGCGACTCGGGCTCGTCCCAGTTGTGGTCCCACTCGAGAATCCGTGTTCGGACGCCTCGCTGCTCGAAGAGTGGGCCGACGTGGTGCTCGAGAAGCTCCGCGCGCTGCGCCGGTGTGAGACGCATGCCTGGGTAGTCGTCAGGCTCGTGGTGCGGCTCGTTCTGGAGCGAAAGGGCGAAGATGGGCACGCCTTCGGCCTCGTACGCCTCGACGTACCGGCGGAGGTACTCGGCGAATGCCGGGTACGCGTCGCGGCGCAACGTGCCCTTGATGGGACTGCCGCTCGACTTCATCCAGGCTGGCGCACTCCAGGGCGTCGCCATCACTGTCAGTTGCGGGTTGATCGCAAGCGCGTGCTTCACCACGGGCAAGACGTCGCGCCGATTCGGCTCGATGGAGAAGCGGGCGAGCGTGGGGTCGGTCTGTCCCGGTGGCACGTCGTCCAGGCTGTAGTGCGCGCGCGAGAAGTCGGACGCGCCGATCGTTAGGCGCGCGAAGCTGAGCCCGATGCCCGGCTCGGGGCCGAAGAGGTCGCGCAGCAGCGAGTCGCGTTGGGCGGCGGATAGTCGCTGCTGAATCAACCAGGCCGACGCGTCGGTGATCGCGGCGCCGAACCCGACGATTTCCTGGAACACCGTTGCCTCATCGACGGTAATGGTCGGCACGGCTGGCGTCGTGTCGGCGACCGCGATGGGCACGTCGTGCTGACGAGCGAGGAGGTGGGTCTGGTCTCCAGTAGTCAGCCATACTTCTGCCGCGGCGCTCGGCTTTGCGTCGCGGTCGCCGGATGCTCGGGTTCGATCGCATGCCAGCGTCCCGATGAGGACGGTCGTTATCGTTAGGCAGCGGGCCGGGCCGACCGGTGTACTGCGCCCCTTACCGGACCCTGGCAGGATCAGCCTCATGGGTATCGTCGCTACGGTCGAGCTTTCCAGGGGTTCACGGGGGCGGGCTGGGCACACGACGTGCTCGGCTGAGACCCGCCGAAACGAACGGCCGAACCAACGGAGGTATTATGGCCAGGGACCGCGAGCTCATCGAGCCCAACGAAGACGACAAGCGCTTTGTCCGCCGCGACGAGCAGGGGCAGTTTACGGAAGAGCAGGACGACGTCAGCCGCTCACTCTCGCGCGATGTCCGTGAGGACGCGAAGACCGAGACCAGGAAAGGCCAGGGCGATCGCGGCGATCGCACAGAATGATCTGGTCGGCAACGTCGAGCCGACGATGAGACAAGGGCCCCCGCATGCGGGGGCCCTTGTCTCATCGCGCTATTGCGAAACCGAGCCGCGTTCGAATGATGATATTCGAATCTGACCCCGATTCAGGGTTTGGTGGTGGTCGTTGTCGGCTTCGTCGAATCGGGCTTGGTCGCCGAGTCGGGCTTGGTTACCGACGTGGTGTCCGTTGGCATGCCGAGCTGCGCCGCAACCTCACGCGCGCGCGCGAGGTGACGCTCGAGGACCGGTATCGTTTTCTTCACTTCATCCTGGAGGTCGTCATCCTCGGCCGCCCCACCGAACATCTTCATCGCGATGATCTCCTGACTATGAAGCCGGATCTGTTCGCGAATGAATGCCTTGTCGAACCCAGAGTCCGCGGGCATCTCACGCAGGCTCGTCAGTGCGCGAATGGCCGCGGCACCTGCAGTATCTGTTGGGCTCGCCTGACGCCCGACGTCATCCTCCCCCGCGATCTTGCGCACGGACTCGAGGTGACCGGTGTGCTCCGTGATGAGCATGTTCGCGAAATCCCGAACCGCGGTGTTCTGGGTGCGTGACACCGCGAGCTGAGCCATTTCGAGCTCCACCGAGTCGACCACGATCATGTGGTCGGTGAGGTTCTTCTCGGTGTAGAGCGAGACTTCGCCCGTGGATGTCGTTACCCGTACCTGCGCGTCACTGCGCATCATCGGTAGGCAGGCAAGTACGGTCCCCGTGAGAACCACGGTGAATCGAGTGGTGCGCATGTGTCCTCCCCGTGGGATAGCTGTGACCAGCGCTGTCGAGCGCGATATGGCGTCGTTGAACCACGGGACGGGCAAGCCACGCGCCAGGGACAGCGATTTCAGTCGTCTGGCGAGAGGGGGGGCCGACGCCAAGAGTTGTCTCACGCGGGCGGACGTCGTGTTGTCCGCGGCCACGGGTCAGGGATACGTGCTCGCCAACAGCCTATGGAGCGTCTGCTGTCCACGCCACCCGGCGCTGTCGCCGAGCCATCGCGCGAATCGCGCTTCGCCTTCGCGCTCGAAGCGGATCACAAGGCACCGATTCGGGCCATCGATCGACGGCGAGACGACCTTGAGCTCCGCGATCTCCGAGACGGTCCACGACCGTCCTTGCCGATCGCGGTACTCGATCGGTCGCTGCATCCGTGCGCGAGATAGAGGACCGGGCATACGGCAATTCCCTCCTGCAAAGCCGAGGCCGCTCAGCGGGTGGCGCGCACCCAGTCTACCAGAACTTTCGCGTCCCCGCGTTCGATGCGCGGCAGGGTAGCGTCAGGGAGCCCGAGGCGAGGCCCCTGAACGCCGTTGACCGCCGCCGGGTAGGTTCCACCTAACGCGAGATTCAGCACCACGTACTTCGCGCTGTCGAGCGCTGCCGGCGGCCCGTAGGCCGCGACCTTGTCGCGTGTCACCCGGTAGACCATCTCGCCGTCGACGCGGAACACGATGCTGTCCGCCGTCCACGTGACGGCGTACTCGTGCCACTGCGTCGCGTCGCGAGCTACCGGAAGCGTCGTGCGCCTAACGAGCGGTGTATCCCCCGAATACCCTGGCCCGTGGAGCGCGACACTCACCCACGTCGAATCACCGACGTTCTCCATGACGTCGATCTCACCGCTCGCCGGCCACGCCCCACCGCCGAGCAGCCAGAACGCCGGCCAGAGCCCAGCGCCGGCCGGAAGCTTCATGCGCGCCGCGACGGTACCGAAGCGAAATAGCACTCGACCGTGAAGCCGGCCGGAGACGAACTCGGGACGCAGGGGCGCTCCAGCCTGCGCTTCCCGCCTGTGCGCGCGGATCACGAGCGCGCCGTCGACGGCCCCCTCGGCCTCAGCGCCGCGCACGAGGGACACCGTGGCCGAGTCGTCCACGTACTCCTGAAGCTCGGAGTTGTAGACCGGCCCGGTGTAAACCTCCCATTTCGTCCGGTCCAGCGCGGGGCCCGAGAACTCATCGCCGAAGAGCGGCGCACCCGTCGCGCCGGCGGCCATCGCGACGTCGCTCGTGGAACCGCCCGTCGGAGCGCACGCGGCGATCCCCAGCGATGTGAGGAACACGACGGCACAACTCCGGATGGGTCGCTCTGGGCCGCGCACCCGCCATGAATACGGAATCCCGACGCGCGGCGCCACTATGCTTCGTGTCACGTATGCAAGCGGCGGAGATGGCAGGGTTGCACACCTTCGCGCGTGCTGCCAGCGTATGCAGATCCCGCTCGACGCGCTCGAGCTCGTCCCGCCCGGCATGAGCTGGGCTCCCCGCTATTCCGACCGGAGGAGAGGCCCAGGATGGCCCAGAAAGCCCGGCACCTCGTGTGGGTGCTGCTCGCCACGACCCTGGCCTACGGCTGTCGGTCCGAGCCCGCGAACCCCGAAGAGATCTTCGCGGCTCGCACTCTGGGCGTCCGCTTCCTCGAGCGCGGTCAATTACCGGAGGCGGAGGAACAGTTCCAGAAGATCGTTGACCTCGCGCCGAACGACCCGTTCGGGTACGCGAACCTGGGCCTCACGTACCTGCAGGCCGGCCGCCACGCGGACGCCGAAGCGCAGTTGCGGCGCGCACGGCGTCTCGATCCCGGAAACGCCGACGTCGGGCGGATGCTCGCCAAGCTCTACTCGCTTACCGACCGGCGCGACGAGGCACGCGCGACGCTCGAGGAGCTGCGAACCGCGCAACCACGCGACGCGAAAGTGTTGTGGGCGCTGGCAGAGCTCGACGCGCAGGACGGCCAGACCGCGACGACGAGACGGGCAGAACTGTTACGGCAAGTGCTCGACATTGCCCCCGCAAACCTCGCGGCCCGCCTCGCGCTCGCAAAGACATTCATCACCCTCGGACAGCCCGACAGCGCGGTACGACAGCTGGAAGAATATCGCCGGCTGCGACCGGAGCCGCCGGATGACGTGCGCGCGCTGCTCGCGACATCGATTGATCTGCTCCGCGCGGGGAACGTCGCCGAGGCCAGCCCGGTGTTCGACCGCCTGCAGGAATCGATTGAGACCACCGCGCCATATCAGGCGGCCCTCGCGGACGTGAAGTGGTTCGACGATCCGATCGTCGGCAGGCCAGTGTTGACCTTCACGCCGCAGTCGGTGATTCAGCTGCGTGGGACTGGTGCGATTCTCACGAACGACTCGCTGCGCTTCACCGATGCGACGGGTGACGCGGGACTGCCCGACTACGAGAACACGCTGACGACACGAGCTGATACACAGCCGCCAGCGTCGTCGGCGACCGCGCTCGCGACCGGCGACTTCAACGGCGACGGCGCCGAGGAGCTGCTCGCGACCTTCTGGTCACCCGAGCAGCAGCGGTTCGTGACGCGGCTCTTTCTCATCGAGCGGTACCGGTCGCTCGATGTGACCGAGCGCTCGGCCATCGCGCTGCCCGCCGGTGCCATCGATGCCGCGGTTGGGGACTTCGACAACGACGGCTGGCTCGATCTCTTCGTCATCGGCGGCGACGCTCGTGGCTACCTGCTGCGCAACGATAGCGCCGGCAAGTTCGTGGACGTGACGAACGCGTCCGGAACCTCGGCCGTGCGCGATGCACGGAAGGCACTGTTCGTGGACCTCGATCATGATGGTGACCTCGACCTCCTGCTCGTGGGCGGCGCACAGATCCTGGCGTATCGCAACAATCTCGACGGCACATTCGCGGAAGTTGCCGCGAGCATGGGCCTCGGCGGCGCCGCGGGCACGCACGACGCCGCATTCGCCGACTTCGATGGCGACGGTCGAATCGATGTGGTGGTCGCGACGGAACGCGGCGCCACGCTTTACCGCAACACGAGCCTGCGGCGGTTCGAGGAGGCGACGGCCGCGAGTGGGCTTGCACCGAGTGTCGCGATGGGCGGTGTCACGGTGGGCGACTACAACAACGACGGGGCGCTCGACCTTCTGCTCACTCGGCGCGGCGCGGGCGCGGCGGAGCTCTGGCGCAACGACGGCACCGGGAAGTTCACTCGCGATGACCGGACGGCATCCGCGTTAGGCGCGCTCGCGTCCGCATCTGGTGTGCACGCCGAGTTCGCCGATGCGGACAACGATGGCTGGCTCGATATCGTGGCGGCCGGACGTCAGACGGGCGACCAGCGCGGCGTGTTCTTCTTCCGCAACGCGGGCAACGGAACCTACACGAACCAGTCCAACCTGTTGCCGGCACTTCCACGGTCCGGCACGATCGTCACGTCCATCGACGTCGAATCCGACGGCGACCTCGATCTCCTGGTTGGAGCGGAGCGCGGCTTCCGACTGCTCGCGAACGAGGGCGGGAACTCCAGGCTCTCCACGCAGGTGTCGCTCATCGGCCTGCGCACGGGCAGCGGCAAGAACAACACGTTTGGCATCGGCGCGAGATTGGAGCTGCGCTCCGGGGAGATCTATCAGACGCGCGTGGTGACGAGCCGGGTGACGCACTTCGGGCTCGGCCCTCATCTCAAGGCTGACGTGCTGCGCATCGAGTGGCCTAACGGTGTCCCCCAGGCCGTGTACTTCCCGGGCACGGACCAGGATGTTCTCGAGCTCGAGATGCTGAAGGGGTCGTGCGCCTTCCTTTATACGTGGGACGGCACGCAGTTCCGGTTCGTGACCGACGTGATGTGGAAGAGCGCGCTCGGCATGCCCGTGGGACTCATGGCCGCTGGCGATGGTGGCGGCACCATGTACGCCTCACCCGAAGCGTCTCGCGAGTATCTGCGAATTCCCGGTGCCGCGCTCCGGCCTCGGCAGGGCCGCTACGTCCTGCAGCTCACCGAGGAGCTCTGGGAGACGGCATACACCGACGAGGTGAAGCTCGTCGCCGTGGACCACCCGGATTCCGTTGACGTGTACGTGGACGAGCGCTTCGTTCCCCCGGGGCCGACGCCGCTTCGTCTCTTCCAGCTCACGCGACAGCGCCCGCCGGTGTCGGCGAAAGACGATCGCGGGAACGATCTCCTCCCCGCCCTTCGCGAGCGCGACGATGTGTACGTGTCGAACCTGACGCCGCTCGAATACCAGGGATTGGTCGAGCCGCACGACTTGATTCTCGACCTCGGATCGGATGCAGGCACGCCAGGCTCGGTGCTCGTGCTTCGCGGCTGGATCTACCCGACGGATGCGAGCATCAATGTCGCGCTCTCACAGCAGTCGGGGCTCAAACCCATGGCGCCGTCCCTCGAGGTGCGCGACGCGAACGGACGCTGGACCGCGGTCGCGAACCTGAGCTTCCCGTCGGGCAAGGACAAGTCCGTGGTGATCGATCTCGCCGGGAAGTTTCCGACGAAGGATCGCCACGTGCGCGTTCGCACGAACATGCAGATCTACTGGGACCACGCGTTCGTCGCGCACGAAGTCGCGGCGAATCAGGCGAAGGTTACGACGCTCTCGCCTGTATCTGCCGATCTGCACTACCGCGGGTTCTCACGGTTGTATCGTAAAGGTGGCCGCTACGGGCCGCACTGGTTCGACTACGGTCAGGTGAGCAAGGAGTCGCCGTGGCGGCCCATCGAGGGCGCCTTCACGCGTTTCGGTGACGTCCTGCCGCTTCTCGAGCGAGCCGACGACATGTACGCGATCATGGCCCCGGGGGACGAGGTGACCGTACAATTCGATGCTGCCTCGGCGACCTCGTTGCCGCCGGGGTGGAAGCGAGACTTCCTGCTCTACACGGTCGGCTGGATCAAGGATGCCGACATGAACACCGCGTTCGGGAATACCGTCGAGCCGCTCCCGTTCCACGGGATCCAGCAGTACCCCTACGCGCCCGGGGAGTCGTATCCCACAACCGCTGAGCATCAGCGCTATATAAAGGAATACAACACGCGGGTGTCGAAGCGGCGCTGATCGTCGCATCCGTCGCCGCGCCATTGTCGCCATCGTCCAGCCTCTCCTGATGCATCGACCTGGCCCCAGCGCTCGCCGCGCCATCATCGCCGTCCCGTTCTTCGCCGCGATCGGTCTCGCAGTCCGCCTCGACAGCGGGCCGATCCGCACGGCCGCCGACGCCGGCCGCCCGGGTTTCCTGCTCCAGGACGCGACCGCCGAGGCCGGGATCCGGTTCGTGCACCGCCGCCCGGCGTTCGACCCGAAGATCGCGAACGTCGAGCCCCACGTCGCCGCGCTCGGGGCCGGCGTATCGGTTACCGACTTCGATGCCGACGGGTGGCCGGACCTGTACTTCACGAACAGCCGCTTTGGCGAGCCTAACGCGCTCTATCGGAACCGCGGCGATGGCACGTTCGAGGATGTCGCGGCGAGTGCGGGACTCGCGGACCTGAACCGGGCAGGCGACGGCGTCTCCATGGGAAGCGTCTGGGGCGACATCGACAATGATGGGCGCGAGGACGTCCTCGTCTACAGGTACGGCTACCTGGCGCTGTTCAGGAACGTCGACGGCCGGCGCTTCGAGGACGTGACGGCTGCCTCGGGTCTGCATCGGTGGATGAACAGCAATGGCGCCGTCTGGTTCGACTACGATCGTGACGGTCTGCTCGACCTCTACGTGACGGCGTACTTCCGCAGCGACGTCGACCTGTGGAACCTCGCGACTACGAAGATCATGCACAACAGCTTCGAGTTCGCGTCGAACGGTGGCAAGAACCTGCTCTTCCGGAACCTCGGCGGCGGGAAGTTCGAGGACGTCACCGACCGCATGGGCGTCGGCAGCACGCGGTGGACCATGGCCGCGGCGTCGGCGGACTTCGACGAGAACGGGTGGCCGGACCTCTACCTCGCGAACGATTACGGGCCTGAGGAGTTGTTCCTGAACGAGGGCGGTCAGCGCTTCGTGCCGACGACGGCAGGACTCGAGAGCGAATCCAAGAGCGGCATGGCTGTGGCGTTAGGCGACGTCATGAACCGGGGCCGGCTGGACGCGTTCGTGACGAACATCTCGGAGCGCGGCTACCTGTTCCAGAACAACAACCTGCGTCTGAACCGGATGGCCGAGGGGCGGACGTTCGTCAACGTGGCCGAGGGCGCGGTAGCGGACGCGGGCTGGGCGTGGGGGGCGCAGTTCGGGGACCTCAACAACGATGGCATCAACGAGCTGTTCGTGGTCAACGGGTTCATCTCCGCCGACCGCGACCAGAATTACTGGTACTCGATGTCCAAGATCGCTGGCGCCAATAGCCGGCTCTTCGAGGATGCGAAGACGTGGCCACCGTTCGGTAACGCGAGCCTCTCCGGGTACGAGCGATCGCGCGTGTTCCTGAATCGCGGCGTCGCCGGGTGGGTGGACGTCGCCGGCACGGTGGGAGCGACCGACGAGTACGACGGCCGTGCCGTCGCGTTTGCGGATCTCGGGAACCGCGGTGTGCTCGACGTGATCATTGCGAACCAGAATCAGCCCGCTGTTCTCTACCGGAATCAGCCCGACTCGGCGAACAACTGGATTTCGTTGGCGCTCGTGGGGACGCGGAGCAACCGTAGCGCCATCGGCGCCGAAGTCGTCGTGGAAACGGGTGAGCTACGCCAACGCCGCGTGGTGGATGGCGGCATGGGTTTTTCGAGCCAGAACGACCGGCGCCTTCACTTCGGGCTCGGACGTCGCGAGTGGGTGGAGCGTGTGGTCATCCAGTGGCCGTCGGGGACGGAGCAGGTGCTGCATCGCCCGCTCGTGAATCAGCGACATACCATCACCGAGCCGAAGCGGTGACGCCATGACCGACGCAACCATCGCGCGCCCCGCCGCGGCGCTCACCTGGAAGGACCGCGCGCAGCGGATCGACCCGCGCTACCTGATCGCGTTCCTCATTACGCTGGTGCTGGTCGTCGCGCAGCTGCGCTACCACGTCGTGGGCGGGTACGACCGGTTGCTGTTCGCGCTGTTCGTCTGCACGGCGACCGAGGCGCTCCTCTCCTGGTTCGATCGCGGCAAGGTCGTCAACCTGCAGAGCGCGTACATCAGCGGCATCAGTCTCACGCTCCTGCTCAAGCCACAGGGCGCGGCGCTCTGGCCGTTCGCGTTAGGCGGCTTTCTCGCCATCGCATCCAAGTACGTCCTGCGCTACCGGAACAATCACGTCTGGAACCCTACGAATTTCGCCATCGTCGTGTTGCTGCTCGCCGCGCCGGAGCGCGTGTCGGTGCTCAGCCATCAGTGGGGCAACGACCTCGCGACGAACCTCGTGATCTGGACGTTCGGACTGGTGATCGCGGCCCGGGTCAAGGTCCTCCACATCACGCTCACGTACGTCGCGAGCTTCATGGTCCTGAACGCGGCGCGAAGTGTCGCGCTCGGGCAGCCGCTCCTGCCCGAGCTCGCGCCGATCACAGGGCCGATGTATCAGCTCTTCATCTTCTTCATGATCACCGACCCGCGGACGGTGGTGCGTGGGCGGCGCGGACAGATCGCCGTCACGGTCCTCATCGCGATCGCCGAGGTGATGATCCGATACGCGTCCGACCAGGGCTGGCCATTGCCGACGGCGTTCAACGCGGCACCGCCACTCGTCGCGCTGTGGCTCGTGGGCCCGGTGGCGAAGTGGATCGACCTCCGGCGCACGCCGCCTCAGCCCGCCCGGGCACCGGCGATGTCGAGTTAGCGTCGTTATGCTCCGTTAGGGGTCAGAGTCCTAACGCATCGTTCGAACGCACCGCAACCGAGGGCCGAGGTCCCGGCCCGTCGCGAGGGCCGGCACCCGAACGGATGGCGGGCATCCAGAACGAAGAGGAAACGGATGAGGGGATGAAGGGGATGCTGGGGATCGGTCCCGGACCGGGACGAGCCCTCGCGCCGGGCGGCGATTGATGGGAACTGCTCCATGCGGCAGGTGGCGTCCCGACAGGCCGTCTCCCTCTCATTCACGTTTCGGCGAGAGGAGCTTTCACTCACTCGGGATGATGTCGCTCATCTCCTCATCCCCTCATCCGCTTCGCTTCTTAGTTCTGGATGCCCGTGACGCCAGCGCTGCCGACACCGGGATCGTTCTCCGCGGCCGTTTCCGCGTTCGCTTCTGCCGCGTAATCCGTGTCAGGCCCGATGCCACGACGGCGCCGGGCCGGGCTCGTCCCGCCACCGAGCAGAGCGCGGAGGGCGCGGCAGGAGCGAGCGCGGCAACGGCGGACGCGGCAACGGCCCACGGCGGATCTGCCGGCGAGAGGGCTACCGAGGGACGGGCCGGGGACCGGCGGCCGTACGCTGCCGTCGCGCAACAGAACGATGAAATTCGAATCTGACCCCGATTCCCCCTACGCTGCCCTGCTCGGGACGTCGTCGCGCGCCGACGTGCCCGCGGCAAAAGCAGTGCGCACCTGATCCTGCTCCACCGCCAGTTCGACCTTCGTGATGTCCGGGCGGAAGAACAACGCGATCGTCCAGTCGAGCACCATGCGCAGACGACGGTCCCACCGCGGCATCTGGAACAGGTAATACGTTCGCCGCACCCACCACGCCGGAAATCCGGTCAGGTTCACACCGAACACCTTCGCGACGGCACTCGTGTGGCCGAGCGCCGCCATCGTCCCGAGAGGCTCGAACACGAACGGCTCCGGCGTCCGACCCTTCACGGCCGCGACGACGTTCCGCGCTACCTGCTTTGCCTGTCGAGTCGCGTGCTGCGCGAGCGGCGGATACGGACGCCCGTCCGGTCCCGGAATCGCGGCGCAGTCGCCGAGCGCCCACACGTTGGAATGGCTCACGGAGCGCATCGTCGCGTCTACCTCGATGCGACCACGCTGGTCGTGCGCAACGGGGATCCGAACGGCGGCCGGATTCGGGACGATCCCAGCCGCAAGAACGATGGTGCCTGCCTCGATCGTCTCGCCTTCGAGGTGAACGCGGCACGACTCGATCTCGCGCACCGGGGTCGAGGCTCGAATGTCAGCTCCGCGCTCCTCGATCACACGCTCCGCGGTTGCCGCAAGCTCCGGATCGAGCTCCGGGAGGATGCGCGGCCCGGCTTCGAACAGGTAGAAATTGACTTCGTCGCGCCGAATGCGCGGATAGTAGCGCAGAATGTCGTCCGCGAATGCGGTCAGCTCGCCGAGCAGCTCGACGCCTACCAGCCCTCCGCCGATCACGACGACCGTAAGGCATTCGCATCGGTGCGACGTGCTCGGGGTGGCGTCCGCGCGCTCGAACCGCTCGATGAGGTGGTTCCGTAACACGAGCGCGTCCGCCATGGTCTTGAACGTGAAGGCGGTGGGCGAGCCGGGGATGAGCGACTGATTCGTCGTTGCACCCAGCGCCACTACGAGATGATCGTACGGGAGGTCGTACGTCATGCCGCCTCTCGCGACGGCGTGAACGACGCGTCGCTCGGTATCCACGCTCTCGACCGTCGCCTCGACAAATCGTGCTCGGCGCAACGCAGGGCGGATGGGTTGCGCACAATGACGTAGCTCGAGCGTTCCCGAGCATGCCTCGAAAAGGAGCGGCGTGAGCATGAAGAAGTTATCGCGGCTCACGAGCGTGATCTCGACGGTCTTCGTGCCACCGTAGAGTCGCTCCAGCTCCCGTGTCGCGGCGACGCCGCCGAACCCACCACCTAACACGACGATACGGGTGGGCGTACCGGGCGCAGCCGACATCGTGGTTACAGTATGTGCCTGTGTCATACGCCGATCTCCACGTGCCGTAGCTTATCAGGATTCAGCACTCCATAGAATGCGGGGAGCCATTCGTGCGTGATCCGGAATCATAGACGGCCAGTCTGGACGTGTGTGACGATACCGGGCGCGGCCGGGAGAAACGGCCGAGCTAGCCGTCTCCAACTGGCGTACCAGGTCGTGGGACGACGTGGACTCCCGTCTTGAACATGTATGCGTCGGTCGCCGCTCGCGTTCATCACCCTCGTCTTCGCCCTTTCGGTACCGTTCTGGTTGCTGGGCGCGCTCACCGACCTGGAGTTGCTTCCCGGGCTCCCGGTGAGCGCGCTCATGCTCGTCTGTCCGGGGATCGCGGCGGCGATCCTCGTCCACCGCGAGACCGGTGTGCGTGGCGTACGGGCTCGCGCTCGGGAGCTCCGTCAGCGCGGCCGCCGAAGAGAGCGGCTGGATGGGATACGCCGTCGATCCGATCCAGGCGCGGACGAGCGCGCTCACCGCCGGGCTCGTTCTGGGCGGCGCGTGGGCGGTGTGGCATCTCGTTCCGCTCGTGCACGCTCACAGACCGCCCGCGTAGATGGCGTGGTGGGTGTGACGAGCGCGATCGTCGCGTGCCTGGCGGTCATCGTCACGGTAGTGTGGGGACCACGAACACTCGCCCGATTCTCAGCCGACCGGAAGCACGCTGCGGTGCCGTAAAGGAACGCCCGAGCCGGCGGCGCTGGTTCCGTTCGCGGAGCCGGCATCGCATCGTTAGACATCCTCCCTCGCCGAGATTGTGATGAGAGTGCTCGCTCCTGCCCTGTTCCTCGTCGCGGCATGCACGCAAACGCCGTCTCCCGTTCCAGGGACCTCCTCGGATTCGGGAGGCGTTGCGAGCGCTGCGTCGCCTAACGCCGCGACGGTACAGCCCGGCATCGAGGTCTTTCTCGCCGACGTCCCGCCCGCGCTTCGCGGAAAGCGGGTCGCGCTCCTCACGAACCACAGTGCCGTGGACCGCGCGGGGACGCCCGACATCGACCTGATCGCCAAACACAAGGACTTGAAGCTCGTTGCCCTCCTGGCGCCGGAGCACGGAATCCGCGGGACCGCCCCTGCCGGTGCGAAGATCGAGGATGAGACCGATTCCGCGACGGGCGTACCGGTCTACTCCCTCTACGGCGCCGAGGACCAGAAGCCGACGCCCGCGATGCTGAAGGACGTGGACGCCATCGTCTACGACCTGCTGGAGGTCGGCGGCCGCACGTGGACGTACGTGTCGAGCATGGCGTTGGCGATGCAGGCAGCAAAGGCGAAGGGGATCCCGTTCGTCGTCCTCGACCGACCGAATCCCATTGGCGGGGAGATCGTCGAGGGCGCGCTGATCGAGCCGGGGTTCACGTCGTTCGTGGGCATGTACCCGATCCCGGCGCGTCACGGGATGACGGTCGGCGAGCTCGCGACGTTGTTCAACCAGAAGCATGGGATCGGCGCGGATCTCATCGTGATCAAGGCGACGAACTGGCGCCGATCGCAGTGGCTGGACGACACCGGGTTGCCGTGGCGAAACCCGTCGCCGAACCTCCGGTCGCTCGCGGCGCTGACGAACTACCCTGGAACCGTGTATTTCGAAGGAACGAACGTGGCGGAGGGGCGCGGCACGGATCGCCCGTTCGAGCAAATCGGCGCACCCTGGTTGAACGCGCCGGAAGTGGTTCGGGTCATGAACGAGAGGCAGCTGCCGGGCATTCGATTCGAGGCCATGACCATGCCGGTCGAAGCAACGGCGCGGAAGTTCCCGGGGCAGACCATCCCTGCCATCCGGTTCGTCATCACGGATCGGGAAGCGTATCGGCCGGTGCGAACGGCGCTCGTGCTGATCGACGAGATTCGCCGGCAACACCCGCGCGAGTTCGAGTGGCGTCCGTCGATCGACCGCCTAACGGGCTCGGACAAGGTGCGTCTCGCCATCGAAGGCGGGCGGCTCCCCGCGCTCCTGGACGATTGGGATCGGCAAGCAGCGGAGTTCGAGGAGAGCCGAAAGCCGTACCTGCTCTATCCGTAGGCGGATCGCGTCCTGCACGGCTCGTTCGAACCGGACTGGTCGTCGCGCGGCGCTCACGTGTTCAGCACCTACGAGTCACGGACAGACCCCGCCGCGCCTCCCTTCATGCGCGGGGTCACTGCGATTCAGCTCCTCCAGGCAAACGGCTGGTGGTGGATCGTGTCGGGTCACGTGGCAGCACGACACCGGGGACGGATGGCTGCCGCCGCACATTCCGCGCGCTTAGCCGTCCGGCGCGCCCGGCGCGCCTTCACGGTACACGTCGTGCGCCGCTGCGGTCATCATGATGCTCAAGCTTCGCGCCGCTTGGGCCCGCTTGCTCGAGACGCTGTGGTTTGTCCCCAGCGCGGTCGGGCTTGCGGGTGCCGCGCTAGCCATCGCGATGGTCGAGGTGTCGGTGCGCGTCGACGCCGAAATACTCGCCCGATTCCCGCGGGTGTTCGGCGCGAGTGCCGACAGCTCGCGTTCGCTGCTCGCCGCGATCGCCGGCTCAATCATCACCGTTGCCGGCGTGACGTTTTCGCTCACCATGGGGGCCGTGGCCCAGGCCTCCGGACAGTACACGTCGCGGATCCTGCGAACGTACATGCGCGACCGGCCAACGCAGATCGTGCTCGGGCTGTTCGTCGGCATCTTCGCGTACTGTCTCCTCGTCGTCCGGTCGATCCGCAGTGTGGAAGAGTCCCGATTCGTGCCGTCGCTGGCAGTCGTGCTGGGGATCGTGCTGGCGTTCGTCGGGATGGGTGCGCTCATCTTCTTCATCCACCACATCGCATCCACGCTGCAGGTATCCCACCTCCTCGAGCGCATCGGGCGAGAGACGATTACGGCGGTCGACCGTCTGTTCCCGCACGACGTGGCTCACGAGGCGTCGCCCGCGGAAGAGACTGCCGCGCTGGCTCGGCTTCGCGGCATGCGGTGGCAGACGGTGCTGGCAAAACGCACAGGGTATCTTCAGACCATCGATGCCGATCGGCTGGTGCGGATTGCCAAGGACCATGATGCGGTCATTCGGCTCGAGGTGCGAATCGGCGAGTTCCTCATCGAGGGTACCGCGATCGCGTCGATGGCGTGCGAGGTCGACGCGCGGGTCGATCGGCACGTGCCCCGGCCCGAGTCGCTGCCGGAGCGGACGTCGAATGGGAAGGAACCCGATGAGTCGATCGTGTCGTGTTTCGGCGTCGGCACCTTTCGTACGATCGGGGAAGACGCGGGCTTTGGTGTCCGTCAAATTGTCGACGTCGCGCTCAAAGCGCTGTCTCCGGGCGTGAACGACACCACCACCGCGGTCACATGTGTGGACTGGTTGGGCGCGGTGCTGGTGCGGCTGGCGAACCGGCGCGTGGAGACGCCCTTCCGGAGCGCAGGCGGTGTCGTCAGGGTCATTGCGGCGGGACCGACCTTCGCTACCATGCTCGCGCTCTCAGTGGATGAGATCCGCCAGAATGCGGCCGGCAACGTGACCGTGTTAGGCGCGCTCCTTCACATGCTCACACGGGTCGCGCGTGTGTCGCGCGACGCGGACCGCCGCACGCTCCTGGCCGAACACGTGACGCTGGTGCGCGAGCACATCGAGCGCCGGGTGGAGGCACGTCACGACCGCGAGCAGCTCTACCGACTCGTCGCGGTTGCACTCGCCGCTGACGATCTCGCGTACGAGGCACTCACGGCGCATGAATGAATCGCGTTGCGTGAGCTGTGTTGCTGTCGGCACGACGCGTGCGTGCCACAACGACAGGCGCGGAGGCTTAATGCGAGCAAGTCCACGGTCATGCACTCCGAACGCGGAGGGCGCGCGCAGAGATCCCCCTCGATTGTGAAGACCCTTCGAGATGTCTGAGGCGTGGCAGACGATCGAGCGACTGACCGACGGCTTCGTCGCGATGCTGCCCAGGCTTCTGCTCGCGGTCCTGATCGCGGGGGCGTTTTTCGTCGTCGCGCGGGCCGTCAGTGCCGCCGTCCGCCGCAATGCACAGCGTAGAGGCGAGCACAAGACCCTCGAGATCGCCATCGGCCGGCTGGTTCAGGCCGGGATTCTGCTCGTCGGAGCGCTCGTTGCCGTCACCGCCGCGTTCCCAGGCTTCACACCCGCGGATCTCGTCGGCGCCCTCGGCATCGGCAGCGTGGCGATCGGCTTCGCATTCAAGGACATCTTCCAGAACTTCCTCGCCGGAATCCTCATCCTCATCACGAAGCCGTTCCGGGTCGGTGATCAGATCATCTTCAAGGAGTACGAAGGCACCGTCGAGGACATTCAGACGCGCGCGACCTACATCAGGAGTTACGACGGCCGGCGCGTCATCATCCCGAATGGCGAGCTCTACACCAACTCGGTCACGGTCAACACCGCCTTTCCAAAACGCCGGTGGGAATACGACATCGGCATCGGCTACGGCGATGACGTCGAGCGCGCCCGAGAGATCATCCTCCGAGTGCTGCGCGAGTCCGAGGACGTGTCTCCCGACCCGAAAGCCGATGTGATTCTCGTCGACTTCGCGGAATCATCGACGAATCTGAGGGCGCGGTGGTGGACCGACTCACACATCGCCGACGGGCTCAACGCGCTGGACCGAGTACTCACGAGTACCAAACGCGAGCTGCTGGCCGCCGGCATCGATCTGCCATTCCCAACGCGCCAGATCCTCTTTCATGACCAGACGGAGGAAACCGACGGCGACCGCACGCGACAGCGTGAAGGGTGGCCTGCCGCAGGCGCCGGCGCTGCGCCTCTCAGGACAGATGTAGCTCGACGCGCTCGATGACGTCCTTCGCGTGTGCGCCGAAGTCAACGCTTTCTATGTCGATGCCGGCATTCCGGCAGAGACCCGCGACGAGCCGCGCGAGGTCGCGGGTTCGCTCTCGGCGAGGGCCTTCTTGACGCGGACGGCATACCCGTGGAGTAGCTCGACGGTGTCGCGCCGGATCGAATTGCGGTGGTCTCCGAGGACGAACTGGCGCCGAGGCACCGTCGCGGCGGAACGCATGCTGCAACGCATGGGCCCGTCGGCCGGCCTTTCGACTCCCCGTCAGGCCTTGGCCGGCGAGCCTGCCTTTCACGGGAGACGTTCATGGAGCGACTGCGCGTCGCGTCACTGCAGTACCTCGTTCGCCCGGTCGAGTCCTTCGATCAGTTCCGCGATCAGGTCGAAGGCTTGGTGGACACCGCCGCGGACTACAAATGCCAGCTGCTCGTGTTCCCCGAGTACTTCACCGTGCAGCTCCTCACGCTCGGCGACGTGCGGCGTCCGATTCGCGAGCAGATCCGGAGGCTGGCCGCGGAGCGCGACCGGTTCGTGTCGCTCATGCGCGATCTCGCACGCGAACACGGCATCTACGTCGTCGCCGGGACGATCCCCGAGGTAAATGAGGAGACCGGGACGATTCACAACCGGTCGTACCTCTGCGCCCCGAACGGTGACGTCGGCGTCCAGGGCAAGCTCAAGATGACGCGGTTCGAGCGCGAGGACTGGGACGTGCACGACAGCCGCACGGTGCGCGTGTTCGAGACCGAGTTCGGACGGCTCGCCGTAGCGATCTGCTATGACGTCGAGTTCCCCGAGATCGCGCGAGCCGCCGCGCGCATGGGCGCGCACATCCTCGTCGTCCCGAGCTGTACCGACGACCGGCAGGGCTTCCTGCGCGTTCGGTATTGCGCGCACGCGCGCGCGATCGAGAACCAGATGTACGTGATTCACGCGTGCACGGTGGGCTCGCTCCCCATGGTGCCCGCAGTGTCGTTGAACTACGGGCAGGCGTCGATCCTCACACCGAACGACTTCCCCTTCGCCCGCGACGGCATCCTCGCCGAAGGGCATCCGAACCAGGAAATGATGGTGATCGGCGAGTTGAACCTCCGCACGATCATGGAATCGCGTGAGTCGGGGACGGTCATCCCCCTGTTCGACAGCCAGTTCGTGGCCGATGCCATCGCGGAGCCCGAGGTCGTAGCGCTATGACGGATGCGCGGCCGGACATCCTCGTGAGGAACGTCACGCCGGAGGACTTCGACGGCATCATCGACCTGACACGTCGCGTGTACCCGCAGTCGGCACCGTGGAACGAGCGGCAGCTCGCGTCCCATCTCGACGTCTTCCCCGAGGGCCAACTGGTCGCGATCGACGAGCGCAACGGCGAGGTCGCCGGCATGGCGGCGAGCCTCATCGTGCTGTGGGACGACTACGACATCGCCGCGAGCTGGCGTGACTTCACCGACGCCGGCATGTTCACGAATCACGACCCGGTGCACGGTCGAACGCTCTACGGCGCCGAGGTCATGGTCGATCCGGCGATTCAGGGCCGAGGGGTGGGCTCGCGACTGTACTCGGCGCGACGGGCGCTCACGGAACGGCTCTCCCTGCTCCGCATCCGCGCCGGCTCCCGTCTCCGTGGATATCACCTGTGCGCCGCCGCCATGTCAGCCCAGGAGTACGTCGAGCGCGTCGTGCGGGGGCAGGTCCGCGATCCCACCCTGTCGTTTCAGCTGGCGCGCGGGTTCCACGTACTCGACGTCGTATCAGGCTACCTCCGACACGACCCCGAGAGTCTGGGCTGGGCGGCGGTGATCGAGTGGGTGAACCCCGCGGTCGCGACACCCGAGGACTATCGCCACGGTAACCCGCGGTACCGTTAGGCAGGCGACGCCGCGCCTCGCGGTAACGTCAGCGTGAACACCGCCCCCCGCCCCTCGATGCTCTCGGCGGTGAGATCGCCGCCCATGCTCCGCGCGAGGTCGCGGCTGATCGCCAGCCCCAGCCCCGTCCCTTCTGTCGGCTGCGCGAGCGAGCGGTGCAGCTGCACGAACGGCTCGAAGATCGCCTCCAGTTTGTCCGCCGGGATCCCGATACCGCTGTCGCGCACCCGGAACACGACGTGCCAATCGCCGTCTTCACACGCCACCATGATCTCGCCGCCGGGCGGCGTGAACTTCACTGCGTTCGAAATCAGGTTCGCGAGAATCTGATGCGTGCGCTCGGCGTCGGCTTTCAGAACGAGCGACTCGGTACACGGGACGAGTGCGAGCCGAAGCTCCCTGGCGCGGAGCTGGGGTTCGAAGAGCGGGACGAGCCCATTGAGGAGCTCGTTCGCGGAGACCTCACGCACGTCGAACGACACGCGCCCGGCGTCGACCTTGGCGAAATTGAGCACATCGTTGATGAGCGACAACAGGTGTCGTTGACTGCGATCGATGCGCGCGACGTCGGCGAGCTGCTCCTCGTTGAGCGGACCCCGCACGCCGAGCGACAGCAGCTGCGCGTACCCGGCGATGGCGTTGAGCGGCGTTCTGAGCTCGTGGCTCATCATCGTGAGGAAGTCGGCCTTCGCGCGATTCGCTCGGTCGGCGGTGTCCCGCGAGCGCTCCGCGTCCTCGAGCGCCGCCGAGAGCTCTTCGTTCGCCTGCTCGAGCTCCTCGGCCAGCGATTGGGCTTCCTCGCGCTGTGCCTCGAGCTCGATGGTCTGCTGCTCGAGCTCTTCGCGCGTGCGGATGGTCTCGGCGAGGAGGGCGGCGCGTTCACGTTCGACCTGACGCCGCAGCCGCACCTCGCGAGTCAGCTCGGCAAGCTGCTTCGTCAGCCCCGCAAAGCGGCCGGCGGCCGTGTCCTCGCGGCGAACGCGAAGCAGGATGGCACTCGGGCTGTCAGGGGTGCGGGGGTTGAGCACCGCGCCTTCGCACCGATGGCGGACGGTGGTCGTCGCCGCGTCGGAGGAACTCGACAGGGTGAGGGCGCCGGGCAGCAGGGACCGGCTTCGTGAGCAGGCTCGCACGTACGTGAGGATCTGGTCGGCCGGATCGCGCACGAGCGACGCGAGCGGAATCGGCGGCCCGGCCGGTGCGGGCGTGTGGACGGGAAGCCCGAACAGTGAGACCGCGGCGCGATTCGCCGTAAGCACGTTACCAACGCCGGAGACGAGCAGATACGCCTCCGGGAGGACGTCGGTCACGGTCCGGAAATTTTCCGGCGTCACGCGGCGTCGTCGCCCTTCACATACTCCCTGCCAACAGCCTGGTCGGCTGCCGGCGTCGGTCGCAGGTGGACGACCACGCGGCACGTCGGGCGTCCGGCCGCGATCGTCTCGGCAAGCTCGATCTTCGCGTACCCGAGGTTCTCCGCCGCGATCGAGCCGAACACGTTCGAGGTCATCATGCACATGGCCGGGCGGCCGACGACCTTCTCGGCGAACGGGCAGGCGCGGTTGCCGAGGACGATCTTCTCGTCGTCCTGCTCGATGACGAAGAAGTCGCCCCGGATACGCCGCTTGAGGTCGACGAGGACGCTGGCGACCTGCTCCCTCGTCAGGCGCCCCGTGCCCAGGGCCGCCTTGTAGTCACGGTCCATCTGGCGCCCCATGTTCTGTCCGACGACGCTGATGAACCCCGAGGCCTCCTCGAGTCCGACGACGTCCTCGAGTGTACCCGCCAGTTCGCGGATGAGGGTCCGGAGAAAAATGTCGCGATCCAGCGGTACTTCGCGCTCGCTCAGGGGCGCGGAGTCTGTCGTCGGCGCGGTCATGCGGCCTCGCTTGATGTACGCCTTCGAATAACGCGGACGTCAGGAATATGCTGACAAGGCAGGCTCCCCACTACCCATGCGGCGATTCCGGGACGACCTTCGCCGTACCGTTGCAACACGCCTGCAGGATTCACCGATGGCTTGCATGCCTCGCATCGCTACCCCGGCGGCCTCGTGCGCCGTCGTTGTGTTGGTGGCCTGCCACCCGGCGCCCCGGTCCACCGCCGAGGAGCGGTCGCTGTCCGCCGTTGTTGGCGCCGTGACGTCACCCGGTTACCGGAACGGGCACGGCATGACTTACAACGCTCGGCGGGATCGCGTCGTGCTCTTCGGAGGCGCGGACCATGAGCGCGTGCTCGGGGATACGTGGGAGCTCGACGGCGACACGTGGCTCCGAACCGCTGTCGTGGGCCCGGCGCCGCGTACGTTCCCGAGCGTCGCGTACCACGCGCGTCGCGGGACGGTCCTGCTGTTTGGCGGCAATCGCGTGCTCTTTGGCCCAACGCCTCGCTCTGATTCGACGCTCCTTGGCGACCTCTGGGAGTGGGACGGAACGGAATGGACACTCCGCGCCGTTGCTGGGCCAACAAGCCCCGCGCCGCGCGCGGAGTCAGCGATGGCGTACGATCCGGTGCGCGACCGCCTCGTCCTCTTTGGTGGGTACACTGTAGGTCCCGATGGCCGCACTCGACGGTTCGGCGACACGTGGGAATGGGACGGCCGCGACTGGCGCGAGATCACGCGGGACGGGCCTGCGGAACGCAGCGGCTCGGCGATGGTGTTCGATCCAGTCCGGCGTCGCGTGTTGCTCTTCGGCGGTAGCACCGGAACAGCGACTGACGAAGCGTGGGAATGGGACGGAAGCCAGTGGGCACTGCTCACACGCGCGCCCGGACGGCGATTCAATCCGTCCATGATCTACGACATGACGAGAAGTCGAGTGCTCGTGTTCGGCGGCTGGAACGGCTCGACGCGGCTCGCGGACTTCGTGGAGCTCCGCGACACCTTGTGGCGTCCGGTGACCGCGACGGGCGAGGGACCGTCGCCGCGCAATCATACCGCTGTCGCGTTCGACACTCGCAGGGGCCGCATGCTGCTCGCAGGCGGACACGATGGCGACCGCGTGTTCGGTGACGTCTGGATGTTCGACGGCGCCGCCTGGCACGAACTCGTATCCGCGCCGCCGCTGCTTCGCGCGGACAACGGGCATTGATCGCCACGTCGCGATCCAACGCATGCGATCCCACGCACGCGATCTCGAGCATGCGCGGGACTCGACGTGCGAACGCCGCCGCGGACACTGTCCGCGGCGGCGTCGCATCACGTCGTGGTCAGGACTGTGCCATTACGCCTCGGTCGTCACGCACGCGGCACGGTTGAAGTTCGGGTTGTTGTCCTCGGCCTGCGGGATCGGGATGTTGACGTCCGTCCCGTAGGTGCCCGATTTGTGGTACGCCCCGGTCGGGAACACGCTCTCCGTCGGCCGGTTGTACTGCCGGACGAGCCGCCGCATGTCGCCAAGCCGATGGCTCGTCAGGTACAGCCAGTACGCGCGCTCCTTGAACAGCTGGTCCACCTGCGCCTCGGGCGAGCCCGCCAGCGCCAGTAGCGGCAGCGTCCCCTCTCCGTACCCGCGCACGTCGCGCAGGTCAACGTCCGACCGTAGGTCGTTGAGGATCGCCAGCGCCCCGGTCGCGTCGCCGGCACGCAGCGCCGCCTCGGCCTCGATGAGCCGCGCCTCGACGCCGTCGGCGATCGTCACCGGCGAAGGACGGCTCGGGTACTTCTGCTGCATGTACTGGATCGTCGAGTTGTCGAACCCGCGACCGTTCCCGCCGCGGATCCGGTTAACGATGCGCGGGTCCTGCACCGCGCCCGCCAGATCGCCCTCGCTCTGGAACGGTAGCCCGTTGCCGCCCTCGCCGTCCGGGACGCCGAAGCGCGCCACGCTCACCGTCACGCCCCATGTGCCGTTGTTCTGCGCGCCTGTGGTCTCGGAGTGCGTGTAATTGTACTGGAACGTCGTCGGCACGCCGGCCTCGCCGCCGATGGCCGCCGCGGCCTCGTCCGGCCGGTTGAGGTTGAGCAGTGCACGCGCCTTGACGATCCGCGCGAGCCGGGCCTGCTGCGTGCGCTTACCGGCATCGCCGACGCCGTCGGATGCCGTCGCATTGGCGAGCGCCGAGTCGGCCTTCCGCACCGCGACCTCGAGCAGCTCGGTCGTGCTCAGCTCGGGGCCGAACACGAAGTTGCCGTTTGCGTCGAGCGTGCTGATCGGCACTGCACTGCAATAGTTCTCCGCCATCATGATGTAGCTCAGCCCCCCGAGGTTCAGCGCCTCGGCGAGGCCGACCTCGGTGGCACGGTCCAGGCGGACGTATCCGTCCGCCGCGCGGTCGGCCGAGGCCCTGGCCCCCTGCGTCGCGTAGAACATCGCCTGCAGCGTGCCGTTGCTCTGGTACTGCTGGCGGCGCTGATCGTTCTCGATGCGCGTCGGGAACGTCTCGGTGTTGTACAGCTCGTCGGTCAGTTGACCGGAGGCCGTGATCTCGTTGAAGCCGCCGCCACCGTTGTAGGCGATGCCGAAGTCACCGATGGCACCGGCGAGAACCGCCGGCAGCGCGGTGGGATCGCTGACGGACTCGGGGCTCGCCACGTCGATGTCCTCGACGTCGAGGATCTGGTCCACGTCACACGCCACGGTGAACGACAGGGAGGCGGCGACGCCGAGCACGGCGGCGCGCCTGCCGGACTGCCGGATTGCGTTAGGCACTCTATTGATCATCGAATATCTCATCGTCGGAGTTCGGTAGGTACACGGTCAGAACGTGACCGACAGGCGAGCGGTCCAGCTGCGGAGCGGCGGCTGCGTCAGGAAGTCCGACGTGCCGAAGTTCGCGCCGGGTGTCGAGTTCACCTCGGGATCGAACCCCTTGTAGTCCGTCCACGTCGCGAGATTCCGCCCCGCGAGCGTCAGGGTCAGCCCCTCGGCGCGCACGCGGCTCACCCATCGTTGCGGCACCGTGAAGGTGGCCGCGACCTCGCGCAGCTTCGTGAACGTGCCGTCGGTGACGTAGCCGGCGTCCGAGTTCA
>DAINRQ010000093.1:0-24300 GCA_036741775.1 Gemmatimonadaceae bacterium | reverse complement strand
GACTGCTCACGTCGAGGATGAGCGCCGGCACCCCGTCGCCGAGGATCGTCGCCCCACTGAACACCGAGAGACCGTCCTTGACCGCGTCGAACGGCTTGATGACGATCTCCTGTTGGCCCGTCAGCTCGTCCACCACCATTCCCGCGCGCCGGTCGGCCACCTCCAGTACGACGACTTGGCCACCCCGCGCGTCGCGCCTCGGCATGCGGACGACATCGCGCAGATGCAGCAACGGGAGAACGTCGTCGCGCAACACGAGCGCCTCGCGTCCCTTGACGTGTCGGATCGTCCCCTGCTCGAGATGCACGGTCTCGTTGACGTGCGTCATCGGAATTGCGTACGTTTCGTCACCAACACGCGCGAGCAATGCACGGACGATCGCGAGCGTGACCGGCAGGCGCACCGTGACCGACGTCCCGTGGCCTTTCGTCGACCGGATGTCGACGAGACCGCCCAGCGCGCGGACACGCGCGTGCACGGCATCGATGCCGACGCCTCGGCCCGAGATGTCGGTCACCTGCCTCGCAGTGGAGAATCCCGGTCGCGCGATGAGGCGGATGAGCTCATCGTCGCTCAGCTCACTCCTGCCCGGCTCCACCAACCCCAGCTCGAGGGCTCGTGCCAGGACGCGATCGCGATCGATACCCTTCCCATCGTCGGTGACGCGGATCACGACCGCGGATCGATCGCGCGCCGCGGTGAGCGACAGTCGTCCGGTCGGCGACTTCCCCGCGCGCAACCGGACGTCCGGTGTCTCCAGTCCGTGGTCGATGGCGTTCCGAAGCAGGTGGACGATCGGATCGCCGATCTCATCGAGCAGCGACCGATCGAGCTCGATCTCCTGGCCGTCGATGACGAAGTCCACCTGCTTGCCGAGCGCGCGCGCGGCATCGCGAACGACGCGCGGGAAGCGATCGAACACCTGCCACACGGGCACCATGCGGCTGGTCATGATGCCGTCCTGCAGGTCCGCGACGAGGCGCGACGCCTGCGTCACCGCCTCCGTCAGCGCCGGGTCGCTGATCGTCGCCGCGAGCTGCTGCAGCCGCCCGCGTGTGATGACCAGCTCGCCGATGAGGTTCATCAACGTGTCGAGCCGGTGGAGATCGATGCGGACGTGACGGTGCAGGCGCGCCGGAACGAGCTCGCTCGCGCGTCCGGCCGGGGCCGGTGCTCGCACCGTACCCGACGAGTCGCCGTTCCCGTTAGGCAGTCCCACGTTCGTGCCGGCGGGCGGCTCATCTGGCGCGCGGCCGTCTCGCTCGATACGCAGCTCGGCGACGTACCCCGCCGACCGCACGACTCGCTCGATCTCCTCGTCGGGCGCGGTCGCGGCGAGGCGGATGGACAGCCGTCCATCGAACTCATCGCCCTGCAGCACATCGACCGACGGCGTCACGCCCGCCACTGTGCCAAGCGCCTTCGCGCGCTCGAGCGCGAGCAGCGCTCTCACGCCACGCATCGGCGTGTCGGTCTCCTGCGTGACGTGAATCGTCAGGTTCGCGCCGTCGGACGCCGGCACGGGAGCGGGCTTCGCGGCTGCCGCCCGCTTCCCTCGCGCGCGCGGCTTGGGCTTCGCCGCCGCGGCTGGCGCCGGGGCCGGAGCACTGCGCGCAGCGTCGACCGCCGCGCGGAGCGCCGCGATCGCCGGCGCCGCATCGACCTCGTCGCCGCGACCCTGCACCGACGTCTCGATCGCCTGCTCGAGGACGTCCGCCGCGGCGAACAACGTGTCCATGAGCGACGCCGTCACCGGCTGCTCACCGCGCCGGACGAGGTCGAGGAGCGTCTCCAGCTCGTGCGAAAGCTCCGCGACGACGGTGTACCCCATCGTCGCGCTCATCCCTTTTACGGTATGGACGGCGCGAAACAACGCGCCCACTGGCTCACGCGCGGCCGGCGATCGCTCGAGCTCGAGAAGGGCGTGATTGATCGCCGAGAGGTTGTCCTGACTCTCGGTCAGGAACAGCTCGGCGTAGCGGTTGGTGTCCACGGAGGGGTACGCTCAGACGAGCGCCCGGCGCGTCGCCTGTTACCCCAACACCCGCTGTACCGCTTCGAGCACCCGGCTTGGCTGGAACGGCTTCACGACGAAGTCCTTTGCTCCGGCCTGAATCGCCTCCACGACGAGTGCTTGCTGTCCCATGGCGCTGCACATCAGCACCTTCGCCTGCGGGTCGAACTTCGTGATCTCGCGCACAGCGTCGATGCCGCCCATGTCGGGCATCACGATGTCCATCGTCACGAGGTCGGGGCGAAGCTGCCGGTACTTCTCGACCGCCTGCACGCCGGTTTCCGCTTCGCCGACGATCTCGAATCCGGCCTGCTGCAGGATGTCACCCACCATAGTCCGCATGAAGATCGCGTCGTCACAGATCAAAACGGTGTGGCTCACGGTCCGGCTCTCCGAAAGGTCGGGGCTAACATCGCTATCAGCATATCGACGAGCGGGGGGGCCGGTTCGTCAGCGGGAATTGCAGTCCTGCACGAAAGGCGCAGAGCCCGAATGCCGTTCGTGATTGAGTGCCGTTTCTTCCGTCGCGCCCTTGTAGTCAGCTACACCATGACCTGTCGGACGACCGCCGCCACGTCGAGGACGATGACTACCCCTCCCTCGAGGTGTCCCAACCCACTCACAATGCCGCCTCGGGCAACGTCACCGGAGGCTGGCTCGAATCGCTCTGGCGACAGGATCTCGACGTCGCGCACCTCATCCACCGCGATTCCCACCTGCTTGGTCCCGTACTCGGCCAGCACGACAGAGCCGTGGGCCATGACAGTCGCTCCGGCAAGGCGCGCCGCGAGATCGATGACCGTCACGATGGCTCCGCGCAGGTTGATCAACCCGAGCACGTAACCCGGTGCGCCCGGAAGGCGCGTCGCCTGGCGGATCGGGACGATCTCGCGAACCGTACCGATGTCGCAGCCATACACCGTCCCGCCGACGGCGAAGAGCAGGAGGCGCAGCGACGCCCGCTGCGGCGCGTCAGTCGGAAGAGGCGGGGTCGCGGTAGAAGCCAAAGTGGTCGAGGGGGTCCGGGTGACTTTCGAGCGAAGGATCATACGCGGCCGCGGCGAGCGAACGACGCAGGTCGTCCGGCAGCGGCGCGCGAAGGTCCATCGAATGCCCGGACACCGGGTGCCGGAACCGCAACCACGCGGCGTGCAGGAAATGCCGCCGCGCTGGCAACGCAACCAGCCGGCGACCGCCGCCCCCGCCGTACGTGTCATCGCCCACGACCGGATGGCCGACCGAGGCGAGGTGAACGCGGATCTGATGTGTGCGCCCCGTATGCAGATGCGCGCGCAACAGTTCCGTAGCGTCGAAGCGGGCGAGCCGCAGGAAATCCGTCTTCGCGGACCTTCCGCTAGAGACGATCGCCATCCGCTTCCGGTCTCGCGGATCTCGGGCGATCGGTCGGTCCACCGTGAGGCGATCGCCATCGAGGTGGCCCCACGAGAGCACGGCATACCGGCGGACCACACGCCGGTCCGCGATGGCGCGCGACAGGATGCGGTGCGCGCGGTCGGTTTTCGCGACGAGCAAGAGGCCCGACGTGTCCTTGTCGAGCCGATGCACGATGCCGGCGCGGTCGGTCTCCCCGGCATCGGAGAGGTCCCCACCCCGTCCGATGAGTGCGTTCACGAGCGTGCCCGACCAGTTTCCGGGCGCCGGGTGTACGACCATCCCCGCCGCCTTGTTGACGACGACCAGGTCATCGTCTTCGAACGCGACATCGATCGGGATCGCTTCCCCGACGATGTCGCGTGTTGGTGGCGCGGGGATGTTCACCACGATGGTCTCACCCGGCGTCGGACGATAACTCGCGCGCTCCGACCGACCGTTTACCGTCACGTTCCGGTTCGCGATCAACGTGGCGGACTGCGTGCGCGAGATGCCGACCCATCCGGCCACGAGCAAGTCGAGGCGAACAGCTGGGTGGTTGCTGTCCGCCTCGACCGTAAACTCGTGCCGTATACCAGTGGCGGCCGGACCCCCGCCCGTTCTGCCGGGGGGCGTCGTCATGTCACTTACGGTGCGTCGCGCGATGCGGCCGGCGCCACGCTCGCGGATTCCGCCCCACGAGCGCGTTCGGCCCGATCGTCACCCCACAGTACCCACGCGAGCAGAAATGCGCCGGTGCTCACGGCCATGTCGGCCACGTTGAACGTCGGCCAGCGCATGTCGCGGAATCCGATGTCGATGAAGTCTACGACACCCTCCTGCCACCGGATACGATCGATCAGGTTGCCGATCGCGCCGGCGCACACGAGCGCAACCGCGAGCGTGCGTGGCAGGTCCCCTTCGCGCGTCGACTGATAGAGACGCCACAGAATGATCAGCGCCCCAATCGTCAGCACCATGAAGATGTACCGCGAGTATGGGCCGAGGTACAATCCGAACGCGGCGCCTTCGTTGCGCACGAGGGTGAGGCGCAACGTGTCACCAATCACGCGCTGCGGCGCGTACGGCGCAAGCGTGTTGAGGGCGATCATCTTCGTGATGATGTCGGCGATGACGATCACCACGACGACGGGCCAGAACACGACCGCGTTGGGAGTGCTACTTCTTGGCATCTTCCTCGCGCTGTTTGCACTCGATGCAGTACCGCGCGTGCGGTAGCGCGTCGAGCCGCTCGAAAGCGATGTCCTGGCCACAGTTGTGGCATTTGCCGAACGTCTCCGGGGACCGGTAGAGCCGGCGCAGCGCTTCGTCGATGTGCCAGAGGAACCGGCCTTCCTGGCTCGCGAACAGAAATGCCTTTTCGCGCTCCATGGCGTCCGTGCCCTGGTCGGCCATGTGGAACGAGTACGAGCTCAGGTCACCATCCGCGGACTGCGGCGTCGAGCCGAACGTCTCGTCGTAGTGTCCGAGCTCCTTCAGCACGCGCCGACGCTCCTCGAGCAGCCGTTTCTCGAAGTGCTGAAGATTCTTCTTGTTCATCGTCTTGACCTTCTTGGTGCCGCTGGCGGATGGCATCGCTACGGTTCCCTGGTGAGGGCGACGCGCACCGGGGACCCATCGAGGTCCACCACGTGCGGCACCGCCTGTTGCCCGACCGGGGGCTCGCCGACGGCGATCTCCCGGGCCAATAGTTCATTGGCGATCCAATCATTGTACTCCGAAATCGCCGATTCGATTTCGTCGGGAGCGACGATCCACAGTCGGATGCGGTCGCTCACCTCCAACTTCAGGTCCCTCCGCAGTCGCTGGAGCTGGCTCACGAGCTCGCGGGCGATTCCCTCGCGCCGCAACGTTGGCGTGATCGTGGGATCGATCGCGGCAAAACGTCCGTTCTCCTCTTTCACCGTCAGCTCGCCGGTCGCCCGTCGCACGATCACGACGTCCTCGGCGTCGAGCATGCGCGACTCGTTGCCGACCGACACGGCGAGCGGCGTTCCGCGCTCGAAGGCGCGGAGGTCGTCGCTCGTGAACGCCCCCACCGCCTGCGCCGCGAGCGGTGTACTCTTTCCGAACTTCTTGCCCAGGGACCTGTAGTTCGGCTTTGCCTCGAGCGTCACCAGCGCATCGGCGGAACTGGCCACTGTGATGCGCTTGACGTTGAGCTCTGCCTCCAGCAGGTCGAATAGCTGAGCGACATCGCCCGCCACCTGCTGAGGCACAACGCATACCATTTGCGAAAGCGGCTGGCGTACCTTGACCCCCGCCTCCTCGCGCGCGGCACGCCCGAGCCGCGCCAGGAGCCGGATCTCGCGCATGGCGCGTTCGAGGGCGGCGTCCGGTGCCGCCACCTCGGGACGACGGTACGCGGCGAGGTGCACCGATGTTCCGGTCAGCTCTCGGTGCATCCAGTCGCTCACGAACGGCGCGAGCGGCGCCAGCAGCCGACAGGTCACGATGAGGGTTTCGTGCAGCGTCGCGAACGCAGCCCGGTTGTCCGTGGACGCAACGTCGTAGAAGCGCGATCGCGTGCGCCGCACGTACCAGTTCGACACGTCGTCGACGACGAAGCTCATGAGCGTCCGGGCCGCCGCGGTGGCGTCGAACGTCGTGAGGAACACGTCCACGTCCCGCTCGACAGTCGCGAGCCGCGACAGCATCCATCGATCGATGGCCGGCCGGGCTTCCGGTGGCGGATCGAGCGGAGACGGCTCCCAACCGAAGTTCGCATACAGGGCGAACATGCCGCTGTATACATTCGTGAGCGTGACGAGAAACTGCGTCGCGCCCTCGCGGATCTGCGCCTCGTCGAACGCGCGGGGCTTCCACACCTGGCTTGACGCGATGAGGAAGAGCCGCACCGCGTCGGCGCCGTACTTCGGCACGACGGTCCACGGATCCACGATGTTCCCGAGGCGCTTGGACATCTTGACGCCTTGAGCGTCGAGAACGAGATCGTTGACGACTACGGCGCGGTATGGCGCCGTGCTATCGGGAATCGGGCGGGTGCCCGGCGAAGCCGGGCGGAGGGAATCGGGAATCGGAACGGCCTCGGGAGCCTTCGGCCCGCGCGGCTGTCCTGTCCCATGAGTTTCCGATTCCCGATTCCCGATTCCCGATTCCCGACCGTCGGCTCCCGGTTCCCGGTCTCCAAGCGCAGCGTTATTTGGCAGCGCATCCCCCAGCCCGCTGGCGATGGCGAGCAGGCTATAAAACCACCCTCTCGTCTGGTCCACGCCCTCGGCAATGAAGTCCGCCGGGTACTGTGTCGCCAGCACGTCGCGGTTCTCGAAGGGGTAATGCCACTGGGCAAACGACATGGCGCCCGAATCGAACCAGGTGTCGATCACCTCCGACACGCGACGCATCGTGCCGCGGCCGCTCGGCGCCGGCCAGGTGTACCGATCGACGTACGGCTTGTGCGGGTCGAAGTCGTCGCCTAACGACATTCCTGCCCGCTCGGCGAGCCGGGCGAACGAGCCGATCACCTCGATCTCCGTCGGGTCCTCGTCGTTGACCCACACGGGCAGTGGCGTGCCCCAGTACCGGTCGCGTGAAATCGCCCAGTCGATGTTGTTCTCGAGCCATTCGCCAAAGCGCCCCGCGCCGACTTCCGGCGGGTGCCAATCGACCCGCGCGTTGCGCGCGAGCATCTCGGCCTTGAACGCCGTCGTGCGAATGAACCACGAAGCGCGCGCATAGTAGAGCAGCGGCGTCGCGCAGCGCCAGCAATGCGGGTACGCGTGCAGGAGCGTTCCGGCCTTCCACAGGACATCGCGTCGCTCGAGCTCCTCGAGGATGAGCGGGTCGGCGGCCTTCACGAACCGTCCGCCTACGAGCGGCATGTCGGCCGGAAACTCGCCGCGCGCGTTCACCGGCTGGACGAACGCGAGCCCGTGCCGCTGCCCCGCCGCGTAGTCATCGGCGCCGAACGCCGGCGCCATGTGCACGACGCCGGTGCCGTCATCCGCCGAAACGAAGTCTTCGCCAACGATCACGCCGTGGTCGCCCTCGACGCCATCGAACGAGACCCAGTCGAGTGGGCGCTCGTAGCGCGTTCCGACGAGCGCGGCCCCGGGGAACCGTCCCACCGTGTCCCATCGGTCGCGGTAATCCTCACCGAGCACACCCGGCGCGCGGGCCTCGGCGAGAATGATCGTCCAATCGGGTCCAGTGTGCTTCCTGAGCTCGACGTAGTCGAGCTCGGGGTGCACGGCGAGCGCGACGTTGGATACGAGGGTCCAGGGAGTGGTGGTCCAGACGAGGATGCGCCGCCATCGGGAATCGGGCGGGTGCCCGGCGTAGCCGGGCGGGGGGAATCGGGAATCGGAACTGCCCCGGGAGGCCTCGCTACGGGCGGCGTCGCGCGAGCCTTCGCCCCCCGATTCCCGATTCCCGATTCCCGATTCCCGACGAAGGTCCAGCGCCACATACACGCTGGGATCGTTCACGTCCTGGTAGCCTAACGCCACCTCGTGACTCGAGAGCGTCGTACCGCAGCGCGGGCAATACGGGAGGACCTTGTGACCGCGCGTCAGGAAGCCCTTCTCGTGTAACGTCGCGAGCGCCCACCAGACGCTCTCCACGTACTCATTCGTGTACGTGATGTACGCGTTGTCGTAGTCCAGCCAGTAGCCAATCCGCTCGCTCAACCGCTCCCAGTCGCTCTGATAGCGCCAGACGTTCTCGCGGCAGAGCCGGTTGAACTCCTCGACCCCGAACGCCTCGATGAGCTGCTTCCCGCTGGACCGGGCGATCGCCTCCTTGCTCATGCCTCGCTGCTCGAGCAGCGCCGGCAGCTGCTTCTCCACCTCGATCTCGACCGGAAGCCCGTGCGTGTCCCACCCGGCCTTCCGCAACACGCGGTATCCGAGCATCGCGCGGTGGCGGCAGAAGAGATCCTTGATCGTCCGGGCGAAGACGTGGTGGATGCCCGGCCGCCCGTTCGCGGTCGGGGGTCCCTCGAAGAACACCCACGATGGTGCGTCGGCGCGCGCCTCGAGCGTGCGCGCGAACAGGTCCTCATCACGCCAGCGCGCGAGAACCTCCTCCTCGAGCGCGTTCGCGCCGTCGGGCGGAAGGAGACGAAACCGCGCCTCCGCTCGCGTCCCCGTCACAGGCGCTCCAACACTCCGCACACGAGCGCAGTCAGAGCCGGCTCCGCGCGTCCGGCAACGGCAATGATCTTCTCCACACTCGCGGGCTCGAGCGCGTCAGGCAAACACTGGTCCGTAATGATCGAGACGCCGAGGACCCGCATGCCGCCGTGAATCGCGACGATCACTTCGGGGACGGTGGACATGCCCACCACGTCCGCTCCGATGCCACGCAGGAACCGGTACTCGGCGCGGGTCTCGAGGTTTGGTCCCGGCACGGCGACGTACACGCCCTCCCGCAAGGTGATGCGCTGGTCCGCGGCCACGGCGCGCGCGAGGGCGCGCAACCCGCGGTCGTACGGCTCCGACATATCCGGGAACCGCGGGCCGAGACGATCGTCGTTAGGCCCGATCAGCGGATTGTCGCCGAGCAGGTTGATGTGGTCGGCAATGAGCATGAGCTCACCGGGGGCCCATAGCGGGTGCATCCCCCCGCACGCGTTCGACACCACGAGCGTCTCGGCACCAAGCGCGCGCAGCACGCGCACCGGAAACGTCACCTGCTGCAGCGAGTAACCCTCGTAGCGATGGAAGCGGCCCTGCATGGCCACGACCGTCTTGCCCCCCAACGTCCCGCACAGGAGGCGCCCCGCGTGCGATTCGACCGTGGAGACCGGGAAGCCGGGGATGTCCGTATAGTCGACCGACACGTCGACGCGCATCTGACGCGCGAGCCCACCGAGCCCGGTGCCGAGAATGACGGCCGCGTGTGGCGACTGGGCGAACCGCGCGCGCACGACCTCGGCCGCGCGCTCCACGCGCTCGAGCGTATGAGGGCCGTCGGCCACCGCCGCGCCGTTCACGAGCGCGCTCGTCACCTCCACCGCGCTACTCCTTCACCAGCGAGTCGAGCCAGGCCGGCGTCGGGTGCGCCGACCGCTTGGGCTCCTCGCGCTTTTCTGCCGTGGGGGTCGACGTCGGTGTCGTGACTTGCGGGGTAGGCGCGGCCTCCGCGGTCTCGATCTCGACGAGCTGTCGTTCGATCATGGCGCGGAGCTGTGACAGGTAGCTCCGGCGCGCACGCACCAGCCCCTGAATCTCCTCCTCGAGACGACGCGCTTCACCACGCAGCCCTTCGACATCGCGTTCCACCTGCGCGCGCGCTTCGCGCATGAGCAGTTGGGCTTCGCGATCGGCCTGCTCGCGGATCTCCGCGCGCAGTTGCTGCGCGGATACGAGGGCGTCGTTCAGCGCCTTGTCGCGTTCGCGAAAGGCCCGAAGCTGCTCGTGGAACCCCTTTGCCTTCTGCTCGAGGTCCTGATTCGCCCGAATGAGGCGTTCGACCTCGGCCGCGACCTGATCGCGGAACTGGTCGACGCGCGCTTTGTCGTAGCCGCGCAACGCCGTCCCGAAATCGTACCGGCGGATGTCGAGCGGTGTGAGATGAAAGCCTTCGTCGCTCATGCGTGCCGCGCCCCGAACAGGACTGTTCCGAGTCTCACCATCGTCGCCCCTTCTTCCACCGCGACCTCGTAGTCGTTGGACATCCCCATGGACAGCTCGGCCGCCGGATGCCCCTGGGCAACGAGCCCGTCGCGAACCCGCCGCGCCTCACCGAACGTCGCTCTCAGAGTGCGCTCGTCGGCGTCCAACGGCGCCATCGTCATCACGCCTGATACACGCAAACCATGCAACCCGGCCCAGCGTTCCCCTTCGACGGCGGCCTCATCAGGAGACAGCCCACCCTTTGACGCCTCGCCAGACGTATTGACCTGCATCAGAGCCCGAACCGGACTGCCGCGTTGCTCACCGACCTGATTCACGGCATCTGCAAGACGACCGCTGTCAACCGAATGCACCAGCGCGAACCGATCGACAGTCTTGGCCTTGTTCCGCTGCAGGTGCCCGATCAGGTGCCACCGAACCGGTGCCGTCACGGCATCCATCTTCGTGAGCGCTTCCTGCACTCGATTCTCACCGACGTCGGCGAGGCCAGCGTCGTAGGCCGCCTGGACGGCGTCGGGCCCGTACGTCTTTGTCACTGCCACGACCGTCACGCGCTGCCCATGACCGCCGCGGCGTACCGCCTCCGAAATCCGCTCGCGAACCTCGGCGACTCGATCGGCGAGGCCTGGAAATGGCATAACATGACATTTTACCGGAAGTTACAGCGCGAGGCAAGTAATCCAGCGGAGTCGGGGTCGGCGCCCCGCACTGCATCCCGAGCGAGCCCAGGACACGCCAGCAGCCCCACCACGTATCGTCCTGCCGGGTCGTCCACTCGGTTCGGATCCGGCGGTCCGGGGAACAGTCGAGCGACTATCGCGGCGGTGGAATCTACCTGCGGTGCATCGATGGAGATGTCAGGCTCCGACGCACTCGGCTGCTTGACATACAGGAGCCCTCGGAGCGCCCACCGCGGGCCCAGGGCAGCCCGCTGATCCCCCGGGAGCGCCACCGCCGCCGCCACCGGCCGACCGTTCCGTTCCGCCAACGAGCCGATCGCCGCCGTCTCGCGGTTCGTGCCACGCCACCCCGCGGTGTCGGCCGGGACATAAAGGTCGGTGCGGCGAGCGAGCTCCGCCCGGTACCACCGGGCACCCAGGAGCGGGACGGTCACGACCGTCACGTCGCGTCGCACGCGATGCGCCGACTGGACGTACCAGAGCGGGTACGTGTCGTTGTCGCCGGCCACGAAGAGGACGGCGTTCGACGGCGCGGACCGCAGTGTCGCCTCGGCAAACGCGCGCGCGAGCGACGCCGCCGGCTCGCGTCGCCGATTGGCGGCGCGCCAGTTGAGGGCAAGCGGCAGGGCCGCAACGGCTACGCCCGCCCAAACGAACCGCGAGAGCCCAATGCGCTGGGCGATCGTGCGCGCGAGGGCGACGGCTCCAACGCCCACCCACAGGCCGACGACGGCGAAGCCCAGCGCGAAAAAGTAGTCCCGCTCGCGGGCTTCGCGCTCGGCGTCCAGCGGCAGGACGCCGTACCCGTACGAGGGCCCGGCGCGCAGGTTGAGGTAGAGCACGACGCCTAACGTCGCGGAGGCGAGAAGCATCAGCGTCGCCGCCCAGGTCCGCCGGTCGCGGCGGCGGTGCACGACACTCCCGAAGATTCCGAGGCCGAGAAACAGGGGAGTGAACGGCGTCCGCAGCCACGACGCGCCGACGCCGCGATCGAGGCCGAGCGCGAACTGCCAGTCCAGGTACTGAAACATGTTCCCGATCTGCAGCCACAATGGCGCGCGTCGGGGCCAGAGGCCGGGGACGTCATACTGCCGCCGGGCAATGACGTCGATGATCCCCGTCAGAGTCGACGGGTTCCCCTGGTTGAGCCACGGGTCGAGACGCGCGCGCACGAGCAGGTAGAGAAGAGCGGATGCGCCGACGCCGATGACTGCGATCGCCGCGGCACCATCGCGCAACGTGCGCAACCAAAGAGCGCGCGCGACGAGGATCACGAGACCCGCTCCCGTGACGGCGGGGGCCGCCGTGCCAATCCCGACGGCGAGGACGGCGGCGCCTGCGAGCAGGCTCGCGCGCTCGACATCGATGTTTAGTCGTTCGTCGAGCGACGCCAGCGCGATGGCGCCGGGCGCCGCGACCATCGCACTCAGGTGAAGCGGCGGCGCGAGCGCGAAGAGGTACGCGAGCAACCGGTCGGTGCGCGATGTCGCACGGTTCCAGGCGCCACGCACCTGCCGGTCGGCCGCGAGCAACGTCAGCATGGAGAGCAGGAGCGACGCCGAGTATACCTCCGTCTCGGTCGCGCTCGCCCAGACCGTGGAGAGTCCGCCGAATGCGAGCCCGGCGGCGATGCCGGCGGGCGTATCGCGCAGCCAGCGGGCGATGAGCGCGGCTCCAATGGCCGCCGCGATCGCGGTGCACGTCGCCGCGAGAAGGTTCGTCGCGACGACGGTGTCGAGAAACGGGAACAGCGACCGCCACGCGCGCGCCAGGAGCACGTAGAGCGGCGTTCCCGGGGGGTGCGGGATGCCTAGCGAGTCGACGGCGGCGGCGAACTCGCCGGCGTCCCAGAGCGTGACATCCGGGGCAAGGGTGGCGCCGTAGACGAGGAGCAGCGTCGCGCCAGCGACGACCGCCGCCCGCCGCGGCGACGCGGACGTCACGCGGGCATTTCCGCTGTCGAGTGCTCCGCGGTGCGCGCCGGGCGGCCGGTTACGAGAGCGCGCACCTGGGCCGGTGTGAGGTCCCGGGTGAGGCGCCCGCCAACGGCCATGGAGATCGTGGACGTCTCCTCCGACACTACAATGACCACCGCATCGGTCTCCTCGCTCAGTCCCAGGGCAGCGCGATGGCGGGTCCCGAGCGAGCGATCGGCCAGCGGGACCTGTGAGAGCGGAAGAATGCATCCCGCCCCGATGATCGTGTCGCCGCGCAGCACGACCGCGCCATCGTGAAGCGGTGAGTACGGCGTGAAGATCGTGGTAAGCAGATCCGCCGACACCTTGGCCTGCATCTCCGAGCCAGACTGCAGGTAGTCACCGAGCGCGATTTCGCGCTCGAGGACGATGATGGCACCGATCCCCGACCGCGCGAGCCGCTCGACGGCTTCGGCCACCTCTTCGCCGACTTCGGACTCCTCCATGCGCCGGAAGAACCGCGTGACGCGCGACTGCCCGAGATGGGCGAGCCCGGCGCGCAACTCTGGCTGAAACACGATGAGCGCGGCGAACGCGCCGTACGTGAACACAAGCCCGAGGAGGTAGGTGATCATCGAGAGATCCGTGACCCATGCCACGGCGTAGACGAGCACGAGCACCACGATCCCGATGAGCATCTGCACGGCGCGCGTGCCCTGAATGAGCAGCAGGACGCGGTACAGGATGAACGCGACGATCAGGACTTCGATGACGTCGCGAAAGCCGGGTTGGAGAAGGCGGAACGTTTCCATTTCTATTGGGAACCGGGAACGGGGCGGGTGCCCGCCGAGGGCGGACGGGGGAAACCGGGCGCCCGATCATCACGTTGCGTTACCGTGGGCTCTGCGACGTCGATTCCAGCCTGCATGATACCCCACGCTACAGCGAGTGCCTCGCGGTTGGGCGCGACGTCATGGACGCGAAACAGCCGCGCGCCCCGCAAGAGTGCAGCGACATTTGCCCCAACGGTTCCTGCCACTCGTTCCGTAGCATTCTTCACCCCGGAGAGCTCCCCCACGAATCGCTTCCTCGAAACACCCACGAGAACAGGATAGCCTAACGTCACCAGGCGGTCGAGTGAAGCCAGGACCTCCAGCGAGTGCGCGGAACGCTTGGCGAAGCCTATTCCCGGGTCCAGAACAATTGATGCGTCGGCAATCCCGGCGTTCTTCGCGGTTGAAACCGCGCTCCGGAGTTCCGCGATCACGTCGCTCACAACATCCGGCCCGTAATGCGCATGCTGGTACGTCGCCATCTCAGTCACGCCACCGCGAGAATGCATGAGCACAACACCGGCTCCATTCGACGCGGCAATCTCGCCCATTGATGGGTCCAGGCGAAAGGCTGACACGTCGTTGATGATATCGGCGCCGGCGTCGAGCGCGGCCGATGCCACCCTGCCCTTCGTCGTGTCGACCGAGATGGGCAGATCCGAAAGCGCGTCACGCACGGCGGCAACCACGGGAACGATGCGCCGAATCTCGTCCTCCTCCGTCACTGTGGTGGCAGCCTGAGGACGGGTGGATTCGCCTCCGATGTCGATTCCGTCTGCACCTTCGGCAACCATCCGCTCGGCGTGCCGGAGCGCCGATTCGACCGAAACAAACCGCCCGCCATCGCTGAAGGAGTCAGGCGTGACGTTCAGGATTCCGAGAACGAACGGGCGATCGAGCTGGATTCGCTTCGTTCGTGCGTGCCAAACGGCGGGAGCGGACATTCGCGGAAGGTGCGGTATGTTCGACCAAGCGCGCGTTACAATCGCTGCGTGGCAAGAAACGGTCGACCTCTCGACCCGTCTGATACTGCGGGTAAAGGAAAGCGGGAGGCGACGCTAGTGTCGCCTCCCGCTCCGGTTCCCTGTTCCCCGTTCCCGCCCGTCGCCCGCTACGCGGGCGACGGCTCCGGTCCCCCAATGATCGGCGGCACGCGACGCGGCTCGGCGAGCGGCGGCAGGACCGGCGCCGGCGCCGTCGGCGGCGGCATCGTCGGCGTACGCGGTGGCAGCTGCTCCCCGCGACGCAGGACCTCGATGTCGTCGCGCGTCAGCGTCTCTCGCTCGAGCAGCATCTTCGCCACCTTGTGGAGCAGATCGAGGTGTTCCGTGAGCACCGACTTCGCCCGGTTGTACGCGTGGTCGATCACTCGCTTGACCTCGGTGTCCACGAGCTGCGCGGTCTTCTCCGACACCTCGCGGCGGCTCATCAGCTCGCGGCCCAGGAAGACTTCCTGCTCGTTGTCGCCCACGAGGATCGGACCGATGGTGTCGGACAGCCCCCACTGCGTCACGTAGCGGCGCGCGATCCCCGTCGCCTGCTGGATGTCGCTCGCGGCGCCGGTCGTGACCCGGTCGTGCCCGAAGATGAGCTCCTCGGCAACCCGGCCGCCGTATGCCATTGCGAGTCGGGCCTCGATCTGCTCGCGCGTCACCGACACGCGGTCGTCCTCGGGCAGCGTGAACGCCACGCCGAGCGCGCGGCCGCGCGGCACGATCGTGACTTTGTGAAGCGGGTCGTTGCCCTTCACCATCATCGCGCACACCGCGTGACCCGCCTCGTGGTACGCGGTCAGCCGGCGCTCCTCTTCCTTCATCACGAGCGACTTCCGCTCGGCGCCGAGCATGACCTTGTCCTTCGCTTCCTCGAGGTCGGCCATGTAGATCTTGTCGTGATTGCGGCGCGCGGCGAGCAGCGCGCCCTCGTTCACGAGGTTCGCGAGATCCGCGCCGGCCATCCCCGGCGTGCCGCGGGCGAGGCCAGTGATATCGACGTCCTCAGCGATCGGCTTGTTGCGCAGGTGCACGCGCAGGATTCCCTCGCGGCCTCGGAGGTCCGGCGCATCGACGACGATCTGGCGGTCGAAGCGGCCCGGGCGCAGCAGCGCTGGATCGAGTACGTCAGGACGGTTCGTCGCGGCGATCAGGATGACGCCGTCGTTCGACTCGAAGCCGTCCATCTCGACGAGCAGCTGGTTCAGCGTCTGCTCGCGCTCGTCGTGGCCGCCGCCCAGGCCGGCGCCGCGATGGCGGCCGACGGCGTCGATCTCGTCGATGAAGATGATGCACGGGGCGTGGGCCTTCCCCTGCTCGAACAGGTCGCGCACCCGGCTCGCGCCGACGCCAACGAACATCTCCACGAAGTCAGAGCCGGACATCGAAAAGAACGGACGTCCCGCTTCCCCGGCCACAGCCTTCGCGAGGAGTGTCTTACCGGTGCCTGGCGGGCCGACGAGAAGCGCGCCCTTCGGCAGCCGTCCACCGAGCTTCGTGAACTTCTGCGGGTCCTTCAGGAACTCGATGATCTCCTGCAGCTCGACCTTCGCCTCATCGGCACCGGCTACATCGGCGAAGGTGACCTTGGGCGTGTCACCCGTCAGCAACTTCGCCTTGGACTTCCCGAACGAAAACGCCTTCGCGCCGCCCGCCTGCATCTGCTTGAACAGGAAGATCCAGAACGCAATGAGCAGGAAGTACGGCAGGAAGTTGAACAGGATCGCGCCGAACGACGGGCGCGCATCGGTTCCGCTGATGATGACGTTCTTCGCGCGGAGTCGTTCGAGCTCGGTCGGATTGTTCTCGATCGGGAACTTCACCGTGAACCGGCGCGCCTCCTTGTTTCCCACGATCACCGGCTGCTTGAACACGCCGACCGCGTTCCGCCCCGCCTGGATCTTCACCTCGCGCAGGTTGTCGCGCTGCAGTTCCTGATCGTAGAGCGAGTAGTTGATCTCCGGCGCCGATTCGGATCGCGAGCTCGAGAACTGAATGAACGCGACCGGAATCAGGATCACGAGGATCCAGAACGAGAGGGTCTTGGAGAAACGCCCGAGGTTGAACGGCTTTTTGGGCGGGGTCGGTGGCATAGGCCTCTTCTTGTCCATCGGCTACTGCAAGCTCGCGATGTAGGGCAGATGACGGAAGTTCTCGGCGTGGTCGAGTCCGTAACCCACAAGGAACTCGTTCGGTGCATCGAACCCGACGAACTTCGTCGGATACCGCAGGTGCTCGGCGACGTGTTTGTGCAGGAGCGCGCACACTTCGAGTGAGCGCGGCTTCCGCTCGGAGAGAAGATCGAGCAGCCGGGTCAACGTCCGGCCGGAATCCACGATGTCTTCAACGAGGAGGATGTGCTTGCCTTCCAGTGTCGTTTCCGGATCGTACACCAGGCGAACCGATCCGCTCGAAACCATCGCATCGCCGTAGCTCGCGGCGACGAGGAAATCTACCTGCAGGGGACGGCGAATCTCACGCACGAGATCGCTGAGGAAGATGAAGCTCCCCTTCAGCAACCCGAGCACGAGGAGGTCGCCGTCGGGATACGCGTTTGTGATCTCCCGGCCGAGCTCGCGCACCCGGGCGGAGATCTCCTCGACCCCGAAGGCGATCCGCCGCACCGGCCGGCCATCGAGCCGAGGATCGTCAACTGAACGCGAGGCCACCATCGAACCGTTCACAGATATACCGGATCATCGGTCGGCCGGACCGCTCGGGCGCCGCAGGCACGCGGCGAACACCAGGAATCCATACGATTTCGTCGTCCGCGAGCACGACCGGCCAGCCTGCGCGGCTGGGCCCCGGAATCCGCGCGTCACCAAAGAACCGTTTCACACGACGTGCCGGATGGGCGAGTCCGGGACGCATTCGGTCGCCCGGACGCCATTCCCGCACCGAAAGTCGCTGATCTGCTGGAAGATCGGCCGTCCAGACGTTGTCAGAGCCTACGTTTCTCGTCCGGCCGGACGTTTCAATCGAATGGCCGGCTGTTTCAGCCTGGCCAAGGAACCGTGCGGCCGGCCGGAACCGCCAGTTGCCGAAATCCACAACCCCTTCCAGCGGGACCGGCGTGTCGACCGCTGGGCAATTCGTCACCCGCCGAAACACGAAGCCATCGCCGGACGCGTCGCGATGGCGGTAAACCTCGACGCCACCGGAGAGTTGCACGCGGGCCCCCGGGGTGCCGGAAATGGTAAACTGTGTCAGACGAAGAGTTCCGCGACGGTCGAGTGTCACTCCGGCACGCGCGGCGATCGCCGGCCAGAGCACGCTCAGCGTTGGTGAATCGTATGTTGTGAGCCGGTCTCTGGCAACGAAAAATCGGCCCGTCTCCGCGGTCGAGACGAGGTGTCCGGCCACGAAATGGTCGATGTCGGCGCGGAGTGCCGCGGCCCGTTCTGCCAACTCGACCATCTCCTCCTCGAAACGAGGACGGAGCGCTCGCACCGCCGGCAACAGGTCGAGCCTGACGCGGTTCCGAAAATGACGCCGCGATTGGTTCGACGGGTCCTCGACAAACGGCACCGCGTTTACCTCGGCGTAGTGCGCAACGGCCGCGCGGGACACGTGAAGCAGTGGGCGCGTAACCGCGCGGGCCGGTGTGGCGAGACCGGCAAGGCCGCGAGCGCCCGCGCCCCGGAGCGCACGCATGACGACGGTCTCGATGTGGTCATCGCGCGTGTGAGCGGTGACGACGATGCCTCCCGCCGGGGTGACCGACCGCAGGAACGACCATCGGGCGGCACGCCATTCGGCTTCGGTCCTGCCGCGCACCGAGGCCCGCCCCGGAGATACCGCGAGCCCCAGCCGCGAGGCCTGTTCAACGACGAGCGACGCGGCGTCGGTGGCGGCCGGCCCGGTGCCATGGTCGAACGTCGCCACCAACACCGACGGCGCGCGACGCTGGCGCGAACGGCCCGCTGCAAGCGCCGCGTGTACGGCGTGGAGCATGACCATCGAGTCGCGGCCGCCCGACACGGCCAACACGAGCGGCCGCGCCCTCGCGAGGAGGGCCCGCGCCGCGGCGTCAATGCCCTCGATGTCGCGATCGGACGGGATGGGTAGTCGGGCAGCGCGCATCGCGTAGTGATCCAGGTCCCTTGAAGGTAACGCACCGGCATGGCAGTATTCGGCCGCGCGGCCGACGTGCCGCTATGCTGACGATTCGTCCACGACTCATTCGCGAGGCTCGAACTTGGAGACCCACGGACCGCTCGGCACTCTGATCGCGGGGCTTGGACTCGGCGCATTCTACTTCGCGCTCATCTGGTTGAACCTGCTGCTCGGGCACATGCTCACGCCGCTGTTCCTGATCCCGCTCACGTGGCTCCAGGACAAGTTCCTCGCTCGGCGGCGTCAGCGCGCTTCCTGACTGTTCCGCGCCGGGGCGCCGGAAACGCGTCGCGCGTCGGCCGCCGCGCCGGCTGGGACGCGTGATTCACGGGACCGAGGTCACCTGCCTCTGTCCCGTTCGTCTTTCTATGATGGGTGACCCGAGGAGAGACCCATGAGCTTCATCATACTGCTCGTCGTCGTCGCGCTGATCGTGTTCTGGTTCATCAGCGTGTACAACAGCCTGATCAGTCTCAAGAACCAGGTGTTGAACGCGTGGAAGCAGATCGACGTCCAGCTCAAGCGCCGGCACGATCTGATTCCGAACCTGGTCAACACCGTGAAGGGCGCCATGCAGTTCGAGCGCGAGACGCTCGAGGCGGTGGTGGCGGCGCGGAACCAGGCCATCAAGGTGCAGCAGCAGCCCGGCGCGCACGTCGGGGCGACGGCGGCCGCGGAAGCGCAGCTCACGGGCGCGCTGGGGCGCCTGCTCGCGGTGGTGGAGGCGTACCCGGACCTGAAGGCGACTGGGAACGTCGCGCAGCTCCAGGAGGAGCTGACGTCGACCGAGAACAAGATCGCGTTCGCGCGCCAGCTCTACAACGACACGGCCACGCAGTACAACACGAAGCAGCAGCAGTTCCCCACGAACCTCGTGGCGGGGATGGCGGGAGCATCGCCGGCGGAGCTCTGGGAGATCACGGACGAGGCCGAGCGCGCGGTGCCTAACGTTGATCTGTCATTTGGCAAAGCGAAATGAGCTATAGCTGTTAGCTGGTTCACATGCCCCCCACCCCGGTCAACTTCTTCGCGCAGCAGGAAGCGAACCGACGACGCACGCGTTGGCTCGTCGTCGCATTCATCCTGTTTTTCGCGTGGCTCGGGTTCGGCGGTGACTGGATCCTCTGGGAGCTCACGCGCGGCGCGCCGCCGAATGCGTACCGTCACGCGGTCCCGTGGATGGGCACCGTGATGACGGTGTTCGCCGCGCTTCTTGCCACGTACGCGTGGCGCACGGGGCCGAACAAGGTGTTGTGGTCGGTGGGCGCCCGGGAGATCCTGACTCCCGCGAACGACGACGAGACACGGCTCGTCAACGTGGTCGAGGAAATGGCCATCGCCGCAGGGGTGCCTCGACCGCGCGTCTGGCTCATCCGCGATACCGATCCGAACGCGTTCGCCACCGGGCTCGACGCGCAGACTGCCCACGTCGCGGTGACCGACGGCCTGCTCGCGTTGTGCAGTCGCGACGAGCTGCAGGCGGTCATCGCGCACGAGGTCGGGCACATCAAGAACCTCGACGTTCGCCTGATGACGTTCCTCGCGGCGCTCGTCGGTGCGGTGGCGCTCATGTCCGACGGCATGGGGCGGATGCTGCGCGGCGGCGTCCGCTTCGGGGCATTCAGCGGTGGCGGACGGTCACGCGGGAAGCGCGATAACATTGGCCCGCTCGTGCTCGTGCTGCTCGCGCTCTGGCTTCTGAGCTGGCTGATCGCCCCGATGGTCACGAGACTGCTCGCGCTGGGGGTGAGCCGGAAGCGCGAATTTCTCGCGGACGCCATGGCCGCGCAATTCACACGCAACCCGCTCGCGCTCGCGAGCGCGCTCGAGAAGATCGAGCATGCCGACGCGCCGACGCTCTCGATCAAACGCGGGAGCGCGCATCTCTGCATCGCGGACCCGTTAGGCCGGAAGTCCTCGCTCCGCGAGGGGAAGCTGGCGGACATCTTCGGCACGCACCCGCCAATGGCGCTTCGCGTCGCCCGCCTCCGGGCGATGGGATATCAGGAGCGCAAACGGGCCGCCGAGGCAATCGAGGCGAGCGCCTGAAGGCCCGGGAACCGGGAACCGATAGCTGATAGCTGATAGCTGATAGCTTCAGTTTGGCTTTATTACCGCCTTCGTGACCGTCCGGTGCTCCACCGCGGCGAGCGCTTCCCCGGCCTGCTCGAGGCCGTAGCGGCCGCCGATCATCTCGCGCCACGGCACGCGATCGCCAAACCGTGCCGCGATCGCGACGGCACGGTGAAAGTGCGAGTAGTCGCACCCCCAGCATCCGCGAATCTCGACATGCTTGCGATTCACCTGCCAGTGCGGATGGATCTCGACGGGACCGTTGTCGGTGTAATGGCCGCAGATGACGACTCGCCCGCCATCACGCACCAGGTCGAGCGCCTGGCTCACGGCGACCGGACTGCCTGACGCCTCGATCACGACATCCACGCCGTGCCCCCTCGTCAGGCGGCGCACGGCGTCAGTGCGCTCCGCCGCCGGGATATCGAGTCCGAGCGTGCTCGTTGCTCCCATGCGCCGAGCGAACTCCAACCGGCTCGCTGGATCCCCGACCACGATCACGTCGGCGGCACCGGACAGCGCCGAGAGCGCTGCAGCCGACTGCCCGACCGGACCGGCGCCAAGTACCGCCACCGACTGTCCGAGGCGGATCTCGGCGAGGTCGACCGCGTGCAGCGACGTGACCAGGCCGCACCCGCCGCCGATGAATGTCTCGGGATCGAGGCTCGGCGGCAGGTGAATCAGCTTCACGCCCGGCCGCGCGTAGAGCGCCTGAGCCCAGCCACCGAGGAGCCCGTCCTTCACTCCGTAGGTGATGCCGTAGACCTTCCGATGCGGGCAGCGCGTCGTCTGCTTCGTCACCAGGCAGTGGTAGCACGCGCCGCACGTCTCGTGGACGTCGAGAAACGTGACGAGGTCGCCCTCACGGAACGGTCGCCCTTCCACGTCGGCCAGCGGTCCGGCGAGCTCCGCGACTTGTCCCACCGATACGTGCCCGGGGATCAGGGGGTACGGAACACCCGATAGCTTCCCGTGGTGCAGGTGCACGTCGGTACCGCACACTTCGGAGAACAGGACGTGGAGCAGTGCGGCGCCAGGCTCGACCACGGGACGCGGGAGCTCCGCCATGCGCACTGGCTCGTTAGGTGCCGGAATGGTGGCGGCGAGGACGGACGCAGTAGGAGGCATGAAGTAGGAGGTCGGTTCGGTTGGGGTCGCGGAAGGACGCCGCTCCGGCCGATTCTCGCAAGGCCATCGGGGTAGCGCCAGCGGGTGCAAGACAATTTTGTTCAAGCAGTCCGAATCGACACGTCACTTCATTTCACAGCTCTCCACAAAGAGGCTCGCAGCATGCGCCGTCTCACATCCGTATTCCGGCTCATTCCGTTGTGGCTTGCCTTCAGCGTCGGGCCGCTGGCCATGGCAACCGCACAAGCGCCGACGACCCCGCCGCCGCCGTCCACAAACCCCGCGCCTGCGCCGGCGGACGTCGCGTCCATCGACGCCATCATTGCCGCCCTGTACGATGTCATCTCGGGACCGGCAGGGCAGACCCGCAACTGGGATCGCATGCGCTCCCTGTTCATCCCCAACGCTCGGCTCATTCCAACGAGCAAGGCACAGGACGGAACGATCCGCCATCGCGTGATGAGCGTCGACGACTACATCACGCAGGTCGGCCCGAATCTCGAGCGGAACGGGTTCTTCGAGCGCGAGATCGGCCGGAAGACCGACACGTTCGGCAACGTGACTCACGCGTTCAGCGCATACGACTCGAAGCGTACCGCCCAGGACCCGCAACCGTTCGCTCGCGGGATCAACAGCATTCAACTGCTGAACGACGGCAAGCGCTGGTGGATCGTGACGGTGTACTGGGATAGCGAGCGACCGGACAACCAGATCCCGGCCAAGTACCTGGAGAAGAGCCCGTAACAAGTCACTCCCAGCGGAGCCGCGAAGCGGCTGAGTCGAGGAAACGCGGTCATCCTTGAAAAGGGATTGGCCGCGCTACCGGGACGTTCTGTCACAACCAGACGCGGACGGCCGCGGAATTCGCAGATTCCGCAGACGCCCTCTATCAGGAGGTTCGGCTCGCGCGAGAGTGGCCACCGTCCCGGGAGAGGGAGAATCTCCGACTTCTGCGAAATCCGCGTAATCTGCGTCTGGTTTCTTCATCGTCCCGGTAGAGGGGCAAGCAACCCCGGGACGACTGCGATTCCTCGGGCTAACGCCCTCGGAATGACAAGGACTCATTCTCTCTACCGATTCGCGGTGCCGAGCGCGCCCGTTAGCGTTCGGGGATGGGGTTCAACTACATGGTCGCCGACGGGCCCGGCGGCCGGCGGCGGCGCTCCAAGCCGGAGCCGGGCGAGCAACCGACATTCCGCGAGCGCGTCCACGCCCTTCGGTACATCCCGAAGCTCGTACGGCTCGTCTGGGAAACGCACCGCGGCTACACGGTTACCATGGCCGCGCTGCGGCTCGTTCGCGCATTCGTACCGATCGCGACGCTCTGGGTCGGGAAGCTCATCATCGACGGCGTCGTCGCCGCGCAGCGCGATGGTGGAACGTGGCGCTCCGTCGCCGGGCTCGTCGCTCTCGAGCTCGCGATCGTCATTGCGGGCGAGTTGCTCGCGCGCACCTCGAGCCTCGTCGAGAGCCTGCTCGGTGACCTGTTCAGCAACAGGCTCAGCGTGCGGCTCATGCAGCACGCGGCGACGCTCGACCTCGCGCAGTTCGAGGACCCGAAGTTCTACGACCATCTCGAGCGCGCCCGCCGCCAGACCGTCACACGTATCGGGCTGATCGCTCAGCTCCTCGGGCTCGCCCAGGAAGCGCTCACGCTCGTGACGCTGAGTGCGGCACTCCTCGCGTTCAGCCCGTGGCTCATGGTGCTCCTCGTCGTTGCCATTCTGCCGAGCTTTCTGGGCGAAACGAAGTTCGCGGCCATGGAGTACTCCCTGCTCTTCCGGTGGACGCCCGAGCGTCGACAGCTCGACTACCTCCGATGGGCCGGCGCGAGTAACGAGACCGCCAAGGAAGTGCAGCTGTTCGGGCTCGCGGGCTGGCTCACGGAGCGGTACCGCGTGTTGTCCGAGCGATGGTACCGCGAGAATCGGAAACTGGCGACTCGCAAGGCGCTCGTCAGCTCCGCCCTCTCCCTCATCGGCACGTTCGGATACTACACGGCGTACATCGTGATCATCGCCCGAACGATCACGGGTGCGATCACGCTCGGCTCGTTGACGTTTCTCGCGGCGTCGTTCTCACGCGGCCGCGATCTCATCCAGCGGCTTCTCTTCGGCGCGAGCTCCATCTACGAACAGGGGCTGTACCTGCGCGACCTGTTTCTGTTCTTCGAGATGCAGCCGACGATCGCATCGAAGCCGGGCGCGCCGCCGGTGCCGACGCCGATTCGGCACGGCTTCGTGTTCGAGAACGTCGGCTTTCGCTACCCGGGGAGCGAGCGATGGGCCGTGCGGAACGTGAGCTTCGCGCTCCGTCCGGGCGAGCGCATCGCGCTCGTCGGCGAGAATGGCGCCGGCAAGACGACGCTGACGAAGCTGCTCGCCCGGCTCTACGACCCCACCGAAGGCCGGATCCTGCTCGATGGGATCGATCTTCGCGACTACGATCTGGCATCGTTGCGTCGCGAGATCGGCGTGATCTTCCAGGATTTCGTTCGGTACGACATGCGCTTCGACGAGAACGTCGGGGTGGGCGAGATCGAGTCGGTGCGGAGCTA
>DAINRQ010000092.1:12816-24301 GCA_036741775.1 Gemmatimonadaceae bacterium | reverse complement strand
GCGTGGCGGTGACGCCGTAGGCGAGGTTCGCCATGTACATCCACACCTGCGACCGGTGAATGCCGAAGTCCGGCCACATGTGCGCGTGCGTATCGACGAAGCCCGGGAGGATGGTCTTGCCGGTGACGTCGACCTCGCGCGTACCGTTAGGCACCTGGAGCGTGCCGGTCGGTCCCACGGCGGCAATGCGATTGTTCCGCACGAGGACGTCGGCGCGCTCGATCACCTCGTTGCCCTTCATGGTGATGACACGCGCGTTGCGGAGCACGACCTGGCCGCTCGGCTTGTCCTTCGGTACGGTGATAGCGACGTCGAGGCGTGCTGGCTCGTAGGCGGGTCGGCTGCGGGACGTATCGCTCGCGGCGCTCGAGTCGCGCGGGGCGGCGCGCACGCGGCGGGCCGAGTCGGCGCGGACGGTCGAGTCGCGCACGAGCGAATCGGCGCGGGGGAAGTCGTAGGTGAAGTAGCTGCGTCCGATGGAGAAGTGGGCGCGGTTGCCGTCGGGGTGCCAGCCGATGAAGTCGCCCCCGATACGCGTGAGGCGCCTGACGGGAACGACAGCCTGCGCCGGGTTCGCGACCGACACCGTGGGCGTCTGCCCGCCGACGATCGGGATGTCCATCACGTAGACGTTGTCGTCGACCGACGCGAGGACGCGGTCGCCCGAGGGCGAGACGAGTATCTCGTCGGCCGTCTGGGGTCGCGGCGTCTGCTGGCGATAGTCGAGCGCACCGGTGACGCGGATGTGCGTCTTGCGGTCCGTCCCGTCGAAGCGCACGGACACCAGGCCGGCGTTGCCCTGCGCCATGTAGATGCGGTCGTTGTCGTCGCGCGTGAAGTGCGGGAACCCGGCGTTGCCGGGGACAGGGGACACGGACGTCGTGACACCACCCGCGGCTGGAAGCCAGACGAGCTCGCGGCCGTACTGGAACCCTTCCTCGAGCCGAGGCTGGCGTGGCGACTTGTACGCGACGAGGCGCTGGCCGTTAGGCGTGTAGTTGACCGCCGAGTAGAACGCGGTCTGCCGCGTTAGGCGATCGGGGGTTGCGTTCGCGTTTCCGGCGGCGATGCGATGGATGTCGCCGCCCTGGTTCGTCCACGTGATGTAGGTGATGAACCGGCCGTCCGGCGACCACACCGGCGAGTGCTCGCCGGTCTCGTGCGGCGATCGCGTGAGGCGGCGAGGCGTGCCCGAAGGGAGGTCCATGATCCACAGCTTGTCGAGCGCCGTGAACGCCAGGCGACGTCCATCCGGCGAGGGACGCGCGCCGCGGATCTGTGCGACGGTGATCGTCGAGTCGTTGATCGGGTAGTCGAACTTCGCGAGGGCGCCGAGCTGTGTCTCGACGTCGGCGGTGAAGGGGATGTCGGCCGCCTGTCCCGACGGGATGTCCACGCGCCGAATCTTGCCGCCCCACGCCGCGATCAGCGACCGCGAGTCCGGCGTGAACGTCATGTTCGGCAGGATGTCGCGTGTGAACCGCGATTCCATGTCGTCACGCTGGATGTTCTCCACGAGCCAGTGCTCATCCCCCGAGTCCATGTCGCGAATGCGCAGCGATGTCACGGAGTCCTGCCGCGTGCCGTACACCATCCACTTGCCATCGGGGCTCAACACGGGCTTGAACGCACCGCCGACGGCGGCGGCGCGCGGAGTCGTCTCGCCCGTCTCGCGGTCGTAGGCGACGATCGTCCAGTCGAAACCCGTCTGGTTGTAGCCGGCGGCGCCACCGGTTCGCGACGCGGCGTAGACGTAGCGCGAGTCCTTGCCGAACGCGGCGCCGACGTAGTTCCGTTGCGGCGCTCCACCCGGGCCGGCGGGCGCGGGAGGTGCGCCGCCGCCCGAGGCCGCCGCCCCGGTCATGCGGACGCCTGTCCCACCATCCTTATGGTACAGGTACAGGTTGTACTGCGTCCCGTACTGCACGGAGTTCCGCGATACCACGATGTACTTGCCGTCGGGAGTGAAGTCCGGCGAAACGAACTGCGTACGATCGGTGCGCGTGATCTGGCGCGCGTTCTTCCCGTCGGCATCCATGATCCAGACATCATCCGACCCGTCGCGGTCGGTGACGAACACGATGTGCTTCCCGTCCGGCGACCACCGTGGCTGCGCATCGAAGGGAAGGCCGTCGGTGATGCGCAGGGCTGTCCCGCCGCTCACGGGGAGCGTGTAGATGTCACCGACGAGGTCGAAGACGAGCGTTCGGCCGTCGGGGGACAGGTCGAGTGACATCCACGTGCCTTCGTCAGTCGTGAAGCGCACGGTGCGCGACGACTCGAGCGGGAGCTCGGCGCCGCGCCCAGAGCGGCTCGCGGAGTCCGCACGCTGGGCCACGCTCGTGACAGGGAACGCCATTGGTGCGACGGTCATGGCCGCAAGCGAGAACCGGAGTGCGATTCGCATGGGATCGAATAGGGGCAGGGGTGATCGAAGCGAGCCCAGGACCGATCAATCGGCCTGCGTGTGCGATTCCTGTCAAGCAAACTGGTATGGGGCCAGCTTACGGTCCGGTTCTCCGGTCGCGAGATTGACTGCGTGTCGTCGGACGCTCGCCCCTACAACGAAATACCGGTGACGAGTCCGGCGCGCGCGCGAGCCGCTGTCGCGTGGCTCGGGGTCGGCATCACGGTAGCGGTCGCCGCGCTCGCGATCGCGGTCGCCTGGCTCGTCTACGTCAGAGTCATTCGTGCCGACCTGCCGCTCAGCTACGACGAAGGTGCTCACGCGCTGTTCGGGCTGACGATCGCGAACGACCTTCGGAGCGGCGATGCCCTCGCGCTCGCGTACGACATCTATCGCCAGGTCTACTGGCCGCCCCTGCATTCGGTGCTCGTCGGAGCGGCCTTCGTGGCCGCCGGTGACCGGATTGCGGTCGCGCGCGGTGTGAGCCTCGTCGCGTACGCGCTGATTCCATTGGTGCTTCTCGCCGCCGGGCGCGCCATGTGGCCGCGTGATGCGCCCGTGCGCGGCTGGGTCGCGGGCGGCGTGGCGGGGATTCTCACGGTGGCGACACCCGCGCTCATTCCGTTCGCGTCGCTCGCCTTCCTCGAGCTACCCGCGCTTCTCGCGGTGGCGCTCACGCTCCTCGCATACTTCGTCGCCGAGCGAGCGGTGGACCGCCCTGCCCGGCGCGCCCTCATCGCCGTGGGTGTATTACTCGCCTACTTCCTGAAGACGAACTACGGCATACTGCTCATCGTCGTGCTTGCGCTGGACGCGCTGTTCGAGGCGCGGTTCTCCATCCGCGCGCTGTTCTCGCGCCGCAATGCGTACGTCGTCGTTCCACTCGCGATCGTGTTCGCGGTCTGGTTCGCGTACCCACCGAAGATTACCGCGACCATCCGGGCGATGGTCAACAAGCCGGCGGGCGGTGTGAATCCGTGGACGCTGGAGGGGCTGCTCTTCTACCCTCGGTCGCTCCTCGACTTCGCCGGGTCTCCGGTGATGCTCGCGGTGCTGCTTGCCGGAGTGGTGGGCGCGTGGGGATTGCGCCGAATGCCGAACGTGCGACTTCTGCTTCTGCTCGCGGGTATCCAGTTTCTGCTCGGCGAGGTGCACCACACGAAGCACAGCCGACACATTTTCCCGCTGGTGCCTGCCCTGTTCCTGATGACGGGGGCGGCGGCGGCCCGGCTCGCCCATTCAGCGTTAGGCGCCGCTGCCGGGCAGCGAGCACGTCGTGTCGGTACGCTCGTCGCGGCCGGATTCGTCGTACTGGTCGCGGTGCAGACGTGGCGCCTCGCGGCAGGCCCACTGCCAACCGCATGGGCGCGCATGCCGGGTCCGCCGGACCCGTCGCACGGGGCCATCATCGAGGCGGCGGCGTCTGCCGTCGCGCGCGGCGAGCGCGTGCTTCTCGTGGGGACGTTCGACCTGAGGCCAGGTCCACCGGTTCTGGACTGGGACCTCGCCGCGAGCCAGCGACTGCTTTCGGCGGAACACGCCGGTGCAGTCGCCGTGGTCGACGCGAACCGTCAGTTGGCGAGCGCGCTCGGGCGTGCGCCGCTCCCGTCGTGGGTCGTCGATCGCATGCGCCGAGTGCTCCAGCGATCCGACGCGCCGGCCCGCCTGCGCACGATGTACGCGGGCCTTCCACAGCCGGCGGTCGACTCGTTCGCCTTCGCCGCGTCATTCGGCGAGACGCTCCGCCTCGGCCGAGTCGACCGCGTGATCGTCGCGACGGCCGCGTGGGCTCGGCCGAGCTTCCCGCGCAGCTACCTCGAGCCTGCGCTCGCTCACCCGGGGCTGGTCGCGGAATCGAGCCGCGTCGTCGGTGACAGGTTTCCGGTCCGACTCGAGGAGTACCGCGTGCTGTCGGACACGACCGCCCGGGCGAAGGTGGACGGGAGAGCCCATCGCGTCGCGCCGTCGGGTGGACGCGGAGGGGGCGGGTGAACGGCTTGCGCGCCGACGGTCCGGCGTGGCGGGCCGGTCGGAACTACGATGACGCGGAAATGGCCGAAACGGCCGGATGAACGTCAGGGTCCGGAACGGGGGGTCGGGCATCCAGAAGAGGGAGAACGGATGAGGGGGACGAGGGATGAGCGACACCATCCTGCGCGAGTGAAAGCCCCTCCCGCCGGAACGTGAAATGAAGGGGAAACCGCCCCCGCGGACGCCGCTCACCTCGGGAGCAGTCCCCCTCTAATTCACGGCCGTGGAGAGAGGGCGCGTCCCGGATGAGGACCAATCCCTCACATCCCCCTCATGCCCTCATCCGTTTTCCCCCTCCGTTCTGGATGCCGGAGGCTGCGGCCTCTCGCCACGCGGCGGCGTCAGAGTGCACCGCCGTCATCCGGCCGTTTCCGCGTCATCCGCGTCATCGTCGTCCCCACTCACGCCTGCCCGACTGATGGCCCATGCCTAACGGCTACCGCGTTAGGCGATACTTCCGCAACTGCGGGATGTCGTCCGCGTCGAGCTCGGCCGCATAGACCGCCGTCGGCCCGAAGCCAACCACGCGTGCCCGCGGCGGCAACGCGACACGATCCACGCGCGCTCCCGACCGGTCGAAGACATCGTACACCGCATGCGTCGCACGTGCCGGCTCGTGGCGTCCAACCCAAACCTTGCCATCGGGTGCCACAATGATGTCCTCGGGGTCGAACGCCGGTTTGACGTCGGCGTACACTTGCTCGACGCCCGTCGTCGAGATGGTGGTCGTGCGGCCGCCGGCAGTCCGTGATCCGATGGCTGCGCTTTGCCCCAGATCCTCGCGCGCTTCACGGTCCGCTGCCGTCACGGCGACAGGTGTGTACGCGATCGCGGTGCCGGTCGTGCGCCGGCCATCCGGGGCGATCCACTCGACGCGGTACGGCGTGACACGAGCGATCGCGACGCTGCCATCGCTGGCGACGCCCCAGCCATCGGCCGGTGAGAAGATCGGAGTGCGCGTGCGGGTCACCCCGTTCTCCGAGGAGATGACCGTCGGCCTCGTGCGACCGAGAAAGCCGACGGTGTCCGATCGCTGACGCACTGGATCGTACCGCAGGATTGGGAGAGAGTCCGCTCCCCCGCCACCGGGGCGGGCCCGCGGCGATCCCAGAGGGTTGGAATAGTAGGTGTGGAGCGCACCATCGACGCGGCGCGGGTCGACGTCGTCCGCCGCCGAGCTGAAGCCGCGGACCTCGATCGAGCGAGTGCCGGTGAGGGTGCCCTGCGCGTCCACGGCGAGCACCCGGGCTTGCCCGCGGTCGAGGACGAACGAGCCGCCGCCGGTGTCGGGGTAGATGCCCCCAGGGCGCCGGTACTCGTTAGGACCGGCGCCCTCACGTCCCAGCGTGCGCACCGCTCCGGCACGCGGATCGATGATGTAAATGGCCGGGCCGCCGGCGTCGCTCACGAGCACGCGTCCGTCGCGGAGCTCGCGCGCCCCCGCGATCGAGGCGAACTCCACGTCGCCCGTGCGAAGCGGGAGTGGAGCTAGCGTCCGCGGCGCCGGCTCGGACTGCTGGGGCAGGCTGACAATTACCGAAAGGGTGAGCGCAACGGCTGAGCAGGTCGTGATCATGTCGTACCCTGTCGCGTACGAGGGTTCGACACGGATCACGAGCGCGAGGGTTTCCCGTCACATCGGGCTCACCCGTGGCTGACCGCGCGGTCACGTACCGTGACCATTTGGCGCTCCTCGCTCGCTGCGCGGCGGTCGAGGTCCTGGTGTGTACCAGCACTGACGGTGTGAACGATGTCGTCGATGCGCGATACCCACGTCCCGCCCGCAGTCGTTCGCAGCACACGACCAGCGTGCGCCACGATACGGCGCGTTTCGGCCGGCCTGGTGACATTGCGCGAGCGGTACAGGGGGGTCCGACGCGACGCTGCGATCGGCACAGCCACCCGGACCGCACCACGATCACTGGTATCTCAACGGCGGGATCGCCCCCCGACCCGAGCGTCCGGGGCACGCGACAAGGGCAAACCCGGCGAAAGCCGGCGACGCAAAGCTTCGAGGCTACCGTCCGCGCGTTAGGCGCGGGCCAGGCCGGTCGAGCCACCGCCCGACCTCCAGCCCGGAGAGAGCCATGTCACGCGCACGCCTGTCCCTGTCGTTCGCCGCGCTCGCCGCGCTCGCCGCGTTCACCGCCGCCTGCGCCGAGCCCACCACCGCCCCGACCGAATCGCTGACGGCCGGCCCCATCGCGAACGGGCCGCTTCCGCCGCAGATGTCGAACGGGTTCCCGAACGGCACCACGCTATACAAGTTCAACCTCCTCGGTGTGCCGAGAGGTAAGACCGCGAGTATGACGGGCGACGAAGGCAAGCGGATGTTCGTGCCGCTCTGGGGGAACGCGAAGATCTACCTCGAGGAGGGACCGTTCGACATCCTCGACGCCAACGCCACCGATGGCAATGGGGGTCGGTTCAGTCTGCCGAACCCACAGCTCGAGGGGACGGAGTACACCTGGTACGGCGTCTACATCCGGCCGAAGGGCAAGCCGAACGGCAAGGTCACGTTGTCTTCGTGCAAGCTCGTGGACGGAGAAGAGCTCTGTTCCACGGAGAGCTACGTCGTCGTGCGCGGCACCGGCAAGCCACAGGTCGAGAACGTGAGCAAGGAGCTCCTCACGGTCTGCCTCGACCTCGATCAGATCGAGGAGGCGAACCCGTGTGATCTACGCGAGTTCCTCTTCGACGACGCCCTCGCCGAATACCTCTGGAACGTGAACAATGAGGGGTTGAGGAACGCGGAAGTCCGTTTCATCGAGATTCCGCAGGGGCCGTTCACGCAGCCCCAGTGAGCGTTGTCGTTCCGGCGCAGCTCGTCTTCCGAGGTCGTCCATTCCCTGGGAAGGACGAGCCGCGCCCGGAACGACACACCGCGCTAGACGATCGAATGCGCCGTGTCTCGCTCCGACGGCTGGAGGTCCACCTCGATGCCGCCCGTGAACGACACCACGAAGTTGTAGAGCAGGCACCCGATCGCGACGAAGATGAACCCGAAGGCGGCATACGCGAGCGGAGCCAGAATGAGGAACATGCCTCCCGGCCCCGCATCGCCCGAGCCGAAGGACATGGCGAAGTACATGAACGGAATGAAGATGAATCCCATGAGCCCGTACAGCGCAGCCATGACCTTCGCGGTCTGAAGCGGTGACAGACGAGTGATCTGTTGGCGCATTGCTCCCCCATTCGGAGTGAAGGTCAGGACTGCAGTCGCATTCTCCTCACCAGCGCGTCGAATCGCGGGTGCCCGCGCAACGGATCGAGCATCGGGTTGACGTTCAGATAGACCATCCACCCGCGGCGCTCGTCGAACGCTGACTCCGCGGCGTCCAGCGCTCCTTCGGTGTCGCCCAGCCCCAGCCTGACCGTCGCGAATGCAACAGGCGACACGTAGTGCTCGCTCGCTTCGGTCTCGAGTCGCGCGAGGATCTCCTCCGCCTCCGCGCGCTGCCCTCCGAGCGCGAGGGCGTAGCCAAGACTCGCGCGGGTGTAGCTCCCCGCGATCGGCATCGCGACCGCGTCGCGCAGCAACTGGATCGACTCGGCCCGCTGCCCCGCCACCGCGAGCGTAAGCCCGTACAGGCGGTATGCCTCCTCGGAGTTCGGGTTCATCGCGATCGCGCGCTCGAAGTGGTACCTCGCCTGGTCGAACCGGCGCGCGTAGAAGTACGCCCCCGCGAGCGAACGCCGCGCCGATGCCGACCCGGAATCGAGCTCCACCGCGGTGTGGCTCTCGATGAGTGCTTCGCCGAGTGCTCCCTTCGATGCGAGGAGAAACGCGAACCACTGGTGCGCGGTCGCATAACGCGGATCGAGCTCGATCGCGCGCCGAAACTCCCGCTCGGCCGCGTCCCAGTCCCAGTCGAAGATGAACAGCGCCCAGGCCAGCGACGCGTGCGCCTCGGCGAGCGACTCATCGAGCTCGATCGCCTTCCGCGCGTAGTCCTTCGCGCTCGCGAACCCCTCGCGGACCGGGACGTTGCGATAGTCCACGTGCAGCGCGTACGAGTCGGCGAGCCCGGTGTAGGCCTGGGCGTAGGTCGGGTCCTCCGCGATCGCCTGCTCGAAGAACTCGATGGCCGCCGCGATGCCCTCCTGCGTCCGGCGATTCCACTCGAACCGCCCGCGAAGGTAGAGGCTGTACGCTTTCGCGTTCTCGGTGTGGCGGCGCACGGGCGGCGCGGCGACATCCGCGAGCGACGTCTCGCGCAGCGTATTCACGATCGTGCGCGCGATCTCGTCCTGGATCGCGAACGCGTCGTCCATCTGGCGGTCGTAGCGCTGCGACCAGACGAGGTGGCCGTCGTCCGTCGACGTCAGCTGCGCCGTGATGCGAAGCTGGTTCCCGGAGCGCCGCACGGTTCCCTCGAGTACGACCGGACAGTCGAGCAGCGCCCCGATGGCGCGCACATCCTGCGGCTTGCCCTTGAGCGCGAACACCGATGTGCGCGACGCGACACGAATCCCTTCGACCTTCGCCAGGGCGTCGATCAGCTCGTCGGTGATCCCGTCACTCAGATACTCGTTCTCCGGATCGGGGCTCGCATTCACGAACGGGAGCACGGCGATGTTGCGCGTCGCGCCGGTGAACACTCGACCTCGCGCCGGCACATCGACCTGCATGGCCGAGATGAAGTCACCGGCGGACGGGAAACGGCGCGCGGGATCCTTCGCGAGCGCGCGAGCGATGGCGTCATCCACACTCGCTGGCACCTCGGCCCGAATCGTCCGGATCCGCCGAGGAGGCTCGGTCACTTGCTTCATGATGACCGCGCGCGAGGAGTCGCCGCGAAACGGGGGCTCCCCGGCCAGCATCTCGAACACGACGCCGGCGAGCGAGTACACATCGCTACGTGCATCGATGTCCCGCTCGCCACTCGCCTGCTCGGGGCTCATGTACTCGGGCGTCCCGATCGCGACCCCCGCGGCGGTAACGGGCTCGTCGTCATCGTATTGGCAGACGCGTGCAATCCCGAAATCGGCGAGCAGTGCGTGCCCGTCGGCGAACAGGATATTCTCGGGCTTCACGTCACGGTGTACGAAGCCGGCGCGGTGAGCGTAATCGAGCGCCGTCGCGATCTCTTCGGCGATGCGAAGCGCGTCACGCACGGGGAGCTTGCCCTCGCGCACCAGGCGGTCGCGCAACGAGCCGCCGGACATGTACGCCGAGACGAAGTAGAGGAGGCCGCCGGCTTTTCCGGAGTCGATGAGCGGCACGAGGTGTGGGTGCGACAGCCGCGCCGCGATCCCGATCTCCCGCAAGAACCGCTCGGCGCCTAACGTGGCAGCGAGCTCGGGGTGGAGGACCTTGATGGCCACCTGCCGCCCATGCTTGGCCTCCTCGGCGAGGTAGACCGTGGCCATCCCGCCACGGCCCAGCTCGCGGTCCACGGCGTAGCGGTCGCCGAGGGCGCTGCGCACGGCGGCGAGTGACTCGGTCAGGGGCACGGTGGACGGGCTGGGCGACACACATGAAATGTGGTTCTGCGGCGCCCCACTGGCGAGGGTGCCACGGTCCACTGGGCAAGACCGTCCAATCTTTCCGCCTGGAGCGGTCACGACCTTGCGTTGGCGAGGGCCACGCACCGCCTATCGCACCAATCACAAGGAGCACTGTGCGTCAGTTCATCCGCGCATTTGGAGCCATTCGACGACGAGGTCGCAAGGGCGATCTCAGCCACTGGTTCGGTCTCCGCGTCGCCGTGAGTGCGCTGGCTGGCCTGAGTCCCGCGCAGGTAGCTGCGTTGCAGACCTACGCCATCGAGGATGTCACGGTCATCGCGATGGACCGGGAGCGAAAGCTCGAGCGCCACACCGTCATCGTGCGCGATGGTCGAATCGCCGACGTCGGGCCGTCGGCACGGGTGAGGGCTCCGCGTGACGCGACGCGCATCGACGGCCGCGGGAAGTACCTCATTCCGGGACTGGGCGATGCGCATGCGCATCTGAGCATCGGCGGCGGCGGGCCGACGCTGGCAGACCGCGCCCTGACGCTCTTCGCGCTCAACGGCGTCACGATGGTGCGGAGCGCGTACACCGAGCCCCACCACCTCGCATCGCGGGACCGCGTGGAGCAGGGGACACTCATCGGGCCGCGGACGGTGATTGTGTCACCGCCTCTCGCCGGCCGAGCGGCTGCCTCGCCCGATGCCGCGCGCAATGCCGTCAGGCAGTTCGCGGCGGAGAAGTATCAGGCGATCAAGGCCATGCCGGGGATGAGTGCGACGACGTTCGACACCATGGTGGCCGAGGCGCGCGCAGTGGGGGCGAAGCTCGTTGGCCACGTCCCGCCATCAGTGGGGCTGGAGCGTGTGCTCGACGCGGGTTTCGCGTCGGTCGAGCACCTCGATGGCTTCCTCGAGGCGCTCGCGCCGCGTGGCGGCGAGGGCCCGGCGGCGGACGGTGGCTTCTTCGGGTTTGCGGTCCCGAACGTGGACGACGGCCGCATTCCGGCGCTGGTGGCGGCCGTGAAGCGGTCGGGGACGACGGTCGTGCCGACGGAACACGAGATGGAACTGTTCACGAGCACGGACAGCGGGGCGGCGCTGCGCGGGCGCCCCGAGATGCAGTATGCTCCTCGAGGCCTCGTCGAACAGTGGGTGCGTCAGAAGGACGGGTTCGCAAGCGCTGTCGGGGTCACGCCGGAACGGAGCGTCTGGTATCGTGACGTCCGCCGGCGCCTGATTCGTGAGCTCCACTCCGCGGGCGTCCCGATCGCGTTAGGTTCGGACGCGTTCAACATGTTCGCGGTCCCGGGTTGGGGAACGTTCGATGAGCTCGAAACGCTCGCGAGCGCCGGCCTCACGCCGTTCGCGGCGCTCACCTCCGCGACCGTGCGCGTGGCACAGCTCCTCGGGATTCCGGGCGTGACAGGAACCATCGCGGTGGGTGGCGCGGCGGACCTCGTGCTCCTCGACGCCGACCCACTCACCGATGTGGCGAACGTACGACGCCAGGTGGGGGTGATGCTTCGTGGCCGTTGGATGCCCCGGGAAGAGATCCAGCGTCGCCTGGCGGAGCTGGCCGGGAGCTAAGGGG
>DAINRQ010000092.1:0-12716 GCA_036741775.1 Gemmatimonadaceae bacterium | reverse complement strand
GAGCTAAGGGGTCAGAGTCCTAACGAACCGTTCGAACGCACTAGGGGTCAGAGTCCTAACGCATCGTTCCATTGCCGAGGCAATGGAACGATGCGTTAGGACTCTGACCCCCAAGACGGTGTAGGTTTGACGGTGGATACCATTCCAGTACCCGATTCCCGATCCCCGACTCGATGGGACTCTCCAATTTCATCGCCGCGTTCGGCGCGAAGCCCGCCGGCGACCGCCTCGCGCGGATCCAGCGCTCGCCTCAGTACCGCGATGGCAAGTTCCGAAATCCCGTCGAGACGAGGAAGATCCCGCCCGGCACCATGCGCGAGATGCTCCGGCGACAGCTCACGGGGAAGGAGCAGCGCGTTCCGCCGCGCGCGATCCCGATAGCCCCGCTCGCCCCGGCGACCCTCGCCCAGGCGCCCGCGTCGGGGTTGCGCGTCACATGGCTCGGGCACTCGACCACGCTCATAGAGATCGACGGTCATCGCGTCCTCGTCGACCCCGTCTGGTGCGACCGCGCCTCCCCGTCGCAGCTCGTCGGGCCAAAGCGGTTCCACCCGCCACCGATCGCGCTGCAGGTGCTGCCTCGGCTCGATGCGGTCGTGTTCACCCACGACCACTACGATCACCTCGACATGACCGCGGTCCGCACGATCGTCGGGAGCGTGACGCAGGAGCGCGTTCCCTTCATCGCCCCGCTCGGCGTCGGTGCCCACCTCGACAGGTGGGGCGTCCCGGCGTCTCGAATCGTGGAGCTCGACTGGTGGGAGACGACGACGGTACGCGGTCTCACCTTTGCCGCCGGGTCCGCGCGCCATTTCTCGGGACGCGGGCTCGCCGGAGAGCAGACGCTGTGGGCGTCGTGGTCGATCATCGGGCCGACGCATCGCGTGTTTCACAGCGGCGACACCGGCCCGTTCGATGGGATTGCGGAGAACGGCCGCCGATACGGTCCCTTCGACCTGACCCTGATGAAGATCGGCGCGTACGCCGAGACGTGGCCCGACATCCATGTGAATCCCGAGGAGGCGGTGCAGGTTCACACGCTGGTGCAGGGGACGGTCATGCTCCCGATCCATTGGGGAACATTCAATCTCGCGTATCACGACTGGAACGAGCCGCCGGAGCGCGCGCTGGTTGCGGCGGAGCGGACCGGCGTTCGCCTGATCATCCCACGAATAGGTCAGCCGGTCGAGCCAGCGTCGCCGCCCCCGCTCGACCCGTGGTGGCGATAGAGCCAGGGAACAGGGAACTGGGAACAGGGAACCGGGACGGCGTGCGTTAGGTGCGTTAGGTGCGTTAGGGGTCAGAGTCCTAACGCATCCTTTCATCTCATCGCGCCATTGAACAGGGCGCGGAGGACGCGGCAACGGCGAACGCGGAAGGGACCGCGGAGAACACCTCGCGCACCTGCGGTCCGGCGTGGCGGCCCAGTCGGAACGGCAATGGGCGCGGATGAAACGGAAACGGCCGGATCATTCGTCGCGAATCAGGAATCGGGGATCGGGAACGGCCGTTGGGGGCAGAGCCGTCCCGGGCGGCCGTTCCCCCCGCTCGTTAAAGCCCTCGCGTGATCGACTTGGCCGCCGCCTAGTCATCTTGGTCATCCTGTTAATCCTGTCTCCTGCCGTTCCCGGCCCGGTCGCGATGCTCGGAGTCGACGAAGTGCGGTCTATCCATCCGCATCCGGCTTCGCCGATGATGGAGCTCAGAGCCGCAGGTCGTACATGAGAAAATCACACACCGGCCGATATCCGATCCGAGTGTAGATCGCGTTCGATGTTCGGTTCCCGAGATCGGTATACAGCACGCAAAACGAAAACCCGGACCCTAACAGGCGCCGACTGAGCTCGGCAACACACGCCGTCGCGTACCCACGCCCGCGCCATTCTGGCGGCGTATACACCGCGTTCACCGCAACTCCGTGTGCCGTCGCGCGCGCCGATCCAGCCATCGCCCTCGGGTGGCCGTCCGCATCGCACCAGAGATGGACCTCTCCGGCCACGATACGGCGCCCTGTCCTCCAGGGATCACTCGGCAGCGCCAACGCACCCAGCGCCTCGACGTCGAACGCGTGCTGCCACGATGCGACGAGGTCTGTGTCACCGGGCGTTGCGGTGCGCAGGTGGCCAGGTACCCGCGGGAGCGGTTGGACGGCGTCGAGCTTGTAGGCGCGTTGACGCATTGTGAGGCGCGCGGGCCCTCCCGTGCGCTCGGCCCAGACGCCGACGAACGCCTCGACCTGGTCGGCTATTCCAATGACGTGGCTCGGCGTCAGTCCGCGATCGCGTAAGGCATCGACCACGGCCCGTGCCGCGGCAAGCTCGGAGCCCCGATCGCTCGCCAGCAGCAGCGGATGCGACTCCTCCATCCAGGCGGCGAGTACCAACCCGTTGTCATCTTCGATGGCGGCAGCGAATGGCGTCGCGCGCGGTACAGGGTTCGCCGCGGACGCCTCGGCCACGCCGAGCACGAGGTGATGTTCGGCCTCATGCTCGGCGAGGACCGGGCGGACGGCCGCCAGAAACTCCGCCACCGTTGGAAAGACGGTCACGCGCATCGGACGGTGCCCGCCGCTAGACCATCTTCGTCTTCCACTTGCCGCGCCGGAACATCACGATGGCCATCACGGCGAAGATCGAGAACGCCGTCGTGATCGCAATGAACGCCCCGTGCGGCCCGAAGCCGAACACGACCGCCAGCACGTACGCGAGCGGGATCTCCAGCGCCCAGAAGGCGACCAGGTTGAGCAACGTCGGCGTCCACGTATCCCCCGCGCCGTTGAAGGCCTGAGACAGTACCATCCCGTAAGCGTACAGCGCAAAGCCGAGCGCGAGCACGCGCAACGCATCGCGCGAGAACTCGGTGACCGCCGGGTCCTGCGTGAACAGCGCCACTATGGGACTCGCGCCGAAAAAGAACAACAGGCTCACCGTGCCGAGGAAGCACACGTTGTAAAGGCCGGCCATCCAGACCGCCTTCTCGGCCCGCTCCGGCTTCTTCGCGCCTAACGCCTGACCGACCATCGTCGCCGCCGCGTTGCTCAGCCCCCACGAAGGGAGCAGGGCGAACAACACGATGCGGATCGCGATGGTGTAGCCGGCCAGTGCCTCGCTGCCGAACGTCGCCAGGATGCGAACGAGTGCGATCCAGCTTGCCGTGCTGATCAGGACCTGGAACGTCCCGGTCCCCGAGAGCTTCACGAGCCTGGCCATCAGCCCCGGATCCAGGTGCAGATGCCGCCGGTGAAGCCGAATGCGCCCCGTCTGCCGGAGGAACTGCGTGAAGCCGAAGACGACGCCGACGCTTCGCCCGGTGGTCGTCGCGATGGCCGCTCCCGTCACCCCGAGCTCGGGAAACGGACCGAGCCCGAAGATGAGACACGGCGCGAGCGCAATGTTGATCGCGTTCGCGAGCCAGAGCGTGCGCATGGACAGCTGCGGATCACCAGCCCCGCGAAAGATCGCGTTGACGAGGAACAGCAACAGGACCGACGCGTTACCGCCGAGCATCACACGCGTGAACGTCGAGCCGGATGCAATCACGCTGTCCGACGCTCCCATGAGTGAGAGCAAGGAAGGCGCGAAGATCGCCCCGCCAATCCCGAGGATTGCGGAGACGAGCAACCCGAGTGCTAGGCCCTGGACGGCGGTGCGTGCGGCCCCTTCCGCGTCCTGCTCACCGGTGCGGCGCGCGACCGTCGCGGTGACGCCGATGGAAAGCCCCATCGCGATCGTGTAGACGATCGCGAGCATCGACTCCGTGAGCCCGACCGTCGCGACCGCGTCCGGGCCGAGCCGCGAGACGAAGAAGACATCACAGATGACGAACACGCTCTCCATCACCATCTCCAGCACCATGGGGATGGCGAGGATCAGGATGGCGCGCCCGATCGGGCCTTCGGTGTAGTTCCGCTGGGAGCCGCGCAGAGCCTCGCGCACGGCTCCCCAGATACTGTCGCCGGGCGCTACAGGCGCGCTGGCGCCGAGCGCGATTTCGGATCGTTCTGACATGGTTCGGTCGGCCTCGCATCGGCCGGCCGGTACGGCGCGACGCGCAACAAAGAAAGAGGGCGGCACCGATCGCGGTGCCGCCCTCTTTCGGGCCCGGCTCAGCGTGCGATCAGCGCGGCATCATCCGACACGGACGAACGTGTCCGTGTCCGTGCACGGGTGCACGACGCGAACGACGGTCGGGGTGGTGGTAACGCGCATTGATCTCCTCCGCTGAAGACTCGAGCCTGACGCGGTTACTATAGAAACATCGGAAATCGGATGCAAGCGGGTACTGCGTAAACGTTAGGTCAGCACGCTGATGTATTCCCGAGGGCTGCCTGCATCACTTCACCTCGGCGCCGGCGTCGATCAGCACTTGTCGCAGCAGCGAGCGGTGACACCGGGTCTCATCCTCGCAGTAGCACCCCACCGAGAAGTCCGTGCTTCGCGACAACGCGGCCAGCAGACCAAGTACGTGCTGCGCCTGGGGTTTTGCCATCTCGGCGCGGTAGCGGCGCGCGTACGTCGCCCACCGCTTGTCCGTGAGCGGCTCGGCCATTGCGTACGTGAATAGCGTGGATGAGGGCGCCAGCTCCGGAAGCCACACGTCGTAGAAGTCGCGGGCGGCATACTCCTCCTTACGCACCCCCCGGGGTGGCCGACGGACAGTGCCCAGACGCACGCCCTCGCCCGCCAGGCGAGGGGTGCCGAGTCGGACGATGCGAATGGCCATGATTCGTGAATTCGACTGTATCTTGTAGTGACCACAACGGTTCCGCTCCCCGCGGAACGCCCACACCGACCTAGACCCCGATTGCCCCGTTCGTCTGACGATTCGCCCTACAAGGACGAGCCCGCTGTAGCCCGGCCGTCACGATCCGCCGAGAGCCGGCGCCGGGACCCCCCGTCCCGATCGGGTCAGCGCGGAAGTACATCGCCGCGAAAACCCGGAAGTAACGCGTCTGCACGAGATTCCGTTCCAGCCCGCCCGCCTCGCCACGCCGCTGCGGCGATGGCGGCGCGGAACAACTCGCGTGGCGAGAGCAAAGCACGGGGGCCTTCGAGAAATGCGGGCATCAGTACCGCCCGAGACCCGGGTCAGCGGACCCCCTCACGCCCCGGCTCCACGCGGCGAGAGGGACCAAGACCCGTCACGGAAAAGAAACCGGCACGGAAGCGCCGGCCGCGGCGTTCGAGTCCTGACTGGTCGCAGGCGGCGACCGCCCGCCTCACGTCCACGCCGACGCATCGCGGAGCGTACGCGGAGACGCGGCGCTGGCTGCTCGCCGAGCATGGTCCGGTGTGCGCGTACTGCGAGCGGACGTTCACGCCGTCGGTGATGACGCTCGATCACGTGACGCCACGACGAGGCCAGTCGGCCTACGACCGGCGCGACAACCTCGTGCTGGCGTGCCCCGAGTGCAACGCGGCGAAGCGTGACATGGCGCCGATCGCGTTCCTGCTCGCGAGGCGAAGTCGTGCGGCGTCGCTGCTCAGGTACGGACGCCATCTGAGCCCGATGCTGATCGAGCTCGCGCGGTCGCTCGTTTCGCCGGCGACGTTGGCAACGCTCGCCGCGCCGGAGCCGGACGACAACGAGTACGACGAGGAAGACTCGCCGTACGCCGACTAACGACCGCCGTCAGGCCAGGCACGCTCTCGTGCCGCCGTCGAGTCCTACACGGAAGTTCTCCATCCGTTGCTCGCGGGTGCCATGACCCAGGAGCGCGGCGCGTGTCAGGATGCGTCGGTCGATACGACGATTGCCGGTAAGCTCCGGTGTCGGGTCGGCCGCGGCGGCCATACCGAAGAACGCTTCGTCCACGTCGCCGGGCTCGAGCGACCCGTTCTCGTCCGCGTGCCGAGCGAACGCGCCGGCGAGGCAGTCCGCGACCGACTCGTTCTCGTAGACGACGGGTGAGCTGTAGCCGAGCTGGATGGCAGCGGCGTGTCCCATCTCGTGCGCGATGACGCCAATGCCGGCCATGTCGCCATCGGTTCCGAGCTGCAGCGCCGCGGCCTTCGCTTGTGCAGCGACGAACACTTCATCGTAGTAGATCGTGTTCTCGCGCGGGCAGTACGCCGCGTTGTTGGGTTGCATGACGCCGCACGCGCTGCGCGTGACGCCCCGATACCGGACGACGCGCGGAACCGCGAACCGAGCGCCGAGCTCCGCGAACCGTGTTCGCCACATCCCGGCGAGGTCCGCGTACGCCATCCTGATCTTCTCGTTGGACGCGGCGACGTCGCGTTCGGTGAGTCGAGTGTCCGAGCGGTCTACCGCACGAGGTGCTGCAGCTGGATGGAGCACGCGCGTGGGCGCACCGACTGCCGCAAGCGTCACGGCGAGCGCGACAGCGCGCCCGCGCAATCTTTTCAATCGATTCATGGTGCGTCTACCTCCGGGGAGTTAGTACCCCGGGCGTGCTCACGGGTTGCTCTCCGAGCATCGCGACCGTTCCGGGAACGGCAGGAGGACAGGCTCCGAGCTGATACTGGAAAACGGCAGGAGACAGGATGGACAGGATGCACAGGATGACGAAGATGACTCGGGCGGCAGCACGGTCGCTCGCGCCAGCGGCTCGAGGAAAAGCGGGGAACGGCCGCTCGGGACGCCACCATCCCCTGAAAGCCGTTTCCCCTTTCATATCCGGCCCGTTTGCCGAGAGCGACGACGCTGCCGCGTTGGTCATCTTCGTCATCCTGTTAATCCTGTCCACCCTGTCTCCGCCGTTCCCGGCCCGGTCGTGATGCGTGAGGACCAGCAAGGATGCTCGGAGCCACGGTCGTGACGAGCATCGACGCCGAGGGTTGACAACACCATCGGCCCACTGGTACGCTATACCTAGGTAGTTATGGATAGCTAGATGAGGCTCGGAGCATGGCGCGGCAACGCAACGACATCCTGCAGGGGACCCTCGCCCTCCTCGTGCTCAAGACGCTCGCCGCGCAGGGGCGTATGCACGGGTACGGCATCACCGCGCACATCCAGCGCGCGTCGGCCGACCTGCTGCGCGTGGAGGAAGGCTCGCTCTATCCGGCTCTGCATCGTATGGAGCAGGATGGGTGGGTCCGCGCGGAGTGGGGGGTCACCGAAAAAAATCGCCAGGCCCGCTTCTACACGCTCACGGCGCAGGGAAAGAAGCAGCTCGCCGCCGAGCAGGAGAGCTGGGCACGGCTCACCGAAGGCGTCGCGCGCGTCCTGCGCTACGCCTGAACGTCTACCACCCGCACGGCCGGCGGCACGGCCACGCCGCCGCACCTAACGACAGATCCACCGAGGAGTTCGGCCCATGGGATGGTATCGGCGCTTCGTCAACAACTTTCGCCCGAACCGGCTGTCGGCCGACATCCAGCGCGAGATCGAATTCCATATCGCGGAGCGGGCCGACGACCTCGTGGCGCAGGGGATGAGCGCGGGGGAGGCGAGGCGCGAAGCGCGTCGCATGTTCGGGAACCCCACGGTGCAGCAGGAACGTGTGCGCGACGCCGACCTCCTCACCTGGCTCGAGTCCCTTGGCGCCGACGTGCGCTACGCCCTGCGGTCCATGCGAGCGAGCCCGGGGTTCACGTTCGTCATCGTGCTGTCACTGGCGTTGGGTGTTGGCGCGAATACCGCGATCTTCAGTCTCATCAACGCCGTCGTCCTCAGGACGCTCCCCGTGATCCGGCCGGAAGAGCTCGTGCAGGTGACTTATCCCAGCGGGGCCGAAGCCGTGCTGACGAATCCCCTCTGGGAGCAGCTCCGGGACCGGCAGAACGTATTCTCCAGCGTGTTCGCCTACGACAGCGAGACGGGATTCAATCTCGCGGAGGGCGGCGAGATGCGCCGGGCGACCGGGAGCATGGTGAGCGGCGACTTCTTCACGACGTTAGGCGTCCGGCCGGCCACCGGACGGCTCATCGCCCGGGCGGATGATGTGCGCGGATGCCCGCCGATCGCGGTGCTGAGCCACGGCTTCTGGCAGACCGAGTACGGCGGCTCCCCGTCGATCGTGGGGAAGCCCATCTCGTTGAGTGGGAGATCGCATACGATCGTCGGTGTTGCGGAGGAGGGGTTCTTCGGAATCGACGTCGGTCGATCGGTGCAGGTGTACGTGCCCCTCTGCCTGCGCTCCAACCTCGATGCGCGAAGCAACTGGTTTCTCTGGGTGATCGGCCGGCTGAAACCGGGCGTCACGCCCGAGGCGGCCGCGGCACGGGTTACCGCCCTGTCGCCCGCGCTGTTCGCGGCGACGGTGCCCGAACACTGGAGCGCGTCCGAACGCGCCGAGTACATGAAGAACACGCTCGCCGCGCAGCCGGCGGCGAACGGCATGTCCTCGCTCCGCCGCGACTACCAGAAGGCGCTTGTCGTCCTGATGACCGTCGTGGGCGTCGTCCTCCTCATCGCGTGCGCCAACGTCGCCAACCTGCTCCTCGCCCGTGCCGCGGCACGGGGTCGTGAGATGGCCATCCGCCTCGCGATCGGAGCAGCACGAAGACGCCTCGTCCGGCAGCTGCTGACCGAGAGCATCATGCTCGCAACGTTAGGCGCAGTGACCGGGCTGGTATTCGCACGATGGGGCACGGCCGTGCTCGTTCGGGTGCTCTCGGCGGGGCGAGACGATCTGTCGCTCGATCTTTCCGTCGACGGTCGCGTGCTCCTCTTCACCGTGGCCGTCGCCGTCGGGACCGGCGTGCTGTTCGGCCTCGCGCCGGCATGGCGCTCGGCGCACGTCGACCCGCAAAGTGCCCTGAAAGTCGGCGGCCGCGGTGTCGTCGAGGGTCACTCGCGATTCACGATCGGGAAGTGGCTCGTCGTCGCCCAGATCGCTCTGTCGCTCGTGCTCGTAGTGGGCGCAGGCCTTCTCCTCGGCAGCTTCCGCAAGCTGACGACGCTCGACGCCGGCTTCCGCACCGGCGGCGTGTTGTTCGTCACGGTCAATCTTCGTAACGCTGCCTATAGCGACAGCACGTACGGTCGCGTCCACCAACAGATCCTCGACCGATTCCGCAGTTTGCCGGGCGTGCAATCGGCGAGCACCGTCCAGATCACGCCGATCAGTGGGAGCGGGTGGAACGGCATCATCGAAGTTGAAGGATTCGAGCCCAAGACGCAGCGAGACGCCCTCGTGTACTTCAACGAGGTGAGTGACGGCTTCTTCGCCACGACGGGAACGCCCCTTGTCGCCGGGCGTGACTTCGACCGCCGTGATGGTCCCGGCACCGCGAAGGTAGCGATCATCAACGAAACACTGGCGCGGCGGTTCTTCGGGACGGAGAGCCCGCTGGGGAAACCGCTCTTCATGATGGAACACGAGAAGCGCGGCGAGCCGGTCGAGGTCGTGGGTATCGTGAAGGACGCGAAGTACCGCCGGTTGCGCGAGGAGACGCTGCCTACGGTCTACCTCGCGGGGAGCCAGAACGCGTCGCCAGGCGCATTCGGGAATTACGCACTCCGTGTGGCGGGCGAGCCGCGCTCGATCGTGCCGGCGGTGAAGACAGCGATGGCCGAGATGAATCGCTCGATCGCGCTGCAGTTCACACCGTTCGAAGAGCAGGTGTCCGCGTCCCTCACGCGAGACCGGCTGCTCGCTACGCTGTCGGCGTTCTTCGGCGCGCTCGCTCTCTTGCTCGCGATGGTCGGCCTCTACGGGACGCTGTCTTACGCGGTCGCCCGTCGTCGCAACGAGCTCGGAATTCGCATCGCACTCGGCGCCGAGCGCCGGCGTATCGTTCGACTCGTGCTCGGGGAGGTGAGCCGGCTCGTAGCGATCGGCATCGTCCTCGGAGGCATTGCGGCCCTCGCCACGACGCGCTGGGTGGAGTCGTTCCTGTACGGGCTCACGGCGACAGATCCCGGCACGCTGGCCATCGCCGGCGTTACGCTCGCGGTCGTCGCCCTCGCCGCTGGAGCCGTTCCCGCGTGGCGCGCTGGGCGGGTGGACCCCGTAGACGCTCTGCGCCAGGACTGACGGCGGCGAACTGCGCCATTCGTAGTCGGCTAATCACAGTTCAGCCCACCGCGGTTCGGCTCGAAGCTGGACGCCCCTTACCATCCTGGATGTGGCGACCAGCGTAGACGGCTCGGCCCCCGGGCCCTATGATCGAGCTATGGACCCGATCGACCGTTCGGCCCCCGCGCTCGACGAGCTCCCGTGGCGCACCGCCTCGCTCGTGGGTGCGGGCGCGTGTGCGGTCATCGGCGTGCTCGAGGTCGCGAAGGACTACGTCATGCTGCAGATCCAGGGCACCGAGCGGCCTATGCTCGCGGTGCTTCGCGACCAGGCGCTCTGGTGGGTGCTGTGGATGGCACTCATGCCGCTGGTCATCTGGCTCGCGCAGACGTTCCGTGTCGATCGGAGCCGGTGGGTACAGAACGCGGCCATTCACACGGCCGTCGCAGTGGTGCTGTCGGTCGGACACATCATCGTGTTCGGCGCGGCGTACTTCGCGGCGGTGGGCCCGACGACCTGGGGGCCGACGATGGCTCGGCAGATCAGCGTGTTCATGACCCGACATCTCGCCACGGACATCATCATTTACGGCGGCGCGATCAGCGTGTACTACGCCGTCGAGTACTTCACTCGCTTCAGACGGCTCGCGCTTGCCGCGGCGCAGATGGAATCGCGGGCGGCACGCCTCCAGCTCAGTCTGGCCGAGGCGCGCATTCACGCGCTGCGGATGGAGCTGAATCCGCATTTCCTGTTCAACGCGCTGAACGCCGTGGCCGGCCTGGTGCGGCGGCGTGAGCATGATGGTGCGATCGACATGCTCGCGCGTCTCAGTGATCTGCTCCGTACGACGCTCGATCGGGACATGCCTGCAGAGATCCCGCTGTCCGACGAGCTCGTCTACCTCGGCCGGTTTCTCGACATCGAGCTCGTGCGCTTCGGGGATCGGCTGCGGGTGACCTGGGACATCGACCCCGACGTTCGTACGGCGCTCGTCCCGCCGCTCATTCTGCAGCCGCTGGTCGAGAACGCGCTGCGGCACGGGATCGCGCGCCGGCCGGGCCCCGCTTCGCTCAGGATCGCCGTCCGACGCTCGGGTCTTCACCTCGAGCTCGTGGTGCGTGACAGCGGTGACGGGCTCGGGCCTAACGACGGTAGCGGGGCGCGTGAGGGGATCGGCCTCTCGAACACGCGCGCGCGGCTCACCGAGCTGTACGGCGAAGGTGCAGCGACGCTCGACGTCGCCGACGCGCCCGGTGGCGGGGTCCGCGCCCGCGTACTGGTGCCATTCCACACGGCGCAGCAGCCGTCGAACACTCTGGCCGTTGGTGCTTGATATGAACGCGCCTCCCACTGTCTCCACGCTTCGTGTCGCTATCATCGACGACGAACCGCTCGCGCGCGACTGCATGCGGCTCGCGCTTCTGACCGATCCTGACGTGACCATCGTCGCCGAGTGCGGCGATGGGTCATCCGCCGTCGAGGCCATCCGCGAACATGCACCGGACGTCGTGTTCCTCGACGTGCAGATGCCGGGGCTCGACGGTTTCGCGCTGCTTCAGCAGCTCGACGCGGCAGCAATGCCGGTGGTGGTCTTCGTTACCGCGTACGACGCGCACGCGATTCGCGCGTTCGAGGTGAACGCGCTCGACTACGTGCTCAAGCCGTTTTCGGACGAGCGGCTGCTCGCCGCCGTCGATCGCGCCCGCGCCACGTTGAACGAGCGCCGCCATGGTGAGCTTGGTCGTCGCCTCGCGGCGTTCGTGCGTGATTGGCAGGGCGACGCGGCCGGTACGCCACAGCTCACGGTTCTCTCGCCGAACAATTCGACCGGCGAGCCGGCCGGACACCCGGCGGGCGTCGAGACTCCCGAGACCGATGTCGCGGGGCGCGGTAGGGTGCCCTCGTACATCGCCCGATTCGCCGTCCGGTCGAACGGCCGCGTGCGATTCGTCCAGGCGGCCGAGGTCGACTGGATCGAGGCGGACGGCAACTACATGGTGCTCCACGTCGGCGAGACGACGCATCGTGTTCGTGCCTCGATCGCGGCGCTCGCCCAGGGGCTGGACCCGAAGCAGTTCGTTCGCATTCACCGCTCCGTGATCGTCAACGTGGAGCGGATTCGCGAAGTCCAGCCCTGGTTCGGCGGCGACTACATCGCCATCCTCCGCAGCGGGACGAAGCTGAAGGTGAGCCGCCTCCGCGCGTCGACGCTCCTCCGCCCGACGGCCTAACGCGGCACCTCACGCGTCGGGCAGTCGGTCGTCTCGTACGTGTCGGCGATGGACACGATCTTCCATCCCGCGGGTGTCTTGAGGAGTTGTACCGCGTCCACGCCGCAATGACTCGGTTTCTCCCCGAAATGGAAGTCGTACTCGGCCCAGACGGTCGCGAGCGTGCCGCGAATGCGCACTTCGGGGTTGAAGGCGCGTTCGATCCAGGTGCCGCGTGTGTCGCCGGCCATCATCGAGCCGAAGCGCTCCCACGTGATCGCCTGAACGATGCGTTCGCCGCTCTGGCGGGTCCGCATGCCGACGAGCCTCGCGTTCGGCTCGAAGATCTCGCGGAACGCGGCGGTGTCCCTGGTGCGCATCGCGTCGAACATCCGCTGGACGGTCGCGAGGACGGCCCGTTCTTCGGCGGGGTCGTTCCGAGACGGAGAGGGAGCGGACTGCGCGCTCGCGGGTGAGGCGATCGCGACGATCAACACCGTCAGCTGCAGGATTCGGTTCATCGGCTGGAAGGATTCGATGTGATAGGGGTCAGAGTCCTAACCCATCGTTTCCACGCG
>DAINRQ010000091.1:0-24885 GCA_036741775.1 Gemmatimonadaceae bacterium | reverse complement strand
CAGACGCGCCGGATGCGGTGCCAGAGGCGTCGTCGATCCATTTCGCAATCATAACCCGGGTCGAACTCCACGGTGAGGACGAACCGCCCAATTGGACTCTGGACTCAACCCCTGTAATCTCCAGCATGGAACAGGTCCTCTCCCGCCAGCAGGCCGAGCTCGTGGCGCTCGAACGGCGCCTCGTGCTGCACGCACGCGACGCGCTCCAGCAGGTCGAGGGATCGCGCGACGACGTCGATCGTCTCGCGAAGCTCGTGGACGAGATGGACGAGCTCTTTCTGCTCGTCATCGCCGGTGAGTACAACACCGGGAAGAGCACGTTCATCAACGCGCTGCTCGGCGACGAGGTGTTCGCGATGGGCGACCTGCCCACCACGCGCGTCATCTCGATCCTCCGCTACGGCGAGCCGCGGCCGCCCGAGCAGGCGGGCGAGCACACGCGCATCCACCACTACCCGCTCGAGGTGCTGCGCGACCTCGAGATCGTGGACACGCCCGGCACGAACTCCATCGAGCGGATGGAGGAGGAGATCACGCGTGGCTTCGTGCCGCGCGCCGATCTCGTGCTCTTCGTCACGAGCCTCTTGCAGCCGCTCACCGCGAGCGAGATGGGGTTCCTGTCACACATCCGCGAGTGGGGGAAGAAGGTCATCTTCATCGTGAACGGCGTCGACCGCCGGAACTCCGACGAGCAGATCGATCGCGTGCGCACGTACCTCGAGCGCGAGGTCACCGCGCGACTCGGCGGGCCGGCGCCGACCATCTACTTCATCAGTGCGCTCGAGTCCCTGCGCGCCAAGGTCGCCACGCGCGCCGTATCGTTAGGCTCGACGCCGCCGAATGGCGCCGGTGGCGCCGGTGGCGCTGCGGCTCCGTCGCAGCCCGCGGTTACGGACCCGCGCAACGAGTTCCCGGCCCTCGAGCGGTACCTCCTCGAGACGCTCCGCGAGCGCGAGCGCGTTCGGCTCAAACTTCTCTCGCCGCTCGGCGTGTTGCGGAACGTGCTCGACCGAAACGTGGGCGCGCTCAACAAGCGGCTCGAGGTGGTGCACGCGGACAGTCACGTCCTTGGCGTCGTGCGCGGGCAACTCGAGAGTTATGGCACGGAGATGCGTACCGATTCCGAGCGCTACCTGCTCGAGGTGCGCAACGTGCTCACGGAGGTGGAACGCCGCGGCCGGAGCTGGCTCGAGCGCACCATTCGCATCGGCAACCTGAACTTCCTGCGCAACAAGGACGCGGTCGAGAACCGCTTCCGGGCCGAAGTCGTCGCCAACGCGCCTCGCGAGATCGAGGACGTGGTGCATCGCATGGTAGACTGGACCGTCAAGCGGAACCTCAAGCTCTGGACGGCGGTGTTCCAGGAGCTCGACGCCCATACGGCTCGGTTGCGGGCGTCCGGCGCACTCGCGGCACACTCGAGCACCGAGTTCCAGTACAACCGCGAGGAGCTGTTCGATCGGCTTCGTCAGCCAGTGGAGCGGCGACTCAACGAATTCAATGCCGAGGCCGAGGCGCGCGAGGTGGTGGAGTCGATGCGCGAGGCGGTGACGCACGCGTTCGGCATCAACGTGCTCGCGGTGGGGCTCGGCGCCGTGGTGATGGCGGTCTTCACGACGGCGGCGCTCGATATCACCGGGTTGTTGACGGCGACATTGTTCGCCGTGGCCGGCTGGCTGCTCATTCCGGCGCGTCGGCGCCGTCTCATCAAGGAGCTCGAGGAGAAGATCGCGACGCTCAGCACCGACCTCTCGGCGCTCCTGTCCACGAAGTTCAATGAGCAGCTGCAGCGCTACGAGCGGGAGCTGCTGGAGGTGATCCAGCCCTACGAGCGCTTCCTCACGACGGAGCGAGAGAAGCTGGAGCATGGGTTGGGCGCGCTGCGCGGGGCGCAGCAGGAGACGACGACGCTCGAGCGACGCGTCATGGACACGTTCCCGGAGTAATCATCGTTCGCCGCGGCCGCGGCGAAACGATGATTTTCGACTCTGACCCCAATTAGCGGGCGAGGTAGAGGCCGCGGTTCAGCTCCGTCGGCGCCTCGTGGCGCGCCGTCAGCCCCGCCGCGCCAAACGCCTCGAGCGTCTCATCCCGGGTAAAGAGGCCAAGCTCGTGAAGCTCCGTCGTGTGCCGAACGCGGTCGCCTTCGCGGATCGTGTAGTCGAACCGGAGGAGAAAGCGCCGGCCGTCGATGTCGGTCGTCGAGACCCGCTCCACGTATACCCCGTTCGCCTCGGCCGTCCGCGTGGACTTGTGGCCGGCGCTGACTGCCTCTGGTGGAAACCACGGCTCGACCATCACGATCCCGTTAGGCGCGAGGTGCCTCCGGAAATTGCGGAGCGCGCGCTCGAGATCGGGGAGCGTCTTCACGTAGCCGATCGAGCTGAACATGCAGATGACGGCATCGTATCGGCCAGGAAGGTCGAACTCGCGCATGTCGGCCTCATAGAAACGGCCTGCCGGATGCTTGAAGCGCGCCAGACGCAGGAACTCGGTGTTGAGGTCCACGCCGTCCACCTCGAAGCCGTGGTGCTCGGCGAGCAACCTCGCGTGCTCGCCGGTGCCGCACGCGACGTCGAGGACCGTGCGCGCCCGCGGATGCTCTGCACGGATACGCCGGGCGATGGCGGCGGCTTCGGCCGCATAGTCCTTGAATGTGAAGTAGATCGCGTCGTACAGCTCGGCGGATTCAGCGAACACTGGCCAGATCCTCGTCGCGCATGAAGCGGTGTCGATCGTGCTCGATGTCGCTGAGGTAGGCGGCGGACGACCCCGCCTGACGAGTCACGTACCCTACGGCCTCTCCGACGCTGGACACCGCCACCATCGCCGCCACGGTCGGCAACGCTTTCGCGATTGCCGGCAGGTCGCGCGACCCGACACCGAGCCGTGCGACTCGCGCGACGCGGACGAGCGCGACGAGTGGGAACGCGACCGCGTACGCGGCCCGTCGTGCGACCGACCACTGCCCCGAGCGTCGAGCCGCAAACTGGCGGCCGAGGTGATACCGCAGCTCCACCGACGGCGCGAAGCGCGAGAAGTTCGTGTGGCGCGTGATGGCGCGAGGCTCCTGCGCCAGCCGATGCCCGTCGCCCGTCAGCGCCCAGTGCAGCACACTTTCCGCCTCGATCATCCGCGTTAGGCGGTTGCCGAGTGCGAGCAGGACGTCGCGGCGGTATGCACTGTTGTGCCCGGGGAGATGCGCGTGCCCGCGCGGCCGCCCCGGCGGCATCCACTCGCCATACTCGAGGAGAAAGTTGGCCCAGCTCACGGCCGAGCCGGGGTTGGCGTTCTCCACCACCGGCCCGACGACGCTGACGTCTTCGGTGAACGCCGCAACGAGCGCCGACGCCCATCCAGGCTGCGGAAACGAATGGTCTTCGGTGAAGGCGACGATCGGCGCGCGGGCGGCGCGCACTCCCCTGGCTCGCGCCTCGTCGAACGGGGTGTCGTCCGGAATCACGACGTGCTGCCAGCAGGCGAACGTCGCGAGATCGCTTCGGTCCTCCTCGATGATCGAGGCTGCGAGCGCCTGCGGAGCGGTGATCACGAGCTCGACGGCCACGTCGCGTTGCCGCGTGAGGTTGCGCACCGCGGAGCGGATGAGCGCGTACTCGTCGGTCGCAACCAGAATTACCGACAGGTCAGGCGTTGCCACCGCGCTCACTCCTCCATGCGTCGCTGTCGGCGGTCCCGCGCATCGCGCATCTTGGGTCCGTGCTTCGTTCCCCGGTCACCGAGAGGGTTCGCTCATGGTTGCACAGAAGAAGGCAGCGAGCAAGAAAGCTGCACCGTCTACGAAAGCGGTTTGGCAGAAGCTGTTCATCAAGGGCGGGACGGTAGCCCTGATGAGCGCACCGAGCGGTTACGAAAAGCTATTCGAGGGCAGTCCGGCGAAGGTGACCACGCGCGGGGCGGGACCCGGCGACACGGTCGTGCTCTTCGCGAAAGACCTGGATCACCTGCAGAAGGCATTCCCGACGGCGGTACGCAGGCTGGGTCAATCGGCAACGATGTGGGTCGCGTACCGAAAGGGCTCCAAGGAGCTGCACCGCGATACACTGTGGAAGGCCGCGCGTGAGCACGGGTACACCGGTGTGTCGCTTGTCGCAATAGACGACGTGTGGTCGGCGATGCGTTTAAAGGAAGTCTAGCGGTTGACTGCCATGATGACCACGAGGGCGGCGCCAAGCACCACGAGGGCGGTCACGATGAACACCGCCACGACGGTTCCACGCGAGGATGGGCGGTTCTTGGCGTCGCGAAGGGTGATGAACGCGACTTCGTCGAGGTAGTACCCCGAAACGCGGTCGATGCTGTCGCCGATGACGGTCGGTCGGCCGCGCGAGTCGACACCGCGCACGACTCCGGCCGAGAGGAGTTCGCTCACTGCCTTGTCATCTTCGGCGAGTCCAAGCTCGGGCAGCGCGCGCGCCCGATCGGGCGCCGTCGCGTCATGACTGCGGAAGCAGTCCAGGACCCGCGTCTTTGCCTTCTGCGCGGCAGCCGCGGTAGTGGCGGCGTGAATGGCGACCCAGGCACCGGGATTCATACGATAATCCTCAGAAACCTATTGGATCCAGGAGATCGATGACGTGTGCGTTGCCGCCATCGACGATCCGAACTTTCTGCCCGTTCGCGAGTGGCGTGTCGCGGAAGAACGCCACCAACCCATGCTTCGTTGCCGACCAGGCAGGCCGGACGTTCGTGCCTGGCTTCGTCGCTTTCCTCGTCTTCTCCCTCGTTCGCTGCGCCTCCCAGTCCGCCTTGCGTTTCGCGTCGATCTCGTCGAGCGGATATGTCAGATGGACAACGAATCGAGACTTCCCTCGCGCCCGAAAGAGCATCTCCAGCGACTCGCGCTCCGGGTTCCCGTGCTCGCCATCTCCGGAGAAGACGTAATGCTTCGCGACGACGCGCCTGAAGAAGTCGCTATCCAGGTTATGGGCGCTCCCGTGGTGCGGCACCTTCAGGATGTCGACGTTCAGCTTCTTGCCGGGCTTGAGCAGTCCCACGAGCTCGAGTCCCTCGAGAATCTTGTCGCCGCGCGCGTCGCCCGTGAGCAGCATGCGCTTCTTCCCCTGCTCGGCCAGCATCACGAGGCTGGACAGATTCGGCACCGACGCGTCGAGGTACGCGGCCAGCGCGGCGGGTGGTGACTTGCCCTCCGCCTCGAGCGCCTTCAGCCATTCCTGATGCTTCTCGTGCAATGCCTCGAGCTCGGTCCGCGCGGGACCGACGATCGTGAGCCTCACTTTCTTCGCGACCGTTACTTTCTTCGCCTTCTTGCGTGCGGCGATCAGCTTGCCGTCAAAATCGGAATTGAGCGGATAGCCTAGCCGGGTGGCGTCCTGCCGAAGCCGAAAACCCTGCGCGATGCTCGCGAGAACTCGAAGGCCGCTGTCCACGATCTCGCGCGGCTCATCGCTCTCCTCCCGAACTTTCTCGATCGCGTCATGTGGGATCGGACCGCCCCCGACCGCGGCTTCCCCGAAGTGCGTCCTGAACATCTCGGTGAGCTTTGCCGGCGAGCTGGCGATCATGTCGTCGAAGCTGTTGTGCCAGAAGTCGAGCACGTTGAGCTTGAGCGGCTCGTGCGCGTTGGCCCGGTCGATCTCCTCGCGCGTGAGATCGAGGATCCCGCGGATGTGATCGTCGTCGACGTGACTCATCAGGAGCAGGTCGACGGGCAGCGCATCCTGCGACGTGAGCTTACGTGCTTGTCGGATCTGGTCGAGGCGCGGCTCGAGATGCGGCTTGAAAACATTCGCTGGGCCGCCGTCGATCATGATCAGCCCCGGCTTCCGCTTCGACCCGAAATGAATGAGCAGGCAATCGCCGTTCCGTGCGCGGCGTACGTCCAGGCTGAAGATCATGAGGTCTCTGTCAGGTACGCTGGAACGCCCGAAGTACGTCGAGCATGCCGTTCCCCTGGAAGCTGCGCTCGCGGCGCAGGTCGGTCGCGCTCTCACACAGCAGCTGCTTGATGCGTCGCGGCTGTCCGATCAGCTCCGAGTATCGCGCCATCAACATCGCTGCCGCACCACTCACGTGCGGCGCCGCCATGCTCGTGCCGTCCAGATCGCCCCACCCCTCGCGGAACGGCCCGCGAATGCGCTCACCCGGTGCCACCAGATCCGGCTTCGGCCGTCCGTCTCCCGTCGGCCCTCGGCTCGAGAAGAAACTCACCCCGTACGTGTGCGGCGCATACCGATGCGTCGCGCCCACCGTGATCACGCCCTCGGCGTTCCCCGGATCGGTGATGCTGAACGCCGCGTACCCCTCGTACGACCCGTCGCGCGTGGTGAAGCTCTGGTACCCGAGATTACCGGCGGCGGCCACCACCACAACCCCACTGTCGACCAGCCGCTCGCATTCGATGCAGATCGGCGTCCGCCCGCACGCGTAGTTCCGTACGTCGTGCGGAATCGAGAGACTGAGGTTCGCGCCGTGGATCGTGATGTAGTCCGTCCGCGTATTCAGATAGCGGATGAACTGCAGCGCCGCGATGATCGAGAACTCCGTTTGACCGGTATCCGGCGCCAGCACGCGAAAATCGTAGAGCTGGATGTCGGGGCACATACCATCCGCGAAGTCGCCACGCTGGTCGTCCGGAAGGGCCTTGCCACCATTCCTGCTCGCGCCAATGACGCCCGCGACGTGCGTGCCGTGGTCGCTCTCGTCAGGTCGAGTGTCGTGTTTGATCTCGACGAACGGACGCACGAGCTCCCAGTGCGTCGAGCGCCGCTCGGCGGCGTCCTTCGCGAGCCGCTCCAGGAGCTCGACCGCGGTCTGCCGGTCCGGCTTCTCGGCGAGGTCATCGCGTAACAGCTCGTCGAGTCGCCGTTCCCGCGCATCGTTGGCCTTCCGGTTGTCCAGGCTGACGATCTTCCGAACGTGGCTGAAGTCGAAGCTACCCTTCACGCGTGGGGCGCCCTTCGCGTCGCTGAACGCGGCGTGACCGCCCTGAATTCCCGAGTCGATCACCGCCCACGCGATCTTACTGCAATCGACGCTGAACAGCGTCCGCGCCGCATCCGCCTTTACCGCCGGCACCGATCGTTGAAGGGCCGGCATCGCCTTTCGGTTGAGCGAGATCTGCCACACGAGCCGCTCGGTCTCGCCGGTCGCCGGCATCTTGCGCAGGAGGTCGCGCAACACACGCTGGATCTCGAGCACCTTCACCCGCGTAAGCACTTTCGCGAGTGTGTCGTCCGTGGGTGCCGCCTGTAACGCTGCCGTGCGACGCGCACCTTTTCGAGCACCTGGCTTTGCCGGCGGCTTCCACTGCGCCGCCCAGAGGATGAGGCCCGCGAGTGCCAGGTATCGGTCGAATGCGGGAAAGAGCTCCGCCCTGAACCGGCGAGCGGCGTCCGAATCGAGCGCACCCTGGGCGCTGGCCGGCTGTGGCTGCGCCACCCAGCGAATCGCCTCGATCACGCGCTCGAGGCGCTTCGGACCCTGCTCCGGGTCGATGAACGCATTGAAGTCCGTCTGCACACGCTGTTCGTGCCACCAGCCCGTCATCGGCACGACGACGCTCAGTACTTCCTCGAAGTACAAGCGCGCGGCGACGACGCCGTGGAGCGGCGCGACTTCCGCCTGCGGCTCCTGCTTCGGTCCCCGCGCGATCTGCTCGTCGATCGCGATCGCGACAATGCCGGCCGCGCGTTCTCTGTGCGGCGTGATCAGCAGCTCATGCGGCTTGTCGGGCTTGTCGGCGAACGCCACCCACACGTCACCGAGGATCGGCGAGTCCTGCAGTTGACGCCGGTCGTTCATCGGACCGAGCAGGATCGATTCGACGAATTTGCGCGGAAGTGAGATCGGCATCGGTTGCACTCCGGGCAGCTGTGGGCCGCGGTCTCGGCGTCTACGACGCGGCCCCGACAGTATGCAGCGTCCCGGTGTGGGTGACAAACCCGCCCGGCCCTCCTCGCTACTTCAGCGTGCCAGCCTTCGCCTCTTCATACGCTCGGCTCACGATCGGGCGCCGGAAGAAGGACGCGAACATCACCCTCATCTGCTTTTCGTCGCCCGCCACCTCGGTGCGCAAGGAGTCGAGGCGCACCACCGCGAGCGCGGAGTCCGCGCTCACTCCGTTCGCTACCGCCGCGCGGGTCTCGTCGCGTGCGACGGTGAGCATGTGCTGCACGCGGTCGAGATAGTCGAGATCGCGCATCACCGGCCCGTGGCCGGGGACGATGATTCGCGGGCGGAGCGCCTCGACGGAGTCGAGCACCGCGATCCACTCCGTCGGGTACGACCCGAACGCGAACGGGATCGGTGCCACGAGGAGGTCACCGGTCGCAACGATGCCTTCATTAGGCAGGTGAATGACGGCATCGCCGCGCGTGTTCGCGCGCCCGAACCAGCGAACGTCGATCGTGCGGCCGCCGCTCGCGAGCGTCAACCGACGATCGAAGACGCTGTCCGGAAGCACTTCCCGATACGCGGCATTCTCGACGACGTACTGGCGCATGATGCGCACCGCGCTCGAGAGCGACGCGCGTTCGGCGTCCGTGGACGCGGTGCTGTCGGCACCGAGCCCCATGCCGAGCAGACGCTCGAATCGGTCGAGGGCCGCAGGCGCGAACTCGACCTGCCCTTTGCGGTTTGGACGGCCACGCTCGATGAGGTCGGTGCGCGTGTCCCTATGCGCGATGAAGCGGACGTCCGGGAACGTGTCGCGATAAACCTGGTTCCCCGCCACGTGATCGTCGTGCCAGTGTGTGTTGATCACGTAGCGCACGGGCCTGCTCGTGATCCGCCGCAGTGCCGCGAGGTTTTCGAGCGTTGCCTGACGAGTGAACTGGGCGTCCACGACCACCACGTGGTCGTCGGTCACGATGAATAGCGAGTTCGCGTTCACGGCCAGCCCCAGGGGCTCTGACCGGATCGCCGCGTAGACGTTGGAGCCAAGCGGCGTGACCACGACGTTGCCGGCGGTGACCTGCTGCTGGACGGTAGCGGGCTGCGCGGACTCGTTGGGCAGCCACGCGCCGAGCAGCACGGCTGCGCCTGCGGCGATGAGGGGGAGGACTCGATTCATGGACGGAGTGTGCGCCGCCCCAACCGCAGTCGCTTGAACACTGCTGGCATCGCTGGCCGTTCGTCCCGCGATCATCCTCGATGAAGAGGATCGACTCCTCTTCACGTTCGGGGGCGTGATCGCCATGAAGCCGCCGAAGCAATAGCGGTGGCCGTCGAAGCTGCCGGTCAGCGAACGGAGAGAAGCTCGATCTCGAATACCAGCACCGAGTTCGGCGGAATCACACCAGATTGCTCGCTGCCGTACCCGAGGTCCGGCGCAATGACGAGCTGCCGGCGGCCACCGACACGCATCCCCGACAGGCCACGCTCCCATCCGGCGATCACGGTCCCGGCGCCGAGCTTGAAGGTGGCCGGTGGCTCCGCCGGTGCGGTGAACGCGCGCCCATCAGCGAGCGCGCCGGCGTATCGGACGGTGACCTGATCGCCGCGGTTCGCCCAGCGTCCGCTACCGACGATCAGGTCTCGGGCATAGAGGCCGCGGGCGATACGCTTGCTCGCCGCGAGGTCGACCTCGAGTGCCGGCGCGAACAGCACCGTGTCGAGCGATACCTGCGCGACTCGGGCCTGTCCGTACGCAGAGGCCGACGCGACGGCGAGTGCCGCCGGCAACAGGAGTGCGAGCACTGAACGCATGCGAAGAGCACCAGGTCTCGAGGTCCGGTAACGTGTCGAGAAACCCGCTGGATTTCGAGCCCCGAACCCGCGCCGGCGTCGCGGGTCTTCCGCGGCGCCCAAATGTCGATCGGGCCCGCTGAGATGAGGAAATGGCGCCCTGGAGCGCGGGAAGGTTGCCGCGGGATCGTGTACCGTTGGCGTGCGCCGTTGTGTCGAACCTGGAATCGAATGAGGAATGCCCGCATGCCGTCGAAACTTCTGATCGTCGCGTCGCTCGTAAGCCTTCCGGTCTGGACCATCACCGCTCAACAGGACCAGAGCGCGGACAATTCACTTCTCGGCGATCCGAGCGGGCTCACGCTGCGGAACGTGGCGGCGACGCGCGTGCAGTATCGAGGTCGCGACGCCGTCCGGCTCGTCCCGCGCGTCGAGGGCGCGACGCCGGGCACTCCCGTGCACACCATCGCCATCGTCGGCGACACGGAGTTTCGCGACGGGACTATCGAGGCGGACATTGCCGGCACACCTGCCGCCGGTGCCGATAGCGGCGCTCGAGGATTCGTCGGGATCGCCTTTCGCGTGAACTCGTCAGGCGACCGGTACGCCGCCTTCTACCTGCGTCCCACCAACGGGCGCGCGAACGACCAACTGCGGCGCAATCATTCGACGCAGTACATCTCGGAGCCGGAATATCCCTGGCATCGCCTGCGGCGGGAGCAGCCGGGCGTGTACGAGTCGTACGTCGATCTCGAGCCTGGTGCGTGGACGCCTATCCGTATCGAGGTGAACCGAGGCGTCGCGCGGCTCTTCGTCAACAATGCCGCGCAGCCCGTCCTGATCGTGAACGACCTGAGGAACCCACCCGACAGCGGGCGCATCGCGCTCTGGATCGGTGCGGGAACCGAGGCGCACTTCTCTCGCTTGCGTGTGACTCCGGCCCGGGCTTCGAGCCAGGCTCGTTGACCCGGTAATCCTCGGCACTCTCAGCCCGGGCGTCGCCAGCGAAGCCCGGGAAAGCGCGAGTAATCGGTGTCGTCGGTGATCCACTCGCAGCCATGCTCGATTGCGAGCGCGGCATGCCATGCGTCGGGCACAAGGTTGCCGATTGCGCCCGACTGTTCGAGCAACCCCACGAAAAGTTCCCAGTGGCGTGCCCCCGGAGCGACGACAACGGCGTTAGGCGTTCCGCGCAACGCCGCAACGTAGGCGCGTGCGTCTTCAGGTGGCGTGGGAGGTACGAACACGCGTGGATGCGTCAGGACGCGCAGCGTTCCGCTCAGGACGAGGTCACTCAGCCCGAACGGCTCTGGTGCCCGACGCAGTCCCTCGACGTAGGCCTTGATCTCGCGATGGCGCGGCGCGTCTTCGCGCATCGCCGTGACGAGCACGTTGACATCGAGGAGCACCATGGTGTCAGCGACCCGTCATCAAGTCGTCGAGCGCGCTCTGGTCGGTGAGGTCGACGCCCGGGTGTAGGCCCCTGCCCGCGTACGTCGGGAGCGGCTCACGCACGCCCCGGACACGCTGCGACCGTTGCAACTCGGCCCGCAGGCAATCCTCGAGCAGCTGCGTGAGGCTCCGTCCCGTCTCCTGAGCGCGACGCTTCGCTGCGCGCATGAGCTCATCTGGAAGGCGAACTGTCGTGCGCATATGTCATAACACTATCGTTATGACATATATATGTCAATTTTTGATAGGCGCGAGGGAGAGAACTGCGGCCGAGGTGTTCGAACCGCTCGCCGGCGCGGTGATCAAGGCGCTCGTACCGCGACTCGCCCGACGACTCGAATCCAGTTCACGCGTCCACCATCATCCCGCACGAACTCGATCGACTGCCCGCGGTCAGGCCCGTCCATGACAATCGCGCGGTCCGGCCCAAAGAACGCGATCGGGTGCTCCCTGGGCGTACCGCCACTGTTCGGGCGATCCTGCACGAACAGCTTCCCGCCCTCGGCACGCACGGTATACGAGTTGTTCGGCCGCAGGTACGTGCCGACGTACGGAGTCGGATCCGGCTGCCGAGCGAGTGGCTGCGCGAAGGGCAGCGTCTCGACGAGCCCACGATGGGCGATCCCCTGGTTGGGTTTGTACGTCACGCCGAGGTACGACTGGAGCGCCGCCCGCTCGACATCCTGGATGAGACGCCACCCGGGGCTCGCGTTCGTGAGGATGGCGATGGCGAAGTTCCGGTCGGGCACGATCTCGAGTAACAGGACGTGGCCGCCTAACGTGCCGCCGTGTCCGTACGTGTGCACCGGGCCGACCTGGCGGATGTGCCAGGCGAGCCCAATGTGATCGTCGGTCCCCTGCTTCGCACTCTGCGGCGTGCGCATCTGCTCGAGTGACTCCCGCCTCAGCACGCGCTCGCTGTTCGCCGCGGTGCCGTCGCCCAGGTGGAAGCGAGCGTACGCGAGCAGATCGGTAATGCAAAGACCCACGCCGCCGGTGGTGACGCTCGACGATGGCGTGAACGGCCGGTTGAGCGTCGTCTTCCCGTCGCGCGTCGTGTGCCCGGCCGCGAACCGGTTGACGATGAAGTCGCCTGCGGTCGTCCCTGCGTGCTCCAGCCCTAACGGCTGGAACACGAGGTCGCGCATGGCGCGGTTCACGGACGTCCCGGCTACCATCTCGATGACGCGTCCCGCGATGCTGAAGCCGGCGTTGTTGTAGCTCCACGCTTTTCCCGGCGGCGCGATCTGCATGAGGTCGGGCAGCGTCGTCGCGACGAAGTTCTCGAGCGTCGCCGTGCCGCGATCAGGTCCGGACACCTGCCCTTCCCACCCACCGAGGTGCGTGAGCAGATGCCATATGGTCGCATCTCGGCTCGCGGCTTCGTCACGGACCTTGAACGTCGGGATGTATGTCCGCACCGGCGCACGGAGGTCGACCTTCCCCTGCTCGACAAGCCGCATCATCGCCGTGGCGGCGAACGTCTTGGAGATGGACGCGATAGGGAAGACGGTATGCGCCGTTACGGGGAGGGAGTCCTCGACGTTCGTGATGCCCAATCCACGAGTCGTTAGGGTGCCGCCATCGAGGATTCCGAGGGCGACGCCGGGCACCCCGTACTCCTTCATCTTCGCCTCGGTGAGGGACACGAGGGCGTCGAAGCGGGCGCTCGCCGGTGCCTGGGCGTTGAGCGCACTGCTGGTCGCGAGCACAGCAACGAGCGCGACCGAGAGGGACACGTGTCGTCGATCGATGAGAGAGCGCATGTGGAGAAACTGGCTCTCCCCGCGAGCGCGCGGTAGGTTCGACGGAGAGACGGCCATGCGAACGGGACGGGTCAACGCTCAGCAATGCACGACGAGATAGACGGCACGCAGCGACGTCGGCTGGAAGAGCTGCTCGTCGAAGCTGTCGAGCTCCCAGCCAACGCGAGAGACGAGTTCGTCGCTCGCGCATGCGGCGATGACGCTGCGCTGCGCGCGGATCTTCGTGCGCTGCTTGCGGCGCACGACAGGGTCGGGTTGCTGGATCGGCCCGCCGGCCACTGGGGTGGGCTGGCGGCTACGAGCGACGCACTCCTCCTGCCGGGAACCGTCATCGCCCAGCGGTACGAGATCCAGGAGAAGCTCGGCGCTGGCGGCATGGGGGTCGTCTATCGCGCCCGTGACGTCCGCCTCGAGCGGCTCGTGGCACTCAAATTCCTGCCGGCCGCATTGAGCGCTGACACTCACGCCAAGCGCCGCTTTCTCACGGAGGCGCGCGCAGCCGCCGCGCTCCAGCATGCCAACGTCTGCACCGTGCACGAGATCGGCGAGACCGAGACGGGGCAGCTGTTCATCGCCATGGCCTTCGTCGAGGGTGAAACGCTGCGCGCGGCGATCGAGCGCGGTCCGCTTCCCCCCTCACAGGCAGTGGACATTGCGCGGCAGGTGGCGGCCGCGCTCGAGAGCGCACACGCACGCGGCGTCGTACACCGCGACGTCAAGCCGGCCAACGTCATGGTCGGCGGCGACGGCGTCGTCAAACTCGTGGACTTCGGCGTCGCGAAGCTCGAAGGGTCGACGCTCACCGGGAGTGGCGTGACCCCGGGCACGATCTCGTACATGTCGCCGGAGCAGGTGCGTGGCGAGGACGTGGACCAGCGGACAGACCTCTGGGCGTTAGGCGTGGTACTCTACGAGATGCTCGCCGGGAAGCGCCCGTTCCTCGGCGGGAGCGACGCAACCATTGCGCACGCGATCACCACCCGCGAGCCAGCTCCTCTCCGGGCGCTCGATTCACGTATTCCCGCCGCGCTCGACGGCATCGTCTCACGCGCGCTGGCGAAGGACCGCGGCCGCCGCTTCCAATCGGCGGACGAAATGCTGGCGGCGTTGCGATACGCGGCAGACGAGATCGGGGGATCGGTACCTCACCGCCCACCGGTCGGTCGGCGCACGGTCGTCGTACTCGTGGTCGCCGTGGTCGCGCTGGTCGTCGCCGGCGTCATGATCTGGCGCAATCTCGAGGTGCAGCGCGCACGAGACGCGGTTCCACGCATCGTGCAATTGGCCGAGCGGGGCAGTTACGTGGAGGCGTACGAGCTCGCCGCCGAGGCCGCGCGTGTGCTTCCCGAAGACTCGACGCTTCGCGGACTGATCCCGATCATCGAAGATCGGCTCACCATCGTGTCGAGCCCCGCGGGGGCCAGCGTCTGGCTGCGTCGCGTTCAGGACGATGGATCCCTCGCTCCCGACAGCACGCTCGCGGGCGTCACACCGATCCGCAACCTGCGTCTCGCGCGCGCCGACTACCGGGTAGACGTCCGGAAGACCGGCTTCGTCCCGGTCGCACGCCTCGCGTCGAGCGCCTTCAACAGGGCCGAAGCCTCGTTAGGCGTGCCGACGGCGGTGACGATCGAGGTTTCGCTGCGCCAGCCAGCGCGGGCGACCGACGGAATGGTCTTCGTGCCGGGCGCCCGCTACTCGCTCGTCGGTCAGGGAGCGCCCACACGGGACTCCGTCACGCTGGCGGACTTCTCCATCGACGCGCACGAGGTGACGAACGCCGAGTTCCGGGAGTTCGTTGCCGCGGGCGGATATTCCAATGCGAAGTACTGGAAGCATCCGTTCGTGCTGGACGGTCGAACGCTGTCGTGGAGTGAGGCCATGCGGCACCTCGTTGACCGGACCAGGCTCCCGGGACCGCGCGGCTGGAGCGGTCAGGAGTTCCCGCCGGGCGAATCGCGCCATCCCGTAACGGGCGTGACGTGGTACGAGGCGGCAGCCTACGCCGAGTTCGTCGGCAAGCGCCTCCCGACCATCTTCGAGTGGGAGAAGGCGGCGCGCGACGGACGGTACACCCACTTCGAGCACGTGGTCATGCCGTGGGGTCTCGTCGAACCCGACCGCGGAACGGCCCAGCGCGCGAACTTCGAGAGCCGCGGGGCCGAGGCCGTGGACAGTCACCCGAGTGGGATCAGCCCGTTCGGCGCGTACAACATGGCCGGCAACGTCGAGGAGTGGGTCGCGAACGCGAGCGGCGACGGACGATTCGTTACCGGCGGCGCGTGGGATGACCCCATGTACGTCTTCTCCAATTTCCTGTCCCTCTCCGGCTTTCACGCATCGACGTCCCTCGGCTTTCGGTGCGCGCGTACGGCCGGCGATACGACGGCGACGCCGACCGATTTCGAGATCCCGCCCGGGGACGCGACACCGGACTATCGTCCCGTGGACGACGCCACCTTCCGCTCGCTCCTCCGGCATTACGCGTACGACCGGGCACCGCTCGCGCCCCGAATCGTCGCGCGCGACACGACGCCGGACTGGATCCGCGAGACGATTCACATCGCCGGTCCGTGGGCTGACCCAACCGGCATCTATCTGTATCTCCCGATCCGTGCTCAGCGACCAGTCGCGACGATCGTGTTCGTCCCGGGTGTGAACACGTTCTTCGCTGCCGCGCCGGCCGAAGACGCCGAGCGAGTGATGGGTCCGCACGTGAAGGCCGGGCGCGCCGTCGTGTCGGTGCACTTCAAGGGCATGGTAGGCCGGCCCTGGGACCCCGGTCACGTCGCCGCCGCGCCGCCATCCGTGCAGTACCGTCAGGAGCTCGTCATGCACGCGACCGAGATGCGGCGCGCGATCGACTATCTCGAGACGCGTTCCGACGTGGACATGACGCGGCTCGCCTACGTCGGCTTCAGCAAAGGATCGGGCTCCTGGCTCGCGTTCGCGGCCATCGAGCCTCGGTTTCGCGCAGTGGCACTCGTCGGGGGAGGGATCGATGAGAAGTTCGTTCCGGCATTGCCGGAAGCGAACACCATCAACTTCGCGCCGCGCATCAGCGCGCCGACGTTGTTATTGAACGGCCGCTACGACGAGGAGAACCCGTGGGGGGCGCGCGCGCTTCCCCTATGGCGACTCCTCAGCGAGCCGAAGCAGCTGATCCTCGTCGAGGGCGGCCACCTTCCGCCCGCGGAGGTACGCGTGCCGGCGATCAACCGCTGGTTGGACGAGACGTTAGGCCCCGTGCGCTAGCCAGGTCGACGCCACGGAGTACGGCGCTGGCAATACCGTGCAAGACCACGACGCCCGGCCGCTCTAGTACAGTGGCATGCGTGCAACGACTCGATTCCTGATCGCCGTGAGCCAACTGACCGTCGCGGCACTCGGCGCCCAGCCGGCTGCGACCGGTGGCGCCGTTGGATTCCGAATCATCCGGCCGAGCACTCCGGCGACGGTCATTGCGATGTGGTATCCCGCCGAGCGGTCCAGTCGCGCCGAGGCGATGACGATCGAGGACTATCTCACGGCGGAGATCCCGGCCGACCGGCTGGCGAGCGTGCGTGCGGATTTTCTCGACGGTATCGCGCGCTCGTACGCCAGTGCACGCGGCCTGCCCACCGGCCCGAAGGTGCCGTACCTCCCGGACTCGGTCGCCTCGGCGCTGATGACGCTTCGCACGAACGTCGTCAGGGACGCGACGCCGCTCCCCGGCCGGCATCCGGTACTCCTCTTCATTATGCCGATGGGATCCACCGGCGCGGCGAACGGCCACTTCATCGCCCAGGAGATCGCGAGTCACGGATACGTGGTCGTGAGCGGTCCGCCAGTGAACGTGCCGCGCGGGACGTCCATGGAGGAGCTCATGCGGCAGGTGAGGTCGACCGCCGAGGCGCTGTACGACGCTGTCGTCAGGCTCCCGAACGTGGACCCGGCGCAACTCGTCGCGCTCGATCCGACGGGATCGACGGCCCTGCTCATGGAAGCGGAGCGGAAGCGCTGGCACGCCGTCATCGTCTTCGACGAGGTGCCGTTCGAGCCGCAGGCCCGCGACGCGCTGACCCGCGCCGCCGGCTCGATCGCCACGTCGCTACTCTACTTCCCGCTGGACGATCCGGCACCGAACGACGAGGTCTTCAACCGGCTGACCCGCGTCCGGCGCACCGACGCGGTGATCCCCGGCGCCCAACACGGCCTGCTGTCGTCCTACGGGGCGCACTTCAGGCGAGGGCTCGGGGACGTGCCACGGGAATACGACGCCGCCATGGCGAAGATCGTCGAGTTTCTGCGCGCCGTTCGACAGCGGGAGGGCGGGTAGTCGGCGCAGTCGCGTCGTGGCACCGCTCGAATCAGATCGCGACCCGGAGCGCCTCGGCAAGCTCGTTGTCGGTCAACACGATCGGATTCCCTTTCATGCTGCTCGCGTTTCTGGCTGCCGCCACTACGCGAGGAATGTCCTGGTCGCAGACTCCGTAGGCCGAGAGCCTCGGCACATCCAGTTCCTCGACGAGAGCCTCGAGCCAAGCCGCCGCATCCTCCGCCCTCGCGGCGTGGTTTCCCGTGACTATGCGAGCGACTTCGTCATAGCGAACGAGGGCAGGCGATGACGGCTCCCGCAGCCGCAGCGCGCGTACGTTGATCTCGGTCACCGTTGGCAGCAGCGTCGCGCACGCCGTGCCATGCGGGATTGGAAACATTCCGCCGAGCGGCGCCGCGAAGCCGTGCACGGCGCCGAGCTTCGCGTTCGCGAGCGCGAGTCCGCCGCAGACGCTCGCAACGGCCATGTCGCGTCGCGCGGCCTCATCCCCTCGGTTGCGATACACGCGCCCGAGCGCGCCCGCTGCGCGCCGCATTCCTTCGCGCGCGACGGCGTCCGAGAGTGGATTCGCGTTAGGCGACACGAACGGCTCGATGCACTGCGTCAGCGCATCGAGCCCCGTGCTCGCCGTGACCGCGGGCGGGAGAGAGTAGGTAAGCTCGGGATCGATGACCGCGACGGCCGGCAGCATCAGCGCGCTCCGCAAGCTCACCTTGACCTGCTCCTCCTCGGCCATCAATACGGCGTTTCGCGTCACTTCGGCGCCGGTGCCCGCGGTCGTGGGGATCGCGATGAACGGCGCAGGGCGGTTGGCGAGCGGACGCGCGTTCCCGATGACCTCGAGGTACTCCCGAATCGGCGCGTCGTTCGTGAGCAGCGCGGCGATCGCCTTCCCCGCGTCGATCACGCTTCCGCCGCCCAGTGCCACGACCACGTCGCACCGCTCGGCTCTCCCGTGCGCCGTACCCTGCTCCACCAGCGAGACGGTAGGCTCCGACGCGACGCGGAAGGTGGCCGCGTACGTCCCTTGCTCACGGAGCCGCCTCACGAGCGATTCGGCGCGCCCGCTCCGACCTTCAACGACCAGCGCGCGCGTGCCCATGCCGGCAACCAGCGCCGGCACTTCGCCGACGCGTCCCTCGCCGAAGAGAATTCGCCCTGGCGCCGCGAACTCGAAGTTCACCGCGGAATCTCCCAGAGTTCCGGATCGGGAAAGAGCCACTGGTATTTCACGCTGCGCCGAGGCTCGGCCATCATGGGCTCGACGGTGTCGCGCCACGTGAGGTAATGCGCGGTCCCCTTGTGGCGCACCGGGTCCTGCGGCGTGCGGTAGATCTCGACCAGGACGAACCGCGTCGGGTCGTCTTCCTGTTGGATGACATCGAATCGCACGACCCCGGGCTCCTGCACGCTATTCCGTGCGTTCTCGAGCGTGGCCGCCGAGAAGGCGTCGACGGCGTCGGGTTTCACGTGAATGAAGACGTGGACGATAAGCATGGGAGCCTCCCGTTGGAGGTATGATGGTTTGAAATAGGCGAAAGGCGAAGCGCGAACGGCGAAGCAGTTTGCGCCTCGCTTTCGCTGTTGACATTGATATGTAGACAACCTTACCATGATAGTAAGACTATCTACCTATCACCGAGATCCCCCTCCGTGCCCATAGATCGCGGCACCGTGTCGCAGAAGAGCGAGCTCCTTCGCGGCACGCTCGAGATGCTCATCCTGCAGACGCTCACCGTGCAGCCCCTGCACGGCTACGCGATCGCCCAGCAGATCCAGCGCCTCTCCGACGGCGCCCTGGTTGTCGAACAGGGCTCGCTCTACCCCGCGCTCGAGCGGCTGCTGCAGAATGGGTGGGTGACGGCCAAGTGGGGTGAGTCGCCCACGGGGCGCCGCGCGCGCTACTACACCATCACCGCCACCGGCCGCCGTCGGCTCGGTCAGGAAATCGAGGGGTTCGACTCCGCCCTCCTGGCCATCAACCGCGTGCTGCGTCGCGCGTAGCGCCCTGGAGGCCGCATGTCTTTCCTTCACGCGCTCCGTCATCGCCTCCGGGTGCTCATCAACCCCCGTGCGCACGAGCGTGAGCTGGCCGAGGAGATGGAATTTCACCTGCGGCTCGAGGCAATGCAGCAGCAGCACGCCGCACACGGTGGACTCTCTGGCGGCGATGCCCGCGACGCCGCTCGCCGCCAGTTCGGGAACGTCACGTACTACCGCGAGGAGACGCGCCGGCTCACCGGTATCGCGTCCGTCGACGAGATCGGCCAGGACATTCGCTTCGCGCTCCGAACCTTTCGCCGAGCGCCGACGTTCACGGCCGTTGCCGTCGTCATGCTTGCGCTCGGGCTCGGGGCGAACACGGCGATCTTCAGCGTGGTCGACGCACTCCTGCTTCGACCGCTTCCGTTCACGGAGCCCGATCGGCTGCTGTTGGTGAGCCTAACGCCAACGCCGGATGCACGCACAGGGTGGTCGTATCCGAAGTTCACGTTGCTTCGTGACGCACGCCCCGCTGTGTTGTCGGACGTGACGCTCGTGTTCGGAACCGAGCACACGATCCGCGTGGGTGACGAGGCCGTGCGCGACTTCGGGGAGAGCGTCGATGCGCAATACTTCCCCACCCTCGGCGTTCGGGTGGCACTCGGGCGCAACTTCCAGGGCGCGGAAGGCCTGCCTGGCGGGCCGCGCGTCGCGATCCTGAGCGACGCGCTCTGGCGTCGCTCCTTCGGCGCTGACCCCTCGGCGCTCGGTCAGTCGCTGCTGGTCGATGGTTCGCCCTACACGATCGTTGGCGTCGCACCGCCGCGGTTCGCCGGCGCCCTCGGTGCGGCGGGGTTCTGGATCCCGGTGCACGCGCTGCCGGAGGTATGGGCGTCGTTCGACCTGGGGCCTCAGAACCACATCTTCGAGGTGGTCGCCAGGCTCGCCCCGGGCGCGTCGGTCGCGCAGGCCCGAACCGTTCTTCAGCAGGTCGGCGCCGCCGTCGACGCTACCTACCCGGGACCCGAGACGGGGGGTGCGCGTTGGAGCGCCACCGCGGACCATCTCGATGACTTCCGTGTGAACGGTCGGATACGCCGCACGCTCGTGGTGCTGATGGGCGCCGTGGGGCTGGTGTTGCTCATCGCCTGCGCGAACGTCGCGAACCTCTTCCTCGTACGGGCGGCCGGCCGACGAAGAGAGATCGCCGTACGTCTCGCGATCGGCGCGGGGCGCGGCCGGCTCGTCAGGCAACTCGTCGTCGAGAGCATGCTGCTCGCGCTACTCGGCGGCGCGGCCAGCCTCGTGGTGGCATGGCTGACGGTGAAGGCACTCGCGTCGCTCGAGTCCGCGAGCGTGCTGCGCCTGCAGATCGCGAACGCGATCACGGGATCGGCGGACGTCGAGCTCAACGTGGCAGCATTCGCGTTCACCTTCGCGGCGGCGGTGATAACGGGGTTGGTCTTTGGGCTCGTGCCGGCACTTCAGGCAACCCGGTTCTCGCTGACCGGCGCGCTCGCGGATGACAGTGCCACGGCCATGCGTGGACGCCGCCGCCTCGCCAGCCGCAACCTGCTCGTCGTCGCGGAGATCGCGCTCGCGATCGTGTTGCTCGCCGGGTCGGGGCTGATGCTGCGCAGTCTGGGGCGACTGCTCGCGGTGCGGCCGGGATTCGACGCGCATAACGTGCTCACCATGCAGGTGAACCGCGATCCCGAATGGTCGCGCGATTCCATCGCCCGCTTCTACGACCTCGCGCTCGAGCGTCTTGCCGCGATGCCCGGCGTCAGGTCTGTCGCCTTGGCGGACTGTCCGCCGCTCAACTTCGGATGCGCGGGCAGCGCACCCATCGAGCTGCATGACCGCCCTGCACCGACCGGCGCGCCGATGGTCGTTGGCGTTCACTGGATCACGCCGGGGTGGCCGGCGCTGCTGCGCATCCCGCTGTTGCGCGGACGCATGTTCACCGACGCCGACGATCGCACCGCGCGCAAGGTCGTGCTGGTGAGCGCGTCGGCGGCGCAGCGGCTCTGGCCGGGCGAGGACCCTATCGGGCGCCGCGTGTCGGTTCCCATCGACCATTTCCAACATGATACCGCGCACGTGGTCGGGGTCGTCGGCGACGTCCTGCACGGGCGACTCGACGCCCCCGCCATGCCGGACATCTACGTGTCCTACTATCAGTCGCCGATCAGCTTCCGGATGCGGCTATTTCTCCGGACTCACGGTGATCCGGCTGCTGTTGCGCCGGCAGCGCGGCAGGTGCTGCGTGACGTCGCGCCCGGATTCCCGGTCCACGCGGTAGCCACGATGGAGTCGATCGCCGGCGAGTCCACGGCGTCGGCGCGGTTCGGCGCCGCAGCGTTAGGCACGTTCGCGACGCTCGCGCTGCTCCTCGCCGCGGTGGGGACGTACGGCGTGATCTCTTACGCGGTCACGCAGCGTCGGCGCGAGATCGGCGTGCGCGTCGCACTCGGCGCCACTCGCTCGGACGTCGTGCGGCTCGTTGTGGGGCAAGGGCTGCGTCTCGCGGGTGCGGGGTTGGTCGTTGGGCTCCTTGGCGCGTTCGCGGCCACGCGGGTGCTTCGCTCGCTGCTCTTCGGCGTGGCGCCAACCGATCCCGTGACGCTCGTCGCGATCGTGACGACGTTGATGCTCGCCGTGCTGGCGGCAAGCTGGCTGCCGGCGCGCCGCGCGGCGGGCGTTCCGGCAGCGGAGGTTCTGCGAGCTCGATGAGCGCCGCCCGGGACCTGACGACGGCGAAGTCGATGTCTGCGGTGCGCCGCGACTCACTCGCGGACGTGCTCGCCCGGCGCATCCGCACGTTGATCTCGACTGGGACGCTCGCCGAGGGCGAACGCCTCCCACCCATCCTCGAGATGGCCCGTCGTTTCAGCGTGGGTGCGCCAACGGTGCGCGAGGCCATCCGAAAGCTCGAGACCTTCGGCGTCGTGGAGGTGCGACACGGTTCGGGGGTCTACGTGAGCGCGCGGCACGAGCGTCTCGTGCTCGCGACCCCTGGTCTCGGTGTCGCGGGAAACGGCCGCGTGCTCGCGGAAGTAATGGAGGCGAGGATCCCGCTCGAGGTTCACGCGGTGGTGGGCGCCGTGGCAAATGCCACCAGCGAACAGCTCGACGCGATGCACTGGCTCGTCGCGACGTCGTCGACCGGCCCGCTGGACGACCACGCCGCGAGCGATGCCGACGCGATGTTCCATCGGCAGCTAGCGCTCGCGTCAGGCAACACGATTCTCGTGCAGATGCTCGACGCGCTCCGGCAGCTGTTCACGGATGAGGGTCGAGTCGTTCACTGGGACCCGATGATCCGCGACCGAGACATGTGGGCGCACGCTGCCATTCTCGATGCGGTCACGCGACGAGACGCGTCCGTCGCACGGGAGCGCATGGTGGCGCACCTCGAGTCGGTACGCGAAGCAGTGGCCCTCCTGGCACGGTTCGCGGCGCGTGGCGACCCGCTCGGTGCGGCTGGCCTCCGTGAAGAGGAATACGGACTCAGCGGATCGAACGGATGAAACGGATCGCTCCGAGGCCGGGACGCGCCCTCGCCCAACGAGTGGGAGATGAGATGGGAACAGCCGCCTGGGACGCCACCGTCCCAAAGAGCAGTTCCTCTCATCTCCAAGGTCATTGCGAGATGAGCTTTCCTTCGGGAGCAGCGATCCGCCCGATCGGTCTCATCCGCACCATCCGTATCCCTTTCGGGATGGCATCCATTCAGCGGACTCGTACCGCCGACCGCGGGGTCGGCCCGTGTGCTTTGCTGATCGCTGATCGCTGATCGCTGGATTCTCATCTCCCCATCCATGCCACAATCGCCGCCGCCATCACCATCGCGCCGAGCCCTAACGCGACGCGCGTGCCGTACGCGCGGCCCCCGCTCCCGAACGCGAGGACGGACTTCACGATCGAGCTGCTGGCCACCAGGAGGATGATCCCCCACCGCGCCTCGGTCATGGGGACGCGCCCGCCACCCGCGAGCTGTCCGATTGCCAACGCGGAACCCTGCAGCTCGACCGTCGCGGCAATCACTGCCGCCGCGAGCGCCCCGCGGTCGCCCACCGCGTCCGCGAGCACGGCCGAGACTACGAGCAGCACCGCGACGAACGCGGCGAGCGCGAGGGCGTGCGAGACCTTGAACGCCTTCGGCAGCGACGACGGAGGATCGTCGCCGGCGGCGCGACCGTCGAAGAGACCCACTGCGCCGCTGGCGAGCACCGCGAGTCCACCCGCGACGAGCGGCCACATCACCGCTCGCAGGAGCGCCGCGTTCGTTGTCGCGAGCACCGCCGCAAGCAGGATCACCGTCGCGAGATTGGCGAAGAGCGTTGCGGACGCTGCATACGGGAGGAGTTTGGCGTCGGCCTTCACGCGTTGTCCGTAACCCACCGTGGCGGCCGTCGACGAGGCGAAGCCCGAGAAGAAGCCCGCCGCCGGCAGGCCGAATCGCGCCCCGGCGAGCCTAACGGCGACCTGGCCCGCGACACCCGCTGCCATGACCAGCACGACGAGTTTCCAGAGCGAGGCCGGAACGACCGCGCCCCACGGATCGACAGGCTCGGTCGAGAGCAACGGCAGGACGACGAGTGCGCTCGCGGCCAGCACGAGCCCGTCATGCACCTCCTGCTCCGTGATCAACTCGCGGCCGACGCGGTGCAGCTCCTGACGGAGGTGCACTAGCAGCGCGGTCACGACACCGAGCGCGCCCGCAAGCCCCGCAGACTCCATCGCGAGCGCGCCAAGCAGAGTGGTGGTGAGCAGCGCGAACTCGCTCGTGAGTCCCACGTCCGACTGCGCGGTGCGATGATAGCTCACGGCGATCAGCGCCCCGCTCAGGGCGAGGAGGACCAGGAACCCGCGCACGTCGAGATGCCAGGCGATCGCGGAGGCCAGCGCCGCGAGGGCGTGCGTGCGCAGACCGGCCACCGGCGGTGGACTATCAACGTCGTCGCGGCGGCGTTCGCGCATGAGGCCGATCAGCAGCCCGACGCCGAGGGCGGTCAGCAGGCCTTCGTAGAGGGGCGGCAGTCGTATGGAGAGTTGGAGGTTTCGCGATACGGTTCTTGTCGCGCGCGAATTTCACCTGGCACCGGAGTTCCGTCCAGCAGGGCCGGTCGGTCAGGCGTGGCACATTCTCTCGAGGCCTCGCGTTAGGCCCGAGGGGATCAGACACGACGTGATCTGGGGCGCGTCGTTGGGTGAGAGAGGTCGACAACTGCGTAATACGTCTGCGGCGACTTGCGCTCGCGTATGGTCAAGGAGGCGTCGAGCGGGTAAGGCTCGTTCTTGATTTCGGTATTTGTTCGGTTAGAGTTGGGTGTACCTGGAACCCGCGAGGCCACGGTGCCGAAGTCCGATCTCACCTTCTCCAGCGACCACTATACGCCGGTCGCGGAGCGCATCCGCCTTTTCTATGAGCTGTTTCCAAGTGGGCGCATTATCACCAGGCTAGTCGCCCGCACTGAGCGGGACGTGGTTGTCAGGGCCGCCGTCTTCCGGAGCACATCCGACCCGAGGCCGGCTGCCACCGGCTGGGCGGCCGAACGCGAGGGCGACGGTGAGATCAACACCGTGGCCTGTCTCGAAAACACGGAGACATCCGCCGTTGGCCGCGCCCTCGCCAACCTCGGGCTTACGGCCTCGACCAACCGGCCGAGCCGCGAGGAGATGGATAAAGCCAAC
>DAINRQ010000090.1:17101-25998 GCA_036741775.1 Gemmatimonadaceae bacterium | reverse complement strand
GACCCCTAACGGAGCGTTTTCGCGCGCCACCGCCCGGAATAACGGCTGTCATTCGTACGGCACTAATCGAGGAACGCGACTTCCAGGCTCGCCTGGCGGCTCCAGACGATACCACTGTCTGTCGGAAAAGCGGGCCCGCAGTACCTCGTTGTGTTCGGCGAGATCCGCCACGAAGACGATCGGCCCCGTGATGCGCCCGTCGGCGCCGATTTCGTTGCGCAGAAGCGCAAGCCCGTACGAGATCGACTGGCCCCGCGCGCCGTCCTGCAGCCCCTCGTCACGACAGCGCGGGGTAAGCGACTCGACATCGCTGACCCGGAACGCCGCATCCGGTGCCTGCAGCCTAACGCCAGGCGACGGCGCGTAGCTCTTGGTCCGCGACAGGCGCGCGAGACGTTCCTCGGGGGAGCCATCGCGCTCTGCCTCTGCCACTGTCGCCTCGAGGAGTGCGCAATGGTCCTTGTCGGCCATGAGCCGTGCCGCATCGGGGCGCGAGATCCCGAGCCCCCACAGCCGGCGCATCAGCCGAGTCGAGGCCGTCTCGCTCACGAAGATGAGCGCCGAGCGCCCCCGCAACGACGCCACGAGGGGATCGAGGTCCATCTTGAACGCCGTGCGCACGGGACGCACGGACTTGATGATCCCGAGCGCACCGACTGGCGTGCTGGGGATCAGCCACGCGCTGAGCAGTGATGCGCCGGCGGCCGCAACAACGATCCGTCGGGCGCGTGCCGATACACCCCCTGCGAGGACGACGACGCCACGCGCAACCAGGATCAACAGCGCGGGAACGACCGTGAACAGGTACCGTGGACCGAGAAAAAGCCCCGCATGCCAGTAGGCCGCATAGGCAATGAGCTGCAGCTCGATCCACAGGAGCAGGATCAGCTCCCAGCGCGAGAATCTCCCGATCGCGACGAGCGCGCCACCGACGAGCACGAGCCCGGCGATCGGCCATCCGAACAGCGCCCAGTTGAGTTGCATCACGTAGGCAATCGCGAGCGCGAGGGCGCGAGCCGGCGTATGGACGTTGCCCGACGGGTCGTCGTGGAAGCCCAGCGAGTGGTTCTCGCCCCAGAGCACCTCATAGCCGAAGAGCAGCGGATCGCCTGTGGTGAGCCAGTTCGCCACCAGGAGTGCCGCGACCGGCACGGCACCCGCGAGCACCGGCACGAGGAGCGTCCGCGCGCGCCCATGCTGGACCGCTTCGGACGCCATGAATCCACCCCCCACAGCAGCCACGATCGCCCCGTCGAGCGGCCGAACCATGATCGCCGAGCCTAACGATAGGCCGACGACGATTCCCCCGATGCTCTGACGCTGGCCCGTCGCGCCAGCCCACCTCGGAAGCTCGGCGAGCGCCAGCGTCGCGAGAAAGGCGACGAGCGTGTGGTTCATGTACGATCCGCTCATCATGAGCAGGAACGGACAGGTGGCGCAGAAGAGCGCAGCAATGCGTGCCTCGCTCGTGCCGTAGACCTGTGACGCGAACCGGTACACGTTCACGACGATGAGCCCCGCCAGGAGCGGATTCAGGAGCCACGTCGCGCGCAGCGGCATCGCGATCGCGAGCGCCGCCGGCCCACCGATCGGAAACTGGGAATACCAGCGACCGCGATCGATGACGTTGTCGACGGCGAAGAACTCGGGGTGCGGGTCCGGAGGAAGCGTGAGGTGGCCGGTCAGGAGAATGCGCGCGTGCCAGAGCTGCGCGATCTCGTCCGACGTCGTGGGGTTCTGTGACAGCATGTACGCGCCGGCACTCGCGGCGGCGATCGTCGTGAACAACGCGGTCCCGGCCATGAGCCAGCGTCCTGGCACCGCGTCGAGGCGGCTTCGCAGCGCTCCCCAGAGTCGATCGAAGCGACGCGGAACCATGCCGGCGACCACGATCGCCGGCCCAACGAAGAGCACGAGCCCCGCAACCCAGAACGCGCGTTCGTCGGCGAACTGCGCGACGATGGGATGCGTCCGCCACGCCGGATCACGAAACAGGACGAACGCCGGGCCAGGATACAGGCCAAGCATCACGAGCATCAGCGCCACCGCCATCGCAGCGCGGCGCTCTGCCAGCGTCTCACTGAGCCAGCGACGCATCGATCGCGCGTTCAGTGCCATCGTCGCTCAGTACATCTGGTAGATCTCGGCCGTCGGATAGCGCGCGATCAGCTGCGCGTTCTGGAAGCGCTGCATCGGTGGATCGGGGATCCGCGTCCGCACCGTATAGCCCTCGGCCGTGTTGACGATGAGGTAGACTCGCGATGAGTCGCGCGGGATAGACGAGAGATACGTGGTGTCGACTCCCTCGCGGAGGAAGTAGTACGCGAGCGGCCCATTCGACGGCAGCGGCGCGACGACGCGGTCGCCCGGACGCAGACGCCCTCGCAACGCTGCCGCTATCTGCTCGGCGTGATAGAGCGTGCCGGTCTCACGGGACGTCACCACGTCGCGCGAGAGGATGACGCCAATGCTCAGCAAGATGGCGGCGACGGCGCCCGATGCGCCGGGCCACGTCACGACCTGCTCGTGGGCGGACGGCCGACTGGCAAGCAGTCGCAGGAGCCCGTGCGCCGCAAAGAGTGCAGCCGGAGCCACCAGAAACAGCCAGACGCGCGGAAAGGGCGCACGGTGCGTGACGATGAGCAATGTGGCGCACCACAGGTACATGCTGCCCGCCATCGACACGCGCATGGCACCGCTCCGCCGCGGACTGACCAGGCCAATGATGGCGCATGCGCCAAGCGCGATGGCGATCAGCGACGGAATCCCGAGGGTCCAGCCGCTCGACATCCGCGCGATCGACGAAGCCAGCTCTCTGTAGAACACGCGCCACGGACTCCCGCTGACGAACGCGTTGTCGGCGAGCGCGGCGAGGCCGTGTCGAGTGAGGATCGGCGAATAGAGCACGGTGGTGAGTAGCGCCGTCGCGACAATGGCGAGCCCAAGGCGAGCGAGATCGCCGCGTCGATCACTCGTGTCCCCGCTCAGCGTGGAGAGTGCGAACCAGAATGCGAGGCCGCCGGCCGGGAGCAGCATCACCGGGATGGTCCACATGCCGAGCGCCGCCACGACAACGGCAACCGCCCACAGTGTGAGCGATGGCCGGTCGCGAAGGCGCAACAGCAAGCCGGCCAGGATCAGCGTCGCCGCGCAGATCATTGTGTAGCCGCGGGCATTCGTCGAATAGAGCACGAGCGCTCCCGAGCCTGCGACGAGCGCAGTCCCCAGGTACGCGGCCGTCGATCCGAACATGCCGCGACCGACCCAAAAAGTCAGCGGGATCATCGCCACACCCGCAACGTAGGCCGGAACGCGAAGCACCCAGGGATCGTCACCGAACAGCGTGACGCACGCCTTTACGAGCAGCGTGTGGAAGACGTGGTTGTTCGGGTACGTGTACGATCCGATCGCTGTCCCCCACGGCTGTGACGCGTAGTGGAGGTAGGTGATCGACTCGTCGTAACGCATCGGCTGGTCGAGGTAATACAGCCGCAATAACGCACCGACCGCGACGAGCCCGATCAAGCCGGGCGTCCATCCGGGGGTCGAATCCGCCGCTTCGGCATCAGCCGGCGATTGCGCGCGCGCGCTACGAGCCGACGGGCGGCGACGCTGGCTCCTAGACAGTGGTGTCCATCCCGACCGCCCGCCGCGCGCGGTCACGCCAGTGCCACAGAGGCGCCGTCGTCACGCCGATGCGCAGCACGAACGCCAAACACCAGGCTGCGACTATGACAAGTCCCTCGAAGGGTGGTGGGCCGACGCCCATGAGCGCTCGCCTCGCAGGAGAAGTTCGTGCCGCAAACAAGGTGAGCGTCGTGACCGGTGCGAACAAGGACAGTAGTCCCACCGAACCTTCCGATCCCCGAAAACGCTGGCGCCTCCCGGCCCCGCCAGCCACTTTTCCGCCGCCCACGTCCGGCCCACGCCATATCCGCCATGACCACACGCCGCACGTTCCTCAAGACCGGCACGGCCGCCCTCGGCGCCGCCGTCATCGGCCCGCGTATCCTCCCGGCGGCGCCGGGCCAACAGCAACAGCGCCCGCTCTACACCGACCCGGCGACGCGCGAGCTCATGATGGAGGCGCTCGACGCGGCCAAACGGGCCGGAGCGCAGTGGGCCGACGTCCGCATCTCGCGGAACCGGTCGAACTCCATTCAAACGCGAGAACGGCAGGTCACCGACGTCGTCGATGCCGACACGACCGGATGCGGCGTCCGCGTCCTCGTGGACGGATGCTGGGGATTCGCCGCGACCGAAGACCTGACGAAGCCCGGGGTCGGGACGGCGGCGCGGGAAGCGGTCGCCATCGCGAAGGCGAACCGTGCGGCGCGCGACCGGCGCGTCGTCCTCGCGCCCGCGCCGGCGTACAAGGACGTCACGTGGCGCAGCGCCTACACCATCGACCCGTTCACCGTCCCCGTCGAGGACAAGGCGGACCTCCTGCTCCGCGCGAACGCCGAGGCGCTCAAGGCGCCTAACGTGCGGTTCGTGAACTCGGGACTCTCCTTCATCAAGGAAGAGCGCAACTACGCGAACACTGATGGCTCGGTCATCACGCAGGACTACGTGAGAAGTTGGGTCACGCTCGCGTGCACCGCCGTGGGAAATGGCGACTTCGCGGTTCGCGGCCCCGAGGTCGTTCAGCCCGCGGGGCGCGGGTGGGAGTACGTGCTCGAGGCCGACATCGTCACGAACGCGCGCGTGTGGGGTGAAGAAGCGTCGGAGAAGCTCAAGGCCAAGTCGGTGGAGATCGGTCGGTGGGATCTCATTCTGCACCCCTCGCAGCTCTTCCTCACCATCCACGAGACGATCGGCCACGCGACCGAGCTCGACCGCGCGATGGGATACGAGGCCAACATGGCCGGCACGTCGTTCATCGCGCCGCCGGAGAAAGTGCTCGGGTCGCTGAAGCTCGGCCCCGAGTTCATGAATGTCATCGGCAACCGCTCCGAGCGCGGCGCGCTCTCCACCATCGGGTACGACGATGACGGCGTGAAGCCCGAGGACTTCCACATCGTGAAGAACGGCGTCTTCAACGATTACCAGACCACAAGAGAGCAGGCGCCCTGGCTCGAATGGTGGTACAAGAAGCAGGGCGTGCCGGTCCGCTCGCACGGCTGCTCCTATGCGCAGTCGTGGGCCGACGTGCAGTTCCAGCGCATGCCTAACGTCTCGCTCCAGCCGGGCGAGAAGGACCTGTCGTGGGACGACCTCATCGCCGCGACCGACAAGGGAATCGCGATGATCGGCCGAGCGTCATACTCGATCGACCAGCAGCGCTACAACGGTCAGTTCGGCGCGCAGATCTGCTACGAGATCCGCAACGGGAAGATCCTCGGGCAGCTTCGCGACGTCGCGTACCAGATGCGCTCCCCGGAGTTCTGGAACTCGCTCGACATGCTCGGCGGCAAGTCCAGCTACATGCACGGCGGCACGTTCAATGACGGCAAGGGTGAGCCCGGCCAGTCCAACGCCGTGAGCCACGGCTGCCCGCCGGCGCGGTTCCGCAACATCAACGTCATCAACACGGGGAGGAGCTGAGATGTCCTTCCCGAAACGACTCCTTGGCGACGACACCTACGGGGTGTTGGCGGCGCCTGACAGCGTGCTCACCCGTGAGGAGGCCCAGAGCCTCATCGAGCGCACGATCAAGCTCTCGAAGGCGGACGCGATCCGCGTCAACGTGCAGAGCGCTCGCGAAGCGAACGTGCGCTTCGCCGCGAACCAGATGAGCACGGCCGGATTGCAGTCGACGACCACGATTCGCGTGCAGAGCGTCTTCGGTAAGCGCAAGGCGAGCGTCGTGACGAACAGTCGCACCGACGAGGGATTGCGTCGAGCGGTAGAGCAGTCGGAGGCGCTGGCGCGTCTCGCCCCGGAGGACCCGGAGTATCTCGGCGAGCTCGGGGCCCAGCAGTACATCCCGGTGAACGCGTGGTTCGACTCCACCGCATCGCTCTCGGCGGACGAGCGCGCGAAGGCGGCGTTGAGCGCACTCGCGCCGGCGCGGGCGTCGAAGGATCTGACCGTGGCGGGCTTCCTCGTCACCACCGCGCGGGCAACAGCCATCGGCAACAGCGCGGGGCTGTTCGCGTATCACCGGAGCACCGACGCGAATTACTCGCTCACGGCGCGCACGAACGACGGCACCGGCTCTGGGTGGGCCGCAGCCGAGCAGAACGACTGGTCGAAGCTCGACTTCGAGGGAGTGGGTCGGCGTGCGATCGAGAAGGCGCGCGCGTCGCGAAACCCGGTCGCGCTCGAGCCGGGACGATACACGGTCGTGCTCGAGCCGGATGCAACGAGTGACCTGATTCCGCTGATGGCCGGGGCGCTCAACGCGCGCTCCGCAGAGGAAGGACGCTCGGCATTCGCGAAGGGCGGCGGCGCGACGAAAGTGGGTGAGAAGATCGTGGATGAGCGCGTGACCCTGCGCTCGAACCCCGCGGACCCGCTCATTCTCGCCACACCGTTCGACAACGAAGGGATGCCGTTAGGCCCGCAGACATGGGTCGAGAACGGTGTGCTGAAGCAGCTCGCGTACACTCGCTACTGGGCGAACCGGCAGGGGAAGACGCCGACTGGTGGCGCGAACTCGCTGCGGCTGGACGGCGGCACGGAGACACTCGACCAGATCATCGCGAGCACGCAGCGCGGCGTGCTCGTGACGCACTGCTGGTACATCCGCTCGGTCGATCAGCGCACGCTGGTATACACGGGCCTGACGAGAGACGGAACCTTTCTCATCGAGAACGGAAAGATCGCGCGACCCATCAAGAACTTCCGGTTCAACGAGTCGCCACTCTTCATGCTGAACAACCTGGACGCGATCGGGCGTCCTGTGCGCACGGCCGGCGGGGACGCAATGCCGGCCATCCGGGTGCGGGACTTCAGCTTCACGTCGTTGTCGGACGCCGTCTAATGGCCAATTCATCGATCAAGGCATTCGCCCTCGCTGGTGCTCTTGTCGTGCCAGCGCCGGCCACCGTCGTGCTCGCACAGAGCTCGCGCGGCACTTCTCCCGACTGGGCAGCGTTCGACAAGTACGTCGCGCAGTCTGCACGCGACTGGCGCGTGCCGGGGATGGCCATCGCCGTGGTTCATGGCGACTCCCTCGTCTTTGCGCGCGGCTACGGGGTCCGCAAGGTCGGAGCTTCCGATCCGGTCAACGAGCATACGCGCTTCGCCGTCGGCTCGACCACAAAGGCCATGACCGCCGCGGGGCTCGCCATGCTGGCGGATGAGGGCAAGCTGCGTCTGGACGACCGTGTCATCGACCACATCCCGGAGTTTCAGCTCTCGGATCCGTGGGTGACACGTGAGGTCACGATCCGCGACCTCCTCCTGCACAGGACGGGGCTCCCGGGTACCGATGGATTGTGGGGCCGCTTCAGCTACTCGCCCGAGGAGATGATGCGCCGCCTCCGGTACGTGAAGCCGAACTCCTCGTTCCGCTCCCGGTGGGACTATCAGAACGTGATGTACGGCGTCGCCGGCCTGGTGCTCGAGAGAGTCTCGGGGATGTCCTGGGAGGACTTTCTCCGGACGCGCATCTTCGCGCCGTTGGGGATGACCGAGACCGAACCGCTGGTCGCCGGCATTCTCAGCAAGCCTAACGTCGCGACGCCGCATGCACTGAGGCGCGACTCGGTGTTGATCACGCGCCTGGGGAACACCGACAGCATCGCGCCGGCGGGGTCGGTCTGGTCGAGCGTGTCCGACATGTCCAAGTGGATGCGATTCATACTCGACAGCGGGCGAGTGGGATCCAGGCGATTGATCTCGGAGGCGTCATTCCGCGAGCTGGTGACGCCGCAGATTCAGGCTCCACGGAGCATGTATCCGGCGCTGCAGCTCTCGCGACCGCACTCGTTCAACTACGGCCTCGCGTGGTTCATCCAGGACTATCGCCTTCAGCCGGTGTGGATGCACACGGGGAGCATCAACGGAATGTCCGCGATCCTCGGGTTGATGCCGGCCAGTCGGGCCGGTGTCGTCGTCCTGTTGAACCTGGATCACGCCGAGCTGCGTCACTCACTCATGTATCAGGCATTCGATCAGTTCCTCGGCGGCCCTGCACGTGACTGGAGCGCCGAGCTGCGCTCGCTGATGGCCGCTTCGGGTGGCGGAGGGCCGAATGTGGCTACCAACGCGCCTGCATCGGCAGGACCGTCGCTGCCGCTCGAGAAGTACACCGGAGTGTTTGTCGACTCGACGTATGGGAAGATTCAGGTCACACTGACCAACGGCGTGTTGCGCGCACAGGTAGCGGACGAACGGCCCGTGGATCTGGAGCCCGCGGGTAATGAGCGGTTCCGTTCACGCACGCCCGCCGAAGGGCAAGGGACGGTACTCACCTTCGTGCCGGACGGGGCCGGGAACATCTCCGCCGTGCGGTTGTCAGGCACGATGCTGTTCAGTCGCGTGAGCACGGGCGGACGGCGATAGCACCGTCTGGCCCGTGGCGAGCGAGCACCACTCCAAGTCGGGATCGGCTGAGCGGCGACTCAGAGGCTCGATGCCCACTGTTGCGCGACCGTCTCGACCCACTCGACGAACGTTCGTCCACCCCTCCGCCGATATAGCGAGTACGGCGGACACCCCTCGAACACCTCGACGTCATCGAACGAGTGATCGGGGGCGAACAACAGGACCTCGCCCGATCGCCTGTGACAGATCGTCGTGTTGCCGTTGGCCTCGCGCGAGATCGAATAGTACGCCGTCAGGTCGATCGGGACGCCGCCGGGTGCGTCGGCCCACATTCCTTCGTACGATCGAATGAACGTCGCATCATGATTCGCCTCATCGGCGGTCAGCGACTCGTTCGTGTTGAGCAACCAGGTCGTCTCGGGTTCCTGCGAGCGCTCCGTGATTCCTCCGAACGCCGTCAG
>DAINRQ010000090.1:0-17001 GCA_036741775.1 Gemmatimonadaceae bacterium | reverse complement strand
GACGACCGCGCAGGTGTTCGGCGTGGACGTGGACGGCTGGCGACCAGGGACGCCGCAGGTCGTGGACGCGAAGGCGTTCGGCTACCCCATTCGCTCACTCGCCGATCTCCCAGCGGGACGCTATCGCGTCCAGGCGATGATCAACCGCTACCAGACCTTCCGGCGGAGCGACGGACATACCGTCAAGCTGCCGCCTGACAAGTGGGAGGGTCAGCAGTACGCCCAAAAGCCGGGCAACCTCTACTCCCGTCCCATGACCGTCATGATCTCACGGTCGAGTGTCGCGTCGCTTGCGCTCGACCAGGAGATCCCGCCTGTCGACGACTTCGCGAAGCAGGAAACGAAGTACGTGAAGTATCTGCGCATCCGCTCGGGGTTGCTCTCGAAGTTCTGGGGCACAGACATGTTCCTGGGCGCGTGGGTCCTTCTGCCGGAAGGGTTCGACTCGCACCCTGACGCGCGGTATCCGCTCGTCATCAACCACGGGCACTTCCCTTCCCGGATCGACGGCTGGCGTGAGACTCCGCCGGACCCGAACCTCGAGCCTGACTCGTCCGCGCGCTTCTCGCTCACGGGGTACAACCGCATTCAGCAGGAGTACGCCCATCAGTTCTTCAAGGACTGGACGGGCCCGGGCTTTCCGCGCGTGCTGCTCGTGCAGATCCAGCACGCGACGCCGTACTACGACGACTCGTACGCGGTGAACTCGGCGAACAACGGCCCGTACGGCGACGCGATCATGAAGGAGCTCGTCCCCGAGGTCGAACGGCGCTTCCGCGGCATCGGCGCCGGATGGGCACGGTTCACGTACGGCGGCTCGACCGGGGGATGGGAAGCGCTCGCGGTGCAGATGTTCTACCCTGACGATTTCAATGGCGCGTGGGTGGCCTGTCCCGACCCCATCGACTTCCGGGCGTACACCGTCGTGAACATCTACGAGGACCGGAACGCGTATTACATCGAGGGCCCATTCAAGCGCACGCCGCGCCCCGGGATGCGCAATTACCTCGGGCACGTATCGACCACACTTGAGCAGGCCAATCATCGTGAGCTCGCGTTAGGCACCAACACCCGCTCGGGCGACCAGTGGGACGTCTGGGAGTCGGTGTACTCGCCCGTCGGCGCGAACGGCTACCCGAAGCCGATCTGGAACAAGCTCACCGGCGAGATCGACCGCGACGTCGCCGCGTACTGGCGCGAGAACTACGACCTCTCGCACATCCTCCAGCGCGACTGGAAGCGGCTCGGACCTCTTCTTCAGGGCAAGCTCCGCATCTATGTCGGCGACATGGACAACTACTACCTCAACAACGCGGTGTATAAGGTGGAGGAGTTCCTGAAGAAGGCCGACCCACCAGCGCATGCGGTGGTAGACTACGGCGATCGCGCCGAGCATTGCTGGAACGGCGACCACACGCGGGGGAATGCGTACTCGCGGCTGCGGTATCCGCAGATGGTGCTGCCGTGGGCGGTGGAGCGGATGCTCCAAACGGCGCCACCGGGCGCGGATCTCAAGAGCTGGCGATACTGATGTCGGCGAAACCGGCGCGTCACGTCTCGAAACGGTTCCCCGCGGCTGTGACGCGCCTCGGCTAGGCCGTCACGACATACCAGTTGTTCTGAATGTCGTGTGCGAGGCGGTGCGTCGCGACGGCGCCGAAGCCGGCGCGCTTCAGATAGTCGCGCGTTCGTTCCTCACCCCACATCGCGCCCAGGCCCTCGCCGTCCTGCGCCAGCGAGACCGTCATGCAATGCATGCACGAGATCGTGTAGAGGAACGTCCCGATCGGGTGCTTGATGTCCTCGTGGACGTGGCTCGTGCCACTGATGTCCTGCATCAGGTACACACCGTCAGCCTTCAGCGCTCGGCGAATGCCGGTGAGGACGTTGAGCGGCTTCGCCTGATCGTGAATGGCGTCGAACGTCGTGATGAAGTCGAAGGCGTCGGGCTCGGCTTGCCGGTCGAAGTCGCTCAGGTCCGTCGCCAAGAACTCGATGTTATCGAGCGCCGATGCCGAGGCGGTCGCCCGTGCAAAGGCGATCGCCTCGTCCGAGAGATCCATCCCCACGAACGTGCTTCGTGGATAGAGTGACGCAAGTCGGTTGAGGATCAGGCCGCGCCCGCATCCGACGTCGAGCACGCGAATGCCGCGAGACAGGCGGTCGGTCAACCCGGGCACGAGCGGAAGAATGTGCGTCTCGAGCGACGACAGCACGGATTGCCCGCTGTCCTCCGCCATCACCTCGTGGAAGCGCGCGAAGCGGGAGTACGGGACGCCGCCGCCGGCGCGGAAGCACTCGACGATGTCGTCCTCCACGACGCCCATGACGCCAATGTATTGCGTGAAGACCGCGATGTTGTCGGCGCCCGCGGATCGCGTCAGGAACGCCGCGTGTTCGGCAGGAAGCGAGAAGCGGTTCGTCGCCGGATCGACGTCGACCACGCGGGCGGTCGCCATCGCGCCAAGCCACTCGCGCACGTACCGCTCGTTCAGACCGGCGCGCGCCGCAATCTCCGCGGACGTGGCCGGCGGCATTTCGGCCATGACGTCGAAGAGGCCCGTGCGATGACCGACGGAGATCATGAGCGCGAGGGAACCGTTGTTCAGAACGGTCATCAGCTTGCCCGCGAACGCTTCGGCCTTCGCGCGGTCGATCTCGGGCTGCGTTTCGGTTGTCATCGGTTTTCCTTCGCACCTCACTCGATACAGCGAGGCGCTCAATCAGGGGGGATTGACACTCGCCGAAGATGTCACGCTGGCCGAGTGCGCGCCATTCAAACGCTTCGGCTTCTTCGGCCGCCTCGGAGGCAGACGGCACCCCTTGCGCGGACCTCGAGCGCTGGCCGTCCTGAAGGGAATGCGCGACGACAGTTGTAGGCTCCGCTGGCAGGCGTCCGATCGGCGCGCGACTGCACGGCGGAGAATTTCCACGGAACTATTGCGCGTCCCAAAGCGAATAAGAACTTTGCGGGTGTCCGCCGCACACACATTCCAGTGGCCTGGATCGCAGCTTTGTTGGTCCGGGCGGTTGCATCGTCGTACCATGAATGGACGCAGATCTCGCACGGCCACGCTCGTCGCCGCCGCGCTCTCGTTGCCTCTCGGCACCGCCGAGGCGCAGTCACTCCGCGGCTCACGCGCCAGCGTCAACCGTATGCATCGGCAGGCCGTGCGGCACGACCTCCATTTCTACCAGACGCCCGCCGGCGTTCGTCGCGCCGCCGCACGGGGAACGTTCGTTCGGCTGTCCGGCAACGCGAACTACACGCTCGGCGCCGTACGGTACCCGTACGTGCGCCCGTCGACGCGTACCTTCGTCACCCGCCTCGGGGCGCAGTACCGCAAGGCGTGCGGTCAGCGACTCGTAGTGACGGGAGCAGTCAGGCCGGCAACGCGGCAGCCGTGGAACGCGTCGGACCAGTCGGTGCACCCGACGGGCATCGCCGTCGACCTCCGCAAGCCGACGACCACGAAATGCCGCGCGTGGCTCCGGAAAACACTTCTCTCGCTCGAACGCCGAGGCGTGATCGAGGCAACCGAGGAATACGGGCCGCCGCACTTTCACGTGGCAGTCTTCCCCACGCCGTACACGCAGTACGTCCGTCGCCACACGGGCGCGACAACGCTCGCACACAGCGGTCGGTCCTCGCCGAACTACCGCGTCCGTTCCGGCGATACGCTCTGGGAGATCTCGCGGCGCTACGATACGACAGTGGGAGAGCTCATGAGCGCGAACGGTCTGGATGACGCGGACTTGAGACCGGGACAGACGCTGGTGGTGCCAGCAGGGAACTGAGGCGCCCCGCCACCACTCCGCTGTAAAGGCTCCAGCCCCATCGATGCGTCCAGGGTGACGCGTCGCCAGGGCCGAATGTCCGGTCTCGTCGTCAAACGGCACGGATGCCACGTACCGTGACATCGTCCGAACGGACGACTGGCAACTTCGACGACAGAGATCCTCCCGTGAAGCGACGAGAGTTCCTCGACACCGGAGCCCGGCTCGCGGCCGTGTCGGCGCTCGGTGTGCCCCGTATTGCCGCGCAATCGACCCGGCCGGATCGGCGCTTCGGGGTCGCCATCGTCGGGATCGGCAGCTTCGCCCAGTACGTGCTCGGGCGCATTCGTGCGTGCCGCCACGCACGCGTCGCGGCTCTCGTCACCGGATCGCCGGCCACAGGTCGTCGACTTGCCGAAGCCCACGGGGTTCCCGCGACACGGCTCTACAGCTACGACACCTTCGGACGGCTGGCCGACGCCGATGATGTGCACGGCGTCTACATCGCCCTGCCTGTTGGGCTCCACGCGGAGTACGCCGAGCGGGCACTTGGAATGGGCAAGCATGTGCTCATGGAAAAGACCATGACAGCCACGGTCGCCGAGGGACGCGCGATGATCGCCGCAGCCCGCGCGGCGCGGCGAACGTTAATGGTTGCGTATCGCGCGAGGTTCGACCCCTTCAACCGCGAGGCCATTCGCATCGCGCGCGAGCGAGAGCTCGGCGAGCTCGTTTCCATCTCAGCGCACAAGGGGTTCCGCATTGGCGACGCACTCGGCGAGGGACGATGGCGCACGCAGCGCTCGCTCGCCGGTGGCGGAGCGCTCGTCGACATTGACATCTACAGCGTACAGGCGTGTCGGTACCTTGCCGGCGACGATCCGGTGGCAGTAACCGCGATCGCGCGTAGTACGCGCAACGACGATCGCTTTCGTGAGGTCGAGGAAGACATCGCGTGGACACTTCGATTTCCGAACGGAATTCTGGCCAGCTGCACGGCGAGTTGGCGGTACGCCCTGCAGAACCGCTACCGCGCCGTGTTCACGGACGGGTGGGTAGAGCTCGAGCCCGCGACGAGCAACGGCAACGTGCGACTTCGAGTCGGACGTGGGAATCGTGGCGACGTCGTCGAGGAGCGATGTCTGCCGCAGGTGGACCAGATCCCGCTGATGTTCGATCACTTCGCGGAGTCTGCGTCGAGCGGGACCGTGCCGCTCACACCCGGTGAGGAAGGCGTGCGAGATCTCGAGGTGATGGCGAGCATCTACGAGGCAGCACACTCGGGGCGCGTCGTACGACCGCCGAAGCACGCGGAGCCGCAACCTGGTCGTTGAAGCGGCGACTCGAGCGATCGGCGACGAGCCCTCACAAAACCCGCGTCATCGCTGCATAATCCGCGTGACCAGACGTACAGCGCAACGGAGGCGACATGACAACGGACGGTTTCTCGCGTCGGGAATTTCTTGGCGTCGGCGCTGCGGTTGCCGGGGCTTCGCTCATCGGAGAGCCCATTCTCCCGCGAACGGGCAGGCTCGCACAGGCATTGGCGCAATCGCCAGCGAACCGCGTGCGCTTCGGCATCATTGGCGTCGGGATGCAGGGGAACTCGCTGCTCGAGGAATCGATCAAGCTCCCTGACGTCGAATGCGCGGCAGCGTGCGACCTCTACGACGGCCGGCACGTGCTCGCACGCGAGATCGCGCGACCTGATCTCCCCGTGACGCGGCGCTATCAGGATCTCTTGAGCAACAGGGACATCGACTGCGTCATCGTCGCGGTGCCCGATCACTGGCATAGGCAGATCGTCATCGATGCCGTGAGCGCCGGGAAGGACGTCTACTGCGAGAAGCCGATGTCGCATAACGCGGCAGATGGCGTCGCCATGGTCGAGGCGGCGCAGAAGAGCGGTCGCATCGTGCAGGTCGGCTCGCAGCGCGTGAGCTCGCGTATTTGCGCGAGGGCAAAGGAGATGCTCGCGCAGGGCGTGATCGGGGACCTGATGATGGTCGAGGGCTGGCTCGGCCGGAACAGCCCGACGGGAGCGTGGCAATATCCCCCGCCTCCCGATCTCTCGCCGCAGAATCTCGACTGGGACGCCTGGCTTGGACGCGCACCGAAGCGCCCGTTCGACCCTAACGTCTTCGCGCGCTGGCGCTGCTGGAAGGAGTACGGCACCGGCGTGTCCGGGGATCTGCTCGTGCACCTCGTGAGCGGCATGATGTACATGCTCGACCTGAATCGTCCGCCAACGCAGGCGATGTCCGTCGGCGGCATCCGACGCTGGCGCGATGGACGCAACATGCCGGACGTACATGCGGTCCAGTTCTATTACGGCGACCTGCCCGTCTCGATGCGTCTCAACCTCGGCACGGCGATGCCGGAGACGTACGAGTTTCAGGGTTCCAAGGGGATTCTCACGGTCACCGGATCGACCATCACGCTCGCGCCGCAGACCGGTATCGACACGTCACCCAGCTACTACGCGTACGGGTTCCCGAGCGCCATGCGCGAGGCGTACTTCGCCGAGTGGCACAAGGAGAACGATCCGAAGCTGGCGCAGATGCCATTGCCCGAAACGGTCACGATCCGTGGTCCTGGCTATGACGACATCGTGCCGCATCTGGCGAACTTCTTCGACGCGGTGCGGACGCGAAAACCTGTGGTGGAGGATGCGGTGTTCGGCCACCACGCGGCGCTCGCCTGTCACATGGCGAACGAATCGTACTTCCGGAAATCGATCGTGACGTGGGATGATCGAGCGAAGGCCATCAAGAGCTAATTGGGGTCAGATTCGAATTTCATCGTTGTGTTGCGCAGGGTCAGCGTAATTGCTCTGACCCCATCGTGCTTACGTCCGGTGGCCGCCCCGCGTCCGCCGTTGCCGCGTGCGCTCGTGCCGCGTCGTCCGCGTCTTGTCCGATGTCAGGACAAGCCTGGATCGACCCGTTTCCCCGCAGACTTTGCTGCGCCATCGAGCGGAGCGCGGAGGACGCGGTAGAAGCGAGCGCGGGAGGGACCGCGGAGACGACCTTCGGTCTCGATCGCGTCGGCCGGCGTCCGGAACGGCGGGAAAGAACGAATGAGCGACATCATCCCCGTCGGGGACGGCTCCTCCCGCAACGGCCATAATTTCCGACCGGAGCGGCTCCCCAGGACGCCACTCCCCTAGATGCCTGGTTCTCCCGATGTCGGCTCCAGACCCACCACTCGCCCGGTGCGCACGCGGCATCCCGAACTGGTCTGCATCGACGTTGGCTCGATCGGGTCGAAGGCGGTGCTACGGCGTTCGCGGCGGAGGCTGAATGCCGATCCGCCGCACCCGGCCCTGGGAACGTGTCGGAAGTCAGTCCGCCGGTCGTGGGGCGTCCGGCTGACCCTCGTCCGGCGCCGGCGACGGTGTAGTAGAGTCCTCGGGGCGGCGCTCGTCGCGGCGCTGCTGGCGGTCCGCACGTTTGGCGTCCTTGCGCGCCTTGCGGTCCATCTCTTTCCGGCGCTTCTCGAAATCATAATTGGGCTTTCGTGCCATGCAGTGGCGACTCCGCTCGTAGGGGGTAACCGGGCTGAGGGCGTGCGCCATCGCACGACCCGTATCCCTGAACCTAGTCGGATGTCGGCTGGCTGGAGATGAGTCTGCCGCAACCTCTGCGATTTCGGCTGGATGCGGCCGAAGCCGGACTACTCTGCCCGAAGCGCCATCAGCGGGTCTGCCCGCGTCGCTCGGCGCGCGGGGACGAGGCTGGCGACCGTCGCGACGGTCAGCAGCAACGTCACGACTGCCCCGTACACCACCGGATCTCGCGCCGAGATTCGGAACAGGAGCGGCTCGACGAGTCGGCTCGCCGCAAGCGCCGCGATCGTCCCTCCCGCCACTCCGACTGCCGCCACGCGCAAGCCCTGCCGTAACACGAGGCCGCGGATGTCCCGTGCCCGAGCGCCTAGCGCTACGCGGACGCCCATCTCGTGCATCCGCTGCGCGACCGTGTAGGCCACCACGCTGTAGAGCCCGAGCGACGAGAGGATGAGTGCGATGAGCCCGAACGCGGCGAACATCGTGGCGCCCAGCTCCCACGGACGAAGCTCCGTCGCGAGCGACGCGCGCATCGGATGCACGGTCGCGTAGGGGAGGCCGGGCATCACGGTCTGCATCACGCGCCGCACCGGCTCGATCAGGACATCAGGATCGTCCCCTCTGGGCCGGGCGATGAGAAAGCGCGCGCGCGCACTCGACGGCGCGTGCCCGAGCGGAAGGTAAACCTGCGCGACGTCATCGTCTGTTGCGATACTGCCGCGATGCGTGTCCTGCGCAATGCCGACGATCTCGTAGCACGGGGACTCCTTCTCGCCAGTCTGCATGCATCGGCCAATCGGGTCCTCGCCCGGCCACACGCGTCGCGCGATTCGCTCGTTGATGATCGCCACCGGCGGTGCGCCCGGCCGCGTGTCCGCCTCCTCGAAACCGCGTCCTCGAACGATCCGGGTGCCGACCGTCGCGAAGTATTCCGGCGTCACGACGTGCTTGTACGGACCGTCGTCGAAGGCCGGCACCGAGTCGCGTCCCGGCACCTTGACGTCGATCCCCATCGACCAGTCGCTGAACGGCGGCGCCTCGGCCACGGTCACCGCCGCCACGCCCGGGATCCTCGCCGCAGCTTCGCCAACGAGACGGAAGTATTCGTCGGCGGCCGCGCTATCGATTCCCACCGAGCGGAGGTCGATGGACCCAAGGATCAGGCGGTTCACATCGACGCCAAGCTCCACGCCGTGCACGTTGCGCAGGCTCCGCACGAAGAGACCGGTGCCCACCAGTAACACCACCGAAACCGCTGCCTGCAAGAACAGGAGCAGCGTCCGCGTGCGCGAGCGCGCGACGCCCGTTCCACGTCCGCCCTCCTTGAGGGTGCGCGACAGGTCCGGCGCGCTCCCCTGCAGGGCGGGCACGAGTCCCGTCAGAAGCCCCACCGCGACCGTCGCCGCAGCGGTGAACGCCAGTACGCGACCGTCGATGGGCGCGTCGGGCCAGGCGAAGTCACTCAGCAGTACCTTCTGCACGACTGCGCTACCCCAGTGTACGACGATCAGCGCAGCGAGCCCGCCGAGTACCGCCAGCACGACCGCTTCGGTGACCAGCTGGCGCACGAGCCGGGCGCGCGTGATGCCCAACGCCAATCGCACGGCCACCTCGCGCCGGCGGGTGAACGCCCGCACCAGCAGGAGGTTCGCGACATTTGAGCAGGCGATGAGGAGGACGAGCACCGACACACCGCCCAGGAGTGCCGCTACCTTCCGCTCCGCCGACAGCGTCCGCTGCTTCGACGGAAGAACCGACGTGATCCGCCCGCGGCTGGTCGTGTCGATCTTCGCGCCATCCGCTTCGCGCCCGGCACGATCGGCAGCGGTGATCTGTGACGCCGCGACGGCCTCACTCACCCCGGGCCGGAGTCGCGCGACCACCGTCATCCAACTGCTCGTGCGGTCCTTCATCCAGTCCGGCCCGGCGAACCGCAACCCCTCGCCAGCCGACACGGGAATCCAGACATCGACGCCCTTCGAGCCCGTGCCGACGAAACCCCTTGGCGCGACACCGACGATCGTGAACGCGCGACCGGCGAGCTCGATCGCTTTCCCGATCACGCCGGGATCGCCACCGAACTCGCGCTGCCAGAGACCATAGCCGATCACCGCCACGCGCGAGCCGTCAGGGAGGACGTCGTCGCTCGGTCCGATCACGCGCCCGACGAGCGCACGAACGCCGAGCGTGCCGAAGTACGTGCCGCTGACCATCACGCCGTCGACCTTTCGCGCGTCGCCACCAAGCCCGAGCGACACCGGGTTCGGGTACGTGTGCATGGCGACGCTCGAAAAGGCAGGGACGCGATCGCGCATGTCCACGAATCCTGGATACGAGAAGCTGATGCTGAAGTGCTCCTCGGCATCCCAGCGATACGAGCGTTCCACACGGTAAAGCTGCTCGGGCGCGACGACGTGCGCCGGGGGGCGCAGCAGGAGCCGGTCGACGATCCCGAACATCGTGGCATTCGCGCCGATCCCGAGCGCGAACGTTCCGATCACCGCCGCCGCCAGCCCCGGCGCGCGGCGGATCTGCCGCAAGGCGTAATGGACGTCGTGGCGGAGGGCGTCGAGTTTCTCGGACATCGTCAGGATCTCCTCGCGACGGCGAGCGGCGGCGTGCAGTTCTCGGCGCAATTCCGGCAACGGACCGAACATCCGAACCGCCTCGGCCCGCGCGGCGTCGGGCGACCAGCCATGCGCGGTGAGCTGTGCGACACGCATGTCGAGGTGGAGCTGGATCTCATCGTCCATCTCCGCCGCGGCTCGGGCGGGACGGCGAATGGCCAGTCGGAAGAGCCGGCGAACGCCGGGTCGGAGCATAGGAAACGCCGCGTCAGGCGGTTCGCGGCGACGTGAGGATCCCCGTCACCGTCCCGGCGTACTCCAGCCAGCGCTTCGTCTCCGCCTGGAGGTACGCGCGTCCGGCGGAGGTCAGACGGTAGTAGCGGGCGCGCCGACCGTTCTCGGTCTCACCCCACTCGGCTTCGATAGACCCGCGCTCCTCCAGGCGAACGAGGGCGTGGTACAGCGCGCCATCCTCGACCCCGAGCTTGCCGCCGGAGCGCTCCTCGAGCCAGGTGGTGATCTCGAAGCCGTGCATGGGCGCCCACGAGAGGGCGCGAAGGACGAGCACGTCGAGCGTGCCGCGGATGAGGGCCATCCGTTGCATGTTGGCTTCCCCCAGGTTCTATCCCAAGAATCTGGGGGTATGGTGTCTCCGCGCCCGGCTTCTGTCAAGCCGCGACGTCGTCTGGCCGAGGCCGGCGAGCGTCGCGCTCTGGCAGTTTGCGATGATGACGCCCCGGGCGTCGTCGCGCGACATCACCGGCGCGGCAGCGGACGCACGAGCCACAGCCCCGCGGCAGCCGCGGGGTGCCTAACGCCGCTGGGACCGGTATGAGGAGTCGCGTCGACGCGCGCCCGAGGCCGGCGGCGTCTTTCAGGATTCCGAACGCTCGCATTGCACCGGCATTGGTACCGATGTTCCAACCGGCCATTCCGACACACTACCACGCGCACGCCGCTTTGCGTCATCGAAGAGGACCAGCCGGACCGCGCGGCTCCTGGGCCCGCGCTGGCGTATCGCGAGACGCACCGTGACTGTGCTCGTCAAAATCCGTCCTTGCTTCGGAGGCGGCACCGCGACGAGTCCGCTCCACCGAACCACGGCGTCTGGAGATAGTCAGATGATTTCGCTCCCCGGTTTCAAGAAGCATCAGGCACCAAACGGCAACGGCCAGCATGTAAACGGTTCTGCGAGATCGGGTTCGGGAGAAACCGACGCGTCACATCACGCCGCCACCGCACTCGAGGCGCTGGTGGAACGTGCAGAGCGCGCCGCCGAGGCCCTCAAGTCGTTCGAGTCCATTGCCGACCGCGGCGAACAGCTCGCTGCCATGGAGGCGCGAATCGCGGAACTCGAGGGCCAGCTCGCCGAAGCCGAAAAGGCTTCCACGGAATTGAGCGCGATCCGGGCGCGCTCGGAGGAGCAGGCGGCGGCGCAGGAGCGCGCCGGCGCCGAGATCGCTGCCGCGAGCGCGGAGGCGGCTCGGATCACGGCGTCGATCGCCGACCTGGCAGGCAAGATCGACAGCGTCCTGCAGTTCAAGGACCACCTGGGTCACGTCGACGAGCTGAACGCGAAGTTCGCGTCGATGAACAACGACACCAGCGGTCTACGTTCCCAGGTCCGCGACCTTACGGAAAACATTGCGCGACTGCGCACGGTTCACGACGACGTCGCACGCGCGCACAAGCACGCCACGATCCGACTCGACGGAATCGACCAGCGCCATCAGACCACAGCGAACAAGATGGACGTGCTCGAGCGACGCGCGAAGTCGGCCGACGAAGCGCTCGACTCGCTTCTCCGTCTCGCGAACGGCATTCCGGACGTACAGCACCAACTCGGTGTGCTCAAGGCCACCGCCGATCAGGTCTCACAGAAGTCGGCCGCCCTCGAGACGCAGCGCGAGATGGTGGAGCGCGCGCTCAGCCAGGCGTCGCAGGTCGCTTCGCTCAACGCCCAGATGACGGCGGCGTTCCGGGGACAGGAGGATCAGGCCCGCACACTCGCCACACTCGAGAACAAACTGGCCGACGTACAGGCGCTCCACGCCACCGTGCTTGCCCGCAGCGCCGAGATCTCCACGCAGCAGCAGAAGCTGGATGAGGCGGAGCGCGACGCCGCGCGTGAGCTCTCGACCCTCCGAGAGGAGATTCGCGCCAGCACCGAACGCTTCGAGCTCGAGAACCGAAGCCTCGACGCCACCGGCGAGCGCATCGCGGAGCTGCGGGGCATCCTGGGCGAGTGCGAGAGCCGCGTCGCGGCGCTCGACACCACGGTCCAGGTGGTGTCCGAAACCGAGACTCGCTCGCAGGCCCTCGTCTCGCAGGTGACCCACCTCACCGAAGACATCAACCGCATCTCCGCGCAAGCCGAGCGGCTACGCGCCGTGCGCGATGATGTCGGAGAGCTCGACGGCAAGCTGCGCGGGCTCGTCGAGCGGACCGAACGCGTGGAGAGGATGCGACCGACGATCGATGAAGTCGCACGCGACCTGGCCACGCTGAATGGCGCGGGGGAGATGGTGCGCGACACGCTCGAGCAGGTTCGGATGGCTGTCGCGGAAATGACGCGACTGCGCGAGATCAACGCGGAGACGACCGCCTGGCTCGCCGACGCCGACGAGCGAGTGCGATCGCTACGAGGCCGCGTCGACGACCTGGAGCGCTCGCGTCCGTCCGTCGACGCATTGCGCCGCGACGTCGATCGCGTGAACGCGTCGATCGCGGCGATTGACAATCGCGCGTCCTCCCTGGAGGATCTGCAGAGCCGACTCGCGGCGATGGAGACGACGGTCGCTCAACTCGACGAGCGCAGCGCGGGCATCCGTTCGCGGATGGACGCCGCCGAGATGCGGTTCGTGGACCTGGCGCGGCAGGCGGGGGAGGCGGAGCGCGTGACCACGACGATCGCGGGGGTCACGACCGCGGTCGACGGCGTGGAACGTCGCATGGACACGATCGGGGCGTCCATCGACTCGCTCGAGGAGCGCGCACAGCGACTGGACACGCTTGGCGAGCGAATGCGGGTACTCGGGCAGGAGATCGAGCAGCGTCAGGGTGCGCTCGAGAAGGCGGCGGAGCACCTCGCCCGCGCATCGGCCGAGCGGCGCGAAGCGGCCGACACGGCGCGGCAGCTGGAGGAGCTCACGCGGGATATGTCGACGCACCTCGGCAATGCCGAATCGCGGTCGGAGCGCCTCGCCGAGATCGCGCATCAGCTCGAGGAGCGCGCCGCGTCGCTGAATGACGTGGACCGGCGCATGACGCACCTGGAGGAGCTGCTGCGGCGGTGCGAAGCGGCGCAGGCCTCGGCGTCTCAGGCCCTGGAGCAGATCGTGGGACGGCAGGCGACCGTGGACGCCGTCGAGGCGCAGGTCAAGCGCGTGTTCGGTGTTGCCGAGCGGACGGCCAAAGACGTCCGTGACATCGAATCGGCGCGCCGTGACATCGAGAGCGCGCGCGCATTACTCGACGACATGCAGGAACGCCTGAAGAGCACCACCGAGGGGATGAACGATTTCATCGAGCGAAAGCGGGAGATCGAGCAGCTGGAGCAGCGCCTCGCCCGCGCCGAAGCGCTCACGCGGGACGTACGGTCGACGGTGGAATTGCTCTCCGCGCAGCGCTCCGTGATCGATCAGGTGCTGGAGCGATCGGGGGCACTGTCGGTGCAGTCGAAGCAGGCCGAGGGGTTGATCGATGCGTTGCGCGCTCAGTGCATGATGGCGACGACGCTGCACGAATCGCTTCGTGTACAGCGGGGAGAGGGCGACAACCGGGAGTAACCGACTGCGGCGCGTGTCTCAGTGCTTGGAGAACCGCTGGATCAGCTCATCGTTAGGGCCTACTGAACGTCATCGAGGCGTCACCAACGGTGGCTCGGGTGTCGTCGTGCGCGGCGCGCGCAACGCGACGACCGACAGCGGCGGCAGCGTCAGGTTCAATGACCACGGGTGACCATGCATCGGCGCGTCCGCGGTCTCCACGGCGCCGAAATTCCCGACGCCCGATCCACCGTACTCCGTCGCGTCACTATTGAGGATCTCGGTCCACACTCCACTCGCGGGAGCCCCGATCCGGTAGTCATACCTCGGCACCGCCGCGAAATTGCACGCGAAGAGCAGCATGTCTCCGGAATCCGCGGCGCGCCTAACGAAGCTGACGACGTTCCCTTCGTGGTCGCTGCAGTCGATCCACTCGAATCCGTCCGGTGAGTCGTCACGCTCGTAGAGCGCCGGCTCTCGTCGGTAGCACGCGTTGAGGTCGCGCACCCACTGCTGCAGCCCGGCATGCATCGGGTCGCTCGTCAGGTGCCAGTCGAGACTGAAATCATGATTCCACTCACGCCACTGGCCGAACTCGTCGCCCATGAACATGAGCTTCTTGCCGGGGTGGCCGAACATGTAGCCGTAGAGTGCGCGCAGGTTCGCGAACCGCTGCCACACGTCGCCGGGCATCTTCCCGAGCATCGACTTCTTGAGGTGCACCACCTCGTCGTGCGAGAACGGCAGCACGAAGCGCTCGGTGTACGCATACATGATGCTGAACGTGATCTGGTTATGGTGGTACCGCCGGTAGACCGGATCGAGCGCCATGTACGCGAGCATGTCGTGCATCCACCCCATGTTCCACTTGAAGTCGAACCCGAGCCCGCCGACCGCCGTGGGCCGCGTGACCATTGGCCACGAGGTGGACTCCTCGGCGATCACCTGGACGCCCGGATATTCGGTATGCACGCGGTCGTTGAGGAGCCTGAGAAAGTCGATCGCCTCCAGGTTCTCGCGCCCACCATACCGATTGGGGATCCACTCGCCCCCCGTCCGGCCGTAGTCGCGGTACAACATTGACGCGACAGCGTCCACGCGCAGGCCGTCCACGTGGTAGCGGTCGATCCAGAACAGCGCACTGCTGATGAGGAAGTTGCGAACCTCGAGGCGCCCGTAGTTGAAGATGAACGTGTCCCAGTCCGGGTGCAGCCCCAGCGCCGGGAGCGCGTGCTCGTAGAGATGCGTCCCGTCGAAGTACCCGAGGCCGTGGCCATCCCGCGGAAAGTGCGCCGGCACCCAGTCGAGGAGCACACCAATACCGCGCCGATGCAGCGTGTCGATGAGGTGCATGAGATCGTGCGGCTCACCGAACCGGCTCGTTGGCGCGAAGTAGCCAATGGTCTGATAGCCCCACGAGCCGTCGAACGGATGCTCGGTGATGGGCAGGAGCTCGACGTGCGTATAACCCATCGACTCCACGTAGTCCGCGAGCTGCGGAGCCATCTCACGGTAGGTGAGCCACCGCGTCTTCTCCTCGGGCACGCGCCGCCACGAGCCGAGGTGCAGCTCGTAGACCGACATCGGTTGCGTGGCCGCAACGTGTGCCGCGCGCCTCGCGACCCAATCGGCGTCGTGCCACTCGTAGCCGTCGAGCTCGACGACCTTCGACGCCGTCAGCGGGCGAATCTCCGCGGCGAAGCCGTAGGGGTCGGCCTTTTCGCCGAAGGTGCGCCCGTCGGGGCCGACCACGTGGTACTTGTAGAGCGCCCCGGGCGTCGCGCCCGGGATGAACGTCTCCCAGACGCCTGCCTCGTGCCGTCGGGTGAGCGGGTGAGCGGACGCCTCCCACCCGTTGAAATCGCCGACGACCGACACGCGAGAGGCGTTGGGCGCCCAGACGGCGAAATGGACGCCCGTCACGCCGTTCACCTCGCGCAGATGTGCACCGAGCTTCTCGTAGGTACGGTAGTGGGTGCCCTCCGCGAACAGGTGGAGGTCGAAGTCGGTGAGGAGCAGCTCGGTCATCGGGAGACGGACGGCAGTCGCGACGTCAAGTGCCTTTGACCTTCACGATCGCGTCGAGCGACTCGCCGCGCATCCAGAATTTTCCCGAGGCGTGTTTGATCGTGTAGACGTTCATCTGCGGGCCGCCGTAGTCCTTCCCGCGTGACTCGCAGATCATGCATTGCGCCTCCTTGGAGCTGGCCGAGAGCACGCGGTCGATGATCGACACGTGGTGGAAGCCGGTGAATACGAGCACGTCCTGGGCGCGCAACTCGGGAGGCGCGCTGCGAAAGACGGCCCCATTGCGAAAGTCCCGCTCCTTCGTGCTCGGCCCGACTTTCACACCCGCGTATTTCGCCCGCAGGAAGTTGCCAATGAACCCGTTGCAGTCGACGCCGAGGTACTTGTCGACGATCTCGGCAACCTGGGCGACGCCGCCCTTGCCTTCGATGTGCGTCTTGTACGCCCGCCAGTAACTGATGAGCTGGATCATGCTCCAGAGCCGCTCCGGGCTTCCCTTGCCGGAGAAGCAGGCCATGAACGCCGACTTCGGGAAATCCTTGACCGGGTGGGAGGAGCAGGAGAGCGAGTAGCCCGCGGTACTCGCGTAGGTGACTCCCGAGCCGCTCTCCCCGGCGCGCGCCTTGAAGAAACCGAGCAAATGGTCCTTGAACGCGAGCCGTTCGCTCGGCGTCTTCCCGGCGTGGTTGGTGTACCGGAGGTTCAGGTACTGCAGGACCGGCGTCATGTACGCGGTGCTGCCCTGGAGTCCCGATCCTCCGGCCTTTGGCTTGAAGTCCACGGCCCAAAGGTGGTGATACTTCAGCACGTAGTCCATCGGCATCATCGGCGGTGGCCTCCGTTCGCGCGAGGGTGGTAGCCGAGACGGGCGGGCATGCTAGCCGAGCTCGACGGCCAGCCCGCGGGATCCCAGTCACGCCAGCGAGTAGAACAGGTCCACGAACGACCGCGCCGACCCGTCCATCCCGGCGACCTTGGGGTTCGAGGACTCCACGACCCAGTATTCGTTAGGCGCGTGCGCTCCGCCACCGTGGCCGAGACCGTAGATCCCTGCGGCAAGGCGAAGCGGCGCTCCGGTGAACGTCGCACCCGGCCACGACCCGGCGAGCCGAGGCCACAGCAGCGGCTCCACGCCCGCCTTCCGGTAGGCCGCGGTGATTGCCTGGACGAGCTTCGAGTCGGCGGGCGTCTCCGTCGGATCGTAGCCGCCGGTCATGTTCACCTCGATGTCACCGAAGCCCTTCTTCTTCAGGTGGGCCCTGATGAGCTCGAGCGTCTCCTTCGCCGTCATGTC
>DAINRQ010000089.1:0-26087 GCA_036741775.1 Gemmatimonadaceae bacterium | reverse complement strand
AAGCCGTTCGCGCTCGCGATCCGTCTCTTCGCGAACATGACGGCGGGGCACATCGTCGTGCTCGCGCTCATCGGGCTGATCTTCGTCTTCAAGAACCTGGCGTCGGGCGCGCCGTTCATCATGGCGGTGCTGATCATGATGCTCGAGCTGTTCGTGGCGGTGCTGCAGGCCTACATCTTCACGCTCCTGTCGAGCGTGTTCATCGGGTTGATCCGAGAAGGTGGACACTAGGCCCCGCGAGAACGCGCTCCAACGCGGGGACACGTACCCGACCGAATGGTCGGGGAAGCTCGTTGAGGCCCGGGCCTCGGGGACGAGCAGCGCCTAACGGCGCGGAGCGAGCACTGGCAGTTCGGTACTCAACGGTTCGGAGAATTCCATGGACATGTATCCCTTGCTCCAGGTCGCTGCCGATGCGGCAAGCAACAGCCGGGGGCTCGGTTTCATCGGCGCCGGGCTCGGCGCCGGCCTCGCCGTTATCGGTGCCGGTATCGGCATCGGACGCATTGGTGGTCAGGCGGTTGAAGGCATGGCGCGTCAGCCGGAAGCGGCTGGCCGCATTCAGACCGCGGCGCTGATTCTCGCCGCGCTCATCGAGGGCGTCGCGCTCTTCGGCGCCGTCATCGCGTTCCAGATTCAGGGTAAGCTGTAAGCTCGATGCACGAGCGTGCCCCCGGGGGTGCGCTCGTGCAAACCCCTCTGCCGGGACGACTGCGATCCCTCGCCTTCGGCTCGGAATGACAAACGATTTCACTCGGGCTCTGCCCATGCGCTCTTTCGCTATTTCGCTCGCCGCTTCGCTCGTGACCGCCGCGCCGCTCCTCGCTCAGGAGGCGGAGGCGCACGAGCCGGTGAACCTGCTGTCGCCCAACACCGGGCTGATGTTCTGGACGCTGCTCATCTTCATCGTCCTGCTCGTCATCCTCTCGCGTTTCGCGTTCAAGCCGCTCACAGCGGCGGTCGAGGCGCGCGAGCGGAAGCTCGAGGAGGCGATCAAGGCGGCGCAGAACGACCGTGATGCCGCGGCGAGGTACCTGGACGAGCAGCGGCAGGCGGTCGAGACCGCGCGCGCCGACGCGCAGCGCATGCTCGCGGATGCGCGCTCCACGGGCGAGAAACTCCGCGCCGAGATGCTCGAGCAGACGAAGCATCAGCAGCACGAGCTTCTCGAGCGCGCGCGCGCCGAGATCGACAACGAGCGGAAGCGCGCGATCGCCGACCTCCGCCGCGAGGCCGTGGAGCTCGCGCTCGCTGGTGCGTCGAAGGTGATCGAGCGTAACCTCGACGATCAGACCAACCGGAAGCTCGTCGAGAGCTTCCTCGCGACGGTTCCGTCGGCGAGAGGTCAGGGCTGATGCGCGACACGACGATCGCGCGCAACTACGCCGAGGCGCTACTGGCGCTCGCTCGCAAGGCGGGTGACCTGCAGGCGTGGGGGCGGCTCATCGACGATGTCGCGGCCGCGATGGAGCGGGACGATCGCCTGCGCCGCTTCCTCGAGGCGCCCCAGATCTCCGCCGACCAGAAGAACGCGGTGCTCGCGAAGGCGTACGAGGATCGTGCGCCGCGCCTCTTCCTGCGCTACCTGCAGCGGCTCGTGATGAATCGCCGGCAGATGCTGATCCCCGAGATCGCGAACGAGTACCGCGACCTCGTCGACGAAGTCGAAGGACGCGTCCACGCGCAGGTGACGCTCGCGAAACCTGTCGATGAGGCCGAGCAGGACGCGATCGGCCGTCATCTCTCTCGGACCATGGGTAAGCCGGTGGTGCCGCAGGTGCGGGTGAACCCGAACATCATGGGCGGGATCATCGTGCGCATCGGTGATCGCGTCATGGATGGCTCTGTCCGCCGCCGGCTGGGAATTCTGCGGTCGCGGATGCTGGCCAGGACGGGGCGATAGAACGCTTCGAAGCTATCAGCCATCAGCTATCAGCTATCAGCAAAACCGAGAACCCTCGGGATGCCTCCTCGATGCGAGAGAAGCGTCCCGAGGGTTTCGCTTTGCTGATAGCTAATAGCTGCTAGCTCATAGCTGCGCGCCGCTGCGCGGCGCGCGCTACGGCCTCCACGCGTAACTCAGCTTCACGAAGAACGATCGTAGCATCGGCCGTAGCTCGTCTGACAGCTCGTCGTCGTCGGTCGAGGCAGGCGACCCGTCCGGCGCCTCACGCGTGTCGCCGTAACCGACGAGGGCCGCCGTCTGCGCGTCCACCCGGTACGACAGCAGGAGCTGTGACGCGAGCGACCGAGCGCGTGACGGCGGAGTCAATGGAAGGGAAGCACTCGTGCGGCGCGTGGTGCGATACTGCACGAGCGCCCGCGCGAACGTGCGTGACGTCGGATGATACGCCGCGCGCAGCTCGGACACCGTCGCGCGCAGTAACGGCTCTTCACTGGTGCGAAGGGTGAGGTTCGACTGGCGAAGGCGGACCTCGGCGTTCCTCGTGAGGCGGAGCGTCGCCATGGGCGAGAGACGGACCGTCCTCGCGAGTCGGCCGGCACCGTAGTCGATCTCGCCGCCGAACGTTGCGTCGACGCTCGCGCTCAGCGACTTCGTCGGCTGCACCTGCAGGTTCATCCACGGGGTCCAGAAGTCGTAGCGAACCCCGCGAAACGTCTCTGTCCGCATGCGCGCGTAGGCTCTGTACGTCAATCCCGACGGGCCCTCGTAGGCGACGCGCACGAACCGCCACGCGTTGACGTACGCCGGTGTCGTGTCGTGCTTCGTCGCGTAGTACCCGGTACCGACCGCGAGGCGAGTGAGCCAGCGGTCGCCGTTGCCCCACCACACACGGTCACCGTCGAGATCGATGTCGAAAACGCCGACCTGCGGGATGAATCCAAGGTCGGCGCGCAGGCCGTGCGTGTACTTCCATAGCCTGAGCTCCGCGTTGGCGTCGCGCGTCTGAAATCGAGCGCGGGCACCGACGAGCGACCCCGTGAAGTCACCGGTCGGTTGGCCCATTCGTGACGCGACGGAGTCGGGGTAGCGCGTCGCCGATAGCATGGCCTGCGCTGACACCGACGTCGTCGCATGCGGGCGCAGGAGGGCATCGACGGCCAGCACCCGGTTCAGGTATCCATCGCTCGATCGGTAGGTGCCGAGGAGGCCGAGCGTGGAGCTTCCGAGGACGTCTCGGCGCACGCGCCCAACCAGGGCCGTTGACGGCTGGTCGAGCTGGATCTGTGGCGATCGTTCGCGACCGGCGAACAGGAGGTTCGTGACGGCGTCGCGCGCGCCTAACAATGCGACCGCGGTACCGCCGTGCTTCGCTGTGAACCGTGCGCCGGCGGATGGGTCGGCGATCGTCCGTGTGAACACGACGGTTTGGGGCGACGCGAAGAGATCCGCGCCGTCCAGAAAGAACGGCCGGCGCTCCGGGTACGAGAGCGCGAACAGGTTGTTGGCGTCGAGCTGCGCCGCATCGGCCTCCACCTGCGAGAAGTCCGGGTTCGCGGTCGCATTGACGGTCACGTCCGGCGTGATGCTCCAGCGCGCGTCGAGCCCGAGCTCCGGTCTGAATGCGCCGCGCTCCATGGCGCCGTCCGCTGACACTCGGCGGTCCGTGCGGATGCTCGTGAGCGTCGGGCCAAGCTCGATGTTGCGCGACGGTGACGGCGCGGCGAGGTCGGTCAGCGCGCCTGCCTGGCAGAGCAGGCAGCGAATCGCGGGGTCGATGCGAACGGAATGCAGTGCGACGTTCGAGTCCCGTGGCCGCTGGCGCCACGCGAGAAACCCCCAGTCGCGAGGTGTGGCGCTCGCTGGGAAGCGCAGCGACTTGAAGGGGATCGACGCCTCGACGATGTAACCGTCCGCGACAATGCGCCCGGCGGACGTCCAGATCGCGTTCCAGGCGTCGTCGGGCATGTCGCCAGCCGCGTCGTACACGGCGTCGTACTGGACACCCAGCGGATTGATGGCGAACTGCCATCCGCGACGCCGATCGTTGAACGGGTCGATCGTGATCCCGACGCGGTCATGCTCGAGGATGCCATCGCGGTCCGCGCGCACGGCCCGGATGGAGCCCGGTGTCGGGTCGAACGCGTGACATGCGAAGTAGAGATTGGCCGAGTCGTACGCGATTCGGCACTCGGTACGGACCGCCGCCGGCGTGTTGTTGCCCGGGTACGTCTCGAACGGGAGCGCGAGCACGGACGCCACCCTCCACTCGGGCTCGTCGAGGCGGCCGTCGATGTGGATCGGTCCGAGTGCGCGATGTGCCGAGACCCGTTCGGTCGCTGCGCCGGGGACTGATGCGGTCAGCGAAGCCGTGGCGGATGCCTGACCGGGCAGGCGATCGGCCGCGACCACGCTGAGCGTGGCGGCGATCGCCGCGGCGCGTGAGCGAGGCGCGCTGTGGCGGCGGGTTACAGGAGTCATGGGGAACCGCGATGGAGGTCGAACGATTCCACCATGCTAGGGTCGAGCTGTGGACAACGCGTCGAAGCGTCGTGCTCGTTCTGTATCGGATGTGTACGACCACCCCCACACGGCCCTGACCACCTACATGAAATGTCAGGATTCGCAGGGGTTAGGACTCTGACCCCAGATCCCGCACCGTGTGGATGACAGCGCGCTCGTGCAGGTGTGGCTGTCCGGGACGAATCCGGATTAGCGGGTAATCGTGCAGGCGGGGTTCTCGATCTGCCCGCCTAACGGCGAGCGACGAGTTCGCGCTGCTGCTCAGGGGTGGTGCGACGTTGAGCGCGTTCCCCACGGTGGGCATCGGTTGGTGTCGATTCGCGAATCGGGGCGGAGCCGCTCAGCGCGGACACGCGCCGACAGGCGGTCGCGGAGACCGGAAACCAGCCGTACATTCCCGCGGTCCCCCTCGCACGCGATGCCGGCTGACCTCCAGGACCAACTCCGAACCACCCTCGGCCCCGCCTATCGAATCGAGCGCGAGCTCGGCGGCGGGGGGATGTCGCGGGTGTTCCTCGCAACGGATCTCACCCTCGACCGAACCGTCGTCGTCAAGGTCCTCGCGTCCGAGCATACCGCCGGCGTGAGTCCCGACCGGTTCCGCCGCGAGATTCAGCTCACGGCGAAGCTCCAGCACCCGCACATCGTGCCGCTGATCAGTGCGGGCGCGGTCGAGGGGGTGCTGTATTACGTGATGCCGTATGTGACTGGCGAGTCACTCCGGGCTCGGCTCGACCGTGAGGGCGCGCTGCCGGTAGTCGCCTGCGCTCGCATACTCAGGGAAGTGCTCGACGCGCTCGGCTTCGCGCACGCGCACGGCGTGGTCCACCGTGACATCAAGCCCGAGAACATCCTGCTCGAAGCGGGGCACGCTGTCGTGGCGGATTTCGGCGTTGCGAAAGCGCTCCGCGAATCCGGCAGCGTCACGTCCGCGGGCGTCGCAGTCGGGACGCCCGCGTACATGGCCCCCGAGCAGGCGGCCGCGGACCCGAACGTCGACCATCGGTCCGACCTGTATGCGGTCGCCATCATGGCGTTCGAGATGTTGACCGGCCAGCCGCCGTTCACCGGGCCTCCTCATCAGGTGCTGGCCGCGCATCTGACGACACCCGCACCGTCGCTACTCGAGCGTCGCTCCGACGTTCCGGCCCCGCTCGCGCATGTGATCATGCAGGCGTTGGCCAAGGACCCCGTCTCGCGTCCTGCAAGCGCGGAGGAGATGCTCGCTGCCGTGGAAGCCGCGGCGGCACCGACCACTTCCGCGGAGACCAGGGGAGGAGCCGAGGTCGTGGGGAAGCGTCGATCGCGCCTGCTGCCCGGTGCCGCGGCGGCGGCAGTACTCGCTCTCGGCGCAATCGGAGCCTGGCGCTACTCGCGGCCGCCCCTCCTCGAAAGTGCGCAGTCGATCGCGGTCATGCCATTCTCGGTCTCCGGAGGAGACACGGCGCTCATTCGCCTCGGGCAGAATCTCGTGACCACGATCAGTGCGAACCTCGACGGGGTCGGCGATATTCGCACCGCGGACGGCGTGGCCGTATTGAGTCATGCGCAACAGAAAGGCTCGCTCCTGTCCGTTGCCGACGCCGCGGCCATCGCGCGCGCGCTCGGCGCGCGGAGCGTCGTGCACGGCACGCTCGTCGCGACCGGTACGTCAGTGCGGGCGGATGCGGCATTGTACGATGTGGCGGCGCCGCAGTCGCCCGTTGCGCGGGTGAGCACCACGGGGCCGCTGGACGGCCTCGCCGTATTGACGGATTCGTTGACGTGGCAGCTGCTGCGCGAAGTGTGGAGACGTGGAACGGCTCCGACGCCTAACGTCTCGTCCATCACGACCCGGTCGCCGCTGGCCCTCCGGGAGTTTCTGGAGGGCGAACGGTTGTTCGCGCGGAGCGGCCCCCTGGAAGCGGCGGAGGCATACAAGCGTGCCATTGTGGCCGACAGCACGTTCTGGTTCGCCTACTATCGCTATCGCGTGGCGCGCGCCTGGCTGGCGCAACCGGTCGATCCCGCGCTGCGGACTCGCCTGGCGCGGCACCTCGGGGAACTGCCCGGGCGAGATCGCGAGCTGATTATCGCCATCGATTCGAGTCGAACGCAGTCGGAGCGGCTGCAGCGCCTGCGCCGACTCACGATCCAGCACCCCGATTTCGCAGCCGCGTGGGTCCAGCTGGCCGATTACCTGCTCCATCATGCGATCAGGAGTGGCCACGACGTGCGCGAGTCGATCGAGCCGTGGGAGGCGGTTGTTCGCCTCATGCCGTCAGACCTCGAGGCCGCAGGCCATCTGACCGACGCGCTGGCGGCGTCGGGTGACCTGACTCGAGCTCGGCAAGCCGCGGCGCGCTTCGACTCGCTCCTTCGCCAGGACTCCGCTCCGCTGTCCAACGCGCGGCAAACCCAGCTCCTCTTCGCACTGACGCTGGGCGAACAGCGGCCAGGCCGCGCCGATTCGTTGGTGAAATCGAATCCCGATCTGGTACCACGCACCCTCGGCGCGCCCGAACGGATGATGATGGCGCCGGTGCTCGCTCAGGTCGACTATGCGGCTCGCGACTGGGATGCCTATGCTGACGCCGCCGGGCGGCGCGCGAACACCCCCTTGGCCCGCATGATCCATCAGACGATGAGCCAAATGGGACGGGCGCTCCGCGGTAATTGGGCAGAAGTGGATACCGCGATCGCCAGCGGAATCATGTCTGCGGCGGCGGATGTTCCGCAAATCACGCCGTACCTCCTGATTCGCGCGAGAGTGCTCGCGGAGCTGCAGGGGCTGCTCCCCGCTGATCGCGAAACCGCTGGCAGGGCCCTGACGATCGCTTCGCGCTCCGGGCTGCGGTCGGACTGGCGCGTCGAGGGCCACTGGCTCGCCGGGGCGAGCGCACTCGTTAGTGGCGATTCGGCGCGACTCGGGGAGGTGTTGTCGACGCTCGAGCGCGATACCACAGTGCATGCCGTACTCGCGCGGCGGTCGTTGCGCGCGATTGCGCTGGGCCGCGCCGGGAATCGCAGCGTGGCGGCGGAATCGCTCCTGGTGCTGGAGCGCGAGCACGGCGAGCACTTCCCGAAGGTTTGGGGCGCCTTCGCGGCCGATCGGCTTCTTGGCGCGCAGTGGCTCACGGACGACCGTCGTTATGCAGCGGCGGACTCGCTGCTGCGCTTTACGCGCGGATATCTCATCCTCGGGACTGCAGAAGCGGCCTGGCCGATCTTCGCGACTGCGCAGCTGCAACGGTCGCGCATCGCCGAAGCGCTCGGCAACCGGGACGACGCCATCATGTTCGCGCAGATCTTCCTCTCGAACTTCGATCACGCGCCGCCGAGCCAGCGCTTGCTCGTCGACGAAGCCCGCGAGCGCATCCGTCGCCTTGGCGGACCGGACGCGCCCGTTGGGCGCTCTGTGCAATAGCGCTCGTCTTCGGAGAGATGCTGGGGACGACAGTTACTCGCGGCGGCGATCCGACACCAGGATCGACACCACCATGTACAACGCGATGCCGGCCGCCAGGATGAAGCCGGTAGTCGCGAGGCGAGGCCGCTGATTGACCAGCAACCCGCTCGCGATCAACAACCCCGTCAGCACGAGCCCCGTGAAGATCCGGTTCGCGATCTTCTGCATCCCCTTGAGCAGCGTCGACATCTGCGGCGCGTCGATCTTGAGCGCGAAGTCGTTCGCCGCCATGTGCTGCGTGATGAGGTCGATCCGATGCGGGAGCGCGTTCACCAGCTCCTGTGTCTGCCCGAATGCGCGGAAGAGCCGCGCCGGCGACAGGTCGCGCCGAGCGCGGTCGTTGATGATCTCGCTCGTGTACGAGCGGATCGCCTCGGTAGGGTTGTACGCCGGGTCCAGCGAGCGCGTGATCGTGTCGAGGCTGAAGAGCGTTTTCGCGAGCAGCGTGAGCTCCGCCGGCATCTTGAGCCCGCGCGTGTACGCGATCCCGATCGCATCGTAGAGCACGCGCCCCGCCTGCATCTCGCCCACCGCGCGCTCGTGGTTCTGCGCGATGAGTTGCGCGACCTCGCGGATGAACCCAATGCGATCGAAGTCGCTCACCGGCTCGCCGATCTCGATGAGCGTCTCGCCGGCGTCGTCACCGCGGTTCTCCGCGAGATCGAACAAGAGCCGCACGATGCGATCCCGCATGGGCGGCGAGAGCCGCGCCGTCATCCCGAAGTCGATGACTGCCAGCCTCGGCTCCTCCGGTGGCGCCGGCGGGGCCGCTTCCTCCTGGGCGATTTCCTCGAGCCGCGCGATCGGCGTGACGGTGGCGCGGGGTTCGGCGCGTCGCTCGTTGGCCGCGATGTCCGACGGCGACTGTGGGTTCTCCTGTCCGGGAAGCACGAGGAAGATGTTCCCGGGGTGCGGGTCGGCGTGGAAGTGACCGTCGATCGCGATCTGCTTGAGGTACGCCTTGCCTAACTCGTCGGCGAGCGACGTGAGGTCGCGGTCGAGGCGCGTGATCGGCGGGATCTCGCTCACCTTGATGCCGCGGATGCGCTCGGTCGTGAGCACGCGCTCCGAGGTGTAGCCTTCGACGACCTTCGGCACGAGCAGGTGAGGGAACTCCGCGAGCGATCGCCGGAAGAGCGCCATGTTCCGCGCTTCGTGCCGGTAATCCAGCTCGTCGGCGAGCGCGCGCTCGAGCTGTTGCACCATCCCGACCATGTCAACGCGTTGCCCGGCGCGCGTATGCGATGCCAGGAACTTGGCGAGCTCGCCGAAGAACTCCATGTCGTCGGCGAGCAGTGAGCGGATGTCGGGCCGCTGCACCTTCACGACGACGGGGCGCCCGTCGCGTAGCGTCGCCTTGTGTGCCTGGCCGAGGCTCGCGGTGGCGAGCGGCTCGTGATCGAACGTCTCGAACAGCTTGCTGATTCGCCCGCCGAGCTCCTCCTGGATGATCTGCTCGATGTCGGCGAACGGGACCGGGCCAACGTCGTCCTGGAGGTGCTGAAGCTCCTCGATGTACGGCTCGGGGATGAGATCCGGTCGCGTGGAGAGCACCTGCCCGAGCTTCACGTACGCGGGGCCCAGCTCGACGAGCCGCTTGCGGAACGCGGCGGCACGGGACGCCTGGCCGTCGCCATTTGTGGCCTCCGCCGCGGCGGCTTCCTCGGGTACGAGGTCGATGAGCCCCTGCTGCTGGGCGAAGTCGCGGAGGCCGTACCGTGTAAACAGCCCGACGGTCGCCGCCAGCCGTGGCAGGTAGCGAGGCGCGAGGATCATACAGTCGAGCAGGGCAGGAAGTAGGCCAATGCTGTGGCAGCTATCAGCCATCAGCCATCAGCTCGAACGGCGAGCTAACAGCCAGCCACCAGCCCCCGGCCCCCGCCGCCATTTCCCAGCAGCTGCCCAATAGCCTCGTGCGCAGGCTGTCGATCGTGTAGTGTTCGGTCCAATCCGACTCAGGACCCAACCCGTATGCTCGCGGCTCGCCAACTCTCTCTGGCGTGGCTGGTCGTTGCCTCGCCCCTCGCCATCGGATCGCTCGCGGCTCAGTCCGCCGTGCCGGCGCCACCCGTGGCGCCTGTCATCCCGAAGGTCGACACCATCAACGGCGACGTGCGCGTCGACAACTACTTCTGGATGCGCAACCGGAAGGACTCCTCCGTCATCAAGTACCTCGAGGCCGAGAACGCGTATACGGCCGCGTTGACGAAGCACATGGAGCCCGCACAGGAGCAGCTCTACAAGGAAATCCTCGGCCGCATCAAGGAGACGGACCTCTCCGTCCCGTACAAGCGCGCTGGCTACTGGTATTACACGAAGACCGAGGCGGGGAAGCAGTACCCCATCTTCGCCAGGAAGAAGGGGAGCCTCGATGCGTCCGAGGAGATCATCCTCGACCAGAACGAGCTCGCGAAAGGCAAGCAGTTCCACACCATCACGGCCGTGGAGCCCAGCCCCGATGCGCAACGACTCGCGTTCATCGTCGACACGACCGGCTACGAGGACTTCACCGTCATGGTGAAGGACCTCCGCACCGGAGCCCTCCTCCCGGATCGGCTGTCGCACGTGTCGTGGGGTGTCGCCTGGTCCGCCGACGGCCGCACGGTCTTCTACACCACCGAAGACTCCGCCAAGCGGACCGACAAGGTCTGGCGGCACACGTTAGGCACGCCGCAGAAGAGCGACGTCATGATCTATCACGATCCCGACCTGCTCTTCAACGTGCGCCTGGCGCAGTCCAAGAGCGGGGAATACGTCTTCGTCGCATCCGACGCGTTCAACGCGAGCGAGTGGCACTACGTTCCAGCAAACCGGCCCGAATCACGGATCAAGACGATCGTGCCGCGGCGGAACGGGCACGAATACTCAGTCGTCCAGCAGGGCAATCGATTCCTCATCATCACGAACGACTCGGCGCAGAACTTCCGGCTCGTCTCGGCGCCGGTGAGCGACCCGTCGCCGAAGAACTGGCGTCCGGTGCCCACGCCGGGGGGATCGGGGCTGCTCGACAACGTCGAGGAGTTCCGCAACCACCTCGCCATCTTCTGGCGCGACTCGGCGAAAGTGCGCATCCAGATCGTGGACACGCGAACCGGTGACGCGCACTTCGTTCCGTTCGAGGGAGATGTCTACGCGGTTGGCCCGTCCACGAACGCCGACTACGACAGCCCGTTCGTGCGGTACAGCTACACGAGCTTCATCACGCCGCCGCGCGTCTACGACTACGACTTCGCGACTCGTAAGGCGACGCTGAAGAAGGAAACCGAGGTGCCGAGCGGGTTCGATCCGGCGAAGTACAAGATGGAGCGCACGTGGGCACGTGCACGCGACGGGAAGATGGTCCCGGTGTCGCTGGTTTATAAGACCCCGCTCGTCCGTGATGGCTCGCGGCCACTCCTGCTCTATTCATACGGGTCGTACGGCTCGAGCTCGTCGCCGTCGTTCAGCCCGATCCTTCCGTCGTACCTCGATCGCGGAATCGTCTACGCCGTTGCGCACATTCGCGGCGGCCAGGAGATGGGGCGCGCGTGGTACGATGAGGGTAAGCTCCTCAACAAGAAGAACACGTTCAACGACTTCGTGGACGCGGCGCAGCATCTCGTGAACGAGAAGTACACGTCGCCTGACAAGATGGTCGCGAACGGCGGGAGCGCGGGCGGACTGCTCATGGGGGCGGTCGTGAACATGCGCCCCGACCTCTTCAAGGCAGTCGTCGCCGAAGTGCCGTTCGTGGACGTGATCAACACGATGCTCGACGCGTCGATCCCGCTCACGGCGCAGGAGTGGGAGCAGTGGGGCAACCCGGCCGACCCGAAATACTACGCGTACATGAAGTCGTACTCGCCGTACGACAACGTGGAGCGGAAGGCGTATCCGGACATTCTCATCACGTCAGGCATCAACGACTCGCGCGTGGCGTACTGGGAGCCGTCGAAGTGGACCGCGAAACTGCGGGCAATGAAGACCGATAACAACCGGCTCCTGCTCAAGATGAACATGGGGGCAGGACATGGCGGCGCATCGGGGCGCTACGATCGATTGAAGGAGCAGGCGTTCAAGGTAGCGTTCATTCTCGATGCGGTGGGGCTCCTGTCGACCGTCAACCCGGTATCGTAATGTCCGGACCCGTCGACGTAAGACACGTTCCCAAACCGTGGGGATACGAGAAGATCTGGGCGCTCACCGACCGCTATTGCGGGAAGGTGCTGCACATCCACGCCGGGCACGCGCTGTCCGTGCAGTACCACAACAGGAAGGACGAGACCGTCCACCTCCTCTCGGGCAAGATGCTGTACTGGGTGAAGGTGGACGGGGAAATGCGTGACATGAAGCTCGAGCAGGGCGATTCCTTTCGCATCACGCCGGGAACCGTTCATTACATGGAGGCGATTACGGACTGCGACGTGCTCGAGGTGAGCACGCCGGAGCTCGACGACGTCGTACGCCTCCAGGACCGCTACGGACGAGAGGGGACCAGCGCACCATGAAGGTGATCATTCCGCTCGCCGGCAAAGGCACGCGCCTGCGCCCGCACACGCACATCACGCCCAAGCCGATGCTCAAGGTCGCGGGCAAGCCAGTGATGCAGTACATCCTCGAGGACCTGCGCCGACTCGGTACCGTCGAGCAGATCATCTACATCACGGGTCATCTCAAGGACAAGGTCGAGGAGTACGCGCGAAAGGAGTTCGCGGACATCCCCTCGGTCTTCATCGAGCAGGTCGTCCAGGACGGCACCGCGGGGGCGGTCGCGCTCGCGCGGGAGTACGTCGACCAGCCCGTCCTCATCATTTTCGTCGATACGATCTTCGATGCCGATCTCGCGGTGACGAAGACGATCGATGCCGACGGCATCATCTGGGTGAAGGAGGTCGAGGACTACCAGCGCTTCGGCGTCGTCGTCACGGACAAAGACGGCAACATGACGAAGATCGTCGAGAAGCCCGACACGCCCATCTCGAAGCGGGCGAACATCGGGCTGTACTACGTGCGGAACTGGCAGTTGCTCTACGAGGGCATCGAGTGGACGCTGAAGCAGCCCAAGAACAAGGGCGAGTACTATCTCACGGATGCCTTCCAGTACATGATCGACAAGGGTGCGAAGATCCGCGTCATCGACGTGGAGGGGTGGTACGACGCGGGGAAGATCGACACGCTGCTGGAGACGAACCGTGTGATGCTGGAGAAGGGGCGCGCGCGGCGTCCGCAGGCGTCCGGCGACTCGACGATCATCGACCCGGTCTACATCGAGGACGACGTCGTCCTCAAGGGCGCGAAGGTTGGCCCGAACGTCTCGATCGGCCGAGGGTCGATCATCGAGCGCTCGGAGCTCAAGGACACGCTCATCGGCGCCAACACGAAGGTCGTGGGCTCCACGCTCGAGAACTCGCTCATTGGCGATTCGGCGATCATCGAAGGGGTGAAAGGCGAGCTGACCTTGAGCGACCACTCGGAAGTGCGGGCGCGGTAGGCGACTACGTCATTCGGCGTATGGGGTCGCGTACGTCGATCGTCCATCCTGGAGCCGTCCACTCGAAGCGACGACCCGCGACCTGTCACACCAATGAGCACTGCTGCCGGCAAGAGCCGTAGCGGTCCCGGCGCCCCCGTCGGGATCGGGATACTCGTCAACGACCTCCACTCGCGCCTCAACCCCACGTTCGTCGACCGTGTCGTCCCTGTGCGGTCGACGGAGGATGCGCGCGCGGCCATTCTCGAGGCCGGGGCCGCGGGCAAGGCCGTCTGCGTCGCCGGGGGCCAGCACGCCATGGGCGGCCAGCAGTTCGCGTCAGGCGCCGTTCTCCTGGACACGAGGATCTACGCGCGCGTCCGCAACTTCGACGCGACGCAAGGGCTCATCGAAGTCGAGTCCGGGATCCAGTGGCCAGAGCTGATCACGTGGCTCGTCGATCATCAGATCGGCGCCGACCGGAAGTGGGGGATCCGCCAGAAGCAGACGGGTGCCGACCGGCTCAGCATCGGCGGGGCCGTCGCCGCGAACGTGCACGGCCGCGGGCTCACGCTCCGCCCGTTCGTCGACGACGTCGAATCGTTGACGCTCATCGACGCGAGCGGCGAGCGGAAGACGTGCAGCCGGACCGAGAATGCGGAGCTCTTCCGGCTCGCGTGCGGCGGGTATGGCCTGTTCGGATTCATCGACACCGTCACGCTCCGGTTGACGCCGAGAGTGAAGGTGCGGCGCGCGGTCGAGATCGAGACGTCCGATCGTCTCATCGCGCGCTTCGACGAGCGGATCCGCGACGGCTTTACGTTCGGCGACTTTCAGTTCGCGCTCGATCCGCGGTCTCCGGACTTCCTCCGCCGCGGCATCTTCTCGTGCTATCGTCCGGTGTCGAACGACACGCCGATTCCTGAAGACCAGGTTGCGCTATCCCCTGAACACTGGAAGCGGCTTCTCTGGCTCGCGCACTTCGACAAGCAGGGGGCGTGGGACGCATACACGGGGCACTATCTCCGCACGCACGGCCAGGTCTACTGGTCCGACACGCACCAACTGAGCACGTACATCGACGACTACCACACGTGGCTCGACGCGGAGTCGGCTACCGAACACCCGGCGACCGAGATCATCAGTGAGCTGTACGTGCCGCGTGAGGCGCTCGACGACTTTCTCGTCGAGGTAGCCGAGGACTTTCGGGCCAACGGCGTCGATTGCATCTACGGTACGATCCGCCTCATCGAGCGTGACACCGAGAGCTTTCTCGCCTGGGCGCGTGAGCCGTACGCCTGCACGATCTTCAACCTCCACACGCGCCACACCCCGGACGGGCTCGCGCACTCGGCGGCCGCGTTTCGCCGGCTGATCGACATGGCCGCGCGCCGCGGCGGCAGCTGGTTCCTCACGTATCACACGTTCGGAACGCGCGAGCAGCTGCTCCAGTGCTACCCGCAATTCCCGGAGTTCCTGCGACTCAAGCGGATGTACGACCCTAACGAGCGCTTCCAGAGCGAGTGGTACCGCCACCACGTCGCGCTCCTCGGCGATGGCGGCTAGCCGCGACAGGCCTGACGTCGCCCCCCTGACGGAGTGGGGTGGCATCACCGAGCCGACGACGGTGTTGACGAACGTCATGCTCGGCCTCTTCGCCATGTGGCTGGCTGCGCGGCTCGGCTATGCCGCCGCGGCCGAAGGGCGTGCGGCCATGTTCGCGCTCTCGGGTGCATTCATGGCGACGTCGGTGTCCGCGCTCTTCGGCGCCGTCGCGCATGGCACGGACCCGCGCACCGATCCCGGCGTGCGGCAACGATTCTGGAGACTCGCGCTCTACACCACGGGTGCGATCGGCGCTGCCGTGGTGGTGTCGGTCGCGTTCTTCGCGGTACACGGTACGGCGCGGACCGCGATCCTGGTCTTCGCGGGTGTGAAGCTTCTCGCGTTCTGGGTTTCGGTGACGCGGCGGCCGGAGTTTCGTGTGGCGGCTGCCGATTATGGGGGTGCGTTCGCGGTGTTGTTGGTGGCGGCTTTGTATGTCTGGGTGCGTTTCGATTCCGCCGCGGCTCCGTGCCTGGTGGGTGGGGTGTTCGTGACGCTCCTCGGCAGCGTGATCCAGGCTCGACGCATCGGGCTCCATCGCCACTTCAATCACAACGACGTCTTTCACGTCGTGCAGATGGTGGCGCTGTATCTCTTCTACAGGGGCGGAGTGCTCCTTGTCGACCGCTGAGCGACTTCCGGTCGTCGTGGTCGGCGGGGGGCCCGCGGGACTCGCCACGTCGGCTGAATTGCGACGTCGCAACATCGCGCACGCCGTGCTCGAGCGTGGTGAATCCGTTGGGCACTCGTGGATGAACGTGTACGACAGCCTGACCTTGCACACCGGGAAGCACCTGTCGTCGCTGCCGCGGATGTCGTTCGATCGTCGAGTGCCGCTCTTTCCGACGCGCGAGCATTTCGTGGATTATTTGCACCGGTATGTCGAGGTGCTCGAGCTGCCCGTCGAGACGAACCGGGAGGTGACGTCCGTGGAGCGAGAGGACGACCACTGGCTCGTTCGGTCGGTACGCGGCGACCTGCGGGCGGATGCGGTCGCGATCGCGACGGGGATCATGGCTGGACCGCGCGTGCCGGCTGTGCCCGGCCGCGAGCGGTTTCGCGGGCGCGTCATGCACAGCGTCGAGTATCGGCGTCCGGCCGGCTTCGAGGGACGGCGGGTGCTGGTCATCGGCGTCGGCAACTCCGGGGGCGAGATCGGGAGCGAGCTTGCAAACGCGGGTGCGAAGGTGACGATCGCGGTTCGCTCGGGGGCGAACGTCGTGCCGCTCGCGATTGCAGGGATCCCGATTCAATACCTGGCCTTCGCGATGCGTGGGCTGCCGGCAGGCGTGCGCCGCGCGATCGCCGGAGCCGTTGGTCGCATCACGGAGGTGCGCCGCGGGAAGCCGGTGATTCCCAAGCCGGCGCACGGCCCGCTGGACTCCATCCCGCTCATCGGGTTCCACCTCGTGGATGCGATTCGTGCCGGGCGCGTCACGGTGCGTGGCGCCGTCGCGGAGTTTACGGAGACTGGCGTACGGTTCACTGATGGCACGGAGGAGTCATTCGACGACGTCATCTTCGCGACCGGCTTCACCGCGGCGATCGGCCCGTTAGGTAATCTCGTGCGGACGGATGCGAAGGGTTTCGCGCTGCGTACCGACCGGGTCACGAGTGCGGACCAGCCGAATCTCTACTTTGTCGGCCACTCGTACGACTCGACGGGCGGTCTGTACAACATCCGGCGCGATGCCGGCCTCGCGGCGGAGCGCATCGCGGCCGCGCTGCACGGGGCTGCCGCATGAACGTGTCGTTGTCGGATTGAGGGCGAGCGATGCCCGAGCCTCCTTTCGTTCTTCAGCTGGCAGACGGTCGGTCGTCGTACGTCACGCTCATGGCTGTGCTGTTCGCTCTGTTCGTGCTGCGCGTCTTCGGCCAGATCCTCGCCGCGACGATCGCGCCGGCGTGGCTGCCGCCGATGACACGGTGGTACTCCGGACTCATGCCGTACCGCTACCTTCTGCCGGCCCAGATCCTGTTCATTGTCGTGATGATCGCGATGATGATGGGTGTCGCGGGCGGGGCGTCCGCGTTAGGTCCGCGGGCGGGGCAGTGGATCGTGTGGGCGAGCTACGTCTACGCGCTCGGGATGGTCGTCCGGTCCATCCGGTATGCCACGGCGAGTCCGGAGAAGCGCGGCGTGTTGATTCCGATCATCTTCCACTTCGTGCTGGCGACGTTTCTGTTCGTCTATGGGAGCGCCGCGATCGTGCTTCCGGAGGGGGCGGCGGGCGGTGGCGTCGATGGCCGCCGGCGCACGGACGGGGAGCCGTCGCGGTACTCGGCGGAGTTGCCGAGTGTTGTGGTCGGTGGATGGTGGGATCGACGTGGTCGATGGCGCTTCCGCGCGAACACGTGCTCACCCGATGCTCGGCGCGCGTGATTTAGGCGGCGGCCCACGCCGCGATAAATCCCCGTGTCGCCAGGATCGATCCTAACGCGGTGTGCTTGCACAACTTGGCGCGGCGGGTTGCGCGTCCGCAGCCGCGCGCCGGTTTCTGCGGCGTGGAGATGCCGGACAACCCATCGGCCGCAGGCCTAATTGCCTTAAAACACAAAGAATCGAATTCAAGTTAGGCGGATCGTTGTCCTCACCATACCTCCCACAGTGAGTCACGTCCTTGGACCAGCTCAGCCGCCGCGGTCTTATGCAGCATCTTCTATTAGTCACGGGAGCACTATCGCTCGCGAGATGCTCCCCACGTCTTGGCATGCATCGAATTCCGCGGGTTGGCTTTATGTCCGGCAACGAGCCTTCTCTCGTTGCTGCCTTCGAAGACGAGCTCCGCGAGCTCGGCTACGTGAACGGCAGAAATGTACACCTCGAAACGCGTCTCGCGCGTCCAAATACAAGTGACACCCGAGCGCACGTCGCTGAGCTTACGTCACTAGGTCTCGACTTCATTATTGTCGCTGCATTGCCGCAGGCGCTCGCCGTGCGGGCAGCGAACCCTGCGATGCCGATGGTCATTATCACGTGTCCGGGAATGGTGGAAAATGGCTTCGCCGACACCTTGGAGAAACCGGGCCGGATCTATACGGGTCTCGACGAACTTCCTCCAGGAACCACACGGAAGCGGCTTGAGTTGCTCAAGTTCGCCGCACCGTCTATTTCACGAGTCGCGCTTTTATCGACTACTCCTGGAACGGGCGGACACGAGAAACAGCTGGTGGAAGCTCAGGCAGCCGGGGTAGCACTCGGCGTTTCCGTTACACCCTTTCGCGCCACGTCGCCGTCGGACCTAAAAGTTGCGCTCGACTCGATGATTCAAGAGGACATGGATGGACTCCTGAACTTCCAAGGTGGCCTTTCGCTCGCCAATCGTGAAATGATAGTTGAGTTTGCTGCGGCGAATCGGCTACCTGCTATTTATCAATCGGAGTTGTTCGTGGAGGCGGGTGGTTTGATGGCGTGGGCGCCGGATCAACAAGAACAATATCGAATAGGTGCCCGTCACGCCGATCGGATCATGAAGGGCGAAAAGCCTGGTGATATCCCGATTCAATATCCCAAGCCGTACTACCTTACGATCAATAGAAGTGCAGCAGCCAGGATTGGCTTGAGCTTGGATCGCGCATTCACCGCCGCCGCGCACAAAGTTCTCTAACGGCTGGCGAATGACCGCCTAACCAACCTCCAGCCCCGCGGGGGCGGCGAGGCCAAGCCCTACCAGGTTCGCCAACTGCGCGACGTCGTGCCAAGTACGGGCTGGCCCAGCTGCTCGCGGGAGAGAGCGACGATGAAGCCTGAGTACCGCTACGAAGTCATCCTGTACTGGTCGGAGCCGGACCAGGCGTTCATCGCCGAGGTCCCCGAGCTGCCCGGCTGTGCGGCCGACGGGCCGACCTATCAGGCGGCCCTCGAGGCGGCCGAGGTCGTGATCCGCGGGTGGATCGAGACGGCGCGCGAGCTCGGCCGCCCGATGCCGGAACCCAAGGGCCGCGTCCTCCTCGCCTGAAGGGTGGGCACGCCACCCGCGGCTGCCAGCTAACGTTCGTTGCCGCTGACGAGCGGGCGAAGCAGTGCGGCCGCTACGCGGCCGCATTTTTGGATCCGCTCGCAGCAGAACTTTCGGCGCTAGCCTGACAACCCCCCCGTGCGTGTGCGATGACCTATATCGGTGAGTGGGTACTGATCCCTGAGCTTTCCCTGTATGCCAGCGGTGTCCCCCCAGTCGCGGGACGCTACACCATTGCGTGCCGTGCGGATGGTCATCTCACTCTGGAAATCACGTGGCGGATGGACGGGGATGCTACCGACCGCAGCACGCGCTTCGGCGGGCCGGCCGACGGCTCGCGGGTCGCGCTGCCGCCCTCGGAATTTGGTCCTGATGCGTTCACGCTCACGCACGTCGCCGAAGACACACTCGACAGTGCTGCGTTTCGCGGCACGCAGCGCTTGGCGTATGCGCGTCGCGTCGTCTCGGCGGACCAGACGCTGCTCGCCGTCGTCCAGGAGGCCATCGCCCCGGACGGGGTGCCCGTGCGCAACTTCCAGCTGTATCGGCGCGCCGCAGGCTAACCACGGTTGCTGCCGATCGCCACGCTATTGCGGCGGCCGCTGCGCGGCCGCGTTTCATGGAGTGTCCGCAGCAGAAGCCAACGTTAGGCGGCCACACAGGTCGGAGACAGGACGCCAATGCGGTTCGACCCGGCGCGGCGTGGCCTCGCGAGCACCAGCCGCGATTGCTCGCCGCGGGGCTGCCTAACGCCGCCGAGGCGACCCTGCGCCTCCCTTCGCGGAACGTCAACCCGACCGACTTCGTGCTGCGGGAACTGGTCGAGTCCCGCCATCAAGCCTTCGGGTGCCCCGGGCCCCATCACGAGGGCCCATCGAGGCACCGGCTGAACTGTGGGACGCGCTGGAACCGGCGCTGGAGCGTGTCGGGCTGGCGGCGTTGCGACTGCTTGCCGACATTCCGCTCGAGCCGGGCGCCGAGCTGGGCGTGAACACACGCGGTGCCTGGTACGGGCGCACGTGGACGTTCGGTCCACCGTCCGTCTAACGTCCACTGGAGCGGTCTGGCGATCGGCGAAGGGGCGAGCTGCGCTCGCGCTCAATGTGATTCGCCTGCAGCTTGGCGGCGTTAGCGGCCGGCACACATCAATGCGCAGGAGGAGTCCGTGACGGAATCGCGGTCCGGAGAGGTCATCCTCGCCGTTGGCGGCCATCCCGCGCGCGAACCGGACGCCACGTGCGAGGGGTGCGGCACGCGCGGCACTGTGGGCCGCGCGACGCGGCATGCGGGGGAGCAGGGCGTGGTCGTCGAGCAGCACCGCTATTGCGCGCGGTGCTGGCCCGAGTGGTCGGCATTCTACCGCGCCCGGTGGGAGGACGAGTCGCGGCGCGCCTCGCTCGCGTGGCGTGACCGGCGGCAGGAGGACCGCAACACACCGCCGCCACGGCCGATGGGGATGTCCTTTGAGACGGCGACATGGCACCCGACGATCGAGCTCGTTCGAACACTCACGCGTCAGGCGCACGCCCTGAATGCCGCACCGTCGACCGCCGCGGAGCGAACCCGGTTCGCCGAGCACTCGGCCCGCGTCGCGGCCGACATCCGCCGCGGCGCCGCGGAGCGGGAGGGGCCGATGCCGATCGAAGTGCGGGCGTTCCTGGCGGAGTTCGGCCGTGGTTCTGCATCCGATCTGTCCGCGGGCTGACGTGCTTCGGAGCGGACAGGCGAACTGTAAATGGGCTACGCCTCAACGAGGATACTTCGTTTGCAGCTCAATTGCCGGCGTTCGGCAGCAGCACACTGTCATCCACGAGTAGATGCGGGCGCCGACGAGCCACGTAAGCGTCCTTCGATCGTCCGGGCCAGGTAAGCATTCTATGAGTGACCTCCGTTGAGAGAGCCGCGACTTGTGCGGTTTCGGATTGCAGGCACCCAGATGGCGGTCCGCCTCGCGGGCGACCCCGCGAAACCGGCGATTCTCCTCATCCACGGTTTTCCAAGCTCGTCGGAATCGTTTCGCAATGTGATTGACACGCTCGCCCAGGATTGCTTCGTGATCGCCCCGGATCTTCCGGGGTTCGGAAGCTCAGAGCCGGTCGAGCGTCCATCATTCGTACGTTTCGCCGACATGATCGACGGTCTGCTCGCGCAGCTCGGAGCCCGCTCCTTGCACCTCTACCTGCACGATTATGGAGCGGCGGTAGGGTTGTACCTCGCGACACGCGCACCGCGCGGGGTGCGCAGCCTCATTGTTCAGAATGCCAACGCCCACGAGAGTGGAATGGGGCCGTCGTGGTCGGCGACCAGAAGCTACTGGGCCAGTCCGACGCCGGAGCGCGAAGCCGAGGCGATCGCACACCTAACGTTCGAGGGGGTACGCGACCAATATGTGGCGGGTGTGCCCGGCGACATCGCTGAGCGCATCGAGTCCCGGCTGTGGGAGGAGGACTGGCGGATCATGTCGCTGCCTGGCCGGCTCGAGACGCAACGTGCTCTGGTACTGGACTACCGGACGCATTTCGCACGGTTCGGTGAGATTGCCGAGTATCTTCGTCGCTGGCAGCCGCCGGCCCTCATGCTCTGGGGACGGCACGATGCCTTCTTCGACCTTGCGGAGACCCTTTCCTGGATGAATGCGCTCCCTCGCATGGAAGCGCATATCCTCGATGGCCCGCATTTCCTGCTCGAGACGCATTCGGCCGAATGCGCTGCCATGATGAGCACCTTCGTAAGACGGTTGGACGGACGGCGTTAGGATTGGGACGTCACGTACGACGTGTACTTCCGTGAGTCCATTGACGCTTGACCGCGTGACCCGGCATCATGGTTAGGCGCCCGGCACGTTTCGTAGTTGGCGTACAGCGCCGCGCGCCTGGCTGAGTCACGATGCGGCCGGACGACTTGGGGCATTGGAGGGCAACACCCATCCGTTGGGATCGATACGTGAAACGACCGAGAGTCATTCCACCAGATGAGTGGCAGTACCGCGATCGGTCATCGAGCGAAGTCCGGACGACGCTCCTCGAGCGTGCTGCCGACTTCGTCCGGTCGGCGCGCACGTGTCCAGGCGTCGCGCGCATCGCGCTGGTCGGCTCAATGGTCACGTCCAAGCCGAGGCCGAAGGATGTCGACCTTCTCGTGACTGTGACGGCGGACCTCGAGATGCCGCGCCTCGCCCGGCTCGGTCGTCGGCTCAAAGCAGCGCACAATCCCGGCTGAATTCGGGCGCCGATGTCTTCCTGGCCGACGCGAGCGGGCGGTACCTCGGTCGCGTCTGTCACTATCGAGAGTGTCATCCGCGCGTGCTCTGTCGCGCGCGGCACTGGCTCTGGCGGGTGCGGACCAGCCGGATGAGCCCCACGCGCTCGAGGGCGGCCACATGATGGTAAAGCCGCGTCGGCGGCTCCCCGAGAATCTCAGCGACCTGCTTCGTCGTGCGCGCCCGCCCTGGCTGCGATCGTGGGGCTTGGTGCTACTCTCGCTCTCGGGGTGACTCCAGCTGCGCTCGTTCCACTCGGGGTGGCGGCCATGTTCGCGGGGGCTCCTGCGCGGCTGTGGCCAACGGCTCGATCGGAGCCGTCTTCCAGGCGACCGTGGCGCCCGAATATCAGGGACGGGTCTTCACCGTGATGGCGAGCATCGCCACGGCCATGACTCCGTGAGACTACTACTGGCGACGCCCATCGCGGACTTCGCCGGGGTGCGAACCTGGTACTTGGCGGGAGGGATAGCCTGCGTGGTCCTGGGCGCAGCCACGTTTCTCGTGCGCCCGATCCTCGAGATGGAGGAAGTGCCCGCGACCGGGTAACGCACACTTGTTAGGTACCGCGCGCCGCACCGCTTCTTGCGGTATGCGACACCCATCCACTCTCGGTGAATCATGGCGCATCACAATGGCGTGGAAGTGCCGACGACGGCCGCGCGGGACGGACCGTCGAGCTGGCTCGCGCTTCTCGGGTGGCTAGCGCTCGCCGCGGCGGCCGGCGCCATCGGTGGGATCGCCTCGCGCGATGCGGGAGACTTCTACGGCGCGCTGGCGAAGCCGTCCTGGGCGCCGCCAGGCTGGCTGTTCGGTCCGGTGTGGACCGCGCTCTACGTGTTGATGGGCGTCGCCGCCTGGCTCGTCTGGCGCGTCCGCCCCGCGACGCCCGCCGATCGGGCCACTCGGCGGCGGGCGCTGGCGCTGTTCGTCGGCCAACTCGGGCTGAACGCCCTCTGGACGTGGCTCTTCTTCGCCTGGCGACAAGGCGCGGTCGCGTTCGCCGGGATCGTGCTGTTGTGGATCGTCCTGGTGGTCACGACCTGGCACTTTGGTCGCGTACGGCCGCTGGCAGGGTGGAGTCTCGTGCCGTACCTGGGCTGGGTCAGCTTCGCGACGGCGTTGACCTGGGCAGTGTGGCAGCGCAATCCCGGTCAGCTGTAGAGGAGCGTATCACCTGACGATGCACTACGGGCGGATCGGCGTCGGTGCAGCGTGCGGCGCCGCAATTCCGTCCGAACGGCGCGGCTTCGGGCCGTGCCGAACGAATTCGCCGTGAGCTCGGCGGGAGGCGTTAGGCGAAGCCAGACGTATCTCCGCCCGCACGGGTCGCGATTCGCCTGGTCGCCCTGCCGCTGCCGTGCCGACGGAGTAATGTTTCGGCAGTCGAACGCGGTTGAACCGTCCCATTCGTTGGATCTGGAGCCGAACGGAAAGGAGCGTCAGCGATGGCCGAAGTCAGCGTGCGGTACATGATCGATGATGTGCCCGCGGCGGTGCAGTTCTACACGACCGTTTTGGGCTTCACGCTCGAGCAGGACGCCTCGCCCGCATTTGCCGCGGTTGCTCGTGACGGCGTGCGGTTGCTGTTGAGCGGCGAGGGCAGCTCCGGTAAGCGGCCGCTCGCCGACGGGCGGCAGCAGGTACCGGGCGGATGGAACCGCATTCATCTCCAGATACCGGATCTCGAAGCGGAGGTGGCGCGGTTACGCACTATCGGGGTACCGTTCCGGACGAATGACATCGTCGCCGGACCCGGCGGCGCACAGGTGATAATCGAGGACCCCTCCGGTAATCCGATCGAGCTTTTCCAGCCGCGCCGCTGACGGGCGAGTCCGATGCGTTTGCGGCGTAACTCGAGCGTCACAGCCGACCTCGAATGACCATGAACATGCTGCGATTTCGTCGTGTCGGCGTGCCGCTCATGGTCGTCGTGTCAGCGCTCGCGTGCCGGTCGAATCTGCAGCCGCGACCTGCTGACCCTCGGTACCTTTTCACCGAAAGCGCCATCCATGTGGGTGAGGGAATCGAACTCTGTCTTGCGGTAGATCCTGGCGACCCGCAGGGGGTATGGTGGTGGATGCCCGGGGAGACCGGCTGCGCTACTCGCTCCTCGGGACCAGGCCTCGTTCACGCCGATCACGCGACGGTTTCGCGAGGCAGGGCGGGAACCCGAAGTACGGTGAGTTTCCGGTTAGGCACTCATTCTGCCACTCGCCCGTTCATTGATGTGCGTCTGGTCGTGCAGGACGGCAGAATGCGGGCACTCCAATCCAGGGCGCAAGTGATGCTCCAAACGCGAGCGAATCTCGACGTGCCGGAGAGTCCGATCAGGGTGCGGCCGAACCGCGCCGCGAGCGCTCGGATGGGCGAATAGCCGTGCCTCATCGTTGGTGTTGCTGCGGCGCGATGAAGCAGATCGCGATCGCAAAGAAACGATGAAATTCGAATCTGACCCCGATTAAAGGAGGTCGGCGGCTGTCACGAGAATCGTCATCGCGCGCGCGATGCCGAGCGGTCCGTCCACGTTGTCGTACCACTCGCCCGGCGTGTGCGCGTCGCCGCCACGCCCGCCCGCGCCGATGGCGATCGCGGGAATGCCCATCGAGATCGGCACGTTCGCGTCCGTCGACGCCGTCGCGAGCTCGGGATCGCGGTCGATCAACTGCGTCGCCTCCATCGCGCTCACCACGAGCGGATGCTCGGCCGCGAGCTCCCCCGACGGCCTATCGCCGATCACCAGAACATCATGTGAGAGCGGCGGCGTCGCCGTAGCGCGCCGAGAGTTCTCTTGCTGCGCGGCCGCCCGGGCGATGATCCGGATTTCACGGTCGAACCGGTCGAGGACCGCGGCCGATGTCGATCGGAGGTCCACCTCGAGCCATCCCTCTTCTGGAATCGAGTTGATCGACGTCCCGCCACCGATGCGGCTCACCGACAACGTCGTCCGCGGGCTCTTCGGCAATGGGAGCGACGCGAGCATCGCCGCCGCGGACGCCGCCGCGTGCACCGCGTTAGGCACCCCGAACGCGGCCCAGCTGTGTCCGCCCGGCCCTCGATACGACGCGCGGTACCGTCTCGAGCCGAGCGCCTTGTGGACGATGCGTTCGTCGCCCGCACCGTCGAGTGCGATCGCCGCCTCCGGCTCGTCGCGCAGGGAGGAGAAGAGATGCTTCGCGCCGCGCAGATCCCCCACGCCCTCCTCACCAGTCGTGGCGACGAACACGACCGGCCGCCGCGTCCGCACCGACCGGCCATCGATCTCCTCGGCGATCGCGAGCATCGCGGCGAGACCGCGTCCGTTGTCGCCGATGCCCGGTCCGGTGAGTCGCGGGCCATCCCGGCGTACCGTCAGCGCGACATCGCGGCCGAACACCGTGTCGAGGTGCGCGCAGACCAGCACCGGTCGTGCGGCCTCCGCGCCAGGCCGCGTGGCGATCACGTTGCCGGCGGAGTCGATGCGCGCATCCGCGAGTCCGACCGATCGGAGCCGAGCGACCACCCAGTCCGCGCGCATTCGCTCGTCACCCGTGGGCGCCGCGATCTGCGAGACCGCGATCTGCGTGCGAATCGTCGCGGCGTCCCGGGTCGCGAGCCGCGCGTGCGACGCGGCGAGCGCCCGATGCGTGCGGGCGGTCAGCGACTCGGTGCCGAATGACGCGAGCATGCCGTAAAGCTAGGCCGTTGCCCGGGGCGGTGCGAGGCCCTCGGCATCACCGCCCGACGACGTTGGGCGATTGCGCTCGAGATCCGGATCGTATGTCATTCCGAGCCGCGTACCCGCGAAGCGGGTGATGAGCAATCGCCACCGTCCCGGTAGAGGGGCTAATCCCTCTACCGGGAGGAGCTGAGAAGACCTGACGCAGATGGCCGCAGATTTCGCTGCTTCCGCAGAAGCCCTCTATCAGGAAGCTCGGCCGCGCGAGAGTAGCCACCGTCCC
>DAINRQ010000088.1:0-26268 GCA_036741775.1 Gemmatimonadaceae bacterium | reverse complement strand
GAAAGATCAATCCGCGTCGCTTGCAGAGCGACACGAGCTTCTCCATGACGTCGGGATGTGCGGACACGCTGGCCATGACGGGACAGAAGTCTGCGGATGATAAGTCGTTTTGCGGCCGGGTGGTCTAATCTAACGCTCAATGAGACGCGTAAACGGGCCGCTACGCTCGCAGCTGCCCGCTGGGGGCTGCAAGCTGCGGCTCAGGGCTGAGGGCTCCTGGAAGCGGCTGGGGGCGGGGCCTTGGCAGCCACGCCTATCGACAGGTGGGTGTGCATACCCGCGGGGAGAGTGGCGTGAGCGCGCCGGGACACCCTCTCCCCGCGGGTACGCCGCCGACGCCGGCGCGCCACAAGCCGGGCTGCCAGCCCCAAGCGACCAGCGCCTGTCAGCAGCTCGTAGCCCGCAGCAGCAGCTAGCAGCCCCCAGCTCCCAGCTCCCAGCTGCCGGCCTACGAATCCAGGTCCCGACTCACCCTGGCAGGTGGAGGTGCGGGCTGGCCCAAAATCCGCGCGACGATCTGGTCGCCGTGAAAGCGGCCGTTCTCGATGAACACCTTGTTCGCGTCATACCCCGCCACCACCACCCCGGCGATGAAGACCCCCGGGACGTCGGTCTCGAGCGTCGCTGGGTCGTGCGCCGGAATGCCCGTCACCGGGTCGATCGTCACCCCGACCTGTCGGAGCAGATCGACGTTCGGCGCGAAACCCGTCATGAGGAAGACGTGATCCGCCGGGATCGTCGACGTGGATCCGTCAGTCGAGCAGAGCGTAATGTCCTCCGCCCCGATTGCCACCACGCGGCTGTTCCAGATCGCCGTGACGCTCCCTTCCGCCACCCGATTCATGAAATCCGGGAGCACCCACGGTTTGATCTTCTTGTCGAACGTCGGGCCGAAGTGCACCAGTGTCACGCGCGCCCCGGATCGCCAGAGGTCGAGCGCGGCTTCGGCCGCCGAGTTTCCACCCCCGACGACGACGGCGTTCTGCTGGAACGACGGATGGCCCTCGCGGTAAGCGTGCGTCACGTGCGGCTGGTCCTCACCAGGCACGTTGAGCCGGTTCGGCGAGCCCCAGTAGCCCGTGGCAACGATCACCGCGCGCGCCTCGGTGGCGCGCTCCGCTCCGCGGCGCACGGTGCGCACCCTGAATGCCGCCGCACGACCGTCGATGCGCACAACAGGCTCGTACTGCCTAACGGGAATCGCGAAGTGCCGGACGACGGCGCGGTAGTAGGCGAGGGCGTCACGGCGCGACGGCTTGTCCCCCGCGGTCACGAACGGGATCCCGCCCAGCGAGAGCTTCTCGGCCGTGGAGAAAAAGGTCGCGTACGTGGGGTAATGCGTGATCGCGCCGACGACACACTCGGCATCGAACACGAGCGTCGTCAGCCCGGCTCGCTGCGCGGATATCGCGGCCGCGAGACCGCATGGACCGGCTCCTACGATGACGACATCAACGGGCATTTCACTACTCGAGTTTGCTGGGCTGCGAGCTGGAAGGCCAGCTGGGAGCTTGCAGGTTGCTAGCTGAGGCTCCGAGCTGGAAGGCTCCTGACAGCGGTTGGCATCTGGCTGCCAGGCACGCAGACGCAGCGTGCAGCTCCCGGTTCCCAGGTCCCGGTTCCCGGTTCCCATTGCCTTCCCCGATTCCCGACATCATTCGAGCCCAATGATCTGATCCCGCCGCGTTCCAACGCTGACGTACACGATCGGCGCCTCCACGAGCTCGCGAATGCGATCGAGGTAACGCCGTGCCTGCGACGGCAGCGCGTCGAGCGTCCGCGCGCCACTCGTGGGCTGCTGCCACCCGTCCAACCACTCGTAGATCGGCTCGATGTGCTCCAGCGCAGTCACGTCGCCAGGAAACTCGCGATACACGTCATCACCCACGCGGTAGCCCGTGCATAACGCGATCCGATCGAGGGAATCGAGCACGTCGAGCTTCGTGACCGCGAGCCCGCTGAGGCCGTTCACACGGGTCGCATACCGCACGACGACCGCGTCGAACCACCCACACCGCCGCGCACGTCCCGTCACGGCGCCGAACTCGTTGCCGAGCTCACGAATCCGCTCGCCGAGCTCGCCTTCGATCTCGGTAGGCAACGGTCCATGTCCCACACGGGTCGTGTACGCCTTCACCACGCCAAGCACGGCATCGATCGCCGTCGGCGCTATCCCCGCGCCAACAGCGGCTCCACCCGACGTGGTGTTGCTCGACGTCACGAACGGATAGGTCCCGTGATCGACGTCGAGGAGCGAGCCCTGCGCACCTTCGAGCAGCACCGCCGCGCCAGACGTGATCGCCTGGTGCACGCAAAGTCCGACGTCCTCCGACAACGAGAGCAGCCGATCCGTCAGCCCTTCGAGCAACGTGACGGTAGCGGCCGCGTCCGCGCGCCGGTCGGTGAACCGCGCGAGCTGTCCGTTCGCGTGATCGACGCCGCGTTCGACGAGCTGTCGCACGCGCGCGGGATGACGAAGATCGAGCACGCGTACACCTCGGCGCGCGATCTTGTCTTCGTACGCCGGGCCGATTCCCTTCCCGGTCGTCCCGATCTCCTTGCTCGCCGAGCTCTCGCCATCGAGCAGCTTGTGGTACGGAAGGACGAGGTGGGCGCGATCGCTGATGTAGAGCCGGCCCTCGACATCGATTCCGTCCGCGACGAGGCGATCGACTTCCGAGAACAGGGTGTCGGGGTCGAGCACGACGCCGTTGCCGATCGCGCATCGGACGCCCGGGTGGAGAATCCCACTCGGGATCTGGCGCAAAACGAACTTCGCGTCGCCAATGTGGACCGTATGTCCGGCATTCGCCCCGCCCTGATACCGGACGACCCAGTCGGCGCGCTCGGCGAGCACGTCGACGAGCTTACCCTTCCCTTCGTCGCCCCACTGAGCGCCGACGACCACCAATGTGCGCGTCTTCGAGTCGAACATGGTTCCTCTCGTGAGGTGGCGTGGCCACGCACGCGGCGGCCAACGCGCGCAGGCGACGTCTCCGACCGACACAAAAAAACGCCCCGGCGAGCCGCGGGGCGTTGATTGAATCTACTGCGCGGACCAACGGAGTCAATATGAAGAGCTATCAGCTAACAGCTATCAGCTATCAGCAAGGCCAAGCCCTCGGGATGCCCCTCTACTTGAGAGAAGCATCCCGAGGGTTCTCGCTTTGCTGATAGCTGTTAGCTGATAGCTCTTTTCTTACACTATGGCCGCCGCCACCAGCCACGCCGCGATCGCTACCCCGATCGTCGTCTTCATTGCCGCCGCCACCACTCGGCCGATCAGCGCGCCCGTCGCCACCTTCGTCGCCGTTCCCGCCGTCGCCTCGCGCCGCGTGTACTCCGCCACGAGCGCGCCCGCAAACGAGCCGACGAATGCGCCGATTACCGACCCGACAATCGGGACCGGCACGCCGACGATCGCACCCGCGATGCCACCCAGAATCGCCCCCCACGCCGCCCGGCGCGAACCGCCGTACTTCTGCGTGTACCGCGCCGAGAGGGTGAACTCGAGTACTTCGGCGATCACGGCGAGCACGAGCGACCCGCCGATCGCGAACCAGCCGATCGGGTCGCCGGCGACAAGCATGTTGAACCCGAGCGCCGCTCCAATCATCAGCCACAGGCCAGGGAGCCCGAGGGGAATCAGGAAGAGCGAGAGCAGGAGGACGGCCGCGAAGATGAGAATTTCCATGACGTCTCAGGTGGCAGAGTTCGGTCTCACTACGCAAGTCGCAGGCGCCAGGCTACAACCTCGCCCTATCTTACCGCCGGCGGCGGACCATCCGAACGACCCCAGCGAACCCCGGTGGTCTACACCTCTGGCGATGCGTCGATGAGCTCCGCCATCACGCGCGCAACCTCCGCGATCCCTTCACCGGTCAGGAGCTCCGCGCGGTCGCGCGAGGAATGAATGCGACTGAGCGTCCCGACTCCGCCTTTGCTGAGCGTGACGACGCTCCACCCCGCATCCGCGAGCGCCACGCCATCGGTCAACACGCCTGGGAGAAGCCGGTGCGCGCGTACGGACGTCCCCGCGCGCGTTGCCGCCTGCACCACCCGATCGACCAGCTCGACTGGCTTCGCGCCGGTGTACATACACGTCACGGCGCCCCGGTCATCCACGCCATCACAGTTGAGCGCCGTGGCGCGCGCCCTCCCGCGCACCCACGCCCGCGCCCCCGCCAACCCCAGCTCCTCGGCGCTCGTTAGGCAGACGCCGACCGGCGCGCGCGTCGACTCGGCGGCCAGCAGGACGGTCGCAACGCCCGAAGCGTTATCGAGCGCTCCAGGCGAGCGCGATCCCACGGTCGTCGCGATCACAGGGATGGCGCCGATGGTCGCGATGACACCAAGGGGCATCCACCACGACGCGACATCACCGCCCCACAGCTGCGCGACGGCGAGCACCACGCTCGCGAGCCACGTGAACCCCACGAGCGTCACGCCGGCGGCACGGGCGAGGATCGGCACCGGCTGCGACTTCGAGTCGAGATGCGCCATCAACCAGAGGGTTGGAGCATCCGTCTCTCGTGTGGCAACGAGATCCACTCCCCGGCACCGCGCCGCCGGAAAGGTCAGCACACCCGATCGCGCGGCGACTGCGCCAACGATGACCATGGCAACTGCGCCGACGACGAGCAGCGCGAGCGTGGAAAGCGGACTTCCCTGGCGCGCAACGGTATGTGCGATGAGGAGAAGAGCCAGTGTCGCGACGCCCCCAATGGGCGTGCCCCATCGGCCGACGAACGACGAGTACTCGAACAGCTCCTCACGCACGGCGAAACCCGCCGCTCGCAGCCGCTCCGTGCAGAACGCGCGCGCGCGCGCTTCGGCGTCGCTTCCGGCGGGACGCGGCTCGCGGGCCAGCGCGCGAACGACGTCCGCCGCGCGCCCAGCGGCGGGGGACGTCGTCACGCGAGTCAGACGGCGGTGGTCACCCGCGCGTCGCGCAGCAACTCATCCACGCGCGCGGAATCTTCGGGTCCGAGTGGAACGAGAGGCATTCGCAGCGGACCACCAGCGAGCCCGACGCGGTCCATCGCGGCCTTCACTCCCGCGACACCCATCCGTCCCACGATCTCAGCCGCCAGCGGCGTCAGCGCCCGCTGCGACTCCGCAGCTTCCTCGGCATCGCCCGCGTGATGCCGCTCGTACACGTCGAGTGTCAACTCGGCGGCGAAGAGCGACATCGCGAGAATGCCACCGCGCGCGCCGAGCTCGAGCGCGCGGTGGAAGCTACCGCCGTGGCCGGTGAGGACCGTGAACGCATCCCCCTGCGACTGCATGTAGCCCTCGAGCCGCTGCAGATCACCAGCGCTGTCCTTCATCCCCACGATGTTCTCGTGCGTCGACAGCCGAGCGATGAGGTCGGGTTCGAGCGTGAAATGCGCGTATTTCGGGATGTTGTAGAGCAGCACCGGGAGTGGGCTCTCGTCGGCAACTCGGGCGTAATGCGCCTCGAGCACAGCGGGCGTCATCGCCGATGAGTAATAGTGGGGCGCCACGACGAGCACCGCGTGCGCGCCGTGCTCGTTCGCCACGCGGCATCGCTGCACGCATTGCCGAGTCGATTCCGCGCCCGTACCGACGATCAACAGGGCATCGGCGGGCAGTTCGGCGCGCGCGCGCTCGATGAGCAAGCGGCGCTCCGCCTCATCGAGGAGCGCCGCTTCACCGGTCGATCCACACACCACGACCCCGTTCAACCCCGCCGCGGCGTAGGCCCTGAGGTTCGTTGCGAAGGCGTCGAGATCGAGTGATTCGTCTCGCGCGCCGAACGTCGTTACCACCGGACCGATCACGCCGCGCAGATTGAGCATTACCGTCGTTTCCCTCGTCGTGGCGATGGATCCGGCGCCGAGAGTGCCGTTGGCACGAGCCCCGGAATTCCACCTTCGTTGTCGTGGTTCCCGTTCGCCGCTTCCGGCCCGCTGCTCAGCATCTTCATCTCGAGTTCGAAGTCCGCCGGGCGCGACGACGCCGCTTTTGCGACCTCGAAAGATACCACGTCGGCGTTCACCAAGTCGACCAGGTGCTGGTCGAATGTCTGCATCTTGTACTGCTCGCGGCCCTCTTTGATGAAGTCGCGGATCTCGTTGATCCGGGCCTCGAGAATGAGGTCGCGGATCGCCGGCGTCACGACCATCACCTCGGCGGCGACGACGCGGCCGTTCCCGTCCTTGCGGGGCAACAGCCGTTGCGAGATCACGGCATTCAGCGACTCGGCGATGCGGATGCGCACGACGTCCTGCTCCTCGGGCGGGAACATGGCGATGATGCGCATGATGGTCGTCACCGCGTCCGGGGTGTGCAGCGTGGACATGAGCAGGTGGCCCGTCTCCGCCGCTTTGAGCGCTGTGTCGATCGTCTCCGCATCGCGCATCTCCCCGATCAGCACGACGTCCGGGTCCTGACGCAACGCCGCTTTCAGCCCGTCGCGGAAGCTGTCGGTGTCGATGCCGACCTCGCGCTGCGTGACCGACGAGTTGATGTCACGGTGGAGGAACTCGATCGGCTGCTCCAGCGTGACGATGTGCTTGTGCATCGTGGCGTTGATGTTGTGCACCATCGCCGCGAGCGTGCTCGATTTGCCCGACCCCGTGACGCCCGTCACGAGGACCATGCCTCGCTCCGCTTCGGCCAGCTTCGAGATGACTGGCGGGAGTTGCAGCGACTCGACCGTCGGGATCGTGAATGGGATCACCCGCATCACGATCATGAAGCTCGAGCGCTGCCGCAGGATGTTGACGCGGAACCGTCCGACGCCCGCGGCCCCCCACGAGCAGTCGTAGTCGAGGATCTTGTCGATCCGCTGGCGCACTTCCTCGCTGTGGATCAACCGCAGCGCGATCGCCTTCGTCTGCTCCGGAGTCAGCGCCTGCTTGGTCAGCGCGACCAGGCGGCCATCGATGCGCGCGCGGAAGACATCGCCGGCTTTGATGTGGAGGTCAGACGCTCCGCGATCGACCGCCGCCTTGATGATCTTTTCCATGAATGGCTTGTCCGCTTCAGTAGCCCGCGTCCTTGTCCACGAGGTTCCGGAGGGGATCCCCGCGCCGGTAGCGCACCCAGTTGTCCAGGAACAGTTCGAGCTCGCGTTCCCAGAACCGTCGTGGCGACACGGCAGCCACGTGCGGCGTGATGAGCACCTGCCGGAACCCCCACAGTGGGCTATCCGGTGGAAGCGGCTCTTCCCGGAAGACGTCGAGCACCGCGCCGCGCAGCGTCCCGCGGCGAAGGCGTTCGATGAGCGCCGTCTCGTCCAGGAGCGCACCGCGCGCCACGTTAACGACGATTGCTCCGGGCGGGAGGCAATCCATTCGCGCCCCGGTCAGCAGCATCCCGGTCTCGCTCGTAAGGGGGGTGGTCAGCACGAGGATGTCAGCGTGCGGCAGTTCCGCGTCGAGCCCGTCGAGCCCGACGACGCGTTCGAACCCGCGCGGGGTGCCGCGTTCAGGTCGCCGGCGGACGCCAACGCAGCGAGCGCCGAGGGCGTTCAGGCGCCATCCGACTCCGCCGCCAATGCCGCCCGTACCGACGATGAGCGCCCGGCATTCGTCGAGCTCCCGGACCGCCTCCGGAGCCGACACGAACGGCTCCTTGTCCCACCGGCGCTCGTCCTGGAGTCGGACGGCGACGTCGAACGCGCGGAGCAGATAGATGACGCCCCCCACGACGTGCTCGGCGATTGTGTCCCCCATCACACCGCCGGAGTTCGTGAGCAGGACTTCGCTCTGCCGCATCTCCGGGAACAACAGGCTGGCGACGCCTGCAGCCGCGGAATGCACCCAGCGCAGCCGCGGCGCAGCGGTGAAGAGCTTGGGCGACAGGCCGTAGCCGAAGTACACCTCGGCGTCGCGCGCGGCTTCCAGTACCTCGGCGCTCGCCCCGCCCCCGCCATCTCCGTCCGATGTGGTGGCGTCGAGGACGACGTACACCTCCCAACCGGCCGGCGTCGCCGCTCGAATCGCGTCAGCCCCCCATGAGGGCAACGACCAATTCCTCGCGGAGGCCGCGAGATCCACGACGAGTCGGCGCGGGGGTGCAGCCGTTGTCACGGAGCACCCCCGTTGTACTTACACCAGCTGATCGAGTTGTCGACTAGCTGTCGAGCTCGCGAAGGTCGTCCCGTGCTCTGGCTGGCGAGGGATCCCCGTACGACATGCTTCGCGACTGATCCTCCAGTTGCGCAAGCGTCGCCTCGTCGGGCGTTACTGGTGTCGCGAACTCGCGGAACACCGTCGAGCGGCATTTCGGGCAAGTAAGACTCCCCGGCACCGCGCCATCGAAGAATTGCTCGGCGCCACATGTCACGCACACCATCGTTGTGACGAAACCCGATTCTTTGCTCTTTGCCATCGGCCGCTCTCGGTGAAGACAACGGGGCCGGGGTGCAAGATGTGTGCGGCACGACAGCCGGGCTCGGCCGGCTCACACCTGCGCAAGACCCATGCGGTCCTTGACTTCCCGGAGCGTTCCGCCGGCCACACGGCGTGCCGAAGCCGCACCATCGCCAACGATCTGCTCCACCCGCTCCGGGTGGGCCCGGATCTCCGCTGCGCGTGCGCGAATCGGCGTGAGCTCGGTGTTCATATGCTCGAACAACACTTGCTTGCACTCGATACACCCCCACCCCGCGGTGCGACACTGCGTCTCGACGTGAGACACGACATCCGGTGGGCTGAACGCCTTGTGGAGGTGATAGATGTTGCACACCTCCGGCGTACCGGGATCCGTGCGTCGCACGCGCGCGGGATCGGTGACGGCAGGCCGCAACTTCTCCCATATGGCGGGTGGCTCCTCGAGCATTCCGACGGTGTTCCCCATCGACTTCGACATCTTCGCCTGACCGTCGAGTCCCATGATGCGACGCGATGGCGTGAGCTTGGCCTGCGGCTCGGGAAAAAAGCCTTCGCCGAACCGCGCATTCCATCGTCGAGCGACCTCGCGGGACAGCTCGAGATGCTGCACCTGATCTTCCCCAACGGGAACGAGGTCTGCTCGATACAGCAGGATGTCGGCGGCCTGGAGCACCGGATAGTTCAGTAACCCCGCGGGAACGCTCTCCTGTCGCGAAGCCTTGTCCTTGAATTGCGTTTGGCGCTCGAGCTCACCGAGCGGGGTAACCGTGTTGAATATCCAGGCGAGTTCGGTATGTTCCGGCACCATCGACTGGACGAACACCGTCGCGCGGGATGGGTCCAGTCCCGCCGCCAACAGCGATACGACCATCTCGCGTCGGCGGGTGCGGAGGTCGTCGGGTTCGTACGGGACGGTGATTGCGTGATAGTCCACGACGCAAAAGAACGACTCGAAGCTCCGCTGGAGCTCGACCCAGTTCTTCACCGCCCCGAGATAGTTGCCGATATGAAGCTCCCCCGACGGCTGAATGCCGCTGAATATCCGTGACATCCGGGCAACCTACCGATCGAAAAAACGCGGTGCAAGCGACGCACGAACTCGCTCGCGATGACCCGACGTCGGACGAATCCGTCGAGCGACACGCGTTGCGGGACGTCGCGGTCGAGGCGGCGAGTGCCGCCGCGGCAATCATTCGATCCCGCGCCGCCAGCGCGGCAACGCTTCATTGGCAAATCAAGAGTCCTGCGGATTTCGTCACCGAGGTCGATACCGCGGCGGAGCACGCGATTCGAGACGTCATCCTCGCCCGACGGCCCGACGCCGAAGTGCTGGGCGAGGAGCTCAGCCCATCGGCCGTCGCCCGCGGTACCACGTTCGTGGTGGACCCACTCGACGGCACGACGAACTTCCTTCATGGCTTTCCCGTCTATGCGGTGTCGATCGGAGTCGTGCAGGACGGTCGTCTCGTTGCGGGCGTGATCGTGGACGTCGTTCGAGACGTTCGATATTCCGCAGTTCGTGACGCGGGTGCGTGGCGTGACGGCGAGCGCATCCAGGTCGCGGGGAATACCGAGCCGTCCCGCGCCCTGATCGGGACGGGGTTCCCGTTCAAGCATCTCGCGCACCTCGAGGCCTACCAACGTCAGTTCGCAGCCATCGTTCGGACCACATCCGGGGTTCGTCGGCCGGGCTCCGCGGCCCTCGACCTCGCGGCCGTCGCGAGCGGCTGGTTCGATGGATTCTGGGAGCTGAGTCTCGCTCCGTGGGACGTGGCAGCCGGTGTGCTCCTGGTGCGCGAGGCGGGCGGTATCGTCACCGACCTCGAGGGCCACGAGGTGACGGGGCTCTCTCACGGCCCTCTGGTGGCGGCGAGCCGCGCGCTCCACCCGTGGCTGTTGACGACGATCCAGCGCGCGTGACGACTCGTTAGGTCGACCCTGATGCGATTCGCTGGGGTCCCCGGTTCCCGATTCCCGATTCCCGATTCCCGATTCCCGACGATGAAACTGATCGAGTGCGTTCCGAACTTCTCCGAAGGCCGCCGTCCCGACGTCGTGGACGCCATTCGCGCCGCGATCGGCGCGGTGGAATCCGTACACATCCTCGATGTGTCGTCGGACGCCTCGCACAACCGATCGGTCATCACGTTCGTGGTGACGGTGGACCACGCCGTCCAGGCGGCGTTCGCCGGAATCGAGAAAGCGCGTGAGCTGATCGACCTCACGACGCACCAGGGGGAGCATCCGAGAGTGGGCGCCACCGACGTCGTGCCGTTCATCCCGCTCGAGGGTGCGACGATGGACGACTGCATCGCTCTCGCACGCCGGCTCGGGGAGCGCGTCGGCAACGAGCTCGAGATCCCGGTGTACCTGTACGAGCGGGCAGCAACGCGCCCTGACCGCGAGAACCTCGCGGACGTGCGCCGCGGCGAGTTCGAGGGACTTCGCAGCGACCTCGGAACGAACCCGGCGCGCGACCCGGACTTCGGCCCCGCCCGCGTTCACCCGACAGCGGGCGCCGTCGTCATCGGCGCGCGCCCGTTCCTCGTCGCGTACAACGTCTACCTGGGCCCGGCGTCGAATCTGCCCGTCGCCAAGGAAGTCGCGAAGGCGGTGCGCGGCTCGTCCGGTGGCCTCAAGAACGTGAAGGGGCTGGGGCTCGATGTCGACGGCCAGGCACAGGTGTCGATGAACCTCGTGGACATCGAGAGGACGCCGCTTTACCGCGCGTACGACATGGTGAAGATGGAGGCCGCGGCACACGGCGTTGCACCGACGTGGAGCGAGGTCGTCGGACTCGTGCCCGAGCGGGCCCTGTTCGAGACGGCCGCGCGTCACATCCAGCTCCGCAACTTCACGCCGGAGATGGTCCTCGAGCGAAAGGTCCGCGCCGCGATCGCTGGCGGCGTGAGTCTCTCGGGCTTCGTGTCGTCGGTGGCGTCCTCGACGCCGACGCCCGGCGGGGGAAGCGTCGCGGCTCATGCCGGCGCCCTTGCTGCCGCCCTCGCGCAGATGGTGGCCGGACTCACGGTGGGCAAGAAGAAGTACGCCGCCGTGGACGCGGAGATGAAGCAGATCGGACTCGAGGCCGCGGACCTCGGCAACACCCTGGCGGCACTCGTCGAAGCGGACGCGCGTGCCTATTCGGCGGTCTCCGACGCGTACAAGCTCCCGAAGGACCCCGACGACGTAGCCGTTAGGCGGTCCGAAGCCATCAGGAACGCGCTGCTGGGCGCTGCCGAGGTGCCGCTGGAGACCGCTCGGGCGTGCGCCCGTGTCGCTGAGCTCTCGGCGGTGGTCGCGGTAAAGGGCAACGCGAACGCCGTGTCCGACGCCGGTGTCGCCGCGCTGCTCGCGGAAGCAGCATGCCGTGGCGCCGCATACAACGTCCGCATCAACGTCGCGGCCATGGAAGACAAGACTCGCGGTGCGCCGCTGGTCGCAGAAGTGATGCAGCTCGTGACACTCACCAGCGAGTACGCCGCGCGGGCGACGGCGGCGGTCGAAGCGGCGATTTGATTCGTAAGGGATCAGTCGGCCGCGGTGAGCACGCGCGGTCCACTCTCCGTGATCGCGACCGTGTGCTCGAAGTGCGCCGATCGGGAGCCATCCACCGTTACGACCGTCCACCGGTCAGGCATCGTTCGCGTGCCCGGGCCACCCGCGTTCACCATCGGCTCGATCGCGATCGTCAGCCCCGGCACGAGCTTCGTCCCGCGACGCGGCTTCCCGTAGTTAGGCACCTGCGGCTCCTCGTGAAACGCGACGCCTATACCGTGTCCGACGAGATCACGCACGATGCTGAACTTCGACGCCTCGACGACTGCCTGGATCGCAGCACCGATGTCGCCCACGTGATTGCCCGGCTGCGCCGCATCGATGCCCGCCGCAAGCGCACGCTGCGTGACATCGAGCAGGCGCTGGGACTCGTCCGTCACCGCCCCGACGGGCACCGTCGTCGCAGAGTCCGTGTGGTACCCCTCGTAGCTCACGCCGACGTCGATCGAGATGATGTCGCCATCCTTCAACACCCGTTTGCGCGACGGGATGCCGTGAACGATCTCCTCGTTGATCGACACGCAGACGCTCCCGGGAAACCCGTAGAGCCCCTTGAAGGACGGCGTGGCGCCACGGTGACTTCGGATGAACGACTCCGCCAGCTCGTCGAGCTCTAGCGTCGACAGTCCCGGCCGGACCTCGCGGCGCAGCATCTCCACCGTGGCGCCGAGGATGCGCCCGCCGGCCGCCATGATCTCGATCTCGCGCGGGCTCTTGAGCTGAATCACCGCGCCGCGCTGCCGCGAATCCCGACGTCGGCGAGCGAATCGAGCGCGCGCCGCGTGACATCGTCCACCGATCCCACCGCGTTCACCGTGGCGATGGGCGTGCCGCTCGCCCGATACCACTCGAGCACGGGCGCCGTCTGACGCTGGTAGACGGCGAGCCGATTGCGAATGGCCTCCGGCTCGTCGTCCTTCCGACGCATCAGCGTACCGCCGCACTTGTCGCACGTGCTGCCGGCCTCGCGCCCCGTGAACGGCGTCTGGCACTGCTCGCACACCGTCCGCCCGCTCAACCGTCGGACGAGCTCCTCATCGTCGATGTCGAACATGAGCACGGCATCGATGCGACGTCCGAGCTCCTCCAGCACCCGCGACATGCCTTCGGCCTGGGGCGTCGTGCGCACGACGCCGTCGAGAAGCGCGCCCGCCGCGAACTCGTTCTTCGCGAGCGCCTCCTTCATGATCCCGAGGATGACCTCATCGGGGACGAGGTCGCCGCGGTCCATGAATGCCTTCGCCTCACGCCCCATCGGCGTCCCTGCGCGCACCGCGCCGCGGAGCACGTCACCGGTCGCGACCGTCGGCACGCCAAGCGCCGCGGCAATGCGCGGCGCTTGAGTGCCTTTGCCTGCTCCGGGTTTTCCGAAGAGAACGATGTCCATTGTGAAAGCTACCAGTCGTTAGCTATCAGCTACCAGCCGCTGATAGCTGATAGCCGATAGCTGATAGCCGGTCAGAAACCTCCGCCCGTCGCCTGGCGTCCCCGGAACCGTACGCGCCCCTTCTTCATGAATCCGTCGTACTTTCTGAGCAGCAGGTGCTGCTGCATCTGCGCCATGGTATCGAGCGCCACACCAACCACGATCAGGAGCGACGTGCCGCCGAACTGGAAGGGCACGTTGACGAGATCGGCGATCCAGATCGGAAGGAGCGCGATCGCCGTGAGGAAGATCGCCCCCGGAAGCGTGATGCGAGACAGCACGTAATCGATATACTCGGCCGTCTTCGCGCCGGGCTTCACACCCGGAATGAAACCGCCCTGCTTCTTCAGGTTCTCGGCGAGGTCGATCGGGTTGAAGATGATCGACGTGTAGAAGTACGTGAAGAAGACGATCAGCACGGCCGACAGCAGGAAGTACCAGACCGTACCAGGCGCGAAGTACTGCGCCAACTCCTGCATCCGCGGGTTGCCGCTGAACTGCGCCAGCGCGCCGGGAATGACGATCACCGACTGGGCGAAGATGATCGGCATCACGCCCGCGGAGTTGATCCGCAGCGGGATGAAGTTCTTCGCCGACTCTCGCATGCGCCCGCGCGACATCGTGCGCTGCGGTATCTGGATCATGATGCGACGCGCGGCGAGCGTGATGGCCACGACGCCGGCCACGACCGCGGCCATGAGGATCGCCAGCAGCAGCAGGGTGAACGGCCCAATGGCACCCGTGGCCACGAAGCCGAACGTGGAGAAGATGCTGGGCCAGAACCGCTCGACGATCGAGAAGAAGATGAGCAGGCTGGCGCCGTTCCCGAGCCCACGCTCCGTGATCTGCTCGCCTAACCACATGACGAAGATCGCGCCCGTGGTCAGGAAGAGCACCATCTGGATCTTGAAGCCGAATCCGGGATTGGCGACCGCGCCCTGCAGCGATTCCGTGAAGAGCGCAAAGCCCCACGCCTGCACGATCGCGAGGACGACCGTCCCGTAACGCGTCCACTGCGTCAGCTTTTTCCGCCCTTCCTCATCCTTCTGCATCTTCTCGATCGTCGGGATGACGGCCCCGGCGATCTGGAGGAAAATGCTGGCGGAGATGTACGGCATGATGCCGAGCGCGAACACGGTCGCGCGCGACAGCCCCCCGCCGACGAACAGGTTGTACAACCCCAGCAGGCCCTGGCCGTTGCCCTGGCTGTTGAAGAAGTCCGTCAGCGCGATGACGTCCACGCCCGGCGCCGTGATGTGCGCGCCCACCCGGTAGATCAGCAGGCACAGGAACGTGAACTTGATCTTCTCCCACAGCTCCGGCGTCTTGTAGATATTCGCCAGGGCGGCGGCGGGATTCGGTTGCGCCATTTACTCCTCGATGCGGCCTCCGGCCGCGACGATCTTCTCACGCGCGCCGGCGCTGACCTTCACGCCCCGCACGGTTACCGCGTGGGTGATGTCCCCGTTGGCGAGCAGCTTCGCCGGCCCCTTCCGCGTCCGGATGACGCCGGCTTCCGCCAGCGATTCCGGCGTCACGTCGGTGCCCTCGGGAACACGGCTCAGGTCATCCAACGTGACGACCTGGGACTCGACCCGAAAACTGTTCGTGAAACCGCGTTTTGGTAGCCGTCGGGTCATGGGCATCTGGCCGCCCTCGAATTGCGGCTTGCCGCCGCCGGGCCCATGATGCCCGGCGCGAGCCTTGATGCCCTTGTGCCCCTTCCCCGATGTCTTCCCTGTCCCCGATCCCGGCCCCCGGCCGATACGCTTCCGGTTCCGGTGCGAGCCCGGTGCGGGCTTCAGGTTGTGAAGACCGATTTTCTCTGTGTTGGCCACGTGCATTTACTCCTCGACGGGCGTCACCTTCACCAGGTGGCGCACCTGCCTGAGCTGACCCCGCAGGGACGGCGAGTCCTGCTTGACGATGACGTCCTGATGATGCCGCAGCCCGATGGCGAGCAGCGTTTGCCGCATCACCGCCGGCTTGCCGATGCCGCTCCGCACCTGCTCGATGCGGACCTTACCGGACGTCGCTGGCTCTTCCTTTGGTGTGTGCTTCGGACCGCGTGTGCGGTGCCAGACGAACGTTCTAGGCATGCGCGGCCTCCTTGCTCTTGGCGCGTGACCGGTAGCCAATCGCGTCCGGCTCGACGCCGCGCTCGCGCGCGGCCTGCTCGACCGTCGTCAGACTCTGGAGCCCTTCCATCGCCGCCCGGACCATGTTGTGCGGGTTGGTCGACCCGAGGCTCTTCGTCAGAATGTCGGAGATGCCGGCGCACTCCATGACCGCGCGCACCGCGCCACCGGCAATCACACCGGCGCCCGGCGCTGCCGGCTTCATGAGCACGCGACCAGCACCATGCTCGCCGACGATCTCGTGCGGGATGGTCCCGCCGGTCAGCGGCACGCTCACCAGACGGCGGCGCGCGGCATCGACGGCCTTTCGAACAGCCTCCGACACCTCATTCGCCTTGCCCGTGGCGTACCCGACCTTTCCCTGCCCGTCGCCGACGGCGACGAGCGCGTTGAACGAGAAGCGCCGCCCGCCTTTCACGACCTTCGCGACACGGTTGATCGCGATGACGTTCTCGACGAGCTCGCTCCCTTCACGCCCGGCGTCGGCGCCGCCACGCTGACCGTCGCCGGCGCCGCGGCCGCCGCGGCCTTCACGGGCCCCGGGTCCGCCGCCTTCGCCGCCGCGCCCGGCGCCGCGACCACCACGGCCGCCGCCCGGACCGCCACGTCCGCCGCCCGGTCCGCCGCGACCGCCACGGCCACCGCCCGGACCACCACGGCCGCCGCCCGGCCCGCCGCGACCACCGCGATTCCCCTGGCCACCGCGCGACTCACCGCCAGACGGGGTGCCCGCCGCCGGCCCTTGATTCTCTGCCATGTCAGAACTCCAGCCCGCCTTCGCGGGCGCCGTCGGCCACCGCCTTCACGCGGCCGTGGTATCTGTACCCTGCGCGATCGAACACGACCTGTGACAAGCCAGCGTCCTTCGCCTTCTGTGCGATCAATTTCCCGACCTCGGTCGACCGCTCGCTCTTCTTGCCCGACAGCTTCTGGTCCGACACCGTCGCCAACGTCCGGCTCGTCGTGTCGTCCACCAGCTGCGCGTAGATGTGCTTGAGCGAGCGGAACACCACCAGCCGCGGACGCTCCGGCGTACCCGCTACTTTCTTCCGCACGCGGAGATGACGGCGCGCGCGAAGCTCGTGTCGCCCCTTTGGTCTGCGAACCTTACCGGCCATTACTTGCCTCCCGCCTTACCCGCCTTCCGGCGGATCTGTTCGCCCTGGTACTTCACGCCCTTCCCCTTGTACGGCTCGGGCTTGCGTAGCGCGCGGATCTCGGCGGCCACCTGACCGACCTTCTCCTTGTCGGCGCCTTCGATCACCACAGCGGTGGGCTGCGGTGCCGTCAGCTTGATGCCGGCAGGCGCGCGATACTCCACCGGGTGCGAGTAGCCAAGCGCGAGCTGGAGCCCGAACGGCTTTACTTCCGCCTTGTACCCGACGCCCGTGATCTCGAGCTGCTTGCGGTACCCGTTCGTCACGCCCTCGACCATGTTCGCGATGAGCGAGCGCGTGAGGCCGTGCAGCGCCCGGTGGTTCTGCTCGTCGGACGGCCGCGTGACGTTCACGATGCCGTCCTCGACCGCGATCTGCATGTCGGGGTGCAGTTTGCGCGAGAGCTCACCCTTCGGGCCCTTCACGCTGATGGTATTGCCAGTGAGGGTCACCGTCACGCCGTTAGGCACCGGGACCGGCTTCTTACCGATACGAGACATGGATGTGGCTCCTTACCAGACGAGGGCGAGGAGCTCGCCGCCGGTGTTGGCCCGACGCGCCTGCGCATCCGACATGAGGCCGCGCGACGTGCTCACGATCGCCATCCCCAGCCCGTTGCGCACGCGCGGGATCTCCGACACGCCGACGTACCTGCGGAGGCCGGGAGTCGAGACCCGCTTGAGCTCGCGAATGACCGGCTGGCCACCCTGCGCGTACTTCAGCACGACCCGCAGGACGGGTCGGCCGTTCTCGGTCTCCAGCACGCGGTAGTCCGTGATGAAGTTGTTCTCCTTCAGGATCCGCGCGATCTCGGTTTTCACTTTCGACACCGGAATGTCCACGCGGCGATGCTTCGATCCGCAAGCGTTGCGGATCCGCGTGAGCATATCGGCGATCGGATCGGTCATGCTCATGTCGTGTGTCCCTCGTCCCTATCGTATCCCGTCGCGCCGGGTCGGCGCGGCCGGACGTGTAGGAATGTGAATGATTCTTGAGCACGCGGCGGGCCCCAGCGGCACAACGCCACGCCTCGTGATGAACGCTGGCGATTACCAGCTGGCCTTTCGCACGCCGGGGATCATCCCGGAAAGCGACAGGTCGCGGAAGCAGATACGGCAGATGCCGAACTTCCGAAGAAACGCGCGCGAGCGCCCGCACCGGCCGCAGCGGTTGTGCTGCCGGACCTGGAACTTCGGCTTGCGCTTGGATTTTTCTACCATGGCTTTTCGGGCCATACAAAAACACTCCGTGTTCTTGAGCTATCAGCTACCAGCTATCAGCTATCGGAAACGACTCTCGGGCTCGAGCTTTCAGCTCCTGGCTCCCAGCCGCTGATAGCTGTTAGCTGGTAGCTGATAGCTGCCGATCGTGGTGAACGCTACGCGTTCACCACGATCGGCTTGTCATCGCCTCGGAACGGCATTCCGAGTTCCCGCAACAGCGCGTACGCCTGGTCGTCGCGATTCGTGGTCGTGACGAACGTGATGTCCATCCCGTGGATCTGGTCGATCATGTCGTAGTTGATCTCCGGGAAAATCATCTGCTCCTTCACGCCGAGCGAGTAGTTCCCGCGCCCGTCGAACGAACGCGTCGAGAGCCCGCGGAAGTCGCGGACTCGCGGCACCGCCGTGCTGATGAAGCGGTCGAGGAACTCCCACATCCGCGCGCCGCGCAGCGTCACGGACGCGCCGATCTCCTGCCCCTCACGCAGCCCGAAGTTCGCGATGGACTTCCGCGCCTTCTTCCGCACCGGGCGCTGCCCTGTGATCACACCGAGCTCCTCGACGACCTTGTCGAGCAGCTTCGGCTGCTTGATCGCTTCGCCGAGACCCACGTTCAGCACGATCTTCTCGAGCCCCGGAATCTGATGCGGGTTCTGGAGCTCGAACTGTTTCGCGAGCCGCTCGCGCACCGTGTTATGGTAATACACGTGAAGCCGCGGCGGCGGCGCCGGCTGGCCGACGCCCGCGTGCGCCTGCTTCGGCGCGTCGCCCCGTTTGGCGTCACCCTTCTTGCCGTCACCCTTCTTGCCGTCACCCTTCGCCTTCTTCTGTTCCTTGTCCTTCGTCGCCATGGCCTCGGTCCTCACCTGGTGCGAGGAATCGCCTGGCCGCTCTTGACCGCCAGCCGCTCCTTCGTGCCGTCCTCGTCGATGCGCCTGCGAACGCGCGTCGGGGCGCCTTCTTTCGGATCGAGCAGCATCACGTTCGAATGGTGGATCGGCGCGGGCATCTCGATGATGCCGCTCTGCTCCTCAGCGCGCCGAGCCTTGCGGTGCTTCTTCACGATATTGATCCCTTCGACCGTCAGCCGCCCGGTCTTGGGAAACACGCGAAGCACCTTGCCTTCCTTTCCCTTGTCCTCGCCGCGCATCACACGCACGGTGTCACCGCGCGTGATGGGCATCGTCACACGCTCGACCCGACGTGCGTGGCGCGTCGCGTTCTTCGCGCCGGCACGATCGGTCTTGCGGTATTTCAGAATGCGCATGTCAGATGACCTCCGGGGCGAGCGACACGATTTTCATGTACTTCTTGTCGCGAAGCTCGCGGGCCACGGGGCCGAAGATACGAGTCGCCCGCGGCTCGCCCTGATCGTTGATGATCACGACGGCATTCTCATCGAACCGGATGTAGCTGCCGTCCTTGCGGCGCGTCTCCTTCACCGTCCGCACCACCACCGCCCGAGCGACGTCCGACTTCTTCACCGTGCCGTTCGGCAGCGCGTCCTTGACCGCGACGATCACGAGATCGCCAAGGCCGGCGTACCGCCGTCGCGTACCGCCAAGGACGCGGATGACGAGCGCGCGTTTGGCGCCCGAGTTGTCCGCGACCTTGACCATCGATTCCTGTTGGATCATGGGCTCACCCTCCTCGCTGTGCTAGCGTGCGCGCTCGACAATCTCGACCACGCGCCACCGCTTGTCCTTCGACAGCGGGCGGGTCTCCATGATGCGCACGGTGTCCCCGGTCTTCGCCGAGTTCTCCTCGTCGTGCGCTTTCACCCGCCTCGTGCGGGTGACCATCTTCCCGTAGACCGGGTGGGGCACGCGGCGATCGATCGCCACGACCACGGTCTTCTGCATCTTGTCGCTCACGACCGTGCCCGTTCGCACCTTGCGTGAATTACGCGCCTGGCGTGCGCCCGTGGACTGGTCTGGCTGCTGGTTCGTCGTCATATCGGCCATGGTTACTCTCGAGGCTGTCAGCGCCGCCTAACGGCGCGCGCGACGCGCGCGTGTGCCGGTCCGGCGCGTCGTCGTCGGTTCAGTCGACGCCGCCAGTTCCCGCTCTCGCTGTACCGTCTTCAGGCGCGCGATATCGCGCCGGATCGTGCGCAGCTGCAGCGGGTCCTCCAACGTCTCGGTCGCCGAACGGAACTTGAGGCGGAAGCGCTCCTCCTCCATCTCGGCGATCCGCGCGCGGATGTCGGCGTCCGACATCTCGCGAATCTCCTCAGCTTTCATCGGTGCGCGCCTCCTCCTTCGCAATGAACTTCGACCGCACACCGAGCTTCGCGGCCGCGAGCGCCATCGCCTTCTCGGCGGTCTCGCGCGTCACGCCCTCGAGCTCGAACATCACGCGGCCCGGTCGCACGACGGCCACCCAGCCTTCGGGCGAGCCCTTGCCCTTCCCCATGCGCGTTTCGGCGGGCTTCTTCGTGATCGGCTTGTCGGGAAAAATGCGGATCCACACCTTCCCGCCACGCTTGATGTGGCGCGTCAGCGCGACACGCGCGGCCTCGATCTGTCGGTTGGATACCCACCCCGGCTCGAGCGCCTGCAATCCGTAGTGGCCGAACGAAATCTCGGCCCCACGGGTCGCGAGCCCCTTGGTGCGTCCCTTGAACATCTTGCGGAACTTTACGCGCTTTGGACTAAGCATTGGTCGATATCAGAAATCAGCAATCAGCTATCAGGAACGGCTCATTACGTTGGGCTCTCAGCCTGCCGCCGTCAGCTGATGGCTGACGGCTGATGGCTCAGGCGTCGTCAGACGCCTGTCGAGTACGTCTTGCCGCGACGGTCCTCGACGATCTCGCCCTTGAAGATCCACACCTTCACGCCGATGGTGCCGAACGTGGTCTTCGCCGTCGACGTCGCGTAGTCGATGTCGGCACGCAGCGTGTGGAGCGGCACCCGGCCCTCGTGGTAGCCTTCCACGCGCGCGATCTCCGCACCGCCAAGGCGACCGCCCGCCTTCACCTTGATTCCCTGCGCGCCCATCCGCATGGCGCTCTGGACCGCGCGCTTCATCGCGCGGCGGAACGAGATGCGCTGCGACAGCTGGTTCGCGATGTTGTCCGCGACGAGCTGAGCGTCGAGCTCGGGACGCTTGATCTCCTCGACGTTGATGCCGACTTCCTTGCCCGTGAGCTGCGCGAGCTCATCGCGCAACTTGTCGACTTCCGCGCCCTTCTTCCCGATCACCACGCCCGGCCGACCGGTGTGGATCGTCACCACCACCTTGCCCGGCTTGCGCTCGATCGTGATGTCGGAGATGGCTGCGTGACCGAGCCGCGCCTTGAGGTACTTGCGCAGGAGCTCATCCTCGCGGAGCAGCGCCGGGAAATCGCGGTTGGCATACCAGCGCGAGCGCCACTGCTTCGAGATGCCGAGGCGGAAACCGATCGGATTGACCTTCTGTCCCATTAGCGACCTTCCTTCTCCGCCACGATGATCTCGACGTGGCTGGTGCGTTTCTGAATCGGCGTCGCGCGACCCATCGCTGCCGGCATGAACCGCTTGAGCTTCGGCCCTTCGTTGATCACCGCGTGCTTCACGTAGAGCTGATCGACGTCGATCGACTCGTTCGCCTCGCGCGCCTTGAACTCGGCATTCGCGACGGCCGAGTTGAGCACCTTCGCGATCTGCTTCGCGGCGTGCTTCTTCGAGAACTTGAGCAGCGCGAGCGCCTCGTTCACGTCCTTACCGCGGATCTGGTCGATGACCAGGCGCATCTTGTAAGGCGACTGGCGCGTCGTCCGCTGGAATGCGCGTGCTTCGGCCATGGCTTACCTCCCTCCCTTGCCGCCGGCCGGGGCGAGCGACGCCTTCTTGTCCGTCGCCTTGTTGCCCGTGTGGCCACGGAAGAGCCGCGTCGGCGCGAACTCACCGAGCTTGTGCCCCACCATGTTCTCGGTGACGTACACCGGAATGAACTTGTTCCCGTTATGCACGGCGAACGTGTGCCCGACGAAATCGGGGATGACCGTGCTCGCACGCGACCACGTCTTCACGACGCGCTTCTCGTTGCGCGAATTCATTGCGGCCACGCGCTTCGTCAGCGACTCGTGGACGTACGCACCTTTTTTTACAGATCTCGCCATAGTGTCGATTCCGTTGAGCCAGTCGCGCTCAGCCAGCTGATGGCTGATGGATGATGGCTGATGGCTGCAACCCTAGAACCCCGACTGCGTTGCCTTGCCGCGCTTGCGACCGCGAACGATCAGGCGCTGCGATGGTTTCTTCATGTTGCGTGTCTTCACGCCTTCCTTCTTGCCCCACGGGCTCACCACGTTCCGGCCGCCCCGCGTGCGGCCGCCGTGCGGGTGATCCACCGGGTTCATCACTTCACCGCGCACCTTCGGCCGACGCCCCTTCCAGCGCGTCTTGCCCGCCTTGCCCCACGAGAGGAGCTCGTGCTCGGCGTTGCCCACCTCGCCGATGGTGGCGAGACAGTTGCCGTGCACGCGCCGCATCTCCGTGGACGCCATGCGCAGTGTCACGTACTCGCCTTCCTTCGCGACGAGCTCGAGCGATACACCCGCCGACCGTGCCATCTGACCCCCGCGGCCCGGGACGAGCTCCACGTTATGCACGCTGGTGCCGAGCGGAATCTCCCGCAGCGGAAGCGCGTTGCCGATCCGGATGTCCGAGCCCTTGCCCGACACCACCGTGTCGCCGACCGCGAGCCCCTTCGGATGCAGGATGTACCGGCGCTCGCCGTCCGCGTATTCCACGAGCGCGATGCGCGCCGAGCGGTTCGGGTCGTACTCGATCTCCTTCACCACCGCCGGCATGCCGAAGCGGTTCCGCTTGAAGTCGATGATCCGGTATTTCCGCTTGTGCCCGCCGCCACGCCGCCGCATGGCGATGTGACCGTGGTTGTCGCGACCGCCGGACTTCTTGAGCGGTTCGGTCAGCGCCTTCTCCGGCGTGGAGCGCGTGATCTCAGCGAAGTCCGAGACCGAGCGGAAGCGCGTTCCCTTGGTCACCGGCTTGAATTGACGAATCCCCATGCGATCAGCCCTCGAAGATGCCTTCGATCGCATCGCCCTCGCGGAGCGTCACGATCGCCTTCTTCCAATTCGCGCGGCGGCCGACCGTCTTCCCGACGCGGCGCGTCTTGCCGCGATGGTTCGAGGTCCACACGCCAGTGACCTTCACTCCGAACAACTGCTCGATCGCCTGGCGGATGGCCGGCTTCGTCGCGTCCGGTGCCACCTCGAAGACGTACTCGCCGCGCTCCTGGCGGGCGATCGACGTCTTCTCCGTCACGATCGGGCGCACGAGGGTGCGATACAGGGTCGACATGGCTTACCGGTCCTTCTTCTTGGGCGCAGCCTTCTTGGCCGCGCGCTTGGTCGCGGGGCGCTTTGCCGCCGCCTTCTTCCTCGCGGGAGCCTTCCCCTCAGCTTTCGCGGCCCTTTTCGCCGCCGTTTTCGCGGCCTTTTTCGCCGTCTTCTTGCTCGCGGCCTTCCGCGGCTCGGCTTTCGGTGCCTTGACCTTCGCCTTCTTGGCGGCCGGCCGTACCGAGCGCGTCGAGACCGGCGTGGCCGGACGCGATTCCCGCGGCGCGACGAGCGGCTCCTCGGCGATCGGCGTGAGCGTGTGACCGATGGCCGAGCCCTCGATCAGCACCACGTCGGACCATAGCAGATGATACGTCGACACGTCGCTGTACGGCATGACGTGCACGTTCGGCAGGTTCCGGCCGCTCCGGAATACGTTCGGCTTCACGCCGTCGGTCAGCACGAGCACTTTCTGATCGCCGACACCGAGGCGGATGACGAGGCCGAGCAACGCCTTCGTGCGCGGCGCGTCGTAGTTGAACTGATCGATCACGTAGATCGCGTTCTCGCGCGCGCGGGCGTTGAATGCACTCTTCCGCGCGAGCGCGCGCACCTGCCGCGGCACGTATTCGTCGTAGGCGCGCGGTTGCGGACCGAAGACGGTGCCGCCGCCAACCCAGTGCGGCGCGCGCGTCGAGCCCTGTCGGGCGCGCCCCGTCCCCTTCTGCTTCCACGGCTTCTGGTTCCCACCGATCACGAACCCGCGCGTCTTCGTGGACGCGTTGCCCTGGCGCTGGTTGGCGAGGAACGCCTTCACCGCCTGGTGCATGACCGGCATGTTCACGGTGCCGTCGAATACCGCCGGCGGGAGCGGGACGCGTTCCCGCGCCGTTCCCTGCGCCGTGTACGCCGCGGCCTCGAATGTCGTCGTCTCTGCCATGTCTCGAGCCTTAGGACTGCTTGCGGACGAGGACGATCCCGTTCGTCGGGCCGGCCACTGAGCCGCGGATGTAGATCAGATTGCGCTCGGCATCGATCTTCTCGATGCGGAGATGGGTCTGCGTGTGCCGCGCCGCACCATACTGCCCCGGCATGCGCTTCCCCTTGATGACGCGCGACGGATCGGTGCCCGGGCCAACGGACCCCGGCCGACGATGCTTCGTGTTCCCGTGCGTGTTCGGACCACCACCGGCCTTGTGGCGCTTCACGATGCCCTGGAAGCCACGCCCCTTCGACGTGCCGGTGACCTTTACCTCGTCGCCCACGGCGAACACGTTCACGTCGATGACGTCGCCCACCTTGTACGACGGGATCTCCGGGTTCTTGCCGGGCGCATCATCGAGGCGGAATGACCGCAGCACCTTCGGCGCGTAATCGAGTCCCGCCTTCTTCGCGTGCCCGAGCTCGGCCCGCGTCGCGCGGCGACCGCGCGGCGTGCCCTCACCCTTCTTCGACTCACGAGCAGTGCGCTGCTTTCCGTAGCCCACTTCCACGGACGCGAAGCCGGCGACCGCCTTGTCCGTCACCTTGAGGACAGGATTGGGCGGCGCCTCGACGACCGTCACGGGCACCTGATGCCCCTGGTCGTTGAAGACCTGCGTCATACCCAGCTTCTTACCAATGATTCCGATCATGACTTCCTCTGGGAGTCTCAGCCTGGACGCCGCCGTTAGGCAGCGAGTTCCATCGCGGCTGTTGGACTGTAGCCATCAGCTATCAGCGGCTGAGAGCTGATAGCTGAAGGCTTCACTCGACTTTGATCTCGACGTCGACGCCGGCTGGCAGATCCAGCTTCGTCAACGCGTCGACCGTCTGCGCGCGCGAATCGAGAATGTCGATCACGCGCTTGTGCGTCTTGAGCTCGAACTGCTCGCGCGACTTCTTGTCCACGTGCGGCGAGCGCAGCACCGTCCACCGCTGCGTCTTCGTCGGCAGCGGAATCGGCCCCGACACCTGGGCGCCCGTCTTCTCCGCCGTCCGCACGATGTCCGCGGACGCCTGGTCGATGACGGCGTGGTCGAAGGCTTTCAGACGGATTCGAATTCTACCGGCCATTTGGATCTGTCTCGATTCTCTAGGGAATCGGAAATCGGAAATCGGGAATCGGGACCGCGCGATCGGTTCCCGGTTCCCGGTTCCCTGTTCCCACTCGATTTACTTCAGAATTTTTGTCACGACACCGGCGCCGACGGTGCGGCCGCCCTCGCGGATCGCGAAGCGCAGCTGCTCCTCCATGGCGATCGGCGTGATCAGCTCGATCGTCATCTGGATGTTGTCGCCCGGCATCACCATCTCCGTGCCCGCCGGCAGCTCCACCGACCCCGTCACGTCGGTCGTGCGGAAGTAGAACTGCGGCCGGTAGCCCTTGAAGAACGGCGTGTGGCGCCCGCCCTCCTCCTTCGTCAGCACGTAGACCTCGGCCTCGAACTTCGTGTGCGGCGGGATCGACCCCGGCTTCGCCAGCACCATCCCGCGCTCGATCTCCTTCTTGTCGACGCCGCGCAGCAGGAGCCCCACGTTGTCCCCCGCCTCGCCCGAGTCGAGCAGCTTGCGGAACATCTCGACCCCGGTGACGACCGTCTTCTTGTTCGCCCCGAAGCCCACCAGCTCGAGCTCCTCGCCCACCTTGATCCGCCCCCGCTCGATGCGCCCCGTCGCCACCGTCCCGCGCCCCGTGATCGAGAACACGTCCTCGACCGGCAGCAGGAACGGCTTGTCGACTTCGCGAACCGGCTGCGGGATGAAGGTGTCGAGCGCGTCGTAGAGCTCCTGAATCTTCTCCACCCACTGCGGATCGCCCTCGATCGCCCGGATGGCCGCACCGCGAATCACCGGCGCGTCATCCCCGGCGTACTCGTACTTCGAGAGCAGTTCACGCACTTCGAGCTCGACGAGATCCAGCAGCTCGGCGTCCTCGACGAGGTCGCACTTGTTGAGGAACACGACGATGCGCGGCACGTTCACCTGGCGGGCGAGCAGGATGTGCTCGCGCGTCTGCGGCATCGGGCCGTCGACCGCGCTCACCACCAGAATCGCGCCGTCCATCTGCGCCGCGCCGGTGATCATGTTCTTCACGTAGTCGGCGTGCCCCGGGCAGTCGACGTGCGCGTAAT
>DAINRQ010000087.1:0-26288 GCA_036741775.1 Gemmatimonadaceae bacterium | reverse complement strand
GACTCTGACCCCAATTACCGGGTGTCGGAATACAGGCGGCGCAGGAGGCGGATCTGCGCGGCGTGGTAGGTGTCGTGCAGGGCAAGTCCGTGCACCTCCTGCGCGAGCGTGAACCGGCTTTGCAGGCGCTTCTCGCGCAGGCGCTTGTCCGGCACGCGCCGGCACACCTCGAGGAGCGCCGCGTGCCAGTCGTCCAGCAGCCGTTGATCGGCGCGCCACGCCCGTGCGTCGGCGGGTTCCGGTAACCGTGGGAACCACGACTTCGCGAGCTTGCGGCCGAACTCACGCTCAACGTCGGGCTCCAGTCGTGTTGCGACCAGATACTTCCCGTACGCGGTGTGTGTCACGAGCTCCCAGATGCAGTTGCGGCCTTTCCCAGGCCGCCAGAGGGCTTCGTCGACCTTCACACCTTTGATCGAGGAGCGAAGCGTCGGTCCGTGCCATGCGGGACCTTCGAACGCTTCGGTGAGGGTGTCGAGGAGAAAGACGCGATCGACAGCGCTCATGAGGGACGGGTTCTGTGGGTGATCTGAAGGCGTTCGCGGAATTCCGTCGTCACTGAGGTGGGTCCAAACGAGTGACTGCCGCCTTACGACGCCCTCGCGTTAGCTTATGCAGGACTTGTGAACCGAGGATCGACGGATGTGCCGCAACATCAAGGTGCTCGCCAACTTCGAACCGCCCGCCACGCACGACGAGGTTCGCGCGTCGGCGCTGCAGTTCGTGCGGAAGCTCAGTGGAACGACGAAACCGTCGAAAGCGAACGAGGCCGCGTTCAACAGGGCGGTCGATGAAGTTACGGCCGCCGCACACCGGCTGCTCGACTCGCTCGTGACGAGCGCACCACCGCGGGACCGCTTTGTCGAAGCGCAGAAGGCTCGTGAGCGTGCCGTGAAGCGCGGACGGCCAGTCGCGCGCGTCGCGCCGGCCCCGCCGAGCTCCTGAGCGGTCGCGAATTTCGTCGACTGAAGAATCGTGCGGTTCTCGGCGCTGCTGTTTGCCCGCTGTCGGCATCCACACCGCAAGGCATGCATCCAGAACGAAAGGGGAACGGATGAGGGGATGAGAGACATCATCCCCGGCGAGAGACGGTTGGTCGCGCCGGCGTGCGACTAAGGTGACTCGGGACCTCCAACCGGCGCTGGTCGTTGTTAGCGGGGCTTGAGTTGGTAGACGCGGCAGCTGGGCGGTTCTCGCGCCAACTGCGTCCAACTGTGTCCCACTGCGCTGCAGGGTGAACCCCCGCGTGTCGGGTCCGAAGCGCCCGGGCCGGTCGGGACGGCGATGGCGCGGAGGAGCCGGAAACCGCCGGTGACGGCCCTGCCATTCACGCCGCGGGGCGCCACGAGCCGGAGCTGAAGGGGGAACTGCCGCCCGGGACGCTCGCCCTAGAAAGTCGTTCCCGACTCGCGTTCCCGACTCCCATGCCCGACTCCCATGCCCGACTCCCATGCCTTCTCCCGAACGCCGAATCCCGACAACGATCCGGCCGTTTCCGACTCATCCGCATCCATCGCAGTTCCGACTGGGCGGCCACAACGCGACCTGGGTGCGAGGTGTCCTCGCGGTTCTCCGCGGCCCTTTCCGCGTCCGCGGCTGCCGCGTCCTCCGCGTCCGCCCGATGGCGCGATGAGATGAAAGGATGCGTTAGGACTCTGACCCCTAACGCATCATTTTGTCGCCATCGAGTGGACGCCGCGAACGGCTCGTGGGCCCCGCGTGCGATATGGCCGCCCGGTCGGAACCACGACGGCGCGGATGACGCGGAAACGGCCGGATCGTTCGGCGGAACTCGGCGCCGGGCACGGAGAGATCCCCAGCATCCCCTCAACCGTTCTGGATGCCTCGAACGCGCGACACGAGGTCGCGTCGTGGCCACGGGCGTGCCTAACGCAAGAGGCCGACGAGGAGCGGCGCCGGGGCCGCGATCATCACGACGCGTGCGACGCGATCGATCCACTGGACCGGTACACGATCGTGACGTCGGGTGCGACGCCTGGTGTCGCCAGGTTGGTCGGTCGAGCCCGCGGGCTCCGGCGTCCCGTGTGCCACGTGGTCGCGTCGCGCCGCCCGTGCCGATGTACTCGCGCCCAAAGGCCGAGTCAGCGCGACCGAGGCGAGGACGAGCGCGGATGCCGCGACCGTGCCCAGCGTGATCTCCGCGTCGCCCACGGCGCCCGCGAGCGCCACGGCAACGACGGGATTCACGAACGCGTACGTCCCGACCGCCGCCGGCGTCGTGACCTGCAACAACCACGTGTACGCGGCAAAGCCGAGGACCGTCCCGCCGATGACGAGAAACGCGAGCGCCCAGGCGGCACGCGCCGTCAGCGCCGACGGTTCCCACCGCCCGAGATCGCCGGATGCGAGCGAAAGGACCGTCACCGCAAACGCCCCTGCGGCGAGCTGCATCGCCGTCGACTGTACGGCCGACGCCGGGCGTGCGCCATCGCGCGCGATGATCGACCCCACCGCCCACGCGAGGGCGCAGACGAGCAGCACGACGCGCGGCAGAGCGTATCCACTCCAGGTGCCTGCGTCGATCGTCAGCACGGTCACCCCCGCGACACCCAGACCCAACCCGGCGATGACCCGACTGCCGGGCGCGCGTCGCTGCACGATCGCTGTGAGAACGACGAGCCAGAGCGGAATCGTGGTCATGAGAAGCGCTGTCTCGCCCGAGTCGATCCACTGTTCCGCCCACGCCATCGCGCTGTGGCCGCCAACGAACAGGAACACGCCGGCGATGCCCGCGGTGCGCCACTGCGCCAGTGATGTTGGCTTCCAGTCTCCGCGCGCGGCGAGCCAGGCGTAGAGGATCGCGGCGCCGAAGAGGCACCGCACACCAATCACGATCAGTGGAGGCACGCCGTCGAGCACGGCGTAGCGGATGGCGAGGAACGTGACTCCCCAGAAGACATAGACGGCGCCGAAGGCTGCGACCAACGCGAGGTTCGAAGGGCGAGGCAGCGCTCGGGAAAGGCTCACGCTCGTCACGGAGCCGCCTGCGCTGGTGCGTCAACACGGGCGACGACCTCGTAGTGGTTAACCGTGAGGTCCCGCCTGGCGAGGAAGCGGTCATCCTCCGGGTAGAACACGGCGCGCGAGGGGTCGGGCCCGGCGAACCGCGTGACGGCCTCCATCGAGTCCCAGAACGAGACGATGAGCACTTCGGTCAACGGTCCGGCGGCCGTGTCGTCGACGGTCCGTTGCAGCATCAGCGCGCCGAGGTTGCCCTCGGTCGCGGCGTAGTCGCGGAGGCCGGTAGCCTCGATGTAGGCAACGTAGTCAGCAGCATCGGCGGCGCGCGTCGCGCCGCGCCAGGTGCGAGCAATCATGAGTGGGCCCTCGAGCAGTCACGTCGGTTACACCAGTATCATGTACTATACTGGTGAACGCTACTCGATCCACGTACACCTGTCAACGCCGTAATACTGGTGTACGAAGCGCGCCGCCCGAGACGGCTGCGCGACGGCACTATACGACCGGCTCCCGCCTAACGACCACGGAATAGATCGTCCCGCTGTATCGCGAGGGGCGTGTGGCCAGATGCACCGGCCTCGATACCCCGGCGTTCCTGGCCACCTCCGCGAAGGCACTCTGGTCGATCGGATAGGGCACCCAGCGGTTGGCCCGGCGGCGCTCGTACTCGACCACCACGATCGGGCACCCAGGGCTCACCAGGCCGGCGATGCGCCCGAGAACGGCAGCCTGCCGCTCGTATGGCACGAAGTGCAGGGCGTTCGCGATCACCACGCCGTCGAGTTCCGGCAGCGCGACACCGGTGACGAAATCACCGACGCGCGGACGCACTTCGGCCGCGTGGGAGACGGCGGCGCGCGCCAACGTGTGCTCGAGCTCGCGAAGGGCCACCGCGTCTCGATCGACGGCATATACCACACCGCCGCGACCGACAAGCGACGCGAGCGCTCGACTGAACGTGCCTGTCCCGGCACCGAGGTCCGCCCACGTGCCACCCTGTCTCGTTACCGCGCCTCGAATGAGAGCAATGGCTTCGTCCTGAGTCACCCGCCAAAAACCAAAAATGGACTATTAATTGCAGAAAAAACCTAGAAAATCTAGAAAAATGGGCGCCCAGGGACGCCGCCGTCCTCGCCGCTACAGCCCATCCCCAACTGCGCCTGACAAGGTACCAGGTGAGGAGGCGATCCAAATGCAACGCGTCAGGTACGCACTGGCCCTCGTGTGCTGCACGCTCGCCTGCGGCGGGGACGACAGCCAGACGGTCGCACCGACATCGGTGGAGCGACCGACAGCGGCAAACCCGTCGATGAACCCAGCGCTCATCGCTGAAGGCAAGGCCATCTTCCGGTTCGACACGTTCGGCGACGAAACCTTCTGGACCGACACGCTTCGGATGCACGAGGTCATTCGGACGGCGGTAAGTCCCAAAACCGCGCTGTCCGTCGGTCTCAAGGTCGACGCCGATGCCCTTCCAGCCGAGGTGAAGGCCGGCATCGTGAACGGCGACATCAGTCTCGATGATCCCGCGACCACCGTCGCCCTCCTCGGCTTGAACGCGGTGCTCGGGGTCGTGGGCGAGGTGGATCCGACGACCAACAGCCTGACCCGTGTCGGGATCACCTGCGCGCTCTGCCACTCGACGGTCGACAACTCGTTCGCGGACGGGATCGGGAGGCGGCTCGACGGCTGGCCGAACCGGACCCTCGACGTCGGAGCGATCGTTGCGCTCTCGCCCGCGCTCACACCCGCGCAGAAAGCGGTCTACAGCTCCTGGGGCCCGGGCTTGTACGACCCGCGCTTCAACATCGACGGCAAGAACATTCCGGTCGTTCTACCGCCTGCGTTCGGCCTCCGGCATGTGAAAAAAGAGGTCTACACGGGCGACGGTCCGGTCTCCTACTGGAACGCGTACGTCGCCATCACGCAGATGCACGGGCATGGTCGGTTCGTCGACCCCCGCATCGGCGTGAGCATCAACAACCCGCCTGACCTCGTGTCTTCGAAGCTCGAGCCGCTGCGCGCCTACCAGCTGAGCATCGAGGCGCCGGAGCCGAGACCGGGGACGTATGACGCGACCGCGGCACGACGGGGCAAGGCGGTCTTCAACGGCGTCGCCAAGTGCATGAACTGTCACCTCGGCGGCGCGCTCACCGACGTGAACGCCAATCGACTCCACCGCGCCGAGGACGTGGGGCAAGACCCCGCGTATGCCCTGCGCACCGCGACGAAGCTTTACCGGACGACGCCGCTCCGGGGCCTCTGGAATCCGCCACAACTCATGGGGCCCTACTTCCACGATGGAAGCGCACCAACGCTCGAGGCGGTCGTCGATCACTACGTCCGGGAGTTCCGCCTGACCCTGACGCCACGCCAGAAGTCCGATCTCGTGGAGTACCTCAAGACGCTCTGAGGCGGGTCAGCACCACCCCGCTGCCTAACGTGCCGCGCGCCCCGGGGCGCGCGGCACGTTGCGCTATCGGCGCTTACGGAGAGTGCCTCGCCGGGCGTACGATCCGGTCGTCCGCTCCTCGATCGGCTTGTCACGCCTGCGTTGTGACGGTCCCACCGTCCTCGCAGTGTGCGACACGCCCACTGCGAGGGACTGTGACCGGACTCGGAAGGTTGGTTTCGCGTCGGCCGTGCGGGGTCGGATTGAGCGCCGCCGCGGGCGCTCTGGTGTTGGCCGCATGTCTCGGGACGAGCAAAGCCGCGGGCCCGACCCCCCTGGGGGACGGGACGCGCATCCTGTTCGTGGGGAACAGCCTCACGTACGTGAACGACGTTCCAGGAATCCTCCAGGCGCTCGCTGATTCGGCGGGCGGCGAGCAGCTCGCCGTCGCGAGCTGGGCGCTACCGAACTACGCGCTCATCGACCACTGGACCGACGGCCAGGTTCAACGCGAGATCGCGGAAGGCGGCTGGGCGTGGGTCGTGATGCAACAGGGATGGACCCCAGCGGGCGTGTACCGCGATACGCTCCGCCTCGCGACCCAGAATTTTGGCGTCGAGATCGCGAAAATCGGCGCGAAGCCGGCGCTGTACCAGACCTGGCCGCCGAACGGCCGTCGCGGGGACTTTCCGGGCTCGATCGAGTCGTACGAGCTCGCGGCAGCCGATGTCAATGGCGTGCTGTTTCCGGTAGCGCGTGCCTGGCTCGCGGCGTGGGAGCGCGACCCGACGCTGCAGCTGTACTCGGACGGCCTGCACGCGTCGCCGGCGGGGTCGTACCTGGCCGCGCTCGTCATGTACGCACGCATCTTCGAGCGTTCGCCGGTTGGGCTCCCGGCGCGACTTCGAACACGGAGCGGAATACCGTTGGTCCTCGACGCGTCGGTGGCGCGAACGCTCCAGGAAGCGGCGGCATCCGTCACCCTCGGCGCTGACGCATCGCGTTAGGCAGCATCGGAATCGGGAGTCGCGAGTTGCGAGTCGTTGAATCGCCGCGGCTCAGACCGATACGCGAGCCACGCTGGCGGCTCGGCGTCCCCGAGCTAGAATTCGGACAGGCGCTGTGCTGGACTGTGCCGAGCGGCACTACTTTCATCGAAGGCGATGCCCGGCTTGTCGATCACCGTCCGAAACCGATGGCTCGCGCTCCTCGTGGGGCTCCTCGTGCTCGGGGCTGGCGCGGCGCTGCTCGTCGTTGGCCTCGCGTTGCTGGCGGCGGTGGCGCTCGCGGGCGGCGCGCTCGGAATGGCGATCCTGGCGTACCGTAAACTGCGCGGGATCCCGGCGCATTCCCTGCGCACTCCATCCCACTCCGGTCTGGATCCGTCGCTCGAGGTGTTTCCCGAACACGAGGTCCTGCCGACGGACGAGGTGCCGGCGCCGCCACCTAACGAGGATTCCCGATGGCTGCCACGTCAATGAGCTCGCCACGATGGCTCAGGGCCACGGTATTCGGCGCTACGATCCTGGGCGGTTGCGCGACACCGGACACCGGTCAGGCGCAGCGACGGCGCGACCTGGTCGACTCCGCGAGCGTGGTCCCGTCGAAGGTCACTGCCATCCGGCTGCAAGCGCGTACCGAGCTCACCGAGAACTCCGCCGCCGCGGCGAGCTGGACACAACCCGGCATCTTCTTCACGATCAACGACGCCGGCAACCAGCCGTTGCTCTTCGCGTTCGACTCGACGGGCGCCGATCGCGGAGCATGGCGCATTGCCGGGGCGCGGAATGTCGATTGGGAGGCTGCGTCCACTGGCCCATGTTCGCCGAACGCGCAGTCGGCCGCGCCGGCGCCCAGTTGCGTCTACATCGGCGAAGTCGGAGACAACGATCGAAAGCGCCCGACGCGCGCCATCTACAAGGTTGCCGAACCGGCGGCCCAGGGCGCGGGATACACCGGAAGCCTGACGCCCGCGACTCTCGTCTTCCGCTACCCCGATCAGCCGCACGATGTGGAGGCGATGTACGTCGCGCCGAACGGCGACGCGTTCCTCATCACGAAGCGCCAGCTGCGTGACGATGCGAAGGAGCGACGCCAGGCCCTCGTCTTCACGCTCCCGGCCACGGCGTGGAGCGCGAACGCGCCGGTCGTGGCGACGCTCGTCGACAGCCTGCCGATCGTCCCCGGCTCGGCGCCCAAGCGGCAGATCACCGACGCCGCGCTGTCGCCCGACGGACGCCACCTCGCGGTCAGGACGTACCGGGAGGTCTACATCTTCGTCACGGACTCGGCGACCGGACGAGTGGACGGCACGGTCCCTCCGGCGGTGTGCAATCTCGTCGCGCTCGATCGCTACCAGGGTGAGGGGATTGCCTGGTACGGTCGCCGTGGGACGCTCCTGCTCACGAGCGAGGGACGCGAGTCTCCCATGTTCGCCGTCGATTGCCCGTTGCCGAGCCGACAGTAGTCCAGGCGCCGCGCGGTACGTGGCTGTCTGTGAGCGGCGCTGTCACTCCCCGTCGAGCAACCGTCGCGCGTCCTGGCGACGACAGCAACGATTCTGTGTCGCGTTCAGATCCGAGGTACATCGATGCAGGTGGAGCACGACGAGACAGAAAACCGGTTCTTCGTTCGCGTGGGCGATGAGGAAGCCGATCTGGCCTATACTCGCCCGGGGCGCGGACTGCTGGACATTCAGCATACCTACGTTCCGGAGAGTGCGAGGGGGCAGGGCATTGCCGAAGCACTGGCGACGGCCGCGTTCGACTACGCCCGCCGCCGCGGCGATCGGGTCATTCCAACCTGTCCGTTCGTGCGGAAGTGGCTTGTGGGACACCCTGAGGAGGCGGCACTCGTAGACCGCCGGTACGCCCCGGTCGAGGACAGGCCACGGGGGTGAGCCGGGACGGGCCGTCGCACCGAGCGCTACGACACGCTCGCACGTATTCCATGTCATCACTCGGTTTGCGAGTGACCGTGTCCGTGGACATGATGCCCGCCATCGGATCGGCAGACCCTCAACGGAATCCATAGCCATGCGTCTCTCGCGTCGCGCTCGTTCTCTGACGCTCACGGTTGCTGCCGCCATCTCGTCGGCAGCACTTGTCGCCAGCGTACTCGGCGCGCAACAACGGCCGGCGCCCGCGCAACCCGCGGTCGCTCGCCTCGTGGCGGAGCCCGCGCAAGTGACGCTCAAAGTCGGTGACTCGCTCGCGTTCAAGGTCACGGCGTACGACGCGCGGGGGAACGAGATCCCCGATGCGCCGATTCGTGTCGGCGGACCACGGAGAGCGGTCTATTTCGGGGACGGCATCGTGGCTGGCCTGCAGGCCGGCACATTCCGGGCGACGGCGACAGCGGCCCCGACCACGCCCGGTGGTCCTCCCGTAACGCTGGAGATCCCGGTCACGATCACGTGGCCCGCACTCGCGGTCATCGATGTGACCGCGAAACTCCCCGGCCGACTCTACACCGGCGTGACCATCCCGCACGCGGCGACGGGGCGACATGCGGATCGGAGCGAGCGAAAGACGCTCACGGCCACGTGGCGCAGCTCCGATCCGTCGGTGGCGCGCGTCGATCGGTTTGGTAACGTCACCGCCCTGAAGCCGGGGTCGGTCACGATCGTCGCCGAAGCCGAGGGTGTCCGCGGCGAAAAACAGTACACGATCGTGGCGAACCCGGTGACGGCGCTCGAGCTCGACATCAGGGAGTCGTCGGTACGCACCGGTGACGTCGTGCCGCTCAGGGCCGTCGCGAAGCGCGCGAACGGCACGCCGGTGGAGGACGCGCCCGTCACGTGGACGTACAGCTACACGCCCGACGACTCGATCGCCGCGCCGGGAGGCCCAGGCATTGTCGATCTCACGCCGACCGGCTGGAAGTTCGCGGGCAATTACGGCGGTCGGTACACGATCATGGCCAAGTCGGGCAACGCATTCGCGGAGAAGGTGCTCGAGGTCGTGCCGCGCGACGTGCGCCGTCGTATCACGGTGACCGGCCGCGGCAGCATCACCGACACGCACACGTCCGATCTCTGGCCGTTCACGGGGAAGGACGGCCGCGACTACGCGATCGTGGGCACGTGGGGCGGCGACGGGTACGCGATCATGTTCGACATCACGGACATGAACAACATCGTGAAGACGGACTCGATCCAGATCGACGCGCGCACGATCAACGACGTGACGGTCTCGCCGGACGCCCGTTATGCGGTGCTCACACGGGAGGGCGCCTCGAACCGCGTGAACGGTGTCGTGATTCTCGACCTCGCGAACCCGGCGCATCCCAAGATCGCGTCGACGTTCCACGAGCAGCTCACCGGGGGCGTGCATAACGCGTTCGCGACGAACGACTACCTCTTCGCGATCTCGGGCGGTGCGAAGTACGTCATCATCGACGTGAAAGACATCTACAACCCGAGGTACGTGAGCGAGTACAAGCACCCGAACGCCCGCATCCACGACCTGTGGGTGCACGACGGAATCGCGTACTCCGCGCAGGGCGGCGTCGGCACGGTGGTCGTGGACGTCGGCAACGGCAAGTACGGCGGCACGATCGAGAAGCCGAAGCTCATCACGGTGTTCCCGATCAACTCGGGGCACGAGATCTTCCCGTACTTCCAGAAGTCCACGGGCAAGGTCTACCTCTTCATTGGCGACGAGGAGATGAACCGTCAGGGCCGCACGTGGGAGGGGACGAGCTACCGTCAGACGATGTACGAGGCGGGCGGCATCGCGCAGACCTCGGGCGGCTACACGCACATCGTGGACTTCACGGACCCGATGAACCCGAAGAAGGTTGCCCGATACCACCTCGAGGATTACGGCTCGCACGACATCATCGTGCAGGACGACGTGCTCTATCAGGCGTACTACGACGGCGGCGTGCGCGTCGTCGACGTATCCGGCGAGCTGCTCGGCAACCTGTACGATCAGGGGCGCGAGATCGCGGTGTTCAAGCCGTACGACCCGAAGGGCTTCACGGCCAACGCGCCGTTCGTGATGAACGCGATGCCGTGGAAGGGCAATGTGCTCTTCACGGACTTCAATACGGGGTTGTGGTCGGCGAAGCTGGAGCCGAAGCCGACGCCGACGCCCTGACAGGCGTCGAGTCGGCAGCCATCAGCCATCAGCCAGGCACCGCTAGTGGGAGTTCATTGCTTCTCCATCGCGAGGCTGTCAGCCCGCACTCTCGCCGCATCAGCTGGTCGGCCTAACGAGTCGTAACCGATCGCGAGGTCGCTCCGGGCGAACTGGACCCAGAGAATCGATGGCACCGACTGTTTCATCAGGATGTCGTAGGCCATGCGGCTCTCCCGTTCCGCCTCGGTGAAACGGCCCTGGAGTCTGATCGCGCGGCCGAGGCGCGCGCGGGCTATGCCGACGAGCTGGTGATCGGGCGACAGGAGACCGTCGTACCGCCCGACGGCCTCACGAAAGAGCTGCTCGGCTTGCGCGTAGTCGTGTCGGGCCTGGAACACACCCGCCAGGTTCGAGAGGGCGATGCTGATGACGTAATGCTTGTCGTTATGCACGGTCCTGTAGATGTCCGTCATGCGACGGTATCCCGCCTCCGCCTCATCGAGCTTGCCCTGGTTCTGCGCTACCCGCGCGAGCTCGTTGAGCGAGCTCGCCACCCTGGGGTGCACGGGGCCATGAACGCGTTCGTTGATGGCCAGCGCCTGCCGGAGCACGGCCTCCGCTTCGGCAAGCCGCTTCTGCGACACGAGGCTCCGGCCCAACTGCGTCAGCGTCGATGCCGTCTCGGGGTGGTTGTCGCCGTACCACGCGCGATTGATCTCGAGGGCATCGCGATAATGCCGTTCCGCCTCCGGGTATTTCGCCCACTCGAATCGGATGGCGCCGAGGTTGATGAGCACATCGGCCACGAGCGCGTGCCGGGCGCCGAAGAGCTGTCTGTTCATCTCGAGCACACGCCGGTTGAGCGAGTCGGACACGTCGTACTTGCCGAGATAGAAGTAGGTGTTGGCGAGATCGGTCATGGCGCGGGCGAGCCACGACGACATCGTATCGCCCTGCGAGTAGAGCTCGACGGCCTCGCGGAGCACCGGTTCGGCCTCGGCGTACGCGCCGCGGTCGTACAACGCCTGGCCGAGCGCGGTCGTCGCCCTCGCCACGAGGGGGTTCGTGGGAGGCAAGGTCTTCGTCGCGATGGACATCGCACGGCGCGCCAGTGCCTCCGCCGTGTCGTATTCCGCCTTGACGTGGCGCAGCTCGCCTAACGCGACGAGGCTCGATGCGACGGCCTCGTGCTCCGGCCCGAACAGCGCCCGCCGCCGCTCGAGCGAAGCCTCGAGCAGCGACTCGGCCGGCGCGAGCCTCCCGAGGGCGCGGTAGATGTTGCCGAGCGTTTCGAACAGCTCGGCCTGGACTGCAGGCTCGCGGTCGAACGACCGGGCCTGCCGGGCACCCTGGTCGATCAGCGTCACCACGCGCAGGCTGTCCGCCGGACCGACCCCCTCACTGTCGTTTCCCTGGAACAGGTTCATCATGAACTGCTGGATCCGTTGCGTTCGCGCCGCCTCGGCCAGGGCGGCGTTGCGGGCGCTCGTCAGGCGCAGCGTATAGAACGCGGTCAGCCCGACGATCGCGACCACCACGACGGCGGCGATCGTGAGGGACCGCCAGTTCCGTCGCGCGAACTTTCCCGCGCGGTAGGGGAGCGAGTCCGGTCGGGCATCGAGTGGCTCACCCGCGAGAAAATGATCGACGTCACGGATGAGCGCTTCCACCGATCCGTACCGCCGCTGCGGGTCCTTGTGCATGGCCGTGAGACACAGCACGTCGAGATCCGCCCACTCCGCACGGCTCGCCCAGCCGAGGCGCGAGCTTCCGACCGGCAGTGCGGGCACGCGTCGCGCCACTGCCGACGGGCGTTCGGGTTCCTGCTCCACGATGATGCGCTCGACCTCGCTCGCCGTCTTGCCCACGAGATCGAATGGCAACTGCCCGGCGATCAACTCGTAGAGCACCACGCCGAGGGAATAGACGTCGGTGTGAATCCCCAGCCGGCCCGCGCGCACCTGCTCCGGCGCCGCGTACGCCGGTGTCATGGCGCGGAGCATCGTTCGCGTCTGATCGGCCGCATCCAGACTCTCGAGCTGCTTCGCGATGCCGAAGTCGAGCAGCTTCACCGCGCCGTCATCTGTGACGAGAATGTTCGACGGCTTGAGATCGCGGTGGATGATCGCGTGGCGGTGCGCGTGCTGCACCGCCTCGCCGACGTCGCGAAAGAGACGGAGCCGTTCGCGCACGGACGCTCCCCGACTGTCACAGTGCGCGGTCAGCGGCGTCCCTTCGACGTACTCCATCACGAACCAGGGCGTGCCGTCGCTCAGCGTGTCGGCATCGTAGAGCCGGGCGATGGACGGGTGGTTGAGTTGCGCGAGGGTGCGCTGTTCGGCGGCGAACCGCTCGCGCCGCGCGGGGGACAGCCACGCGTCGCGCAGAATCTTGATGGCCGCGCGGCTCCCGAGATCCGAGCGCTCCGCGAGGTACACGACGCCCATCCCCCCTTCGCCGAGCACCGACGAGATGCGATACGGGCCAAAGCTCTCGGTGGAGCTGATGGGTCGTACCGGCGAGTCGAGCATGTCTCGAGCAACACCGGACACTTCACGGTCGAGCAGCGAGCTCCCGCGCGCGTCTTCCTCGAGCATCGCCAGGACCTCGGCGGCGAGCTCGGTATCGTCGCCACAGGAGCACAGCACGAACGCGCGACGCTCGTCGTCAGGTAGATCGACGACCTCGTGAAACAAGGCCTGAACGCGTTCCCAGCGCGTGGAGGTCACGGTTGTCGGAGCTCTCGCGCGAGCCACGCCCTGGCGGCCCGCCAGTCACGAAGCACGGTGGCTTCCGACACGCCGAGGAACGCGGCCGTCTCCGCCACATCGAGCCCGCCGAAGAATCGGCTCTCCACGAGCAGCGCCTGACGCGGGGCGATCCGGGCGAGCGACTCGAGCGCGGCGTCGAGGCCGAGGAGGTCGTCCGCAGTGCTGGCCGCGTCGGCGAGCCCCTCATCGAAGGTCACGAGCGCCGCGCCGCCACCACGCTTCTCCGCCTGACGCCGGCGCGCGGCCTCCACGAGGACTTGCCGCATGGCTCGCGCGGCTATCCGCTTGAAGTGGAGCGGGGACGTCGACGCCACCGCCGGCGTATTCGCCAGCTTCAGCCACGCCTCGTTCACGAGCGCGGTCGGGCTCAACGTCACCGCGGGATCATACCGCCGAACCGTTGCCGCAAGGCGACGGAGCTCCTCGTAGGCGGCGCTGAACACGTGGTCGAGTGCCGCACGCGCTTCCGCTGACGCGTCGCTGGACGAGTCGATCGGGGTGCCGCGTGAATGGTCAGCCGGAGTGCCGCGCGTCGCCATGACGGTTTCCAGGGCGGGACTGCGCAATGCCAATCGAGCGCGTACTGCGTCGGAACGGCGTACCGCGGCGTGGCCGCTCGAGCCGCGGTCGCAACGCTACCACGTTGGGTCGTCCTGACGCAACAGCGGCGCGCCACGAGGCCGGAACAGAAACCCCCTCCCGTCGATACGGACCCTCCACCGGAGACAGCACATGCGCACGAGCCTCACCCGAGGGATCGCTGCCGTCGTTATGTTCGCCAGTCCAATTCTCGGGCAAGTCCGCCCAGCTACCCAGACTGCGCCGGGAGCGAGTGACGTCGTTACTGGTCAGTTCGAGACCGGCCGCCTGTACGCTGGCCCCCGCATCTGGATCGGTAACCTGAACGGCGCCATCGCCATCGGCGGACAGGTCGAGCGCGGGTTCACGACGGCCGGCCAGTATGGTCCGGGGATCATTGGCGGCGGCGTTGGACTCGACTACTACACGTGGGACTTCGACTACGCGTTCGGCAACTACAACTACTCGGTGATCCCGCTTCAGGTCTTCAGCAACTACCACTTCATCATCGAGAGCAACCGGAAGCTGGACCCCTACGCCGGCATCGCGCTCGTCTACTCCATCGTGAACGCGTCGTGGGAGGGCGCGGGCGTCGCCGCGGACGCCGAGGCGAGCAGCCTTGGGTTCGCGGGACAGGCTGGCGTTCGGTACTTCCTGAACGAGAAGCTCGCGCTCCAGGGACAGGTCGGCTTCGGCTACGGGACGCTGGGCCTCGGCGCGACGTGGAGGTTCTGAGGGAGGCGAGACAGCCCTGACGGCAGCGGCACGTCGTACGCGGTCGGACACGCGCATGCCGCCGGCGCACGGCAACCCCCAGACGCGCGGCAACAGATGTCCCAAGTGTGGCTCGGGCGACGTACGTCTGCTGTCGTGGATCCATCAAGCGGCCACCGCCCCGCGCGGCTGGGCGGTGGGGACGAACTCGGCGCCGCAGCCGCGGGACGGACGGACACCGACGCCACCGCACCTTTCGCGACAAGCTGCTCCGCCGTCACGCAAGCACGATGCGCTGTGGAGCGTGGCGGCGGTGGTCGCCGCTGTTATCGCGGTCGGCACGATCGACAAGCCGGACGTCCGAACGACGCTCGCCACAGCCGTCGTCGTCGTGGCCCTTCACTTCACCATCCGTTCGCGACGCTTCAACCGCGACGTATTCCCACGGTTGCACGCACAGTGGGAGCGATCGGTGGTGTGCGGCCGCTGCGGGAGGGTGTACGAAATGGGCACACCTCAGCCGCGAGTGGCGGAGATCTGACGCCCAAGACTCGATAACTCCGCCACCAGCGCGCCGACGTCCCGCTCGGTCGTTCGAAAGCTCAAGATACACACGCGCAGCGCGTACACGCCTCGCAGTCGTGTGGATGAAATCATGAAGTGGCCGCCCGCGCTCAACGCCGCGTTCACCTGCTCGTTGAGCGCATCGAGCGCGACGGCGTCGTCCACGCCGCGCGGATGGACGCGAAAACACACGACGCCTAGTTGCGCGGGTGACAGGAGCTCGAGGATAGGCTCCTCGCGAATCATCGCCTCGGCGTGAAGCGCGAGATCCATCGCGCGGTCGATCTCGGCGCGAATGGCCGCGAGCCCGAAGTAGCGGATGCCCACCCAGACCTTGAGCGCGCGCGCCTCGCGCGTGAGCTGCTCGCCGTAGTCAGCGAAGTTGACACCGTCCTGGCCGGCGGCGACGTCACGCAGATAGTCGGGCAAGACCTGGAACGCGGCGCGGAGGCGCCCTGGATCACGTACGAGTAGCGAACCGCACTCGAAGGGCACGAACAGCCACTTGTGCGGATCGAGCGCCACCGAATCGCAGCGGCCGAGTCCCGCGAGGAGCGCCGCGCCGCGCTCGGTCAGTGCCGCGACACCACCGTACGCCGCGTCGGCGTGAAGCCAGACGCGTTCGGCTTCGCAGAGGTCGGCCAGCTCGTCGAGTGGATCGACGGCGCCGGTGTTCGTGGTGCCCGCGCTCGCGACGACGGCCAGCGGAATGAGCCCGGCGGCGCGATCGGTGGCCATCGCCGCACGGACATCGGCCGCACGCAACCGGTAGCGCGCATCGCTCGCGATCACCCGCACGTGCGATCGGGGGACGCCGGCAATCCACCCCGCCCGGAGCGCAGCCGAGTGAGCCTGGTCCGACGCATAGAGCGTCAGTCGTGCAATGCGGGTGGCGTCATCACCGACTACCGCCTCCCGCGCGGCGACGATCGCCGTGAGCGTGGCACCGGATCCGCCGTTCGTGAGTAGCCCGCCGGTCCCGGTGGGCATGCCGATCCACTGTCGGAACCAGTCCAGCACTGCCAGCTCGATCGCGTTGGGACCTTCTGCAACCGGCCACACGCCCGCGAAGAAGTTGTACCCTGTCGCCAACCACCCGCCGAGTACGGCCGGGAAGCTGGGCGAACCGGGAACGTACGCCATGAACCGCGGGTGCGGTTCGCGCGCCGAGTACGGGAAAACGTCGGTCTGGAGCTCGCGAAGGATGTCGTCGAACGGGATCGGTGCTTCAGGCGGCGGCTCCGCGAGCCGGCGGCGCGTGGTGACCGGAAGCCCGTTCGTGAGCACGCGCTGGTCGCGGAGCGACCCGAGATGCTGTGCGACCGCGTCGGCCACCTGGCGGCCGAGTCGCTGCATGGTGGCGTGATCGAGATCGAGCGGCGACGCTTCATTCTGCATGCAATGTCAGGTGTTAGCGGAGCATGCATCTTACTGGCTTCGTCGATAAGTACAATGAACTACGCTACCAGCGCCGTTCTTGTAGTTAGCCCTCCGCTCGCAGTGCCTCAGTGGGCTCGACTGCCAATGCGCGACGCGTCGGGACGATGCAAGCGCACAAGCACACCGCCATCATGACGAGCGAGTACGCCGCCACCAGCGCGGCCTGTCGCAGCGAGTACGCGCCGAGTACGGCACGGACGAACAGCGCGACGAGCCCCGTCCCGGCAAGGACTCCGAGCGTAACCTGTAGGAGCGGCCGGGCGAACACCGCCGCGATGATGCGTCGCGGGTCCGCACCGAGCGCCACGCGGACGCCGATCTCGCGCGTGCGGCGCGATACCGTGAACGACATGACCGCGTAGATCCCGGCGAGCGACAGCACGAGCGCGATGGAGCTCAGGAGCATGAGGAGCCGGAACCAGAAATCGAGGAACTCGAGCTCCGCGTGAGTGACCTGGGCCAACGGCATGATGTTGTAGAGCCGCAGCGTCGGATCCGTCGCCATCGCGAGGGCACGAAGGCGGGGACCGAACGCGGCCGGGTCGCCGCGCACGTGCACCGCCATGTGGGCCGGGTACACCCCCCCAGGAGTCACGACGTGGTACACGGCTGCGACCTTCGGGTCGCCGCCCTCGGACTGGCCCACGTCGGCTCCGACCGCGGTACCGAGGTCGCGGACGGTGCCGACGATCTCGTACCACGGACCCGGCTTTGCATCCGGTCCCGGCGGGTGGACCCACTCCTCGAGCTCGACGTATCGAATGCGCCGGCCGATCGGGTTCCGGCCGCCGAGGACGAGCCGAACGAACGATTGGTTCACGATGATCGGCCCGCCCTGCGCGTCCGGAGACCCGGGCTCACCGCGCTCGACCGCGTGGTCGCTCGAGCGGAACCCGCGCCCGGACAGGATCGGCGCGTTCATTACATCGAAATACTCGGGGGCTACGGACGCGGCGGTGATGCGATACCCCGTCGGCCAGCGCGGATCGATGGGCGCGGCAGGGCCGTCGTCGAGCCTAACGAGGCGGTGCGGGTGGTACATGAGCGGCAGTCGGTCGGCGAACGCGATCCGCGCCACAACGGGTTCGGCAGCGACCCGCCGTGCGAGCTCCAGGTAGGTTGCACGGAACCGAGCGTCAAACGCCGCCCGCGTCGTGTCGCCTCGCGCCGCTCCGGGACGGTTGGCAGGTCCGCCGGTTGCAGCCTCGCGATCCATCTCGAGCCGCGCGGACAGAAACTCCCGTGCCGGGACCCCGACGTCGACCTGCTCGATCTGCAGCTTGTCTCGGCGTACGAAGAACGCCATGACCGGCACGGCCACGGTTACGGCGATCTGTGCGACGATGACGGCGGTCCACACGCCGCCGAAGCGCAGTCCGCCTGACCCGGCGGTTGTCGCCTTGAGGCGTGCTCCCACTTCGCGCGTCACCTTGAGCGCCGGAAGTACGCCTGAGATGACGGCACCGAGCGCGGTGAGAAGCATGGCATAGAGGACGGTCGTGGGCGACAACCGGTCCTGGAACCAGAACGGAAGTCGCCCGCCGCCGAGGAACTCGGCCTCGACGACTCCCATTACCCAGCGGAGTCCGAACCCCGCAGCGGCGAGCCCCGCGACGGCAGCCACTCCGCCGAGGACGAGCGCTTCGGCGAAGAGCTGCATGATGACGCGACTGCGCGCCGCGCCTAACGCCGTACGGACGACGATCTCGCTCTCGCGGGTGGCGGCCCGAGCGAACATGAGCAGCGCGACGTTCCCGCAAATGAGCACGATGAGCAGCACGAGCGGCAGGTTGACCGACATCACGCCGACCGATCGCCATCCCGTCACGTCCACCACCGAGCGGGCATACGGTATCACCTGTGGCCGGAGGTGCTCGTGCGTGTCGCGGAACTCGGTGGAGAGACGCTTGCCCAGCGCCGTCACCTCCGCCTGCGCGTCGGCCCGTGACGCGCCCGGCGCGAGGCGTCCAAATACGCGAAGCTGCGGCCCCTGACGGCGCGCGTAGTCCAGTGCGTTGAGCCGAAGCGGCACCCAGAAGCTCTGCGACACCGGGAACTCGAACCCTTCCGGCATCACGCCGACGATCGTCACGGGAGCACTCGCGATCCGGACCGTCCGCCCAACGACGTTCGAGTCGCCCGCGAAGTGCCGCTGCCAGGCATCGTATCCGACGACGACGACGGACGGTGCGTCTGGCCGCTCGTCCGACTCGACGAGCGATCGCCCGAAGAGCGGCGGAACGCGCGTCGTGCGAAACGCCGACGCGCTGATCTCCGCCACCTCGACCGGTTCGCCTCGCCCTTCGCCCAGGATCAGGTTCCGCTGGAGCGCACGATAGGCCCCGAGGTCACGCACCGACCGCAACTCGTCGCGCCACAGAAGAAAGTCGTGAAGCACGTGCGGCTCCACGCGACTCGTCGCCACGTCGTAGTTCCGAATGGCGACGAGGCGATTGCCATCGGGCAGCGGAATCGTTGGCCGGATGATCTGCGTCGCAAGCTCGAACGTTGCCGCGCCGACCCAGATCGCGAACGCCATGGCGAGCCCGCCGATGAGCGTCAGCCCGGGGTAGCGAGCGAGCATCCGGAACCCGAGCTTGAAGTCGAGCCACGAGAAGCGCAGCTCGTCTATGCGACGAAGCCCGCGTGACCGACGTCCTTCATCCTTGTGCATCTCTGCGCTACCGAACTCGAGCCGAGCCTGGCGCGCCGCGGCCGCAGGCGTGAGCCCCGAACGGACGAGATCCGCTGCTCGCATCTCCTGATGCAGCCGGAACTCCTCGCTCATCTCCGACTCGACGTCCTCGCGACGACGCACACCGCGCCACAGCGAGCGCACCCGCGCGATCGACCCCTGGAGCATCAAACCTCCTGCGGCGTCGCGGCGAGTGATCGAGCGATCGCTTCGGCGAGCCTATTCCAGCTCGCCGTCTCCTCACCAAGGCGCTTTCGCCCCGCCGTCGTGAGGCGGTAGTACTTCGCTCGGCGGTTGTGGTCGGACGTGCCCCACTCACTCGAGATGAGTCCCTGATGCTCGAGACGGTAGAGCGCGGGATAGAGCGCACCCTGCTGGATCTGCAGCGCGCCGCCCGAGATCTGCTCGATGCGCAGCAGCACCCCGTACCCGTGCAGCCGGCCGAGCGAGACGGCCTTGAGGATGAGAAGGTCGAGGGTGCCCGGAAGGAGCCCCGCTTGCTCGCCCATTGTCTTCTCCTAGATCGCTTAGGAGAACCCTACAGTCCCTTCTCCTAAGTTGTCAAGGAGAAGCGTGCAGCGCCCATCGAGCGCCGCTCGCATGTCAGTGCCGGCCCGCGTCGCGCTATAATTGGCGATGCCAATTCATACCGAGATCGACGAGCGCCACGCGACGCCGGAGGCGTCCGCGGCGGCCGAGGCTGTGTTGGCAGCGAGCCGTCGCCTCGCCCCGTTTGCCCTCGAGACCCCGCTCGTTCGCGCCCCGACGCTCCACCCGGCTGCGTGGTACAAGTGCGAGAACCTGCAGCGGACGGGCTCGTTCAAGCTTCGCGGAGCGCTGAACAAGATGCTGCTGCTTTCCGCCGAGGAGCGCGAGCGCGGCGTCGTGGCGTCGTCGACCGGAAACCATGGCATCGCGATCGCGGCGGCGCTTCAGATGACCAGCGGACGCGGTACGGTCGTCGTATCACGAGCGGCGTCGCCGTACAAGGTTCAGCGTCTGGAGCGCGCCGGCCTCGAGGTGATCACGAGCGACGGCGACCCGATGGCCGCCGAACTGGAGGCGCGCGCGCTCGCCGAGCGCGAGGGGCGCGTCTACGTGTCGCCGTACAACGACGCGGACGTGCTCGCGGGGCAGGGGACCGTCGCGGTCGAGTTGCTGGCGCAGCGGCCCGACGTGGAGGCCGTGTTCATCGCGGTCGGCGGTGGTGGACTCGTGTCAGGGGTCGCGGCGTATCTGAAGTCGGTCCGTCCCGACGTGATGGTCGTCGGCTGCTGGCCGGAGCGCGCGGCCGCGATGTACCAGTCCGTTCGCGCCGGCCGTCTGATGGAGGTGCCTGACGAGGACACGCTGTCCGACGGTACGGCGGGGAACATCGAGCCCGGCGCGATCACGTTTCCGCTGTGCCGCGACCTCATCGACGAGCTCGTTCTCGTGAGCGAGGACGCGATCGCCGCGGCAATGCGCGATGTGCTCATGACGGATCATCTGCTGATCGAGGGTGCGGCCGGGGTCGCGGTGGCCGGCTGGCGCGCCTTCACTGCCGCGCGGCCGAAGCTCGCCAATCGCGTGAGCTTGATCGTGCTCTGCGGGGGCAACGTCAGCGCGACCACCGTCAGCGAGCTTCTAGCGGCGTCTCGCTAGACGCCAATCCTCTTGCCATTCCGATTCGGAGCACAGCGAGGGATCCTCGACTTCTCGATCGAGAGCCTGGCCCCTCTATCGGGAAAATACTGAAAGCAATGAACCGCAGAGGGCGCAGAGAACGCGGAGGATGGCCTGACCGGACACTGGCCTGGCGGGTGGGCATCGGCGTCCCGAGCGGCAGTTCCCATTTCTTCATTGTTGCGAAATACGGCCCGTCGAGCCGTCCCTCTGCGCGCTCTGCGTTCTCTGCGGTTCATGCTTTTCAACGCGTCCCGATCGCGAGGTTGGCCTCTCACACCGGTGAGGCGATCGACCTCGCCCGCACCCCGGTCTCACCCATCCTGGATGCCCGTCGAACGGAGTCGAGAGTCCGAAGTCTAGATTGTGGACGCAAAAACACCCCTCGGCGCGCCGAGGGGTGTTTCGGGTTCTGGTGCTCGCGAATCTGATCTTACGGCGATCGCGGCTTCGCGGTCCGGCGCTCACCGCCGCTGGACGATGATCCGCCCCCGGACGACCGCGTGCCCGCGGAGCTCGAGCCACCGCTCCGCTCGCCGCCCGAAACGCTCGATCGTGGTTCGCCGCTATCACCGCTTCGGCGATCGGCCGGACGGGTGTAGCCGCTCCCCTTGACCATGCGGCCGCGGGTGTCGCGAGGTTGTGCGCCGTCGGACGGGCGGACAACCACGACGCCGCCCTGCCGGTACCACGGATAGTAGCCGGGGAAGCCAAACAGGCCGTAGCCGTAGCCGCTGTACCCGTAGCCATAGCTGCCGTAACGGGAGTAGAACGGATCCCAGCTGTTCATGTAGACCGTCGGCCCGTCACGCAGCGACTCGTTCGCCTCGGCCATTGCGCGAGTCTGCTCGCTCGGCGTGATAGTGCCGTTGCCGTTCGCGAGGTTGATCGCGAAGGCACGCGGGTACGAGAGCGCCACCATCACGTCGATCACGCTGGGCGGCACGCCCGCATCGGAAACCTGTGCGAGGCGCTTCGCGTTCATCCCGAAGCCCTGGCCGCGCTCGATGAGCCACGTCTGCAGAACGAGGGGGTCAGCACGCTTCGACGCCTCGACGACGTCCGCGATCTCGATCGCGTCGCTCACCCCGAGGACGGCGGTGTTCTGCGCGAGCTTGTGGCTCTCGATCGCCGAGCGCATCTGGGCCGGCAGGGCGGCCGGGATGGGTACGCGACCGTAGTGGGCCACGCGCACCGCGTTGTTCTCCTCCACCTTCACGCCCTGGACATCGAGCCACTCACCGTTGGGCGAGATGGACATGATGCCGGTGGACGTGCGCGTGCGGTTCCCCGTGCACTGGTGCTCGGAACGGAGGTAGATCCGCTTCGCGTCGGGCGAGAACTCGGCGATTTCCCACCCGTCGCATCCCTCGCGACTCACCGCGCGGCGGACGCCGTTGGCGTCGATGCGCTCGGGCGGCGCGACGTCGGCGCCCGTGATGGTTACGAGATCGATCGCGGCCGCGCCCGACGCGGGCGTGATGCAGACGACCGGAAGTGGCGTGTTGCTCCCCGGCGACACACCCATGGATTCGATATCACGAGCGGACGCCTGCCAGCATCCGACCCATGGCGTCCACCGCGTATCGCCGGCGGCCTGTGTGTCCTGGGCGGCGGCCGTCGTGGCCAGTCCGAGCGACAGCACGGCCGCGAGCACCGCGCTCGTCCGTTTCATCGTGCCGTCCACGTTCGTGTGCTTCGTCATGATGACCACCCTGTCAGAATCTGACCTTGAAGCCCACCGTCCCAACGAACCCTGCCAAGTCGATCTTCTCGAAACCTTGATAGACGTTCTGGTCGAGCGATGCCTTACCTAGAGAGTAGCGCCCTTCCAGCGTGAGAGCCAGCCGCGGGCCTACTGTGTAGTCCACTCCGGCCATCGCGTGGGCGGTCGGTGCCCACCCGGACGACTCCAGCTCCGCGGGGAAGACCTCGTTGTCCCTCTGAAAATCGACGAAGTCACCTTCCTGGCGGAAACGGTACCATGTCGCCCCCCCGCCAATGCCGACGTAGGGGCTGTATTTGCTCGGAATCCAGGCGAACTGGCTGACCGAACGCCCGCGGTCCGCGATGTAGTACCTGAGCGAGAGGGTGAGCGGTACGCGCTTGAAGTTCGTTGACTGCTCGATCGGCTGTTCGTTGTTGTCCACCCAGTCGCGGTACTCCGAGTCCTTACTGGCCGACGCGAAGTCGCCGCCGAAGACGAGATCGAACCGCGACGTCAGGGCATACGCGAAGTCGCCACCGACGGAGAACGAGCTGAAATCGCGCTTATCGATCGTCAGCAGCGATGTGGCATCCGAGAAGACGTCGCTCCCCGCCCGCGGCATCGCGTAGCCGCCGTGAATCGAGAAGCTTCCGCGGGGCTCCCTGAAGAGGAACCCATCCCCACTCGTCTGGGCCGACGCGACATGCGCCGTGGAGACCAGCGCGAACACGCCGAGCAGCGCGGAACGTCGTGCGAAGACCTCGACCGTCATGGGTGATCTCGCGAGTAGGCCCGAATCAGCGACTGGATCTGCGGCTGGTCACACAAATCGTGCGAAATAGGTGCCCCGAGTAATACACTAGGGGTCATCCGTCGTTCCTTCTCGCAACGCACCGGCGGCTGCCGCCGTTGAACCCGCCCGACCCTCGTCTGCCAGGCTCGGTCCCAATGGAATCGTTTGTCCGCGACGTCCGTTACGTCACGCGCGCGCTGCTGCGCAGCCCCGGTTTCTTCGTCGTGACTGTCGTCACGCTGGCACTCGGGATCGGCGCTACGACCGCCATCTACAGCGTGATCAACGGCGTCCTGCTGCGCCCGCTTCCGTACCCCGAATCCGAGCGCATCGCCCAGCTCTGGCAGGTGGGCGAGCGGGGCGGGTACTCGCAGGTGTCCGACCCCAATTTCGAGGACTGGAAGGCCGGGTCCCGATCGTTCGGCTCGATGGCGCGGTTCCAGGACTACGGGATCACCTCGGTTTCCGGAGCCGGTGAGCCGGTGCGGGTGCGCTACGCGGTCGTGTCGCGGGAGTTCTTCTCCGTGCTCGGGGTGCAACCGGTCCGTGGGCGAATCTTTGCCCCTGAGGAGCAGCAGGTAGGTGGTGTGCCGGCTGTCCTCGTGAGTCATCGGTTCTGGGAGCGCCAGCTCGGGGGCCGGGCGGACCTCTCCGATGTCGCGCTGACGTTCAACAACCAGGCATATCCGGTCATCGGTGTCATGCCGCCGACGATGGACTTTCCGGCGGATGTCGACCTCTGGACGTCGGGCGAGCTGCGCGAACGCAGCCCGTACCGGACCGGGCACAATTGGCAGGCCATCGCGCGTCTCGCGAACGGCGTGACCATGGATCAGGCCGCACGGGAGTTGAGCACGCTGTCGCGGCGGCTCAAGCAGCAGTACGGCGACGAGACGTGGATGTACGACGCGGCCGTAGTGCCGCTGCGGGAGCAGCTTGTGGGCGGCTCACGGCCGACGCTCCTCGTGTTGCTCGGCGCGTCGGCGTTCCTGCTGCTCATCGCATGCGCGAACGTGGTGAACCTGCTCGTCGCTCGGGCGGCTGTGCGCGAAGGCGAGCTCGCGGTGCGTCTCGCGCTCGGTGCGGGGCGGTGGCGGCTCGCGCAGCAGTTCCTGGCGGAGTCGTTCGTCCTCGCCGTGATCGGCGGCATCCTTGGCGTGGTGCTCGCCGGGATCGGCGTTCGCGCGTTGCTCGCGCTCGAGCCGGGCGACCTTCCGCGAGTGGGAGAGGTCGGTGTCGACTGGACGGTCCTGGCGTTCGCGCTTGGCGTGTCCGTCTTGGTTGCCGCCGTTCTCGGGCTTCTCTCTGCGTGGCGTGGCACGAGGGGCGACATCAGGCAGGCGATGGCGCAGGCGCAGCGGACGCAGGCCGGTGCGGGTGCGAGCTATCGCGTGCGAGGGGCGCTCGTCATCGCGCAGATGGCGCTCACGCTCGTGCTTCTGGTCGGCGCGGGATTGCTCGCGCGCAGCTTCCTGCAGTTGTCGCGGATCGACCCGGGTTATCGCACGGAACGCGCGCTCGTGCTCGACATCACCGCGTCGGCCCCTGACGCGCCGGACGGGCTGCGCGAGCGCGTCAGGCTTTACGACGAGATCATCGCGCGTCTCGGAGCGCTGCCCGGCGTCTCCACCGTCGGTGGCGTCAACGCCTTTCCGCTGACGTCCGGGAACACGAGCAACGGAACGTTCCTCATCATGTCGCGGCTCGATGAGCCGCTCGACATGGCGCAGATTGCGACGCTCATGCAGGACGAGACACGTACGGGAAGCGCGGAGTTCCGTGTGGCGAGTGCGGACTACTTCCGGGCGATGAACATTCCGGTCGTGCGTGGGCGTTCGTTCGAGGACCGGGACGCGCCGGGGGCGCCGTCGCACGCCGCGGTGATCAGCCAATCCCTGGCGAAGGCGGAGTGGCCTAACGAGGACCCGATCGGGAAGATCATCCAGTTCGGCAACATGGATGGGGATCTCACGCCGTTCACGATCGTCGGGGTGGTGGGCGACGTCCGCGAGGCGAGCCTCGCCGAGCAACCGCGTCCGACCTTCTATGCGAATTACCGGCAGCGCGCGCGGCCGATCGCCAGATTCAACTTCGTGATTCAGGGGGACGCGCCCTCGGCGGCGATCATCCCGGCGGCGCGCCGGATCGTGGCCGAGCTGCGCCCGGATATTCCGCCGCGCTTCCGGACGATCGAGACGGTGATCTCGGAGTCGGTGGCCGACCGGCGCTTCATTCTGTTGCTCGTCGGCGTCTTCGGCACGGCCGCGATGATGCTCGCCACGCTTGGTGTGTACAGCGTGATCGCGTACGTGGTGACGCAGCGCCGGCAGGAGATCGGCGTGCGCGTCGCGCTCGGTGCCCAGGCGTCGGACGTGCTGCGGATGGTGCTCCGTCAGGGGTTCACGCTGGCATTTTTCGGGATCGCGATCGGCACGGTGGCGGCGTTGGTCGTGGCGCGGCTGCTCTCGGCGTTCCTGTTCGGGATTGCGCCGAACGATCCGGTCGCGTTCGGGACGGTGATCATCGTGCTCGCGCTGGTAGCCTTGCTCGCGAGCTTCGTCCCGGCGCTGCGGGCGACGCGGGTGGATCCGATGACAGCAGTCAGAAACAGCTAACAGCTAACAGCTAACAGCTAACAGCTAACAGCAAGACCGAACCCTCGGGACGCTTCTCTCGAATCGAGAGACATCCCGAGGGTTCTCGCTTTGCTGATAGCTGATAGCTGATAGCTGCGTGCTGCGTGCTGCGTGCTGCGTGCTGCGTGCTGCTTCGCCAAATTGATGTTCTGATACGCCGCCTCCCCTGTTACCTCGCGTTCGACGACCGGTGCGAGCCACGGGGGGAACGTGACTGGCTCGTCTTCGGATTCGAGCTCGATCTCCGCTAACACGAGCTCGCGAT
>DAINRQ010000086.1:0-26598 GCA_036741775.1 Gemmatimonadaceae bacterium | reverse complement strand
AGCTCGTGCTCGAAGCACTCGAAGTGGATGTCCGACGCGCCGCGCTTCACGGCGTCGGTCATGATCGCGTTGATCAGCTTGACGACAGGAGCGTCGTCCACCGCGGCCGCGAGCGCGGCGGCGGAGACCTCGTCGTCCGCGTCCTCGACGACTTCGATGTCGCCAAGGGCGTCGGCGGCAATGTCCTCGAGGAGCGCCGCCATCTGGACGTCCGACGCCTCGTAGTGCTTCTCGATGAAGTTCCGCAGCGTGAACTCCCCGGCGAGCACCGGGAAGATGTCGTAGCGCGTGATGAACTTCAGGTCATCGATGACCGCGATGTTGCCCGGATCGGCCATCGCGACGGTGAGCGTGCGTCCGTCGCGCTTGAGCGGCAGGATGAGGTGCTTCGTCGCGAGGTCGTTCGGAACGAGCTTCAGGATCCGCTGGTCCACCTCGAAGCGCTGGAGGTCGACGGCCGGGATGCGGTGCTGCCGAGCGACGAGCTTCGTGAGCTCGTTCTCGTCGATGTAGCCGAGCTTGACGAGACAGTAGCCGAGTCGGTTGCCGCTCTGCGTTTGCTCCTGAAGCGCGCGCGAGAGCTGCTCCTTGGAGATCAGCCCTTCGCGGACGAGCATTTCGCCGATTCTGTCGTGCGTCGCTACCGGAACGGCCACGTTATGCGGATCGCGAGAAGAGATGGAAAGAAAGCACGGGCGTCTCTCAGTATCGGCAGGTGGGCCGCGCGCAGTAGCCGCGACGCAACGTGGCCTAGTTTCGACGCTCGCGACGAGCCGGCTTCGGTGGTCGTGAAGACGTGCTAAGTCGCGAACCCACAACCGCATTGCTAGGACGCGCGGTCCCCGAAAACGTCACCCTGCCCTCGAGCTGCCGACTGAGCACGGGCCCGACGCCGCGGACCCGCTGGAACCCTGCGAGCGATCCGAACGGCCCGTTCGCGTCGCGATCTTCGACGATCCGACGCGCGAGGACGGGCCCGATGCGTGGCAGCGCCTCGATGGCTTCGGCGCTGGCAACGTCGAGATCGATTGGCCCCGCGAGCGCATTTGCCGCAAGGGACCCCGTGCTCGAGAGCGCGAGGGTCGAAGCGGTGGGCGATGTATCCCTGGGGGCCGCCTTTGGCGGACGTCGCGGCCCGCGGCCCTTTCGCGGACGAGATTTCCGCGCAGCGCTTTCAGTGCTGTGCGCTGAGTCTACCGCGGCGAGTTGTCGCGCGAGCGCGGCACGCGTGGCAGGATCCGAATGTTCATCCTCGCGCGCGGCACGGACGACCCGCACGCTCGCTCCGAGCACGATGACTCCGGCGAGAAACAGGAGTGCCTTTCGTTCGGCGGGCGTGGGCATGCGGCGAAGATGCGCGCGTGGCGGCCCAACACTGTCATCGATCTATCGCGGCGCTGATCGCGTCATTCCGGATGAAGCGCAACGCTGGCCACGCGATTCGGCTGGAATGCGAGGACCGAGCTTCGGAGGCCGCGGCAGCAGCTGAAGGGGGAACAGCCCTCCGGGACAGTGGCGTCCCGGAGGCGGTTCCCGATTCCCGATGGTGCGACAGGATGGAACGATGCGTTAGGCTCGGACCCCTGACGCTCTAACGCGCCGTTCCCTGTTCCCCGTTCCCCGGTCCCGGTAGTTCTGCCTACTCCTGAATTCCCGTGATCAACGCGTACGCAACGTCACCCATGATCTTGAGCGACCGCGCCGAGACCTTGTCCAGCGTGTCCTCGGGCGTGTGATGGTAGTTCGGCTTCCCAGACCCCGGCGCTCCGACATAGTCGATGTCGATGACGTCGATGACCCTCAAGCCCTTGTCGAGCAGCGGGAGGTGATCGTCGGTGATCGCGACGCCGACCTGCGGCGGGAAGTATTGCTGGTAGCCGAGCTTCGCCGCCGTGTCCCAGACGCGCGCCACGACCTCCGGCGCGCGCTCGACGGAGTGACCCTCCTGGAGCACACGCAGGTCGGCGTCACCAATCATGTCCCAGAGCACCCCGAAGATCGGCTGGTAGTCGGCAGGCATGTTCGCCGCGAAGTACGTCGAGCCGAGGAGCACGTCGACGTCGGGCGTGAACGTGCCGTAATCCTCCCCGTCGACGAAGAGCAGGTCCACCCCGACGCCCGGTGGCGTCTGCTTCAAGAGATCGGCGAGCGCGATCAACATCCCTGTGCCCGACCCACCGTCGTTCGCTCCCGGAACGGGCAACTGGCGCTTCGCGGGATCCTCGGCCTGGTCCGACACCGGGCGCGTGTCCCAGTGCGTGACGTAGAGGATGCGGGTGGTGGCGCCGGGGTTGAAGCGGGCGAAGATGTTTCGAAGCGGCAGCGTATCGCCTTTCGCGGTCACATGACTCCATCGCTGCTCGATCACCGTGTCCGCGCGCTGGCGCATCTGCTCGGCGATCCAGTCACCCGTACGACGATGCGCCTCGGTGCCCGGCACGCGCGGACCGAAGTCGAGCTGCGCTTTCACATAGCGTCGCGCCGCCTCACCGTCGAACGGCGTCCCCGGTGCCGCCTCGGAACGATTGCACGCGATCGCGACGATGAGCGCGCAGGCAACGGTCAACATTCTCACCTCAGGTCTCCCGCGAAGAATTGCATCTGGAGGACGGCGGTGACCACGGTCTGCGTGAGCCGTCGGTTCAAGTTACGGTCGAAGTTCACGATGCGAGACCCCTGGATGCTGAGCGTCGCGTTCTCCGCCACGTCGGCGTCGGCGTTGAGCGTGAACGCCTGCCGCCCGTTGTCGGTCAGGCGACTCCGCCGGCCGGACGCGAAGAGATTCTGAACGTAGCTCGCGGTATGGGTCTGCTGGAAGCCGATGCGCGTGCGGAGCCCGCTCCGCACGTTCCAGTCGGACGGGAGCGCGAACGTGCGCCCGATTTCTGCACTCGCTTCGCGAGCACGCCCATTCGTGACGCTCCCCGGAAGCGAGTCCACCTGGCGCCGCTGTGAGTACCCCGCAGTGGTCGTCAGCTCGCCGGGTGCCCACGTCAATGAAAGGTTGATGGGGTACGCCCGGATCCACGTTGCCCGCTCCTCATCGGTGCCGCCTGTCAGGACCGACGGGACGACGAGCGACTGCCGCGTGTGAAGCGCCCTCCCATTCAGGCCCGCGGCCGTCACGAGCCCGCCGAGCAGCGGACCGTTGGGACTCCATCGCACCGTCACGTCGGGGTAGACGATCTGGTCACCGTCGATGGTGGTCTCCTCCGACGCGAGGCGTCTCGACCAGTTGCGGGTCGTCGTCCGCTGCACTCGCCCCGCGACGCTCACGTCCATCGGCAGCGTGACGCCACTGGCGGCGACGACCTGGGTGCTCGCACCGGCACTGTTCGAGAGCTCTCCACCCAGGTCGCGAAACGCGTCGATCGTTCCGACGCCGAGCTGGTAGCCCAGCCCCGGGGCGCCGAGTGCGCCGTCATAGGCGCTCAGGACCCCGCGCGTCACCGACACGTCGACGGGCTGAAGTCGTCGGAGTAGCGCCGCGGGACCGCCAGCCGCGCCGTATCGCTCCGCTGCCTTCGCGAGGTCCACACCGGCGCCGGCGGTCACTGTCCGCGAGTTCCCCATGCGAAGCGGTACACGATTGGCCTGGAATGCGGCCCCGCCGGCTGGTTGCGCGCTCCTGAGGGGGGCGTTCGGATCCCGCAGGAGCGAGAAGCTCGTCGCGAGGTCGAGACGCGGGCGCAGCCACGTGGAGACCTGCGGCGCATACGTCACCGAGCTCGCGATCTGTCGTTCGCGCTCCAGCCCCGCATCGAGTCCCAGGAACGTGCCTTGTGCCGCCTCTGCCGCCGCGCCGTTAGGCGTCGTCGGGTCGTAGTCACGCAGGTCGCGGAGGACCAGGACATCCGCGCGTGCCGTGAGGTCCGGCAGCGGCTTGAGCTCGAGGGAAGTGCTGTTGCGCCAGAAGTCGATCTCGCCGGTGGCGATGCGCCCCGGGTCGTCCAGCGCGTCGGCGGGCTTGAGGAACGACTCACGCCGCTCGGTGTCGCGCGTGCGACCGCTCGTGGCGCGGAATGACGACGGTCGCAGGTTGAAGCGCCCCGGCGCCTGCCCCGACGTCGAGATCCACGACGGCAGGAATGTGCTGAACAGGCCCGCGTCGCGCGGGACTTCGCCGACGCCGTCACCGGCGGCGGGGAGCGTCACGAAATAGTCGGCCGAGAGATGGAAATTTCGGCGCCGTCCGTCCTGGTACGCCGAGCGGTTTCCGAGCGACCGGTACGTGCCGGTGAGCCCGAGATGGTTCACGATGGGCGCATACCACGGCCCGTCGAGCGGGGCGAGCCGCCGAACGGAAAGTGCGTAGCTCGTTGCCGAGAGGCGTGGGGTCCGGAGGCCGGGGATGTCTTCGCCCGAGAGGTCGGACTGGGCGAGGAACAGCGGATCCACGGCCGCGGATGTGTACGCGACCGTGAGAGGCAACGCCACGCCGAGGCGGGGCGGCAGGAACTGGTCGAGCCGGACCGTCGTCGCGATCTCGAGGTCGTTGTTCGTCGCGAACGACGGCGCCTCGGCCAGCTGGCGAAAATGTGGGTCGCGCCGCGCGGCCGACACGCGAACGGTCGCGAAATCGCCTAACGCTACCGACATCCCGATTTGCCCCGCGAATCCCGTCTCGTTCACGACGTCGGCAAGACGGATGTCGTCCACCCACACTTCCATGGTATCGCTGGGGAGCAGTGGCGTCGCGCCGCTCGCCGAATCCACACGGACGATGCCGACGGCGAGCTCCTGCACGCTTGCGAGATTCGGCGGCGCTACCGCGGGGTCGGTCGTGTACACCATGTAGCCGCCATCGCACGCGGCGAAACGGTCGATCGACGCGCCCGCCGGCAGGCCGGACCGCACGATGAGCGCGGAGTCCACACCGCTACATGACAGCGAATCGCCCACCCCGCGAAGGTAGGCGCTCTCGAGTTTGCTCCGCAACGCGTAGAACTTCTCGAACCGGACGCGCACCTCGGGCTCCCAGGCGGCAACCGTCGACCCGGACCCCGCAGGCGTGCGGTAGAGGTAGAAGTTGTTCGGGTCGCGGCCGACCTTGATGAAGAACTGGAGCTCTCCCCCGTTTCCCCAGCCGTTGCCGCGGCCGCGCGCCCAGACGCGAAGCTCGCGATAGGCGGTGAAGCTCTTCTGCCCCTCCGGAAATCGGTAAAACGCTTCGGCGCGGTCGTACGTCGCGAGTCCGCCCGCCTGCAACCGGAGCGAGCTCTCGTTGATCTGCTCGCGCGTGGGGTCGAAGGGCGTCCGGAGGTTATCCGACTGGTCGAAGATCCCCGGCGGTGACTCGTAGAGACGGTTCTCCGTCCCGATCACGCCGGCGATCACATACCCGGTGCCGGTCGTCGTCTGCTCGCGATCTCCGGCGATGCCGGTGAGTGGCCGTGACGAGCGCTTGAGCCATGGAGCGCCCACGAGCCGGAGACGGGCGATGGGCACGTTGATGAACGCATCGTCGGGCGCGCCGCTCGCGGAGATCGCCGTGATGCGCAGCGCCTGGATGCGCCGCAGCAACGGGCCGCCGTTCGTCGAATCCGCAGCGGCCGCGAACGGGACGCGCACGTGCACCCAGCAGAGCGTGCTCTCGGCCGGGCGCGCGCCAACGGGATCGTTCACACGCGCGTCGCACTTGCCGAGCCGGTCGTACGACCCGGCCTGCGAGAAGTCCACGATGTAGCGGCGGACGCGCTCCTGGTCGTCGCCGAGCAGCGCGTTGTCGGCGTTGAGATCCTCCTCGTCGAGACGGCTGTTGCCCGCGGTGCAGTTCGTGCGCGCGTCGCCTAACGCCCGTCGGCGGATGTCGCCGCGCACGCAGATTCGTACGCTCGTGTCCGCGCGCGTCACGCCTCCCGCCACCACGGTCATGGTGTCGATCACATCGCCTGGGAGTCCCGTGTCGTTCACGTCCACGTTGAACGCGCGCGAGAACGGGTCGCGCTCCGAATCGAGCCGCCCATAGCCCTGCAGCTTCTTCCCCGTATAGGACGTATCACGCGCCCCCGAGACGGGATCCTGCGCCTCCTCGACCAGCACCTCGGGTCCGAACGCGACCGAGTTCTCGGAGACGTCACCGAAATCGAACACGAGCATCGGGTTGGTCGCGCGGCGAACCGCGCTCGTGTCCACGAGCGCCCAGAACTCGAGCGTCTCGACCCCGGTGAGATCCGCGTCGGACGCGCCGAACGACGTGCGAATCGAGCGCCACCGGCGCCCCGGCAGCGTATTGGCGACGGTCCAGCGGAACTCCCCGGTCTCGGCGTCGCGCTGACCGCCGACCCGTAACGGGTAGAGCGTCAGCCAGAGCAGCGTTTCAGGCGCCGAGATGCCCGTGCCCACGACGTTGGTCTGCGGATCGATTTCCTCGATGGGGAACTGCACCGGCTGGCCGAATTGGTTCGTCCCGTTCGTTTGCCACGCCAACGTCGTCGCCCGCTCGAGGTCGAGCGTTCCCGAACCGATCAGCTCCGGTAACCGCGTGCCTAACGCCGGCCGGCTCGAGTAGTACCACGCGTTGTCCGTGAGCGGTACCGTCACGCCCCCTTCCCCCTCGAACGACTCGATGAACGCCTGCCCGCGGGAGTTGGGCCTCGGTCGGCTGACCGCGAACTCGCCCTGCAGCTCGATCGCGCTCGGCCCTACGAGGCTGTCGCGGAACGGCAGCGACCGCCCGACGAGCCTGCCCAGCGGTGACGCGTCGAACGCGAACGCGCCGTTGACGCCGGCGACGAGCGACGACGCGGGCTCGTAGCCTAACGGCGGACGCGTATACGTCGTGCGCTGCGACTGGGAGATGGCCGTGAACGTCAGTGCGCCGCGCTCTCCACTGAATTGCGAGGTGATGCCGAAGATCGACGTCGGGATCGAGACGAAGAGGGGGTTCTCCTCGTACCGCACCCGCACGCGCCTGGGAAACGGAAACAGCGTATCCGGACGCGCGAACGTCACGCGCCCCAGCTCGTAGTCGATGTCGTAGTCCACCCCGCGCACGAGCGGACGTCCGTCGAGAAACAGCCGCTCCGATCCCGGGCGGAGCTGCACCGCGTTCAGCGCGAGCGTGCCAAGATCGTCTCCGACCTGGGCCTCGTAGCTCACCCGCATCCGATAGAACGACTGCGGGTGCCGCGCCGAGTAGAGGTACTCGCCTGGCGTCCGATAGATCGTATCGTTCGCCGGGTTCTCGATGGGGCCCACGAGCCCCGCGCGCGCGAACGGTTGCGCCGACGGGAAGATCAGGAAGTAGTCACGGATGGTCTCCTCGGCGCCACCGCCCTGCGCCACGAGCTGGTTCGGGTCGTTCGGCCGCGGCCACAGCCGGTTGTCCGCATCGAACCGGGCACTGTTCGTCGGCTCGGCAATCCGAAACTGCTGGATGTAGGTGTCCGCGCCGCCGCCGCCGGGTTTCTCCTGATCGGCGCTGCCACCGGTCACGATGCGCACCTGCACCGTGTTGCGCCGGATATCGGCTCCCCCAATGCGGTAGACCGACCGGATCTCGCGGCGGAACGCGTCGTCCTCGGGTGTGAGCCGAGGATCCCAGACGAGGTTTGCCAGCTGGGGCCGATCAGCGATGTACTCGAGGTCCGGGGTCCCGCCCGTCGTCGCGATGACAGTATCGCGGCCGCCGATGCGTACCGTATACGCGACGACCAGCCGCTCGCTGTTCTGACTCAGTGGCGCGACGAGCGCGATCCACAACAGCGACGGGTCGATGTAGTAGTCCACACGCTCTCGGAGCAGCTCGTACACCTGTCCGCGCTGCGACGTGGGGTCGCCGATGATCTGAAATTGCGGGCCGTTCGGGTTACGTGGCTGACCGCCGAGGAGAAGGCGGTAGACGAACACCTTCGACGGGCGAACCGAATCCGGCAGCGCCGCGGCGAGCGACGCCAACTGCTGGCGATCGAGGATGTCGACGTTCGGGTACGCCGCGCCGAAGCGAAGCGGGTCGACGGTGAAGAAGAAGCGCCGCGGCTCGATCTGATAGTCCTCGATGTCACGCGTCTGCTGCCGGACCGTGCGGTCGCCGACGATGAACTCGACATCACCGACGACGTTCCCCTTTTGCTGGGCGGCGATCGCCGCGAATCGCATCGGACCCGCGCGTCCAACAGCCTGAATCCCGTAATTCCCGCTGGGGATGCCCGACGTCAGGAACCGCGACGGCGGCGGCGCGAACGAGACGTTCCCCACCTCGAGCCGTTCCAGGAAGGATCTCTCCTCCCCCTCGTAGCGAACCGAGATGTTGTTCGAGGCGTCGAATTCGCGCTGCGTGTCGTAATCGACGTCCACGTGAATGCGGTCGGCGACCGTCCCGCGCGTCACGAGGTTGAACTGGAAGTCGAAGGCGGGCTGGAACGTACCCCGGCAGCGAAACCCGCTCGAAAAGAGCTGGATCGAACCGCATCGGTCGTTGCGTACCTGCTCGCCCTTGGCCTCGAGACGAGAGCTGAGCCGAAGGTCGAGATTCTCGAATCCGGGCGGCAGCGGGGTAACCTTCGGTGTCGTGTCACCGGGCGCGCGAATCGTGTCCGCGCCGGGAGGGCGGGCAGTCGTGTCCCGGCGGGCCGAGTCGGGCGGAGGGCGTCGCGTCGTGTCCTGAACGGCGATTGCCGCGGCCGCGCTCGTCCTCGTGACCGCCCTCATCGTTTCCCGAGCCCAGACCGCCGATGGAACGACGCTCAGGACGATGAAGAAGCCAGTGAGGAGGACGCGCACCAAATGGCGTGACGAGGGTACCAGCGTAGGCGAGCGAGGCGGGACGGACGCCGGAGCGAAGGCTCACACCGCGCCGGACCTTGAATTCACCGTCTGGGCGGGTGGAATATTCTGGCTGCCCTACGACCTTCTACGACAGGGGTTGAGCCAGGTTCCCCGCGGTCGGTCCGCCTCGTCAGTGGTAGTCCCGGCCAACCACCCCGTTGTTCCCGCTGTTCCAAGCGAGCTGATCGCTCCCACGTGAAGATAATCAACAAGTATGTGATGCGAGAGCACGTCGGGCCGCTCGTCTTCGCCCTGACGGCCCTCACCTCGCTTCTCCTGCTGAACTACATCGCGAAACGGTTCGGCGACCTCGTAGGGAAAGGACTCGGCTGGGGCGTGATCGGCGAGTTCTTCCTCCTGTCGCTCCCGTTCACGGTGGCCATGACACTGCCCATGGCGGTGCTCGTCTCGACGCTCTACGCGTTCAGCCGCCTCGCGGCCGAGAACGAGATCACGGCGCTCAAGGCCAGCGGGATCGGAATGACCCGCGTGATGATCCCGGTCCTCCTGGGCGCGACGGGGATCGCCGCGTTCATGCTGTTCTTCAACGATCAGGTGCTCCCGCGCGCGAACCACCGCCTCAGCACCCTCCAGCAGGACATCGCCCGAAAGAAGCCGACGTTCGCCCTACGGTCTCAGGTCATGAACGAGGTGTCGCCGGGGAAGCTGACGCTCGAGGCGGACTACATCGACCAGTCGGCCGCCAAGCTTCGCGTGGTGACGATCTATGACATGTCGGACCCGATTCGGCGGCGGACGATCTATGCCGATAGCGGCCACATGGCGCTCGCGGGCGACGACCTGATCCTGACCCTGTACGACGGGCACATGCAGGAGGTCCCGAAGAACGACCCCACGCAGTTGCAACGCCTCTTCTTCGACGTCGACCGGATTCGCGTCCGTGCGGTCGCGAATAGCCTCACGCGCTCCGACAGCACGAACCGGTATAAGGGCGACCGCGAGATGTCGATCTGCGAGATGCAGAAATACCACAACGAGTATGCGATCGACCTCGCGGTCGCGCGTTATGCCCTGGAGCGGACGGTCGTGGACGCGACTCGCGAGCTCGCGACGGGAATGCAACCACCACCGCTCCCGGCGACGTCGTCCGTGCCGCCGTCAGCCGGTCTGAGCGAGGCAAGCTCGCAGGTAGGGCATACCGTGGTGCCGGCGGGATTTACTCCGCAGCTGTCGTGGTCTGTCGGCCGCGCCTACTGCCACCTCATGGCGAAGCTGTCAGCACTCGAGTTGCCGTCGTTCGTACGGACCGCCAGCGCTGCCGAGCTGACGTCGCAGCAGCCGACGCCGAAGGCGGCGCAGGACAGCGCCCGGACGCGCCGGAGGATCATCATGAGCGGCTCAGCGCCGCCCGCCCCCGTTCGTGCACCGGCGCCGACCCCAGCACCCGGCACGCCAGCGCCGGCCTCGGACACGACAACCGCCACGGCGACACCGGGCGGCCCCGGCACCCCACCAGTCATCGGCACACCCGCTTACCGGTCCACTGGGATGGATCCGAGCGTCGCGGCGCAGGCCGCGGCGTCGATCGAGGCTGCGCGAAGCCGCATGCTCGAGAACCGGACCTCCATGAACCGCTACGGCGTGGAGATCCACAAGAAGTTCGCCCTCTCGGCCGCTTGCATCGTATTCGTTCTCATTGGCGCGCCGATCGCGCTCAGGTTCCCACGCGGCGGCGTGGGGCTCGTGATCGGGGTGAGTCTCGTCGTATTCGCGATCTACTATGTCGGTCTCATCGCCGGCGAGTCCCTCGCTGACCGGGCGTTCCTGACGCCGTTCTGGGCCATGTGGGCAGCCAACGTGATTCTCACTGGGGTCGGCATCCTGCTCATGATCCGGATGGGGCGCGAAGGTGCCACATCCCGAGGCGGTGATCTCACGGAGTTCACGGACGCCATTCGCACGCACCTGGCCAAGCTCGGGCGAAGGTTCGGGCTCCCACTCGAGCGCCGTCACAAGGTGGCATAATGGTGCGCCGGCTTCTCCGCCCGCTCGATCGATACGTCCTGTCGGAGTTCTGGAAGATCTACGTGATGACGGCACTGGGCTTCCCGGTGCTGCTCATCATCATCGATCTGACGGACAACCTCGACAAGTATCTCAACCGGCAGCTGCCGCGATCGCAGATTGCGCTCAGCTACCTGTATTTCATTCCCGACTCGATGTTCCTCGTGATGCCGGCCGCGGTGTTGTTCGCGACCGTCTTCTCGATCGGCGCGCTGACACGCCATTCGGAGATCACGGCGGCGAAGGCATCGGGGATCAGCTTTCATCGCCTAACGCTGCCGATCTACATTGGCGCCATCTTCGCGGCCGGGCTCGCTCTGGCGCTCGGCGAGCTCGTGCCCATTACCAACGCCAGGCGGGCCGAGCTGCTCGAAGAGAAGAAGTTCCAGCCCGGCACGGACCGCTACAACTTCGCGTTCGCCGCCGAGCACGGCCGCGTGTACAAGATCAGCTCTCTGAATGCCGACAAGGGCAAACTCGAAGGGCTGGAGATCGAGCGGAAAGGGAACAGTGAGGAGTATCCCACGTACGTCCTCACCGCGGACATTGGCGACTGGCAGCAGCCCCGCGGGACGTGGACGCTGACGAAGGGCGTCATGCACGTGATTCCGTCGGACACGCTCGCGGACATCACGTTCGCGTTCGACTCGCTGCACGACCGCGGCATGCGCGAAGAGCCGCTGCAGCTCCTCGCGACACCGAAAGCGCCGCAGGAGATGGGCTACCGGGATTTGAGCCGCTACATTGCAGCGCTCGAGCGTTCGGGGGGCGATGCGAACGAGTTGCGGGTCGAGCGCGCGCTCAAGCTGGCGATTCCCATTACCTGCATCATCATCGCCCTGTTCGGTGCCCCGCTCGCGACGAGCACGCAGCGGGGCGGCGCCGCCTACGGCATCGGCATCAGCCTCGCGACCACCGTGATCTTCCTCATGCTCATTCAGTTGACCAAGGCCGTTGGTACCAAGGGGATCGTAACCCCTGAGGTCGCGGCGTGGACGCCGAACGCCGCGTTCGCCTTGATTGGGCTGGTGATGCTCGCCCGTGTACGTACATGAGAGCGGGCTCCCGTTCGCCCGTTCGACCGGGAACCGGGACCGAGGAACCGGGAACGGGAGTTCGCGTCGAGAGTAGTTCCGGTTCCCGATTCCCGGTTCCTGGTTCCCGATGACGTTCGGCGCTCCATACGAACACCGGCCCACCGAGGCGTACCCCGTCATGCAGCGGACGGGGATCGTCTTCTTCCGAAACGTCGCGCGCGTGGGGCGCGGCATCTTCGCCGGGATCGGGCAGCGCGGCTTCTTCCTCCGTGACGTCGGGCGCGCCTTCGGCGAACCCGCGACGTGGATGGGCGAGACGATGCGCCAGATGCGGAACATCGGCGTGGATTCGGTACCGCTCGTCATCATCGTCGCCGGGTTCCTCGGCGCGGTTACCGCGTTCCAGGCGTTCTACCAGCTCTTCGCGGGCGTGCAGCTCTCGGTGCTCGGCCTGCTCGTTCGTGGCAGCATCGTGCTCGAGCTGGGACCGCTGCTCACGGCGCTCGTGCTCACTGGCCGTGTGGGCGCGCGTATGACGGCGGAGATCGGCACGATGCGCGTCACCGAGCAGATCGACGCCCTCGAGACGCTCGCGTACGATCCGATCGCCTACCTCGTCGTTCCTCGGTTGCTCGCGGCGCTGCTGATGCTTCCCATACTCACGGTCATCGCGAACGCGACGGCGATCGTCAGCGCCTGGCTCACGCTGATCACCGCGACGACCGCCACGACGAACGACTACGTGACGGGGCTGCGACTCAGCTTCACGCCGTTCCAGGTCATCTACAGCGCGATCAAGGCGGTGTGCTTCGGCGGGGCGATCGCCGTGGTGTGCTCCTATGAGGGCTATGTTACCGCAGCCGGCGCCGAGGGGGTTGGTCGGTCGACGGCGAAGGCGGTCGTGATCGCGTCGACGTCGATCCTCGTCCTCGATGCGATCGTCGCCGCGATGTTCGCGCATTTCATTGCAGCCTGACGTCATTCCGAGCGCAGCTGTCATTCCGAGCGCGAGCGAGGAATCGCAGGCTTCCTGATGGAGGGGAGGTCGCTCTACCAGTAGGATCTGAGAAGACCTGACGCAGATGGCCGCAGATTTCGCAGATTGCGCAGAATCCCTCTATCGGGAGGCCTTGCCGCGCGAGAGTAGCCACCATCCCGGTAGTGGGAGAATCTGCGTACTTCTGCGTAATCCGCGTCTTGGTTTCTTCCTCCTCCCCGTAGAGGGACCTGAGCCCCTCGACCGGGACGACAACGATTCCTCGATTACGGCGCCTGACGGCACCTCCGCTCGGAATCACTCCGCAGCGGAACAGCCCATAAACAGTCCTCCATATGAAAAGACGCGACGAAGTGCTCGTCGGAATCCTGCTGACCGTCGGTGTCATCGTCGGTGTGCTCGGCACCATCTGGCTCGTGCGCGGCGGGTTCTCGCGCGGCTATCCGCTGCACGCGCGGTTCGCGTGGGGAGCCGGAGTAAGACAGGGGCAGCCGGTCCGCCTCGCGGGAGTACAGATTGGCGTCGTGTCGGGGGTCGAGCTCGACCCGCGCGGCACCATCCTCGTGCATATGAGCATCGAAGACGAGTACCGGGTCCCGCAGAACTCGAAGGCAGCCGTGGTCCCAGTAGGCATCTTCGGCGACCAGGAGATTGCACTCGTACCCGAAGAGCCGAGCATGGTGTTCTTCCGCGAGGGCGACAGCGTGCCGCCGGCGCCGCCCAAGGCGGGGCTCCCCGAGCTCACGGCGCGCGCGGACACGATCTCGCAGCGGCTCGATGACGTGGCGAGGACGGTACAGCTCGAGCTCGTGCAGGGCGGTGGCATCGCAGACCTGCGGAAGACGCTCGCGGCCACGAACACGCTCGCGAGGCAGCTCGGCACGATTGCCGCCGAGCAGTCGCGTCAGCTTACGCTCACCATGACGCGGCTCCGGAGTACCACGGCAGCGCTCGACTCGGCACAGCTCGACTCGACGGTCCGCAACCTCCGGCAGACGACGGAGAACCTGGCGACGTTCACGGATTCGCTCACGAGCACGGCCACGGCGCTGACCGCGGTGCTGTCCAAGGCCAATCAGGGGGACGGGACGTTAGGCAAGCTGCTGAACGATCCTGGCCTGTACTACGATCTCCGTCGCCTGTCCACTCGACTGGATTCGCTGACGCTCGACTTCAAGCGGAATCCGAGGCGGTACATCAATCTCGAGATATTCTAATCAGCCATCAGCCATCAGCCATCAGCTACAGCTATCAGCAAAGCGAAAACCCTCGGGGGGCCTCTCTACGACAGAGAGACTTCCCGAGGGTTCCGTTTTGCTGATAGCTGCTAGCTGATAGCTAAGATCTGCAGTTCTAGAACGAATATTTCAAGGTGAGCTGCATCTGATAGAAGTTCGACGCGAGCGTCTGTTGCTTCAGGAACGCGCCGTCGTTCATGACGGTGGAATTGAAGTTGAACGTCGGCTGCGACTCATTGAGCGGCCCCGCCGTGCGGCCGCGATGCTCGAGGATCCGCTGGTCGGCGAACGTCGGGCTCAGCGCCGGCAACTCGACCTGGCCCCAATCCTTGTTCAGCAGGTTGCCGAAGTTGAAAATGTCGAGCTGCAGCGTGATCCGCTGGCCGCGGATCTCGGGGAGCGACTGGCGCACCGAGACATCGAACTTCTGCGACCACGGATTTCGGCACGAGTTCCGTTCCATGATCTTACCGCGCTGCTCGTTCAAGCACTCGTGCTCGGAGATGAACCGCTCGAACGCCTGGGCCTGCTGTTCCGCGGAGATCGGGTTCGCCGTCGTCCCCCCCGCGACGAATCGCATCTCGTTAGGGTCCGTCGCGTCGATCGGGATGTAGATCGGGTCGTTCCCGTTGTACCCGTCGCCGTTCAGGTCGCCGTTGCCGGACACGTAGGTGATCGGGTTGCCCGAGTTCCCGTTGTAGTACACCGAGAGTTCGGTGGTCCTCCACGGGGCCGTGAGCGTGCCATACACCGACAGCCGGTGCGGGCGCGAGAAAATTGACGCCGTCAGCGGCAGATCGCTCTGAAGCCCGGAGTACTGCACGCCGTTCCGCCAGTTCGAGATCGCCCGGTCCGACGTGAGGCTCTGCAGGTCGAACGACTGCATGTAGGTGTACGACGCCCCGGCGTTGACAAGCTCGCCGAACCGGCGCCGCAGCCCCGCGCTGAGGGAGTAGCTGTAGTCCTTGGACTGGTTCGTCACCTGGATGACGCCCTCGGACAGCGTCGGCATCACCTTCTGGTTTGTGTTCGTGACCGAGCCCGTCGCGCTGATCGTGTCGGCATAGAGGATTCGCCCGTTGCGGTCACGATACGGCTGGCCATTGACCAGCCGCGGTCCGCGGAGATTGAGATCCTGAACGAGCACGCCATTGATCGCCTTCCGGTACAGCGCCTCGAACGTGAAGGTCGTGTTCCACGGGAGGCGATGGTCGAAACCAACCGACGCCGAGAAGTTCTGCGGGTACTTGAAGTCCTCGTCGTTGACGTTCACGCCGGCGGTGCTGGCTTGACCCGGCGCCGGGGCGGGCTGACCGGCACAGGAGCGCGGCAGGTTATCGACATCCGCCGTGAACGTCGGCACCTGCCCCGTCGGGCAGTTCAGCGTCACGAGCCCCAAGCCCGTGTTCGCGTACGCATTGCCGAGCATGATGAGCGGCGTGAGCCCCGTGAAGACGCCAACGGTACCGCGTATCTGTGTCGAGCGTGTGCCCGTGGGGTCCCAGTTGAACCCGACGCGCGGCGACAGGAGCACCGCGGACTTCGGCGTCGCGCTCGTGCGTACTCCCGGCATGCCCGCGGCGGCAAACGCATCATTGATTCGTGGGTTCTCCGCCGGCTCGTCGTTGAAGCGCGGAACGTCCGCTCGCACACCGTAGGTGATGGAGAGCCGATCGGTCACGTCCCACTGATCCTGTGCGTACAGCGCGAACTGCTGCACCGAGAAATCAGCCGCGATGGGCCCGCCGTTCGAGTAGCCGAGCGAGTAGCTGAGTGGGTTACGCAGTTCGAAATCCTCGACGCTCGCGAACGCCCACACGCCGTTGATGCGCTGCGCGAAGTTGTTGAAGATGTCCGTGCTCTCGAACCGGCCGCCAAACGTCAGCGAGTGGCTGCCGATCGGGAACGTGAAGTTGTTCGAGATCTCCAGGATCTTCTGTTCCAGCAGGTTGTCCGGCGAGAACTGCTCGGTGCCGAACGTCACCGCGCCGTTGTTCGAGATACCGCCCTGATTGTTGGTGACCGGAACCTGGATGCTGATCTCGGGGGTCCGAACCGGCACGATGCGCTCGTCCTTCAGCGTGTTGTAGCTGACCTGCAACTCGTTGGACGACCCGTTGTTGAACGTGCTGAACAGCTGGGCGACGCTCGAGTTGTTCGTGTTCTTTCGGATGAAGGAGTTCGATGTGAACCGGAAGCCGCCGTTCTGCGCACCGACCTGCGTGCTGAACGTTCGGTTGTTGCGAGAGAACTCGTCCTGTTCCGCGCTGTTGATCAGCTGTCGGAACGCAAAGCGATGGCGATCCGAGATCGCCCAGTCCAGGCGTCCCGAGAGATTGGTCAGCGGGTTGTCGTTGTTGACCAAGCCAGTACCGCCGATCGGGAAGAGCTGGTTGGCACTCGTCGCTATGCGGTCGAGGAGAGCCGGGTCGACGCTTCCGGCCTCGGGGGTTGGCTGCCCAGCGTACGGGCCGATAGACGGCTGCGACTTCGACTGAAACTCCGGCGCAATGAAGAAGTGCAGCCGGTCCTTGATGATCGGCCCGCCGAGGTAGAAGCCGTACTGATGAACCTTGAAGTCGCTGTTACGAATGAAGTCCTCGTTCGCGGCAAGCTTCGGATCGCGATAGGCGTACGTGGCGCCACCCGAGAACGTGTTCGTTCCACTCTTCGTGACCGCGTTCACGATCATGCCGGCGAAGTTGCCGTGCCGGACGTCCGCCGGCGTGAGCAGCACCTGGAACTCCTTCACGGCGTCGATCGAGATGAGGCGGCCGCCCGTCGCGCCGCCCGGAACACCCTCCGACGAACCGAGGTTGAACCGGTCGTTCTGGTTCGCGCCATCGATCGTGAAATTATTGAAGCGGTTGTACGCACCGGCCGCGCTCGGGCCGTCGGTCGGCGGCGACTGCACGTGCGGGGAGAGCTTCACCAGATCCGTGAAGTCACGGTTGAGCGTCGGGATGCGCGTGATGGTGGAATCATCGACGGTCGTCTCGATCCCTTTCCGCGTCGCCGAGAACTCGCTCGTCGTCGCGATGATCTCGACCCCGCTCAACTGCGCAGCCTGCACCGCCAGACGGAAGTCCACCTGCGTGGTCTGCGTCAGTGATACGAGCACGTTCTCGCGGGTCTGCGCCGCGAACCCGATCCGACGCGCCGTGACCGTGTACGGTCCACCGACCTCGAGGTTCGGCACCGTGTAGCGGCCGTTGTCGCGGGTCATTGCCCCAGCGCTGTAGCCGGTCGCGTTGTTCCTGACCTGAATCTGAACCCCGCTCAGCGGATTGCCTGTACTGTCGGTGACGAGTCCACCGATCGCACCGGTCGTGACGCTCTGTGCGTCGACGCGCGATGCCATCACACTCGCCGGCAACACGACGGCGGCGGCGAACACCGATATCAAACGCTGTATGCTCATGTGTGAGGAATTGGAAGTGAGTTTCCTGTTCCGGAACTCGAACACCAGAGAGGTGGGGTGCCGACACGACGGACGCACATGAGCACCCTCGAGGAGCACATCGGGCGGCTGTCAGTTGCCCCGCGTTCGGCCGTGCGCGACGGCGACATGAGTCGAATTCCTCGAGGCGCCGAGCCCTCGGTAACGACGCCGAGAAGCTAGGTGTCCACAGGTCGCGGGGTCAAGGAATAATTGTGATGCAACGCACGCGTTACAGGGATGACACGCTTCAGTCCGCGAGTCAGAAGCCGTAACGAACGCCAAGCTGCATCTGGTACGCCGACCCGACGTGACGACGGTCGTATTTCTCGGTCCCGGGATCGAACGTGAATATCCCCTGTGACCCGGTTGCACCGGTTAGCGAACCCGGCGTCTGGCCAACGTGATTCACGAGCGCCACCGATCCGCCACCCGCGGGCGGAAGCGGCTGTTGGCCCCAGCTCGAGTGCAGCAAGTTGAGGAAATTGAACACGTCGAGTTGCACCGCGAGCGACTGCCCAAACACCGACGGCAGCGATTGACGCACCGAGACGTTCACCGTGTTCGTCCACGGAGAGCGACAGCTGTTGCGCGTCATGATGCGCCCCCGCTGACGCGTGAGACAATCGTTGCTCGTGATGAAACGCTCGAACGCCGTTCGCTGCTCGACAATCCGCTGCGCCTGCGCGGTCGGAGAATTGTCGGCGCCGCGAGCCGGTGAAACACCGCTGAACCTGATCTCCGACTCGAGCGCGGTATTCGCGGGTATATAGATCAGGTCGTTTCCCTGGGCGCCGTCCGCGTTGAGGTCGCCGAGCCCGCCGCTCCCGCCGTACACGAAATCGTAATTCGAGCCCGATCGGCCGAGATAGATCACCGACACGTCCGTCCGCGTCGTCAGCGAGAATGTCCCGTACGCCACCACGCGATGCGGCAACTCGAACCGCGACCGGTCCAGGTTCTGGCTGTACTGGTCGCCGGAGAGTGCGCGCCCGAACCGCCAGTTCGACGTCGCCGTGCTCGACGTTAGGCTCTGGATGTCGCGCGCCTGCTCGTACGTGTACGCGGCGTGCGCCTCGAACCAGTTCGTGAACCGGCGGTTGAGCGCCGCCGTGATGCTGTATGAGTAGTCCTTGCTCGAGTTCTGGACGTCGATGACGTTCCGGCGCGCGCCCACGAGCACCGGGCTCGATACACCGTTCGGCGCGATGGCGCCGTACACCACGCGCCCGTTCCGATCGACCCCCTGCGCGGGTGCGAGCGCGCGGTTCGTGTAGAAGAAGGTGGACATCGCGCGTGTGTAGAGCGCCTCGAGCGACGCGACCCACGCGTGACCGAACCGACGATCGTACGCCGCCGACACACGCGCGAACTGCGGGAACCTGAGGTCGCTGCCCAACAACGCAATGTCACCGGTGGTTGCCGCCGTCGCGCCATCCGCACACTGCGACGGTGGAGTCTCCGCGGCCACGGTGGAAAAAGTCGGCACGGACCCCGCGCCGACGCACGTGAGCTGCGCGAGCCCGGTGCCCGCGTTCTGGAACGCGTTGCCCACCCACACGAACGCCGGGCGCCCGACGAACACCCCCACCCCGCCCCGAAGCTGGTGACGACGCTCGCCGTCGATGTCCCAGTTGAAGCCCACGCGCGGCGACAGCTGCAGCTGGCCAGACGGCACACGCTCCGTTCGGCGCCCGTACTCGGCGAACACCGACGGGTTGGCTTGCGGCTCATCGAAGAGGAATGGAACGTCCAGCCTCAGCCCGCCGGTCACGACGAGACGATCGGTCGCCTGCCACCGGTCCTGCACGTAGAGTGACAGTTGCGCCGCGTCGAACTGCGCGTCGATCGGACCGCCAAGCCCCACGCCTGCCTGGTAGCGACTCGCTTCACCGCGGCTGAGCGAGTCCACGCTCGCGAACTCCCAGACACCGAGCAGGTTCTGCGCGAACAGATTTCGGATGCGGTAGAACTCGTTTTTCGTACCGACCGTGATCCGATGCTGTCCGACGGGGAACGTGAAGTTGTCGGTCAGCTCGACGATGTCCTGATCGACCTCGGTGCCCTGCGACGAGTTCTCCGCGCCGGCTCTCAGCCGCACGGTCCCGCCGGTGAGGGTCGGCACGTCCACCTGAATCTGCGGAGCGCGGCTGAGCGGGCGCCGCTCGTCACGAATACGGTTGTACCCGACGATCAGCTCATTCCCGGCCCCACCCTCGAAGCTCGTGAACAGCTGCGCGACCGTGCTCCCCTTCACCGACGTGAAGGCGTGCGCGTTCGACGTCAGGCGAATGAGCGTGGGGTCGCGCTCGAGCACGTCGTCCTCGGCGCGGCCGTAGTTGTGCCGGAGCACGAGTCGCGTGTTCACGCTCGGCGCAACGTCGAGGCGCGCGAAGATGTTCCGGAGCGGGTTCGCGTTTCGCGACGGCCCGGCCGATCCCGCGTCGATGCCGAACCCGGTCAGCGCCGTTCGGAATCGGTCGACCTCGTCGGCAGTCGTCGGGAATCCGGGCGACGTCTGACCGAGGTATGGCCCGCGCGCCGGCTCGAAGCGGCGCTGGAACTCGGGCGCGACGAAGAAGTGAATGCGATCGCGCACGATCGGCCCACCGATCGAGAAGCCGAACTGCGTCTGACGGTATTCCTGCGATCGCACGTAATCGACGTTGCGCGCGAGCCCCTCACTTCGCGTCATGTAGAACGCGGAGCCGTGGAGCTCGTTCGTACCGCCGCGCGTCACGGCATTGACCAGCACACCGCCGAAGTTGCCCTGCCGCACGTCGAACGGGGCGAGGAGCACCTGATACTCGCGAACTGCTGCGAGCCCGATGGACTTGCCTCGTGCCTGGCCGCCCGGCTGTCCCGTGTCGCCGAGGCCGAAGAGGTCGTTCTCGCTCGCGCCGTCGATCTGGATGTTGTTGATGCGATTGTTGACGCCCCCGCCCGAAAGACCCGGCCCCGCATTCGAGACCTCCGGGCTGAGCAACACGAAGTCCGTGAACGTGCGATCGAGCGACGGCAGCCGCCGGAGCGCCGAGTCCGAGATGACGGTCGCGGCACCGGTCCGCTCCGAAGACATGATCGGATCGGTCTCGGATGTGACGCTCACCGTGCTCAGAATGAACGCCTGGCGCTGGAGCCTGAAGTCGAGGGTGAGGTTCTGGCTGAGCGTGAGCATCTGGCCGTCACGCATCTGCGCCTGGTAGCCGGGATGACGCGCGGTGACGGAGTACGGTCCGCCAACTTCGAGCGCCTGAACCAGATAGCGTCCGTCGCGTCCGGATACCGCGCGGCTCGTCGCCCCGGTGGACGTGTTCACGACGGTGATCGACGCGCCCTCGACCGGGTCGCTCGACGCATCGTCGAGGATCCGTCCACTCACCGAGCTCGTCGTGACGCCCTGAGCGCGCGTCTCGGCGGGTGTGAACCACGCGGCCGCGATAGCGAGACACAGCGCGCCGAGAGCAGCGATTCGTCTGATCACGCTCGTTCGCTCACGACACATCGCAAAGCGACCTTGGTCGGCGCCCCGATGGGTCTGGGACTGGCGTAGGAACCGGGTCGCGTGGCCGACATGGGCCAATGCTACAGCAGGAATCGGTCGCGCGCGAGCGGCTGACGGTCGTTACCAGCTCGGCCCGTCGGACGAAGCTGCCCAACGTGAAAATCCCGCCGCCGACCGCGGGCGGTTGAATAGACGCCGCCTGGCGTACACTTTTCGGCGTGCCCCCCACGATACGCCGCGGAGTCGCCGCGCTGACCGCGTACCCCCCCGCGTGACCATTCGCATCGCACTGTTCTGCATCGCGGCGGCGTGTTGCGTCGTCGCCGAGCTTGCCATCCTCAGGTCCTTGCTCTTCGGTCGCGCCGCCAAGGCGGCACGATTCGAGGACCGGCCTGCGACCGGGCCGGCGCCGAAGCGCGCGACCGAGGTCGCGTGGGCCGTCCTTCCGGCGGTGGGGCTACTGCTGGTTCTCTATCTGACCTGGCGCGCTGTTGACGCGCCGCTGGCGCCCTCCGCGGAGGCGAACCGCGTCGGCGTTGTGACCGGAGTATGACATGACCGCCCTTCGGCGTCTCGCGTTGTTATCGCTGATCCTCGGGGTCGGACACGTGGTGTTCGGCGCCATCGTCCGCATCACCGGATCGGGCATGGGGTGCGGCGATCACTGGCCGAAGTGCCATGGATACTGGTTCCCACCACTCGAGCGCACCGACCTCATCATCGAGGTCATGCATCGGTATTTCGCCGCGACGCTCTCGCTCGCAATTGTGGCGCTGCTGGTCATCGCGTTCCTGCGGCGCGCGTCGGCCGGTATCGGCGGCCCGGGCGGTGTACTGCGGGCGGCATCGGCAGCCGTGGTCCTCGTGCTCACCGCTGCCGTGTTCGGCGGCGTCACGGTGAAGCTCGAGCTCGAGAACAAGCTCGTGATCGTCACGCACCTTGCGATCGCGATGGCGTTACTGGCCGTGCTCGTGTCGGCCGTGCTGCGCGCCGGCGGGCTCGGAGGCGCGAGCGCGACGCTTGGCGCGGCGTCGCACAAGACGTGGCGAAGCGCGCGCGTGGCGATGGGACTGACGTTCGCGGTCGTCGTGCTCGGTGCATTTACGGCGCACGTCCCGGGAGCGAACGCCGCGTGTATCGGGTTCCCGCTTTGCCGCGGGTCGCTGCTTCCCGGTCCGCAACAGCACATTCAGTTCACGCACCGCATCATCGCGTTTCTGCTGTTCTTCCATCTCCTCGGGTTGATGATCGGCGTCATTCGTCGCGGTGAGGCACCGCTGATCATTCGCGCGGCGATCGTGGCGTTCGTCGCCGTGCTCGCGCAGATCGGGATCGCCGCGGCGATGGTGGAGTTGCAGCTTCCCGCGGAGTGGCGGGCGCTCCATCAGGCTGTCGGGACACTCGTGTGGGTCGCGGTGGTCACGTTCGCCCTGCTCTGTCGTCGCGGCGCGCTCGGCGTGGGTGTGCCGGCACCTGTCAGGGAACCGAGGCCGACGTTGCGTGCCGCCGAGGTCGCGACGTGACCGATACGACGATCGATCGGACACGCGAAGCTGGGCTCGCCCGCGACCTGATCGCGCTCACGAAGCCACGCATCATCTCGCTGCTCCTGGTGACGACCATCGCGCCGATGTTCGTCGCCGGGACGCCATCGGTGTGGCTCGTGGTGCTCGTCGCGGTCGGCGGTTACCTCATGGCGGGCGGCGCGAACGCGGTGAACATGTATCTCGACCGCGACATCGACGATCGCATGGCTCGCACGCGTCTTCGGCCGATTCCGAGCGGCCGTATGGCGCCTCCGGCGGTGCTGGCGTTCGGCGTGATGTTGTCGTGTGCGGCGACGTGGATGCTCGCGCGATTCGTCAACGTGCTGACGGCGGCGCTCGCGCTCGCGGGCTTCTACTTCTACGTGTTCATCTACACGCGATGGCTCAAGCGGTCCACGCCGCACAACATCGTGATCGGCGGAGCGGCCGGCGCGTTCCCGCCGCTCGTGGGGTGGGCGGCAGTCACGAACAGCATTGATCTTTCTGCGCTCTACCTGTTCCTCATCATCTTCTACTGGACCCCGCCGCATTTCTGGGCGCTCGCGCTTCTCAAGCAGCGCGATTACGGGAACGCGGGTGTGCCGATGGCCCCGCTCGTGTGGGGGGAGCGGGAGACGAAGGATCAGATGCTGTGGTACACGCTCATTCTGATCCCGATGACGCTGTTGCCGGTGGCGTTCGGCGCGTTCGGGTGGCTGTACTTCATGTCGGCCCTCGTACTCGGCGTCATGCTCCTCGTGGGCGTGCTGCGCGTCCGGTCGGCGGCGCAGTGGACGAAGGCGGCGTGGAAGGTCTACAAGTTCTCGCTGCTGTATCTGGCGTTGCTGTTCGTGGCCATGGTGGTCGACCGTCGCATCTAGCGTAGCTGCGAGCTGGGAGACCAGCAGGGAGCTGGCGGGTTGCTAGCTGCAGCTCCGAGCTGGAAGGCTCCTGACAGCGGCTGGCGGCTGGGAGCCGCAGCACGCGGCACGCAGCCCGATTCCCGATAACGTCATCCGGCGTTTCCGCCCCATCCGCGCCCATCGCGGTTCCGACCGGCCCGCCACGCCGGGACCCGGAGGACGTGCAGCCGCCAGCGTCCAGCTGAGCGTCCAGCGCCAGCGAGCGTTCGATCGCTATTGTTCGGCCGACGCACGCAACACGACCTGCGTGACCTGGCCCGGGGCCACCGTGACGCTGTCCTCGATCGGCCCCAGGCGCGGGTGCCATGCGCGGATCCGGTAGCGGCCCGGCGGCACCGAGTCCATCGCGAAGCTGCCGTCCGTGCCCGTCGTCGCGAAGTACGGGTGGTCGAACACCGCGATCCATCCGTGCGTCCAGCCGTGGATCTCGCAGGTCAGCTCGAGGATGCCCGGCTGCGCGAGTACACGCTCGTTAGGCACGACCTGCCCTTCGTCCGTCTCGCGAATCGTCGCGAGCACCTCGCCGCCATTCCGATGGACGATCCGCGTGCGGTGCTCGACGCGATCGAGGCTGCGCACGTTGAGTGTACCGCCCGCCACGGCCGGCTGGACCTCGGGCACGAGCAGACACCGGTCGTTCGTGATCTCGAAGCGGCGTTCGAGCGGCAGCGGCTTGCCGCTGCGAATTCCCTCGATCCAGACGATCACGCCCACGGCCTGCGCGCCGCGGCGCTGGATGCCGCGCCGCGTGAACCCGCTTCCGCACACGATCTGATCCGAGGTCGGGCGAATCAGTGTATCACTCGGTGGCGGCCCGTCGAGTTGCACGACGCCGCGGACCTGCCCTACGGAATCGAGTGCGGCCAGCGTGGTGTACGCCGGACCCTGGCGAACGCTGCGCAGCGTCGCGGCGAGCGCCTCGCCGTTGTCGCGCGACGTATCGGGCGACCGGTCGTCGCCGCGCGCGCATGCGCCCAGCACGAGTCCGGCCGCGAGCATCGACGCCACGGCGCCGCGCGAAGAGCGGTTGCTCGATCGACGTCGTTGGGAACCTGGTGCTGGAAATCCTGCCTCGGACACGCTCACTGACCTGCGTCGGTTGGAGAACTGTCGTCGTCGGGTGGCCTCGCTCTAGGACGCCGGTGCGCGCACGCACGCCACACGTTGGCGGGCAAGTGGCACGCCATACCGCCCACGAGCCGTGATGGGTGACGCACCGATGTCGGAATCGTCCTGCGACGAAGGCCAATGGCCTGGCCTTTTCACGTGCTTCAACGGGGTGACTCGGCCGTTTCATGATCACGACGCTCGCTCTATTACTGACCGTCGCGGCTTCCGGCGCGACACCAACGGATTCGACCCGCGCCGACCGTGAGATCCGTCTCGTCGCCTTGCGGCACGTCGCCGATGTGCGCCGATGCTACGAGCGCGAAGGGCTGACGCGCGACCCCGGGCTCACGGGGACGCTCGACGTGACCGTGACGGTGCTCGCTACCGGAGTCGTCCGCGAGGCAGCGGTGACCGCCGAAGACATGCGCGGCGTCGGCGCGCGCGAGGTAGCCGCGTGCCTCAGGACGGTGATCCGCAACTGGCGCTTCGATCGCGGCCCATACGCGGTGGAGACGATCGTGTTTCCGTTCGACTTCAAGCCAGAGTACGGCCGCCCCGCGAGACTGGTGGGTTCCTGAAGGGACGACGAAAAGCGAAGTGCGAGAAGCGGTTCGCCGTTCGCACTTCGCCGTTCGCAGTTCCCCCTATCTCCGCGCCCGTACGCGATACACGACCACCCCTGCCGCCAGGATCGCCGTGCCTAACAACGACGTCCGCGGCGCCGCGACATACGCGCTCACGATCCCGAACGCCGCCGCCACCACGAAGAACCCCGGGACCACCGGGTAGCCCCACGCGCGATACGGCCGGGGGACGTCCGGTCGCGAGCGCCGCAACGCGAACACGCTCGCCGCGCCGAGCCCGAAGAAGATCCAGTCCGCGAACACTACGCCGCTCAGAAGTGCGCCGATCTCGCCACCCGTGAGCAGCAGCAGTGCGATCGCCCAGCCCCCCATGATCAGCACGGAGATGTGTGGCGATCCGAAGCGGGGGTGGACGCGTGCAGCGGCCTGGAGGAACACGCCGTCCTTTGCCATCGCGAAGAAGATACGTGGCGTCGCGAGGATCACGACGTTCACGAAGCCGAGGATCGAGAGCATGGCGGCGATCGTGATGAACGTCCCGCCGGCCGAGCCCACGAGCCGCGTGGCGGTGTCGGCGGCAACGGCGGTGCTCGCCGCCAAGCCGTCGCGACCGAGCGCGCGCAGGTACACGGCGTTCGCACCGAGGTAGCAGGCGATGACGATGCCGATCCCGAGGGCAAGGGCACGCGGAATCGTGCGCGCCGGATCGCGGATCTCGCCGGCCACCATGTTCATCTGCTGCCATCCGCCGATCGTGAACAGCACCGCGACGAACGCTGTCGCGAGCCCGGCGGCGAGCGACTCGCGCGGCGGGGGCGCGTCGGGAACCGGGATCGGAGCGCCGAGCGTCGTCCACAGCACCAGTCCGCCGAGGATGAGCGCCGCCAGCGCCGCGATCTTCGCCACCGCGAGCACGTTCTGGAGGATGGCGCCCGGCTTGATCCCGAAGTAGTTGGTGGCCGTGAGTAGCAGGATCGTAGCAATGGCAACGCCCTGCGGGCCGCCGAACGGCGCAATGTCCACGAACCGGCCGGCGTACCCCGCGAAGCCTAACGCGACAGCCGCGAGCGCCCCCGTGCCGATGCTGAGCAGCGCCATCCAACCGTACAGGAACGCCGGCAGCTTGCCGAAGCCATCACGGATGTAGACGTACGCGCCACCAGCGTCGGGCATCATGGCGCCGAGCTCCGCGTACGTGAGCGCGCCCGCGAGCGCGACGACGCCGCCTACCGCCCAGACGAGAAACACGAGCCCCGCGGTCGGCAGCGCGCGCGCCGTCTCCGCGGGCGTGAAGAAGATGCCGCTCCCGATGATCCCGCCGACCACGAGCAGCGCCGCCGAGAACAAGCCGAGCTCTCGGCGCAGAGAGGATGGTGAGGTAGAAATCGCTGAAATGGATTAGGCGTGCGAACGGCGAAGCGCGAACGGCGAAGCGCGAACGGCGA
>DAINRQ010000085.1:0-26782 GCA_036741775.1 Gemmatimonadaceae bacterium | reverse complement strand
ACGACCGACTGGCTCCACACCGTGAACGCCGTCGCGCCGATGAGCGCCGCGAGCGATCCACCAACGATTCGCTGCCAGCGCTGGGGGAACCAGCTCACCAGCACGCGCTCGGTGATGAGAAACCACATCCCGGCGGACACCGCGCTCGAGACCGCGGCGAGGATGTTGACGCGCGCGGCAATCGTCGGCGCCACCGGGAGCAGCGTGAAGAACTTCCCGATGAGCACGAAGAACGGATTCCCCGGCGGATGGGGCAGTCCGATCGTGTATGCCGCAGCGATGTACTCGCTCGTGTCCCACATCGCCGTGGACGGGGCGAGCGTGATGATGTAGAGCAGCAGCACGAGTGCCGACGCGATCCCGGCCGCGAGGTACGACGGCCGATAGTCGAGCTCGGCGGATACGGTAGAAGCCATCAGTGGTTCAGTTGGTCGGGAAACGTCGGAGCTGGGGGAACCCAGAAATACAACTTGCCCGGCGGGCACCGGGTCACGGAAGGTAAGCTATCCGCCATGAGCTACCAGCTATCAGCAAACAACCCCGTCCGGGATGCCCCGCCGGGCGGAACGACGCATCCCGAGGGTTCTCGCTTTTGCTGATAGCTGGTAGCTGATGACTGATAGCTAATGTCTGAACTGCCTTTGGCCCGTGAACACCATCGCCACCCCGTGCTCGTCCGCGGCGGCGATGACATCACTATCGCGGATGGAACCACCAGGCTGGACGATCGCCTTTACCCCGGCCTCGACCGCCTGGTCCACGCCGTCCCGGAACGGGAAAAACGCGTCCGACCCCATCACGGCGCCGGCCGTCTCGTGGCCTGCGGCGCGCGCCTTATGGACCGACAGGAACGCCGCATCCACGCGGGACATCTGTCCGGCCCCGATCCCGATCGTCGCCCCGTCGCGCGCGAGCACGATCGCGTTCGACTTGACCGACGCGACGGCGCGCCATGCGAAGCGCAGGTCGCCGTACTCCTCCGGGGTCGGGCGTCGCTGCGTCACGACCTGCCAGGCCGCGTCATCGAGCATCACCGGTGAGCGCTCCTGCGCCAGGAAACCGCCACGCACCCGCTTGAAGTCGAGCGCCCCGGAGACCCACCGGGCGATCCCGGCCAGCACGCGCAGGTTCTTCTTGCGGCCGAGGATGTCGAGCGCGTCCGGGGAGAACTCGGGTGCCACAATGCATTCCACGAACAAGCTCGACACCGCCTCCGCCGCCTCGGCATCCACCGCCGTCGTGAACGAGATCACCGACCCGAACGCGGACACGGGGTCGCACGCCAGTGCCTTTCGATACGCCTCCACGGCGCTGCTGCCGGTGGCCAGCCCACAGGGCGTCGTGTGCTTGACGATGGCGCAGCAGATCTCCCCCGCGAACGGGTCGCTGGCGACGAGCGCGCCCTCGAGATCGAGCAGATTGTTGAACGACAGTTCCTTGCCGCCGAGCTGCCGCAGCGACGCGAGCCCCGCCGCGCCGCGTTCCACGTAGAACGCCGCACGCTGCCCGGGGTTCTCCCCGTAGCGCAGCGATTGCGCGCGGTCGAGCGACACGGAGATCTGCGCGGGGAACTGCTCACCACGTTGCTCGGCGAACCATGTCGCGATGGCGGAATCGTAGGCGCCAGTGTGCGCGAACACCTTCGCGGCGAGCAGCCGGCGCAAGTCGACGTCGTCGTCACCGGCTTGCAACGCGGAGAGCACTTTCGCGTAGTCCTCCGGGTCGACGATCGCGAAGACCGACGAAAAGTTCTTCGCCGCAGAGCGGAGCATCGACGGCCCGCCGATGTCGATCTGCTCGATCACCGCATCGGGATGCACGTTCGGGCGCGACGCCGTCTCGCGGAACGGGTAGAGGTTCACCGCGACGAGATCGATGGTGTCGATCCCCTGGTCCGCGAGCGCGGTCATGTGCTCCTCGACGTCCCGGCGGGCAAGCAGTCCGCCATGGACGACCGGGTGCAACGTCTTCACGCGGCCATCGAGCATCTCCGGAAAGCGCGTGACTTCGGCCACGTCGCGCACGGGGATGGCCGCGTCGCGCAGCGCTTTCGCCGTGCCACCGGTGGAGATGATCTCCCAGTCGAGCGTACGCAGCCCGCGGGCGAACGCGATGAGCCCTGATTTATCGGAAACCGAAAGAAGCGCGCGGGGCATTGAACGACGCTGATGGGTGGTGGTTGGTTGCGTGGAACGACGAACACTGCGGCAGGCCGCGAACGAAACGACCGCATTGCGCTACGGCGCGCGAGCCTCGGGAAATACAGTTGCCACGTCCGGTGCGACCTCCGAGTCTGACAGGACGTACCCCACGCATTCGGAGAGACGCTCCCCGATCCCGGCGACGCGGCCGTCCGTGCCTAACGTCACAACGCCCTGGGTGACCCCATGGAGCACCCGGGGAAACAGCGCATGCTCGACCGCGAGAACGCGGCGCGCCAGGGATTCCGTCGAATCATGCGGGAGAACGGGGACGGGCCACTGCGCGATGATCGGGCCGCGATCGAACTCCTCGTCCACGAAATGGACGGTCGCGCCGGTGACGCGCACGCCCGCATCGAGCACCGCCTGGTGGACGCGTGCGCCGTACATCCCCGCGCCGCCGAACGCGGGCAGCAACGACGGATGCACGTTCAGTATTCGGCCGCGCCACCGGCGAGTGACGGTTGACGGAACGAAACGCAGGTACCCCGCGAGTGCCACGACGTCCGTCCCATGGCTCTCGAGCAGCTCGACCATCGCGTCGCCGCGACGCTCGGCGTCCAGATGCGCGGCAGGAATGTCGCGCCGGCGAGCGCGGTCGAGTGCGACGGCGGATGCGCGGTCCGACGCGACGAGCGTGACCGACGCACCTGCACGCGGTCCGAGCGCATCGAAGTAATCGAGGAGGGCCTGGAGATTCGTACCCGATCCGGAGGCGAGGACGGCGACGCGCGCGCTCATGCTCCGATCATACCGGCCACGGCGGGCACCACGGAAGGGGCGTGAAGGACTATGAGGCGCGACCGCGTCACTCAGCCGCCATCCGAACACCCGAGATACCGCTGTACGGCCTCGAACAACGAGCTCACGATCGTCGCGCCGGCGTGGAGGGCCGCGTCGTCCGGCGGCGTGGACGCGGGCCGAATCAGATACGCAGCGCCGCCATAGCGTGCCGCCGGGAGCACATCGCGCGGACGATCGCCCGCGAACATCGACGCCGATGCGTCGAGGTTCAGGTCAGCGATCGCCCGGTCGTAGAGGAGCGTTCCGGGTTTCCGACACTCGCACGGGCCGGTGACGTCGGGGTGGTGCGGGCAGTGATAGGTGGCGTCGACGTGGGCGCCGCTCGCAGCCAGCACGTCATCCACGCGGTGCCGTACCGACTCGTACGCCGCCGGCGTGACGAGTCCGCGCGCGATGCCACTCTGGTTCGTGATGACGACGACGGCCACCCCGTGCTCGTTGAGCAGGCGTATCGCGTCGTCCGCCTTCGGCAGGAGCCGGACGTCTTTGGCCCGCCCGATGTAGTTCACGTCCTCGATGATGGTGCCGTCGCGGTCGAGGAAGGCAGCGCGGCGCGGACTCACGGTGTCAGGCGAGCGCAGCGAGCACGCTGCGGACGAGCGAGACGTCCTGCGCGGCAGGAACGCTGCGCACGTCGAGTAGCACCCTCCCGTGGCCAATTCGGCCGATGACCGGCGGCGTGCCGTGCCGCAACCGCCGCTCGATCTCCTCCGCATCACCGTCGAGTGCTACGGCGCGGGATGGGATGCGAGCCGTGGGGAACGCACCACCCCCGACGCTCGCTTCCGTTTCGATGACCTCACACGGGACGCGGGAGGCGCGGAGCTGCGCGCTGACGGCGTCGGCCCGTCCCGCAACCGACTCCACCGGCGCGGTCAGCATGGCGAGCGTAGGAATCTCTCGTATCGCCTGCGACGGATCGCGGTACAGCGCCAGCGTCGCTTCGAGGGCGGCGAGCGTCAACTTGTCCACGCGAACCGCACGCGCGAGCGGGTTCCGGCGACACGCCGCGATTGCTTTCGCGGCCCCGAGGATGATCCCCGCCTGCGGCCCGCCGAGCAGCTTGTCGCCGCTCATGAGCACGAGCGTGGCGCCGTCGCGGACGGCGTCGCGCGCCGTGGGCTCGCCCCGCAGCCCGAACTCCTCCAGCGAGACGAGCAGCCCGCTTCCAAAATCGAACAACAGCGGGAGTGCGCGCTCGCGGGTGAGCAGCGCGAGGTCGCTCAGCTCCGCCTCGGCCACGAAGCCGCGGACCTCGAAGTTGCTTCGGTGGACCTTGACGATGGCGCCCGTTGCATCGCCGATGGCGTCACGGTAATCGCTGAGGTGCGTGCGGTTGGTGGTCCCGACCTCGACGAGCGTTGCTCCGCTCTTCGCCATGATCTCCGGAACGCGAAAGCTTCCTCCGATCTCGATCAGCTCGCCGCGTGAGACGATCGCCTCGCGGCCAGAGGCGAGTGAGTTCAACGCGAGCACGAGCGCCGACGCGCAGTTGTTGACGACGATGGCGTCCTCGGCCCCGGTGAGCTCGCGGAGCAGGGCGACCGCGTGGACGTAGCGCGAGCCGCGCTCACCGGTGTCCAGGTCGTATTCGAGGTTGCAGGCACCGGCGGCCGTATCGGCGATCGCCTGGATCGCGCGCGCGGCGAGCGGCGCGCGGCCGAGGTTCGTGTGAAGCACCACGCCGGTGGCGTTGAGCGCTGGCCGAAGCGACGGTCGCTCCTTCGCGGCGAGCTGGTCCGCAACGGCCGTCGCCCACGCCTGTGCATCGTTAGGTGCGTGCGCCGGGTCGCCCCGCGCGGCAGCGATCGCCGAGCGGACGGCGTCGGCGACGAGTGACCGCGGTGCGCGCTCGAGGAGCGGCCCGAGCGCCGGGCTGTCGAGGAGCACCCCGACCGACGGCAACCGACGACGCGCGTCCGTCATTCGTCGCGTGGTGGGCGACGCACCGGCGGCGCCGCCGGGTTCGCGGAATCGGGTGGCGGGCGAGTCGAGTCGGCCGGCTCGGCGGCGCGCGGTGTCGTGAACACGCGCTCCGACGAGCGAACGACGCCCATCAGGCTGCGCAACGAGTCCACGCGAAGCCGGTACGACGTCGCCGGTGCGAGGAGGTTCGCGAGCCGCACGATCGCGTACGTTTCGGGGATCGGCGCCGACGGCCGCGGCGGTGGTGTCGTGTCGCGCGGCGCGACGCCCGGGCGCCGCGGTGGGGGTGCGGGCGCCGCAGTGGGCGGTGCCGCCTGCGGGTTCGCCTGACGGACCGAGTCGGCGATTCGCGCGCGCTCGATCGAGTCGCGAACTGCGCGCGCACGCTGACTGTCCGCCTCCTGCCGCTCGAACTCGCGCCCGAGGACGACCGACGCGATCGGGACGACGCTCGAATCGGCCGCCTGGAGCGAGAACTGCGACGCGGTCACCGGAATGCCCGGCTGCAGCGGTCGATCGAAGGTGACGCGGAGTGCCGTGGAATCGCGTGGCTCGACCTGCGCGATGCCCGGACCGATGCTGTCACGCACGAACGCGAGCATCTCGCGCGTCACCGAGTCGGTCAGGGTGACGGTCGCGCTGTCGAAGACCTCGCGGCGATCGAGCGTCCGGTTGTTGTTCGCGTCGACGACCGCAACGATGTGGTACTGTCCCGGTGTCACGTGTCGAATCACGAACCGTCCGAGCGAGTCGGCGTAGTCGCTGTACGTGAGGCTATCGGGAAGGCGGATGGCTTCCACGTACGCCCGCGGGACGTGTCGCGCTGCCACCCAGTCGAACACCTGCCCGCGAATGAACGACGGCGCGGGTTCGGCCCCGGTCGAGAACACGAAGCGATGCTCCATGGAGTCGGCGTTGCCGCGCAGGTCGGTGAGCCCTGGGAGCTGCGTAACGGTGTACGTCGTGTTGGGGAGCCAGCCGTTCCGTGGGCGGATCTCGATCCGGCTGCGTCGCCAGCGTACCTCGATCCGCCCGCGCCGGGGCGACACGACGAAGAGCGACGACAGCTCGCCACCGCCGCGCGCCGGACGTTCGTTGATGACTTCGTTGTAGCGAAGCTCGAAGTCCTCCGGACGGACACTCACGGCGTTCGTGTCTGGTGAGACGCGGAGCAGGACAGGCGCGTTCCTGTCCTCGGGGCCGCCGGGGGGTGAGCCGACCTGCGCGCACCCGACGACGGCCACGAGTGGGATCAGCCGCCGCACAGCGTTTTCACCTTCGCTGCCAACTGCTCGTGGCGTGCCGACCACTCGCGTTCTTTCTGTCGTTCTGCTTCCACGACCTCGGGCTTCGCTCGCGATATGAAGCTCTCGTTCGCGAGCCGCTGGCGCAGTGCGCCGAGCTGCTTGTCGAGTCCGGCGAGCTCCTGCTGGAGCCGTGTGCATTCCTTCGCGACGTCGATGGTGCCGGCGAACGGAAGGATGATCTCGGTACCGTCGGCGAGCAGCTGGTGCGCGGCCGCTTCGCCCGTCGGCGCCGCGTCGGCGAGCGAGACGGTGGCCTTCGCGAGACGCCCAATGAGCGACGCCTCCGCGGCGAAAGCGGCTCGCGCGTTAGGCGCGGGCACGATCGCGGTGGCGAGCACCTTGCCGGGATTGATGTTGTACTCGCCGCGGAGCTGACGGAGCGCGCTCACCGCCTCGCGCACGAGCTCGAACTCGGCGGCGGCGGGACTGGCGTCGTCGCGCCGGCGTGGCCAGGACGCGCGGATGAGGAGCTCGTCATCGGCGCGCCCCGGTAGCCGCTGCCAGAGCGCTTCGGTCACGAACGGCACGATCGGGTGGAGCAGGCGGAGCGCCCCGTCGAAAGCGTGAACGAGCACCGCGCGAGCCACGTCGCGGTCGTCGCCATCCTCGACAAGGCGAGCCTTCACGGCTTCCAGGTACCAGTCGGCCAGCTCGTTCCAGACGAAGCGGCGGGCGTTCTCCGCGTAGTCGTTGAGACGAAGTCCCGCCGTCCGCTCGTCCTCGGTCCAGTGGCCGGCGCGCGGGCGCGCCGGGCCGAGCGCCGCGTCGCAATCTGCGATCGCGGCGTCCAGCCGGGCCAGAATCCAGTGGTCCGCGCGCGTCAGGCGGTCCGGATCGATCTCGGCCAGCGATCGCACCGGGGACGCGCCGACGTTCGTGAGCAGAAAGCGCCCGATGTTCCACAGCTTCGTGACGAAGTTGCGCCCCGGCGCGAACGACTTCTCGAGGTCGTTCGGATCGAAGATGATGTCGACGCCGAGCCCCATCCCCGCGACCACGGTGTAGCGGAGCGGGTCGGCCCCGAAGCGGTTGATGACGTCGAGCGGGTCGATGCCGTTGCCTAACGTCTTCGACATCTTCCGATGCTGCGTGTCGCGCGCGATGCCGTGGAGGTACACCGTGTGGTACGGCGTTTCCCCCATGAACTCGAACCCCGACATGATCATCCGCGCGACCCAGAAGAACAGGATGTCGGGCCCGCTCACGAGCACGTCGGTCGGATAGAACGCCTTGAGCTCGGGCGTGTCCTTCGGCCAGCCCAGTGTCGAGAACGGCCACAGCCAGGAGGAGAACCAGGTATCGAGCACGTCCTCGTCCTGATGCACGGGTCCCGCGCAGGACGGACAGGTCGCGACGTCGTCCCGGCTGACGGTGATGCGCCCGCATCCGTCGCAGTACCACACGGGGATGCGATGCCCCCACCAGAGCTGGCGCGAGATGTTCCAGTCGCGGATGTTCTCGAGCCAGTGGAGGTACACGCCCTCCCAGCGCTCGGGCACGATGCGAATGCGTCCGTCGCGCACCGCGGCGAGCGCCGGCTCGGCGAGCGGCTTCATCTTCACGAACCACTGGTCGGACAGCCGCGGCTCGACCACCGTGTCGCAGCGGTAGCAGCGGCGCACCGCGTGGTCGTGGGACTCGACCCTCACGAGGCGGCCGGCTTCCTTGAGCATCTGCACGATGCGCTCGCGCGCCTCGAATCGATCGAGCCCGCGAAGCTCGGCCGGCACGCGGTCCGGACCGTCCCGCTGGTCGCCCTCGTGCGGCGGCTCGTCATCCATGGTTCCCGTTGGCGTGATCACCACGGGCATGGGCAGGTCGTGGCGCTGGCCGACCTCGAAATCGTTCGCGTCGTGCGCCGGCGTGATCTTCACGGCGCCGCTGCCGAACGTTGGATCGGTGTACGTGTCGCCGATGATCGGGATCTCGATATTCGCGATGGGAAGCACGACCGTTCGCCCGATGAGGTCGCGGTAGCGGTCATCGTCCGGGTGCACGGCCACGGCGACGTCGCCCAGCATCGTTTCAGGGCGCGTCGTCGCCACGACGATCGACCGGCCGGGCTCACCACTCAGCGGATAGCTCACGTGATAGAGCTTGCCCGCCGTATCGTGGAACTCGGCCTCTTCGTCGCTGAGCGAGGTGAGGCAGCGCGGACACCAGTGGATGACGCGGTGGCCGCGGTACACGAGGCCTTTCTCGTACAGTCGCACGAACGCCTCGCGCACGGCGCGCGACAGCTCCGGCGAGAGGGTGTACGCGGTGCGCGACCAATCGCACGACGCCCCGAGCGCGCGAAGCTGGCCGAGGATCGCCCCACCGGTTTCCTCGACGAAGCGCACCGTGCGGCGCACGAACGCATCGCGCCCGACGTCGTACCGCGTTAGGCCCTCGCCGGCGATCAGGCGCTCCACGACGTTCTGCGTCGCAATCCCGGCGTGGTCGGTGCCCGGCACCCAGAGGGCCTCGTCGCCAGCCATCCGGCGCCAGCGGATGAGCACGTCCTGCACCGTGTTGTCGAGCCCGTGGCCCATGTGCAGCACGGCCGTGACGTTCGGCGGCGGCATCACGATCGTGAACGGCTCACGGTCGCCGCCGCTGCGCGTCGAGCGCGGCACGCCGGCGCCGAACGCACCGGCGCGCTCCCACCGCGTGTAGATCTCGCGCTCGGCGGCAACGAAATCGAACTGCAGAGGCAGGTCCGTCGTCGCGGTGGGGGGTGTGGAAGTACCGGGGGTTCCCATGGGACCGGAAGTTAGTCGAGGAGTTGTCGGTCACCCAGTCAGCGAGGTCGACTGAACAGCCGCGCCGAGTGGGCTCATGAAAAAGCAAACGAGCCGCGAGCGTTTCGGCTCGCGGCTCGTGGCCGGAAGAACGAGGAAGTCGCTCTAGTCCGCGCGCATCGAATCCGGAGCCGAATCGGGGTCGGCTACGTGATCGGCCTTCGGTACGCCGGTGGGCGCGATCGGTGAGCCGCCCGTGCGGTCGCCGCGCGGCGCGCGCTTGCTGCTTCGGCGTCGTTCGGCCGTCCCTTCGATGTCACCGGCCGACGCGCGCAGCGCCTCGTCGGTGCTGAGCCAGCGATCTTCGAGCTCCGGTTTGGGGTCGGCGTGCCGATCAGGCTCGGATGAATTGCCCTGACGGCGGCGGCCGGTCCCAACCTGTTGTCCCTCCCAACGCCCGCCGGGAAGCGGTTCGCTCGGATCGTCGTCGATCTCGTCGTTACCCATGGCGTCCTCACTGGTGGCAGTGCGGACGTCGAGGCGGTTCACCACGGTTTCGACCCCGGGCACGCCGCGCGTGATGGTGACGGCGTGTGTGGCTTCATCGGGCTCGTGCACCCAGCCGGTGAGCTCGATGATGCCATCACCGATGGCGCCGATGTCGATCGCGCGTTCGCTCAGCACGGGGTCGTTGCGAAATGCCTCGAGGACGCGTTCCTCGAGTGCCTCGTCGTCCTCGTCGAGTTCGACCTCGTCCTCGTAGTCCTCGTCGTCGAACTCAGCGAGCCGGCCGACGCGGTCACGCACCTTCTTGGTGAGGGCGGAGAATCCTCCGAATCGATCGGCGACGACGAGCCCGGCCGCGAGCCCGAGAACGGCGCCAGCGGCGAGGTAGAGTATTCCACTCGTTTCAGAGTCCTCGTCCCGGTACCGAAGCGGAGACATTGACGCACACCTGTGGCGGAGGGGGTGAGCCTAGGATAACTTGAGCGAGGCAGTTCCGCGAGCCCGCCGCAAGAAGAAGGCCACCTAGAACTTAGCGTGTCTCCTCCGATGCCGCCGCAAGACCGTGTCCCGATCGGTCGCATGATCCCCTGGGTCGTCCTGGTGGTCCTGCTGCTCGCGGGCGTCGTGCTCTATTTCCGCTACGGAACGCAGGTCACGCCATTGCTCGACGGAACGCCCTAACCCCAAGAACTAGGCTGGTAGCTGTTAGCTGGAACTGGTTGCTGCAGGGTGAACTGCCCCGGGACGCACCGGCTTCCCGAGGTCGTTACCCTGCAGCAACCAGTTCCAGCTACCAGCTACCAGCGCCTTTCCAGTCGTCATGTTGACAAGCCGTCTGCAAGATCCGCCTGAGCCGCCGATGACGATCGTTCTCACGCTCCCCGATGGGTCGACGCGCGAGGTCGAGGCCGGAACGCTCGCGCGCGACGTCGTCGCGACCATCGGGGCGCGTCTGCTGCGCGACGCGATCGCCGTCGCGATCGATGGCGAGGTCCAGGATCTCATGACGCCCATCCGGCGTGGGGGCGCCTTCACCGTCATTACCGACAAAGACCCCCGCTCCCTCGCGGTGCTGCGACATTCCGGCGCGCACATTCTGGCGACGGCCGTCCGGCGGCTCAGGCCCGACGCGAAGATCGGATTCGGCCCGGCCATCGAGGATGGGTTCTACTACGACTTCGAGGTGGCCGAGCCGTTCACGCCCGAGGACCTCGCCCGGTTCGAGGACGAGATGCGGAAGGTCGTCGCCGAGAAGTATCCGTTCGTGCGCGAGGAGGTCTCGCGTGACGACGCGGTGCACCGGTTCGCCGACGATCCGCTCAAGCTCGAGCGCATCGAGGACCTGGGCATGGACGAGGTCATCTCCACGTATACCGATGGGCCGTTCATCGACCTGTGCCGCGGCCCTCACGTCCCTGATACCTCGTACCTGAAGCACTTCAAGCTGCTGAACACGGCGCCCGCGTACTGGCGCGGCGACGTGAAGCGCCAGCAGCTGCAGCGCATCTACGCGACGGCGTGGTGGAAGAAGGACGACCTCGACGCATACCTCTTCCGCATCGAGGAAGCCAAGCGCCGTGACCACCGCGTCGTCGGGCGCCAGCTCGACCTGTTCCTGTTTCATCAGTTCGCGCCGGGTGCGGCGTTCTGGACGGAGCGGGGGACGATCGTCGTCAACACGATCAACGAGTACCTCCGCGAGCTCCAGCGCGACGATTACCACGAGGTGAAGACGCCGCTGTTGTTCAACAAGGGGCTGTGGGAAATCTCCGGCCACTGGGGCAAGTACCGCGAGAACATGTTCCTCGTGCTCGACAGCGAGACGGGAGAGCACGACTTCTCACTCAAGCCCATGAACTGCCCGTCGCACTACCTCCTGTATCAGGCGAAGAAGCACTCGTACCGCGAGCTGCCGCTCCGCTACTGCACGTACGATGTTCTGCACCGGAACGAGCTCTCCGGAGCGCTCTCCGGGCTGACACGTGTTCGGCAGTTCCAGCAGGACGACTGTCACGTCTTCCTCATGGAGAGCCAGATCACCGAGGAAGTGCACCGGCTGATGCAGTTCATCCTCGGCTACTACGACACGTTCGGGCTCAGGGCGGCGATCAAGTTCGCCACGCGCCCGGAGGTCCGTGTCGGGACCGACGAGATGTGGGATCGGGCGGAGCGAGGACTCCAGGCGGCACTGGACGCGACCGGGCGTGAATACGAGCTCAAGCCGGGTGACGGCGCGTTCTACGGTCCGAAGATCGACTTCGACGTGCTCGACTCGTTAGGTCGCGCGTGGCAGCTCGGGACGATCCAGCTGGACTACTCGAACCCCGAGCGCTTCGACCTCACGTACACGGGTGAGGACAACGCCGCGCATCGGCCGGTCATCATCCACCGGGCAGTGAGTGGCTCGTTCGAGCGGTTCATGGCGATCCTCATCGAGCATTTCGCCGGCGCGTTCCCCACGTGGCTCGCGCCCGAGCAGGTGCGCGTGCTGCCGATCACGGACGACCAGGCGGGGGTCGCCGAGGCCGTGACGGCGCGGATGCGCCGGGCGGGGCTGCGGGCGCATCTCGACGCGCGTGCCGAAACGCTCAAGTACAAGATCGCCGAGGGCGTGCGGATGAAAGTGCCGTACATCGCGGTGATCGGTAAGCGCGAGGCCGAGTCCGATGCGGTCGCGGTCAACGTGCGCGGGGCGGGGAAGGAGCAGAAGCCGGCCCCGCTGCCGGTGGAGACGTTCATCGAGCGGGTTCACACGGAGATCCGCTCGCGGTCGCTCACCTTGAACGTGTTGAGTGCCTGACTAGCGACGCCATTCGCATCGCCGCCGCCGACGGGTTCGGGCTCGGCGCGACACGATATTCGCCGGCAGACCGGCCGCGGGCCGTCGTTGTCATCAACGCAGCCACTGGCGTGAGGCGACGATACTACGACCGGTTTGCCGAGTATCTCGCGCATCACGGCTTTGCCGTCCTGACGTATGACTACCGCGGCATCGGTGACTCTCGACCGCCGCGACTGCGCGGGTTCAGGGCGCGGATGGCCGACTGGGGGGAGCTCGATCAGCCCGCGGTCGTCGATCACGCCCTGGCGTGGCAACCCAGCATCCCGCTCCTGATCGTCGGACATAGCGTCGGCGGCCAGATCTTCGGATTGCTGCGCGATCCGCACCGAGTTCGGCGCGTCCTCATGGTTGCGGCGCAGCACAACTACTTCGGCTACTGGAACCCGCCGGACCGCTACGCACTCTGGTTCCTGTGGCACGTGTTCATGCCGGGCGTGTCCCACACGCTCGGCTTCTTCCCGAGCAGGGCCGTTGGCCTCGGCGAGGACCTCCCGCGCGGGGTCGCGCTCGAATGGGCACGGTGGTGCCGCTCGCCCGGTGCGCTCGTCGGCGTCATCGGCGGCGATGCCCCCGATCGCTTCGCGCAGTATCGCGGTCCCGTGCTCGCACTCAGCTTCGACGACGACCACCTGTTTGCGCCCCCTCGCGCCGTGGACGCGCTGCTCGCGTTCTACCGGAACGCGGCGACCGAACATCGACACCTCACCGCGTCCGCGCTCGGGCTGCGATCCGTTCGCCACTTCGGCTTCTTCCGCGAATCGGCGCGGGCGGGCGGATGGTCACACGCGCTCGAGTGGTTGAGCTCAGAGGCGTGACGCGGGCTCTCCACCGTTGTTGGCGGTCGGCGGGACGAGGGGCGTGTCGCGATTCCGGATTCCTGTGAGGCTCAATAGCTTTCCAGGGCTGGCGCGGTCGCGCGCCGCCTCCTTTCCTCGTATCTCGAGTCATGGCTGATACCTCTCGTTCGCCGGTGATCGTGTCCGCCGTCCGTACGCCGATCGGGAAGTTCCTCGGGGGACTGTCGCCGCTGTCAGCGCCGGATCTCGGCGGGATCGCGATCCGTGAAGCGATCCGCCGCAGCGGCGTGTCCCCGGATGACGTGGACGAAGTCATCATGGGGAACGTGATCCAGGGCGGTGTCGGACAGGCGCCCGCCCGGCAGGCGGCACTGAAGGGTGGGATCCCATCCAGTGTTTCCGCGGTCACCATCAACAAGGTATGCGGATCGGGCCTCAAGGCCGTGATGTTGGCATCGCAGGCGATCAAGGCCGGCGACATCGACGTCGCTGTCGCGGGTGGCCAGGAGTCGATGTCGAATGCGCCGTACTACGTCTACGGGATGCGGAACGGCGTGAAGCTCGGCGACCAGTCGCTCATTGATGGCATGATCAAGGATGGGCTGTGGTGCTCGTTCTGCGACGTGCACATGGGCTCGCACGCGGAGTACACGGCGCGAAAGGGCGAGATCACGCGTGATCGTCAGGACGAGTTCGCCGTCGAGTCGCATCGCAAGGCGGTGGCCGCGCAGGAGGCGGGTCGGTTCAGGGCTGAGATCGTTCCGGTGCAGATTCCGGGACGCAAGGGACCGACGACCGTGGACACGGACGAGGGGCCGCGAAAGGACACGACCCTCGAGACGCTCGCGAAGCTGCGGCCGGCGTTCCCACCAAAGTCGGGCCCGGCGGACGCGCTGAGCGTCACGGCCGGGAACGCGTCGAGCCTGAACGACGGCGCAGCCGCCCTCGTCGTGACGAGCGAAGAGTATGCGCGCGCCAACGGCCTAACGATCATGGCGCGCGTCACCGGCTATGCGACGGGCGCCGTGGACCCCCAGGACCTGTTCTTCGCGCCGGTGACGGCGGTTCGGAACCTCATGAACAGAACGCGGACGACGATCGCCGACTTCGATCTGATCGAAGCGAACGAGGCGTTCGCGTCGCAAGCGCTCGCTGACGGCGACCAGCTCGGCTGGGCGTGGGACCGGGTGAACGTCAACGGCGGCGCCATCGCGCTCGGGCACCCGATCGGTGCGAGCGGGGCGCGCGTCCTCACGACGTTGCTGTATGCGTTGACGAATCGTGACAAGGAACGCGGACTGGCGACGCTCTGCCTCGGTGGCGGAGACGCGGTCGCGCTCAGCGTGGAGCGAGTGAATTGATGACGACCGCAGCCCTCACGCAGGTTCGGCGTTCCCCGCGAGTTCTCGCGATCGGTGTTGTCGGGTTCGCGGTCGCGCTCGCACTCGCGTCTCAGGTGGCCGTGCCCATCGCGGGGACGCCCGTGCCGATCACCCTGCAGCCGCTCGTGGTGGTCCTGGCGGGGCTCTGGCTCGGGCCGGCTGCGGGTGCCGCGAGCATGGTGCTCTATCTCATGGCGGGGGCCGCCGGACTCCCCGTGTTCTCGCCGTTCGGCGCGCCGGGCATTGCGCGGTTCGCGGGGCCCACGGGGGGCTACCTCATCGCGTACCCGTTCGCGGCGTTCGCAGCCGGGACGCTCGCCAGCCGTGCGTCGTCGCTGGCTGGACGGTGGGTCGCTGCGCTCGCGGGAACGGCGGTGCTCCTGATCGGCGGCATCGCGCAGCTCGCGATCCTGTCGGGCAGCCTGTCACAGGCGGTCGCGCTCGGGCTTCACCCGTTCGTACCGCTCGACGCGGTCAAGGCTCTCGTCGCGGCGTTGCTTGCCCCGAGGCTGAGCACTCGCGCGCCGGTTTGACGGCGCGCGTTTTTTTTTGGGATTCCAGCGGGGTCCTGCGTCCGCCGTGGCGACTGGCGATCTTCGGCGTCTCGACGGCGGCGTCGATGATCGTGATCAACGGCGCCGTCGTACCGCTCGTGAGCTGGGGGTTCGCGCAGGCCGGCGTGCGCGTGGTGCTGTTCCCGTGGGCGTTGCTCGCCGCCGCCGTGCTCGCGCATGTGCTGACCTTTCGGTGGGCGGACGCGCGAGGCTGGCGAAGCGTGCGGCTGGACGCGGGCGCATTCGAGGCCCGCGCGGTGGCGGGTGCGGCACTGCTCGGGGCGGCGGCGATTGCCCTCCCGGTAGCTGCCCTGATCGCGACTGGATGGCTGCGAATCGAGACTGGTCCACCGGGCAGTTCCCTCGCGGCGGCGTTGTCGATTGGTCTCTTTCTCGCGCCGGCGGCGCTCTGGGAAGAGATGATGTTCCGTGGCTATGCCTTCGCCGCCCTCGAGGAATGGTGGGGATCGGCCGCCGCGCTCGTTGTTACGAGCACGGTGTTCGGGCTGGTGCACTTCGCCAACGCAGGCGCGTCGGCGGCCTCGATTGCGGTGGTGGTCCTGGCGGGTGTCATGCTCGGTGGAGTGCTGCTGGTGACCCGGAGCTTGTACGCGGCATTCGCCGCACATCTCGCGTGGAACTGGACACTGGCCGGCGTATTTCACAGTGCGGTGAGCGGCGTGCCGTTCGCGACACCGGACTACCGAATGGTTGACGCCGGGCCGGACTGGGCGACCGGCGGGGTCTGGGGCCCGGAGGGCGGCGTCGCCGCAGTGACCGGCCTCGGCGCCGCCACGATCTACCTGTACGCGCGGCACCGGCGCCGCGGGGAGTCATAGCATGGCCGACCGCATTGCGGTCATTGGAGCAGGGCAGATGGGCAACGGCATCGCGCACGTATTTGCGCAGGCGGGGATGCCGGTGACCATGATCGACGTCTCGGACGACGCACTTCGCCGTGGCCGCGAGACGATCGAGAAGAACATGGACCGTCAGGTGAAGAAGAACACCCTGTCAGTCGACGACCGGGCGGCAGCGTTAGGCAGGATCGCGACGAGCACCGACCTGGGTGCGGTGGGGAACGCGACCGTTGTCATCGAGGCGGCGACCGAGAGCACGGAGCTCAAGTTTCGCCTCTTCGCCGACCTCGATCGCATTGCGCCGGCCGGGGCGATCCTCGCCAGCAATACGAGCTCGATCTCGATCACGCACATTGGCGCACAGACGAAGCGCCCGCAGCAGGTGATCGGGATGCACTTCATGAATCCGGTCCCGGTGATGCAGCTGGTGGAGGTGATCCGCGGGCTGGCGACGTCGGAGGAGACGACGCGGCGCATCGTCGACCTCGCGAAGGCGCTTGGCAAGACACCCGTCGAAGCGAACGACTACCCCGGGTTCATCGCGAACCGGATTCTGCTGCCGATGATCAACGAGGCGTGTTACGCGTTGATGGAAGGCGTCGGCAGCGCCGAAGCGATCGACCAGGTGATGAAGCTCGGCATGAATCACCCGATGGGGCCTCTCGCGCTCGCGGACTTCATTGGGCTCGACACCTGCGTAGCAATTCTCGAGGTGCTCCACGACGGGCTCGGGGACCCAAAGTATCGGCCGTGCCCGTTGCTCAAGAAGTACGTGGCCGCGGGGTGGATGGGCAGGAAGACCGGTCAAGGATTCTACAAGTACACATGAAACAGCTAGCAGCCATCAGCTATCAGCTATCAGCAAAGCGACAACCCTCGGGATGCTTCTCTCGCATCGAGAGGCATCCCGAGGGTTGTCGCTTTGCTGATAGCTGATAGCTGATAGCTGATGGCTGCTAGCTCCCTTTATCTATGTCCTGGGCACTCATCCCTCTCACCGAAGAACAGCGCGAGATCCAGCGGACCGCGCGGGAGTTCGCGCAGGCCGAGATCGCGCCGCATTCCGACGCGTGGGATCGCGCCGAGGCGTACGACCCCGCGATTACCCAGAAGCTCGGTGAGCTGGGGTTTCTCGGCATGCTGATTCCCGAGGAGTACGACGGCCTCGGGCTCGACACGCGTACGTACCTCGTCGCCCTCGAAGAGATCGCCGCCGTGGACGCCTCGGTCGCCGTTCTCATGAGCGTGCACAATTCCCTCCCGACGCAGATGATTCTGCGCTACGGGAACGTCGAACAGAAAGAGCGGTTCCTGCGCCCGATGGCGCGCGGTGAATGGCTCGGCGCGTTCGCGTTGTCCGAGCCCGAATCGGGGTCGGACGCCGCGTCGCTTCGGACGCAGGCGCACCGCGACGGGGATTGCTGGGTGTTGAACGGCACGAAGGCCTGGGTCACGAGCGGGAACCACGCGAACGTGATCCTCGCGATGGCGCGAACCGACACCCCCAACGACCGGAAGGGGGCCCGCGGTATCGGGACGTTCATCGTGACGCCGGATCTCCCGGGCTTCCACGTTGGAAAGAAGGAGGCGAAGCTCGGCCTGCGCGCGTCGCCCACGGTGCAGCTCCACTTCGACAACCTGCGCGTGCCGGCAGCGAACCTGCTCGGCGATCAGAACATGGGGTTCATCTACGCGATGCAGTCGCTCGACAATGGGCGGCTCGGCATCGCGGCGCAGGCCATTGGCATCGCGAGGTCCGCGCTCGAGCACGCGACGCGGTATGCCGCGGAGCGCCGGCAGTTCGGCCGGCCGATCAAGGAGTTTCAGGCCATCCAGTTCAAGCTCGCGGACATGGCCACGCGGGTGACGGCGTCCCGCGCGCTGCTCTACTCGGCGGCGGCCGCGAAAGATCGCGGCGAGCCGATCACGCAATTCAGCTCCATGAGCAAGCTGCTCGCGAGTGAAACAGCGATGTGGGTCACCACGCAGGCGGTGCAGATCTTCGGCGGCTACGGCTACGTGAAGGAATATCCCGTGGAGCGGCTGTTCCGCGACGCCAAGGTCACGGAATTGTACGAAGGCACGTCCGAAATTCAGCGCATCGTGATCGCGCGCGAGCTCTACGCACAGTCCTGACCGCGCGCCCGATCCCGGCACTCTACCATCTACCTCCTACCGAACTGCCGATGTCTTCCCTCGCTACGATAGACGCGTCAACGGGTTCGCTCGCCCTGTTCGACACCATTGCCGAGATGGGCCACGAGCAGGTGGTGATGTGCCATGACAAGTCGAGCGGCTATCGCGGCATCATCGCGATCCACGACACGACCCTCGGTCCGGCGCTGGGCGGCGCCAGGTTCTGGCAGTACGCGAGCGATGAGGAAGCGATCATCGACGCGCTGCGGTTGTCGCGCGGAATGACGTACAAGAATGCCGTCGCCGGGTTGAACCTGGGTGGTGGCAAGGCTGTGATCATCGGCGACAATCGCACGATGAAGCGTGAGATGATCTTCCGTGCGCACGGTCGATTCGTCGACTCACTCGGTGGTCGCTACATCACGGCCGAGGATGTCGGCACGAGCACGGCCGACATGGATTTCGTGCACATGGAGACGGGGTACGTCACCGGGCTGGCGAACAAGTCGGGTGACCCGTCACCGGTGACGGCACACGGCGTGTTTCGGGCGATTCAGGCGTCCGCGAAGTATCGCTGGGGCTCTGACTCGCTCGAGGGGAAGGCGATCGCCGTTCAGGGACTCGGTCACGTCGGGTACTACTTGTGCAAGGAGTTGCATAACGCGAGAGCACGGCTCATCGTCACCGACATCGACGCGTCGAAGGTGAAGCGAGTGGTCGAGGAATTCGGCGCGCAGGCGGTCGAGCACGACTCGATCTTCGGCGTCAAGGCGGACATCTTCGCGCCGTGCGCGCTGGGCGGCATCATCAACGACAAGACGATTCCGAAGCTCAGGGTCGAGATCGTGTCCGGCGGAGCGAACAACCAGCTCCTCGAAGAGCGCCACGGTGAGGAGCTCGACGCGAAAGGCATCCTGTACGCGCCGGACTACGTCGCGAACGCGGGCGGCGTCATCAACGTCTACAGTGAGCTGGCTGGCTGGACGCGGGAACGGTCGCTCCGGAAAGCGGACGAGATCTACGACACGCTGCTCGGCGTCTTCGAGCTCGCGCGCGAGGACGGGATCCCCACGTACGTCGCCGCGGATCGCATGGCCGAGCGTCGCCTCAAAGCGGTCGGGTCGCTCATGCGCACCTGGCCGCCGTTCCCCCGCGAAGAATGACGTCTCACCGTCGACCCAGAGGAGACAACGGTATGCGCGGATGGTCGGAGTGGGATCGGTGTCCGCCTGGCATGGCCCTCCGTGACAGTGACCCGGAAATCGCCCGGCTCATCGAGCGCGAAACGGAGCGGCAGTCGGATGGCCTCGAGCTCATCGCGAGTGAGAACTTCGTTTCGCCCGCCGTCCTCGAGGCTCAGGGCTCTCCGCTCACGAACAAGTACGCCGAGGGGCTTCCCGGGAAGCGCTACTACGGTGGCTGTGAGATCGTGGACCAGGTGGAGCAGCTCGCCATCGATCGTGCCAAGCAGCTGTTCGGTGCGGACCACGCGAACGTACAGCCGCATTCCGGCGCGCAGGCGAACGCGGCCGCGTTTCTCGCGTTCCTGAAGCCCGGCGAAACGTTCCTTGGCATGGATCTGTCGAACGGCGGCCATCTCACTCACGGGTCGCCCGTCAACTTCTCCGGGCTCCTCTATCACCCGGTGTCCTACAAGGTGAAGGACGACGGGTTGATCGACTACGAGGCCATGCACGCTCTCGCGCTCGAGCACCGGCCGAAGATGATCATCGCGGGATATAGCGCGTACTCGCGGGTCATCGACTTCGCGCGCTTCGCCGACGTCGCGCGTGAGGTTGGCGCGATCTTCATGGTCGACATGGCGCATTTCGCGGGGCTCGTCGCCGGCGGCGTGTATCCGTCGCCGGTGCCGCATGCCGACGTCGTTACCACGACGACGCACAAGACGCTTCGCGGTCCGCGGGCTGGCCTCATACTCTGCAAGACGGAGCACGCCAAGGCGATCGACAAGGCCGTGTTCCCGGGATTGCAGGGCGGGCCGCTCGAGCACGTGATCGCGGCGAAAGCGGTGGCGCTGAAAGAAGCGCTTCAGCCGTCGTTCAAGGTATACGCGGCGCAGGTCGTCGCGAACGCCAGGACGCTCGCCGCCGCACTCATGGCGCGCGGGTATCACGTCGTCTCCGGTGGCACGGACAACCACCTGATGCTCATCGACCTCCGCAACAAGGGGCTCACTGGAAAAGTCGCCGAGCATTCCCTCGACCGTGCGGGCATTACGGTCAACAAGAACACGGTTCCGAAGGAGACGCAGTCACCGTTCGTCACGAGTGGGATTCGCATCGGGACAGCGGCGGTGACCACACGCGGGATGCGGGAGGCCGATATGGAGCGGATCGCCGAGCTCATCGACCTCGCGCTGCAGTCCCCGGACGATGCGCAAGTGGCGAGCCGGATCAGGGCCGACGTGAGGGACCTCACAGCGGCGTACCCGCTGTATCCCGTGGCCGTCGCCACGACGGCGGGCTGAGCCTCGTTAGGCCGCGCGCCACTCGGCGGCGCGCGGCCCGGGTTAACGGCGTCTAATTGCCCATGCCGTGCCGCGGGGGACGCCGTGTATCATCCGGCGGACACCGCGGCGTGCCCCGTGTCCGGCGTTGCTCGTCTTGTTCGCAACGGGTGTGCCCAGATCACTCGTCAGGCTGGTTTGGTGTTCCGAGCTGGCGGGGCGGTCCGGCGGAGGTTGTGTCGTGAACGCCGCCGGCACATCTTAGCGCGTGGCAACGCGACGACCATGACTTTCATGGCACGTGCCACGCGTGGAAAGCGGCAAGCACGCGCCGCGTCGCATACCGGAACCACTCAGTCGAGGAGTAGCATTGCCGGAGTTGGCGTTTCGAGACGGAATCATGGACCAGATTCGCCTGCGCGAACCGCGGTTCCATGAGCACGCCTACCTGTTCGTCTTGTCCGCGCTGGAGTACTCCCAGTCTCGGCTCCCCGAGCGCCGGCATATCACCGGCCGCGAGCTCGCCGAATCGTGCCGCGATCTCGCGCTCGAGCGCTATGGAGTAATGGCACGCCTGGTACTCGAGCACTGGGGCGTTCGTTCGACGGCCGACATTGGCGATGTCGTTTTCACCCTCGTCGACCTCGGCTTGCTCATCAGTCAACCTACCGACTCCCGTCTCGATTTCGCGGATGTCTTCGGGTTCGACGACGCGTTCGAGCGCGACTACCCGTGGCGTCGCGCCGCGCAGTCCTGACGCCAAGCCAACGACAGGCTCCTGAGTCGCGGAGCCGCGCAAGGCGCACAGGCGCTCTAACTCCACGGCCGACCGACGGAGGTCTGGTGAATCCCCCTGAACTGCCGACCTGTCGCAAATGTCGCGAGGGCTCGCTCCTTCCGCTGAGCGACTACGGTCGCGACGGAGCTCCCATCACCTACAAAGCGTGGGTGTGCAGCAATCCGGAGTGCGGGTTCAACTTGCGCATCGACAACGGCGAGATCAGTTTCGGACGATCCGTCGGGCAATCTCAGAAGTAACGCCCGCGCGGCAACCACGGCGGCCATTCGGCCGCCGTTTCAGTATCGGTTGGGCTCCGTGATGCTCTCCCTCTCGCCGTGAGACGTATGACCGTTCGGATCGTGAGCGCGGCCCAGGCCGGTGCTCGCGATCGCGCGGCCATTGATGCCGGCGTGCCATCACGGGCGCTGATGCAACGAGCGGGCGCCGCCGCCGCGGCCGAAATCGTGCGGCATTTCGGCGATCGGATGCGCCGTGGTGTGGCCGTCTTCGCGGGACCAGGGAACAACGGCGGCGACGCGTGGGTCGTTGCCGCATCGTTGGCGGCCATCGGCGTTCGCGTTCGCGTCGCACAGGTCGGTGAACCGAAAACCGACGACGCGCGGGCCGAACAAGCTACGGCACGCGCCGTGCTCGATCCAGCAGAGCCGACTGGCACCGAAGACGTCGTCGTCGACGGCGTGCTGGGCACGGGCGCGAGCGGCGCGCCTCGCGGTGCCGCGCTCGCCGCTATACGTCGGATCATGGCGCTGAGAACCGACGGTGCGGCCATTGCGTCGCTCGACACGCCGAGCGGGGTCGACGCGACGACGGGAGACGCATCGCTTGCCGTCACCGCGGATCTGACCATCACGTTCGGCACGATGAAGCGTGGGCTCCTGGTGGCGCGGGCGCATTGCGGACACATCGCCGTGGTGGACATCGGATTGGGACCCCACGCCGGTGGCGGCGACGGCGCCCCGGAGCTCGTCGATCACGCGTGGGTGCGGGAGCGAATTCCCGCGATCGCAGCCGATGCACACAAAGGAACGCGACGTCGCATCGCGATCATGGGTGGTGCGCCCGGAATGGCCGGTGCGGCGATTCTCGCAGCGCGTGCCGCGCTGAGAAGCGGCGTCGGGATGGCGCGCGTCATTGTCGACGCGGCGAGTCTCGGCGCCGTGCAGTCTTCGGTGCACGCGGCGCTCGCGCGTGCCTGGCCGGAGGACGATGACGCCATTCGCGACAGCATTTGCGACTGGGCGCACGCGCTCGTCGTCGGTCCCGGACTTGGTCGCGGTTCGGCAGCGCGCACACGCATCGAACGTGTGCTCTCGCTATGGCGTGGTCCCGTCGTGGTCGACGCGGATGCACTCACCGCGTTCGCCGGGGATGTGGACGCGCTTGCCGCGCTGCTCGACGGCCGCAAAGCACTCATCACACCGCACGTCGTGGAGTTCGCGCGTCTCGCCGAAACGTCCGCGGACGTCGTGCTCGCTGACCGCTTCGAGGTCGGCCGCGTGCTGGCGGAAAGGCTGGGGTGCGTCGTGCTCCTCAAGGGAACGCCGACGGTGCTCCACGCGCCCGGCGGCGCGAGCGTCGTCGTGGCGTCAGGTACGCCCGTACTCGCGACGGGTGGGAGCGGCGATCTGCTCGCCGGGATTGCTGGGACATTGGTCGCGCAGATGGATGACCCGCTCGACGCGGCAGCGTGCGCGGCCTGGGTACATGGGCGTGCCAGTGAACTGGCGAGCGCGGACCGCGATGGAGCGGCGCGACGATACCGGTCGCGACGGTCGGCGACGGACACCGGATCGGCCATCCGGGGCATTACGCTCGATGACGTCGTGAACGCGCTCGCGCGGGTGTGGTCGATGCCCGTCGAACCGCGGCGTCCGCCCGTACTGGCCGAGCTTCCGGCAGTCGGAGATCGTGCGAGCGGTCGCTCGTGAGCGACACGATCCCCCTCGGCCCGGGTCGCGAGTTCGATCTCATTCGCGATCTCGTACGTCGCTGGGGGACGGCGGCGCGTGGCATCGGTGATGACGCCGCCGTGCTCGACGTACCGCTCGGTACGCACCTCGTCGCGAGCACCGACGCGACGGTGGAAAACGTGCACTTTCGATCCGGATGGCTCGAGCCGCAGGAAGTCGGTTACCGCGCCGCGACGGCCGCGCTGAGTGACCTGGCGGCGATGGCGGCTCGACCCATCGCAATGCTCGTTGCCATGGCCGTTCCGCTCCAGTGGCGCGAGCACGTTGGTGCGATCGCGGAAGGGATTGGCGAGGCATCGCGCGCGTTCAGTGCGCCCATCATGGGCGGCAACCTCACCGGCGCGAGCGAACTGGGGCTCACGGTCACGGTGCTTGGTTACGCCGCGCATCCGGTGAGCCGAACCGGCGCGCGCGTCGGGGACTCGATCTACGTCACCGGAACGCTCGGCGGGCCGCGCTGTGCGTTACGAGCGTGGGAATCAGGTGACACGCCGCGCGCCGATTACCGTGCGCGATTCGCGCGTCCATCGGCACGAATCCGCGAAGCGCTGTGGCTCGCGGCGCACGGTGCGACTGCGGCGATCGATGTGTCCGACGGCCTGCTTGGCGATCTGCGCCACCTGGCCACAGCGAGTGGCGTGGATGCCTGCATCGAGCTCGACGCGGTCCCGACGATGAGTGGTGTGGCGCCCCTCGATGCGCTGGCGAGCGGCGAGGAGTACGAGGTGATCGCCACCGCATCCGGACCGGTCGACGAGCACGCGTTCGCACGAGAGTTCGGGGTGCCACTCACCCGTGTCGGGGTGATCGTCGAGACCGCAAGCGTGCCCGGGATGGTCCGCGTACGATCGCGCGGCGTCTTCGTTGACCTCCCTCCCGGGCACGATCACTTTTCACGGTGATGCGAACGCTCCTCGTCTTCCTCACGCTCGTCACGGTCACACCCGTGCTCGGCATCTGGGTGATCCTGGCGGCGCTCCTCGGCGTGCGGGATCGTGCGGGAAGCATCTATGACAACGCACCGCGATGGTGGGCCGCGTCTCTCGTGTGGGCCGCGGGCATCACCGTGCGCCTCCATAACGAGGAGCGCATGCGGTCGGGCGCGCCACGCATCTTCGTCAGCAACCACGTCAGCTGGTTCGACGTTCTCACCCTCGCGTCGGTGCTTCCGCGGTACAAGTTCGTCGGGAAGGCCGAGCTGTTTCGCATTCCGATCTTCGGTCGCGCGGCGCGTGCCGCGGGGATGATCGCCATCGAGCGCGAGAATCGGAAATCCGCGTTCGAGTCGTATCGTATCGCCGCGGACCGCATTCGCGCGGGCGCGTCGGTGGTCGTGTTTCCCGAGGGCACGCGTGGCAAGAGCTACGCGCTGCGGCAGTTCAAGAAGGGTCCGTTCGTCCTGGCGGTTGCGGCGGGTGTGCCGATCGTGCCGACCATCGTGCACGGAACGATGGAGGTGATCCCGCGTGACTCGTTCCGTATTCGGTCCGGGGCCGTCGACATTCACTTTCTCGAGCCCATCCCCGCGGCGGGAATGACGTACGAGGACCGCAATCGTCTGTCGCGAGCGGCGTGGGAGCGGATGGCCGACGCGATGCACGCGTTGTACGGCGTGGAGAGCGTCGCCCCCGTCACTCCCCTCCGCGAGGGCGCAGCGGCGGACTGAGAATGGCTCCCGAAACCACCGCCGGTAGTCTCCGAGCGGTATCTCGCTTCCAACACCTTCCATCGCCACTGTGAACCGCATGTCCACGATCATCGATATTGCTGCTCGCGAAATTCTCGACAGTCGCGGCAACCCGACCGTCGAGGCCGACGTCACGCTTGCCAGCGGGGAGACGGGACGCGCCGCCGTGCCGAGCGGAGCGTCGACCGGCGAGCACGAGGCAGTCGAGCTGCGTGATGGAGACGCGGGTCGCTACCTCGGGAAGGGCGTTCGCAAGGCCGTGCGCAACATTGAGGAGACGATCGCGCCGGCCCTCAAGGGACTCATCGCGATGGACCAGATCGAGATCGACCGGACGCTCATCGAGCTCGACGGCACCGCGAACAAGGGCAAGCTGGGGGCGAACGCGATTCTGGCCGTGTCGATGGCCACGGCGCGCGCGGCCGCCGCCGAGACCGGCCTGCCTCTCTACCGCTATCTCGGCGGTCCGCTCGCGCGTACGCTTCCGGTGCCCATGATGAACATCCTGAATGGCGGCGCGCACGCGACGAATACCGTGGATTTCCAGGAGTTCATGATCGTCCCCGTTGGGGTCGAGACGTTCGGCGACGCCGTGCGTGTCGGCGCCGAGGTGTTTCACTCGCTGAAGAAGGTGCTGGTGAAGCGGAAGCTCTCGACGGGGGTCGGCGATGAAGGCGGCTTCGCGCCCGATCTGAAGAACGATGAGGAAGCCCTCGAGGTGATCATCGAAGCGATCGAGGGCGCGAAGTACGCACCGGGGAAGGAGGTCGCGCTCGCGCTCGACGTCGCCGCGTCGGAGCTGTATTCCGGCGGGAGCTACACGTTCAAGAAAAGCGGGGCCGGAACGCGCGACGCGGCGGGCATGGTCGAGATGTACGGGAAGTGGCTCGACGAGTACCCGATCGTGTCCATCGAGGACGGACTGGCCGAGGACGACTGGGACGGGTGGGCGCTGCTCACGAAGACGTTAGGCGACCGCGTGCAGCTCGTCGGTGACGACCTGTTCGTGACGAATACCGAGCGGCTCTCGCGCGGAATCGAGAGTGGCGTCGCGAACGCGATCCTCATCAAGGTGAACCAGATCGGGACGCTCACCGAGACGCTCGAGGCAATCGAGATGGCGCGGGCCGCGGGGTACCTGTCGGTGATCTCACACCGGAGCGGCGAGACCGAGGACACCTTCATCGCCGACCTCGCGGTGGCCACGGGAGCGGGTCAGATCAAGACGGGGAGCGCGTCACGAACGGACCGCGTTGCCAAGTACAACCAGCTGCTGCGCATCGAAGAGCAACTCGGCGACTCGGCCGAGTTTCCGGCCGGCGCGATCTACGGGCTCTAGGGCGATGGCCCCGCCGCACGCGCCCGTCACCGACCGCTCCCAAGTGCGGCAGCGCTGACCGTGCTGCGTCGGGTCCTGTTCTGGGTCGTGATCGGCGCGGCAATCGTGTACGCGCTGCAGGGGGGGGAGTGGGGCACGGACGACATCCTCGCCCAGCGCTCACGCGCGAAACGCCTGCGCGCCGCTATCGACACGCTGCGGCGGGAAGTCGACTCGCTCGAACGCGTCAAGAAAGCGGTGCTGACTGACTCCGAGGTTCAGGAGCGGATCGCGCGCGAGGAGTTCGGCATGGTGCGTGGCGATAAGGAGCTCCTCTATCGATTTGCAGAGCCAAAGGACTCGTCTTCGCGCGGCCGTTGAGCACGGCGGGGCGAGGTCGATCGACCTTGACTTCGATACCCCTGGGTCTAGATTCCGACTATCGACGCGGGGTGGAGCAGCCTGGTAGCTCGTCGGGCTCATAACCCGAAGGTCGCGG
>DAINRQ010000084.1:0-27098 GCA_036741775.1 Gemmatimonadaceae bacterium | reverse complement strand
CCCTCGATGAGCACCGTGCTCGACACCGGCGCCATCTGCTCCACCTTCACGAGCACTTCGCGGATCGACTCGGACTGCCCGATCAGCCCGGTCACCTTCGACAACTGCTGGCGGTCGAGCAGGCGCCGGATGCTGTCGCCCACCTCGTCGGCGGCGATGGGCTTCGTGTAGACCTCCGCGAACCCGATGGCGTGGAGCCGCTCGTCGATCTCGGCGTCGCGAACGTCGGCGAGCCCCACGACGGCAACACCTTCCCACAACATCTCGCGCACGAGCGCGACGTTCTGCGGATCGACGAGCCCGCCGGTCATCACGATCACGTCGGGCTTCTCGCGCTTGATGGCGCCGCGCACGTCATCGAGCGGCGACACCACGGCGGTCTCCACCCCTTCGCGCTCGAGCTGCGCGTTGAGGCGAACCGCCGGTTCGACGTCCGTCAGGCTGATGAGAACTTTCACGGATTGCTCAGTCTCTCGCTGTCATTACGAGCCGGTTGTCATTCCGAGCGGAGGCCCGAAGGGCCGCAGTCGAGGAATCGCAGTCCTCCCGGTAGAGGGACTGGCCCCTCTACCGGGAGGCCCCGAGAAGACCTGACGCGGATGGCCGCGGATTCCGCGGATTTCGCAGAAGCTCTCTACGGGGAGGCCGTGCCGCGCGAGAGTAGCGAGTGTCCTGATAGCGGGAGAATCTGCGACTTCTGCGAAATCAGCGTAAATCGGCGTCTTGTTTTCTTCCCCTTCCCGATAGAGGGGCCAGTCCCTCGACCGGGATGAGCGCGATTCCTCGGCTGCGCAGCCTGGTGGCTGCTCCGCTCGGAATGACGGTGTCAATGATCCGTACGCTCTCCGCGCACGATGGTTACCGCATGCTCCACGATCGGCTCGAGCGCGCGAAGCGCATCGCGCACGCCACCCGGTGACCCGGGCAGGTTCACGATCAGCGTTCGGTGACGCGACCCCGCCACGCCGCGCGACAGCGCCGCTCGCGGAAACGACTCGATGCACGCCACACGCAGCCGCTCGGCGATCCCTTCGGCCTCGCGCTCGAGCACCGCGCGCGTCGCCTCGGGCGTGTTGTCCCGCGGCGAGAGCCCCGTGCCCCCCGTGGTCAACACGAGGTCCGCCGAATCGCCATCGCACCATCCGACGAGCCGCCTAACGATCTCGACGGACTCGTCACGCACGAGCGCGCGGTCGGCGAGCGTGAACCCGCGTTCACTCACCCACGCCGCGATCGCGTCGCCGGACGTATCGGCGCGCGCACCACGCGCTCCGGCGTCAGAAACCGTGAGGATCGCAACCCGCACCTTGTTCCCGATTCCCGATTCCCGATTCCCGATTCCCGACTACAGGTGCGAGCCGCTCTTGTAAAACGGTGTCTTCACGATCTCCGCCTTCACGACCTTCCCGCGAATGTCGATGCCGAGCTCGTTCCCCGGCTTCGCGTGTGGCGCGGGCACGTAGCACATGCCGATGGGGGTGTTCAGCGACGGGCTCATCGTCCCGCTGCACACCACGCCGCTCGGCACCCCGTTGGCGATCACCGGATAGCCGTGCCGCGGGAACGCCCGCTCGGTCGTGGTGAACCCCACGAGCTTCCGCGTCACCCCTTCTTCCTTCTGCTTCACGAGCGCGTTGCGCCCCACGAACTCGCCTTTCGGCAGTTTCACGATCCACCCGAGGTTCGCCTCGAGCGGCGTCACGGTGTCGTCGATGTCGTTGCCGTAGAGCGCCATCCCCATCTCGAGGCGCAGCGAGTCGCGACAGCCGAGTCCGGCCGGCGTGACCTCGCCCCCCGCGGTGATCGCGTTCCACACCGTGGTGGCGTGCGCGTTGTCGAAGTACAGCTCGAACCCGTCCTCGCCCGTGTAGCCGGTGCGTGAGACAATGACATCGGGGATGCCCGCCACCGTGCCCACCGCGAAGTGGTAGTACTTGATTGCCGAGAGATCCACGCCGGTGAGCGGCTGGAGGATCCGGGCGGCCTCGGGCCCCTGGAGCGCGAGCAGCGCCACTTCCTCGCTCACGTCCTCGATACTCACGTCGAACTGCTCGAGGTGCTGTGAGATGTGCGCGAGGTCCTTCGCCGTGTTCGACGCGTTCACGACCATCATCAGGTGGTCGTCGAAGCGGTACACCAGGCAGTCGTCCTCGAACGTTCCGCGCTCGTTCAGGAGCGCCGAGTATTGCGCCTGGCCGACGGCCAGCGCGGAGACGTCGTTCGTGGTGACGTAGTTGGCGAACTTGATGGCGTCCGCGCCGCGGATGAGGAACTCGCCCATGTGGCTCACGTCGAACAGGCCGGCGCGCTCGCGCACCGACTTGTGCTCGGCCGTAATGCCGCTCGGGTACTGGACTGGCATCTCGTAGCCGGCGAACGGGACCATCTTGGCCCCGAGCGCCACGTGGGTATCGTGAAGGGGCGTGCGCTTGAGTGCCGCGCTGGTATCGGTCGTGGTCATGATCAGTGCTCCTGCTCCGACGGGGGCGAACAGAGAAGGCAGGAATATGCCGGAACGGCAGTATCTCACGGAAGTCTTGCGGCGATGCGCGGCGCTGGCAATCGCCGGAATCTCGAGTGCGGTTCCGCTCGCCCGCGCTCAGGGCCAGTTCAGCGCGCTCGGCGGACGCACGGCCGGCGCGCAGGTGCTCGTCGTCGGCACGTACCACATGAGCAACCCCGGCCTCGACCCCATCAACATCAAGGCCGATGACGTGCTGGCCCCCAAACGGCAGCGCGAGATCGAGCAGGTGGCCGAACGACTCGCCGCGTTTCGCCCGACAAAGGTCGCGGTCGAGATCCCGTGGGGGCGGGACTCGACGTCGAACGCGCTGTACCAGCGCTACCTCGCGGGGTCGCACACCCTCGACCGCACGGAGATGCAGCAGCTCGGGTTTCGCGTGGCGAAGGCGGCGGGGCTCCCGCGCGTGTACGGCGTGGATTACCGCCTTGGCGTGAACATGGCGCCGGTGATGATATGGGCGCTCATGAACGGGCAGTCGGAGCTGGCGTCGGCGGCGCAGGCGCTCACGTCACGCCTCATCGCCCAGGCGGACAGCATGATGCGGAATGCCACGGTCGGCGACATTCTCGCGATGCTCAACTCCGCGCGCGCCGACTCGGCGCACGGGATCTACATGGCGGCGTTGCGCGTGGGCACCGACACGAACTACGTGGGCGCGAACGTCACCGCGCGCTGGTACGAGCGCAACCTCAAGATCGCGTCGAACGTGCTCCGGACGATCGACTCGCCGACGGACCGCGTGCTGGTGATCATCGGCGCGGCGCACGCGCCCATCCTGCGCGAGATTCTCGGGCGCGTTCCCGGCGTCGGCGTCGTCCCCGCGGGCGACGTGCTTCGTTAGGCACCGCCCGCGGAGTGGCTGCCGCTACGGCCGCGATTCGCGATCGACGGCGCGGTCGAGCTCGCGCTCGTTGACGGTGCGAACCGACCCCACGCGCGGTGGCTCGCCGGTGACCATGGCCTTCGCCACCTCGAACAACACCACAGGGCGCGGCTTCGTGACCTTCATGTACGTCACCGACTCCGCATCCACGAGGATGAGCGCGATGCGCGGATCGTTCGCCGAGCCGTCCCGATTGCCGCCCTCGTCGCCGAGCCAGGCCTTCCAGTCCGGCTTGTAGAGCTCGCGCACGAGCTCGCGGTCCGTGCTCACGCTGGCGAGGCCGGCGACCGACACCCACTCGCGCGAGCTGCTGTCGTAGTACGCGATGTTCACGTGCGGGTCGGTCATGAGGTCGTCGAGCTTGTGCGCCTCGATGTTCGTCATGAACCAGAGATCGACGCCGGTCGTGTGCTCCTGCGTCTGCATGGGCCGCGATACGAGGTGACCGTCCGCGCGGCGCGTGGTGAACATCGCGATGTCGATGCCTTCGATGAGCTCGTAGAGCTCGTCGAGCTTCTTCTCGGTCGATACTGCGTCGTCGCGATTCCTGGCGCTTGCCTTGTCGGCCATCGTCGTCACCTCGGTGCGGTTGAACCCGGTGTGCGTTCTCTAATAGTTGCGCCACAAGCGGGCAGAACACGTGCCGTGAGCGATGGTGTCGGGAGATCTTCGGAGTGTCGTCAGGCACCCCCCCTTGACCGACGGTCCAGGAGCGCGGAACGTATGCGCGCTTAGACGCCCACGTCGTGAACGCGCCGCGCTGGCGGCGCATGCCCACGGAGGACGGACCATGACCGTGCTGTTCGTGGGAATCAGTCACGCGACTGCCTCGCTGGCGACGGTGGAGTCGGTCGCTTTTTCGGGGGCCGACGCCGCCGCGACGCTCGCGCGCGTCACGCCGGGCGACGCGTCGCCGACGCTACCGCTGCGCGAGCTCGTCATCCTCTCGACGTGCCATCGCGTCGAGCTCTACGGCGTTCCCACGCACGAGATCTCCCGACCGGGCGCCGCGCTCGACGCGATGGCGGAGCTGCTCGCGGGCCGAGCGCCGAGTGACGTGAACGCCGACGCGGCGGTGAGGCGGTTGGTGGGGACCGAGGCCACGCGCCATCTCTTTCGCGTTGCGGCGGGGCTCGAGTCGATCGTGCTCGGCGAGTCGGACGTGTTGCAACAGGTGGCTGCCGCTCTCGCGATGGCGGTACGCGTTGGCGCGGCCGGCTCGACGCTCACGCCGCTGTTCGAGGCCGCGGTGCGCGTGGGGCGTCGGGCCCGGACCGAGACGGCCATCGGCAACGCCGCCGCGAGTGTCGGCGCGATTGCCGGCGATTTCGCGGAGGAGCTCGCCGACGAGCTCCGCGGGCGACGCGCGCTCCTCGTCGGCTCGGGAAAGATCGGGCGCTCGGCGGCGAGGGCGCTGCGGGCGCACGGCTTCTGGGAGATGATGGTGGCGCCGTCACCCGGGGCCGACGCGGAGGCACTCGCCGCGGAGCTGTCCGCGACCGTCGTCGCGGTGGATGCGCTGCCAAAAGCCTTGGCCGAGAGCGATCTCGTGCTCGCGTGCTCGCCGCGTCCGACACAGCTCGATGTCGCGACGGTGCGTCAGGCCATGCGCGGCCGTGTGGCGCGGCCGCTCGCGATGATCGACCTCGCGGCCGACGAGGCGATCGAGCCAGCGGTCGCGGACCTGGCTGGCGTGCGCGTCGTGAGCGCGGCGGAGCTGCGCGAGCGCATCGATGTCGTCATCGCCGGCCGGCGGCGGGAGGCGCCGCTCGTCGAGACGATCGTGGAGGAGGAGCTGCGCGTCGTGCAGGCGCGGGCCGAGGGGCGGTCGCTGTCGGGCGTTGTGGCCGCGCTGCGTGCGCGTGCGGAGGAGATCCGCCAGCGCGAGCTGTCGCGCGCGCTCGCGGGGCTGCCTGACGCGGACGCGGGGGTACGCGCCCAGATGGAGTGGCTCTCGGTCTCGCTCGTCAACAAGCTGCTCGACGAGCCGACGCGCCGGCTGCGCGCGGAAGCCGGCCAGGGCCCGGCGAACCCGTACGCCGACGTCACGCGCGAGCTCTTCGGCCTGACGGGTGAGCGCGCCGAACGCCCACCAGCCTAACGATCCATCGTTACCGCTGCTCCAGTGCCTCGGCCACCTGCGCGGCGTGGCCCTGCGCGTTGACGTTCTCGAACACGTGCGTGACCTTGCCGTCGGCGCCAAGCAGAATGGTCGTGCGCACGACGCCCATGTACTTCTTGCCGAAGTTCATCTTCTCCCGCCACACGCCGTACTGCTCGGCCACCGAGTGGTCGGTATCGGCGAGCAGCGTGAACGGAAGCTCGAACTTCTTCTTGAACTTCGCCTGGGCGTCCACCGTATCCGGGCTCACCCCGAGGATCACTGCATCGAGTCCCTCGAACCGAGGGAAGGCGTCGCGAAACTCGCACGCCTCGATGGTTCAGCCAGGGGTATCGGCCTTCGGGAAGAAGTAGAGGACGACTCGTTTTCCCACCTGGTCGGAGAGGGTCAGCGGCTTCCCCTCGTCGGTCAGCAGGGTGAAGTCAGGGGGCGTGGTACCTGGCGTGATCATGCGTTCGGGCTGGAGTTGAAATCGCGAGGGGTCGATGCGGTCGATCATGTGAGCGCTTCGCCGCCGATGAGCGCGGCCATGATCGCCTTCTGGATGTGGAGTCGATTCTCGGCCTCGTCCCACACGCAGCTTTGCGGGCCATCGATGACGTCGGTGGAGACTTCCTCCCCTCGGTGGGCGGGCAGGCAGTGGAGGAACATCGCGTCCGGGGCGGCGCGCTTCATCAGGGCGGCGTCCACCGTGAAACCGGCGAACGCTTTCTCCCGAACCTTCTGCTCCTCCTCCTGCCCCATCGACGCCCAGACGTCGGTGTTCACCACGTGGGCACCCGCCGCCGCCTCGTTAGGGTCTCGGGTGAGCGTGACGTTCGCCTCGCCCTGAGCACGTGCGAGAATCGCGGGGTCCGGGTCGTACCCTTCGGGACACGCGAGCGCGAGCGCGAAGCCCAGCCGGTACGCCGCGTTGATCCACGAGTTCGCCATGTTGTTGCCGTCGCCGATCCACGCGACCTTCTTCCCGTCGTACGTGCCGAGCCGCTGGCGAATCGTCAGAACGTCCGCGAGCACCTGGCACGGGTGGAGGAGATCGGTGAGCCCGTTGATCACCGGGACGCGCGAGTGCTGGGCGAGCTCCTCGACGTCGGCGTGCGCGAACGTGCGGATCATGATTCCGTCCACGTACCGCGAGAGCACGCGCGCCGTGTCGGCGATCGGCTCACCGCGCCCGAGCTGGACGTCCCGCGAGGACAGAAAGAGGGCGTGCCCGCCGAGCTGCCACGTCCCGACCTCGAAGGACACGCGCGTGCGCGTGGACGACTTGAGGAAGATCATGGCGAGCGACTTTCCCGCGAGCGGCTTCTTCGTGTACGCGCCCGCGCGCATCGACTCGGCCAGATCGAACAGCCGGTCCAGCTCGGCGCGCGTGAAGTCGGGAATGGCCAGGAAGTCGCGGTGCATGTGACCCGTGACGAGGGCGTGAGGTTCGAGCAGATTGGGGCCGAAAGGTATCCAGCACGGGAATCCCCAAGCAAGCGAACCCACGGATCCACGGAGGTCCGCATGAAACGAGCTTCGTTCGCGATGGTCGTCTCGCTGCTCGGAACGGGGTCCCACGCCGAGCGTCTGACGGCGCAGGAGCCGCTCCGTGTGGCGAACCGGCTCGTGCCGCGCGTGAGCCTTGGAGGCGCGTTCGACGCGCGCAACAATGGTCGTGGGGACCCGGAGATGTATTTCGGGCTGGCGACGCTCGAGTGGAGCACCAGCGTGCCGGGGTTGACCCTGCGCGCCGACGGGATCTACGCACGGCGCTCCCGGATCAGTCGCTGGGAGCCGGTCTGCGGGCCCACCTGCGATCCGATTCCTGGCGCTCCTCAGATGTACTCGACGATGTACTCGAAAGTGACTGGCGCCGGCGCGATGGTTGGTGTCACGTACGACCTTCGGCGTGATGGCGCTTTCCGTCCGTACGTACTGGGCAGCGGCGGCGTCGTGCAGACCAACGACAAGTTCTCGTCTGGGACGGTGAGGTGGCCGCTCTGCGATTCGGACGTGTGCGCCCTTCCGGCGCCACCGGTGAATCAACGGAGGGTCCGCCCGGTATCGGTCGCGGCACAGGCAGGTGTCGGGCTCGTCTACTCGTGGCGGTGGATGTCCGCATTCGCGGAGACGCGGTACATGGCGGTCGACTACGCGCCCGCGCGTGGGCTGGATGGCGCGCTGCCCGTCTCGTTAGGTCTTCGCTTCTGAGCCGTGCGCGAATGGTGAAACAAAAGCGGGGGGCCGAGCAATCGTTCGGCCCCCCGGTGCGTTCGAATGATGCGTTAGGACTCTGACCCCTAACGTTACAAAATGTAACGGCGCAGGTCCTCGTCTTCCATCACCGGACGCAGGCGATCGTTCACCACCGTGCGATCCACCGTGATTGCGTCGGTCCCGCGATCCGGGAGGTCGTAGAGCACATCTTCGAGTAGCGTCGTCATCACCGTGTGCAGGCGGCGCGCGCCGATGTTCTCCATACGGCCGTTCACGGTCGTCGCGATGCGTGCGATCTCCGCGATCCCGTCTGGTGTGAAACTCAGCTTCGCGCCCTCCGCTTCCACGAGCGCCGAGTATTGCTTGGTGAGGGCGTTCTCGGGCTCCGTCATGATGCGGACGAAGTCCTCCTCGGTAAGCGGCTTGAGCTCCACCCGAATCGGGAAACGGCCCTGCAGCTCGGGGATCAGGTCGCTCGGCTTCGACACGTGGAACGCGCCGGCGGCGATGAAGAGCACGTGGTCCGTCTTCACCAGGCCGTACTTCGTCTGCACGTTCGACCCCTCGACGATCGGGAGCAGGTCCCGCTGAACGCCTTCGCGCGACACATCGGGGCCGCCACCCGAGTGCTCCCCGCGCGCCCCGGCGATCTTGTCGATCTCGTCGAGGAAGATGATGCCTAACTTCTCCACGCGCTCGAGCGCGTCGGACGTCACGTCCTCGAGGTCGATGAGCTTCTCGAACTCCTGCTCGATCAGGATGCGCCGCGCCTCGGACACCTTCACCGTGCGCTTCTTCTTACGCTTCGGCAGCATGTCCTGAAGCATCTCGGTGAAGTTCTCCATTCCTTCCGGAGCCCCTTGCGGTACCATCATGTCGAACATGGGGCCGTGCTGGGTGACTTCCACCTCGACCTCGCGCGACTCGAGCTGGCCATCGATGAGCAGCTGCTTGAGCTTCTCGCGCGTGCGCTTGTAGCGCTCCAGCGCCGCGTTCGTCTCGGTCGTCTCGTGCTGCACCGACCCATCCGCCCCGACGACGAACACGCCGGGGGTGCCGCCCTGCCCCGACATGGCGCCCGCGGGCACCGGCGACGGAGCCGGCGCGGGCGCGGGCGCCGCACCCTTCGCGTCCGCCGGCATCGGCAACAGCAGGTCGAGGAGGCGCTCGTCGACTTTCTCGTTCGCGAGATCCTCGACCTCCGATTCCCGCTCGTTGCGCACCATGTCGATGGCGCTCTCGACGAGGTCGCGCACCATGGCCTCGACGTCGCGGCCCACGTAGCCCACCTCGGTGAACTTCGACGCCTCGACCTTCACGAACGGCGCGCCGGCGAGCTTGGCCAGACGCCGCGCGATCTCCGTCTTGCCGACGCCCGTGGGGCCAATGAGGATGATGTTGTTAGGCGAGATCTCGTCGCGAATGGCGTCGGGCGCGCGCTGGCGCCGCCAGCGGTTGCGAAGCGCGATGGCCACCGCCTTCTTGGCGTCGCCCTGCCCGACGATGTAGCGATCGAGCTCGGAGACGATCTGGCGGGGCGTGAGATCCGCGAGGCGGGCGACCACCTGCTGCGTACGATTGCTGGGCATCGACTGTATCCGGAGGCGCGGGACGCTCGTGGCGCCGGTCGGGCGCCGAGTCCAAGGGCGTCAGCCCTGCGACTCGAGCACCGTGATGTTGGTGTTCGTATACACGCAGATCTCGCCGGCGATCTCGAGCGCGCGTCGAACGATGTCGGCGGGCGGCAGCGCCGTGCTGCTCACGAGCGCTCGCGCCGCGGCGAGCGCGTACGCGCCGCCCGACCCGATGGCGAGAATCCCGTCGTCGGGCTCGATGATCTCACCGTTGCCCGAGATGACGAACCCGTGATGGCGATCCACGACCGCCAGCAGGGCCTCGAGACGACGGAGTACGCGGTCGCTGCGCCAATCCTTGGCCAGCTCGACGGCCGCGCGCGAGAGGTTGTTCGGGTACCGCTCGAGCTTCTCCTCGAACTTCTCGAAGAGCGTGAACGCATCGGCGGCGCTGCCGGCGAAACCGGCCAGGAGCTGGCCGCCGCGAAGCGTGCGTACCTTCTGTGCGTTGGACTTCATGACGGTCTCGCCGACGGTGACCTGGCCGTCGCCACCGAGCGCAACCTTGCCGTCGCGGCGTACGGCGAGAATCGTCGTCGCGCGAATGCGCGGGAGAGTGCTGTGCATGGGGAAAAGATAGCCGGTGGGGGTGCCGGACTGTCATTCCGAGCGAAGGCCGCGTAACGGCCGGAGTCGAGGAATCGCGCTCATCCCGGTAGAGGGCCAAGCCTCTCTTTCGGGACGACTGCGATTCCTCGACTGCAGCGCCTGACGGCGCCTCCGCTCGGAATGACCAGCTAACGCAGCCGCGGCCGGCCGTCCGGCGGTGTGTCCTCCCCAGCAGGCGTCGTCCGACCCGGAACGCCTTCGGTCGCCTTCATGATCGGCGTCTCACGGTCCCCGCGCACCGGTGGGCGGTCGCGCCGCGGCGGATTATCCGCGAGCCCCTGAGCCGCCGGCCTCGGTCGAGGCGCCACGTCAGCCAGCCCGGGTCGGTCGCTTGGCCTCGGCGCCGCTCGCTTCTCACCGCGGCGTGCCGGGCCGCGATGCGCGAACAACTCGCTCAGATACTCGCGGCTGAGCCAACCGCCCGCCGCGAGCAGAACAACGCCCAGCAGTATCGCGACCGTCCCATAGCGCCAGGTGTCGCGCCCGATGAGTGACGCCGAGATCGCGAGGATCCCGAGCCCCACGAGCGTCTCACCGCCGCGATGCCGTTCCGCACGCGCGCGCCGGCGACGCTCGCGCGATGGCACCACGCCATCCGGAAGCTGGGCATCGAGAATCAGCCCCAGTCCCAGGATCCCGACCAGGACTCCGATCAACAGCGGAATCTGCTCCAGACGCATGTCGGTCACCTCTTGCAAGAACGAGGCGAGCCCGAGAGTCAGGCGCGCGGGTGAGCCTTCCGATAAACCTGCTTCAGCCGTTCGACGCTCGTGTGGGTGTAGATCTGGGTTGTCGAGATCGACGCGTGGCCAAGGAGCTCCTGGACCGCACGAAGGTCAGCCCCCGCATCGAGTAGGTGCGTGGCGAACGTGTGTCTGAGCGAGTGCGTGCTCAACCCCGCGTTCTCGTCTATCTGCGAGAGGAACTTCGTCACCACGAGCTGGATGGAACGCGTGCTCAGGCGACGCCCGTGCGCGCTCAGAAAGAACGCGGCGCGATCGATCTTCGAGCCGATGGCGCGCGCGAGCTCGTCACGCTTTGCCTCGTAGTTTCGGAGCGCGAGCGTCGCGTGATCCCCAACGGGGATGATGCGCTGTTTTCGCCCCTTCCCCGTCACCTTCACCTGCTGCGACACGAGGTCGAGATCACCCCGGTTCACGCCGCGGAGCTCGGAGAGGCGCATCCCCGTGGAGTAGAACAGCTCGAGGATCGCGAGATTCCGGACGTCATTGAACTTCCCTTCCCATGCGCGGACCTCCGCCGCCTGGAACACGAGGTCGATCTGCGCGCGGTCCAGGTAGCTCGGCAAATACCGCTCGATTTTCGGCGTCCCGACGGCGCGCGCCGGGTTCGCGTCCACCACCTCGTTGCGATGCAGGAAGCGATAGAACGTGCGGATGGCCGAGAGAGCGCGCGCGATCGATCGCTTCGAGAGGCCGCGCTTCGTGAGGTGGCCGAGGAACGCTCGAATCGCGAGGCGGTCCACGCCCTGCCACGACCAGTCGTCGCCGCCGTAGTACGTCGAGAAGAAGGTGACGAGCTCGCCCAGGTCGCGTGCATACGCGAGCACCGTGTTGGGTGACACGTCGCGCTCGTTCCGGAGATGCTCGAGAAACTCGGCGACCTCGGGAGACAGCGCGCCGCCGCTGATCACGCGACCGCCACCGCGAAGAGGTCGTTCGCCGTCATCCAGTCGTCGAGCATCCGAAGGGCGCGCTCGGCGAGGAGCTCTCGTTTGCGACGCTTGTCGCGGACCGGCGACTCGAGCTCGTCGAGCAGCCCGAAGTTCGCGTTCATCGGCTGGAAGTGCCGCGGATCCGCCTCGTGCAGGTAGCGGTACAGCGCGCCGAGCATCGTGGTGGGAGGCGGGACAACGGCTTCGCGGCCGTCGAGCAGCCGCGCGAGGTTGATCCCGGCCAGCAGCCCCGTCGCCGAGCTTTCCGTGTAGCCCTCGACGCCCGTGAGCTGCCCGGCGAACAGCGTGGCCGAGTCGTCACGCAGCGAGAGATGGCGCGTCAGGCAGGCGGCGGCGTTGATGTACGAGTTCCGGTGCACCGAGCCCCAGCGGAGAAACTCGGCGTTCTCGAGCCCGGGGATCATCCGGAAAACGCGCTGCTGCTCGCGCGTGCGGAGCCGCGTCTGAAAGCCGACGAGGTTCCACATGCGTCCCCCGCGGTCTTCCATGCGGAGCTGCGCGATGGCGTACGCCTCGCGTCCGGTGCGCGGGTCTCGAAGCCCGACCGGCTTCATCGGTCCGAAGCGCAGCGTCTCTCGGCCACGACGTGCCATCTCCTCGACGGGCATGCACCCCTCGAAGTACGGGATGGGGTCGAAGTCGTGGCCTTCGTACTGGTCGGCCGCGATGAGGGCGTCGAGGAATGCCTCGTACTGGTCGCGCGTGAACGGGCAGTTGACATAGGCGCCGTCGCCGGCGAGCTCGGGCCCGCCGCTGGGGGCCAGGCCCGCCGCGTCGTTCATCGTCTCCTTTCCATAACGCGACGCCCGGAACACGACGGACGCATCGAGCGAATCGCCGGCGACGATCGGTGCGATGGCGTCGTAGAACGCGAGTGACTCGACGCCGAGCCGCCCCTGAATCGCGGCCGAGAGCGCGTCGGACGTCAGCGGCCCGGTGGCAATGATCCCGGGCGACGGGAGCTCGGTAATCTCATCGCGCACGACTTCGATGCGCGGGTGCGACGTCACCCAGCGATGGACCGCGGCCGAAAAGAGGTCGCGGTCAACGGCCAGCGCCGAGCCACCGGGGACACGCGCTTCATCCGCGGCGCGCAGGATGAGCGAGCCGAGCGCGCGCATTTCGGCCTTGAGCAGACCATGTGCGTTCGACGTCTCGGTGCTCTTGAAGGTGTTGGAGCACACGAGCTCGGCCAGGCGGTCGGTGCGGTGCGCCGGCGTGGCGCGTATCGGCCGCATCTCGTGTAGCACGACACGCCAGCCACGCTCGGCGAGCTGCCAGGCGGCCTCGCTTCCCGCGAGACCGCCGCCGACTACGTGGACTGGCTGCGAAGCCGTCGTGTCCTGCTCGTTGCGCGCGCTCGCCATGCGGGAATGATAGCACGCGCACGGCCGGCGAGCCCGGTCCGCGCTTCTACGGGCACTGTCGTTGACGGCGCTGCCTGGCGATCGGTCCCGAGCGTCCCCGTGGTTGCTTTAGTCGCGGGCGCGCTCACGATCACCACCACGGCTGCAACGATCACGGCCATCGCGACCGCTGTCCAACCGGTGACGCTCTCGCCCGCGACGGCCCAGCCGAGCAGCACGGCGACGACCGGGTTCACGTAGGCGTGCGTCGCCACGCGCGACGGCGTGGACACGCGCATGAGCCAGAGGTACGCGGTGAACCCGATGAGCGCGCCGGCGACCACGAGGTACGCGAGCGCGAACGCGGACACCGGCGTGATCCCCGCGAGGGAGAGCCCCCGATGCTCGCCGAGCGCGAACCCGCTGACGATCGAGAGCAGCGCCCCGGCGATCATCTGCATCCCGGTCGAACGCGCAGGAGACGCGGGCGCCACGGCACGGCGCGAGTGGAGCGCGCCAACGGACCACAGGAACGCCGACAGTACGAGCGCGCCGACACCTAACAAGCTCGCGCCGGCGCCGCTGGCCGAAAACGACGGCGCGACGAGAACGCCGAGACCCGCGAGCCCGACCGCGACTCCCACGAGAACGCGTGGCGCCGGTCTGGATCGTGTTTCGGCACTCTCGAGCAGCACCATGAAGAGCGGCGTCGTCGCGAGGACGAGCGATGCCAGCCCCGAAGGAACGGTGCGCTCCGCCCAGCCGACGAGCGACGTGCCGCCCACGATCAGGAGCGCACCCACGATGAATGCGTCGCGCCACATGCGGCGTCCATCGAGAGAGCTCGGGGCGCTGGAGCTCGTGGGGCGTGAACGGCCTACACGCTCGCGCAGCACGGACCAGCCGTACAGCACGGCGCCCGCCAGCAGGAACCGCGCGCCGGTCATGAAGAACGGTGGTACCGTCTCGACCGCGTACTTGATCGCGAGGTACGTGGATCCCCAGATGACATAGATCGCCGCGAACGCGGCGACCAGCTTCACGCGCGACGGCGCGGCGGCACGGTCAACGGACGTCATCTCCAGCCTCGGACGATCGCGCGGCATCGGCGCCAGCGATCGGAATCGTCGACGTCTCCTTGGCGGTGCGCAGGACGATCGTCGTCTTCGTGGAACGCACGCCGTCGAGCTCCCCGATGCGGTCGGAGAGGAGATCGTTGAGCGCGGTCGTGTCGCGGACGCGAACCTTGAGGAGGAAGCAGTCCTCGCCGGCGACGTGGTGGACTTCCTGGACTTCGGGCATGGCGACGAGCGCTGCCTCGGTTTGACGCGCCCCACCGCGTTCCTCGGATCGAACGAGGACGAATGCGAGGAGCCCGCGATCGACGGCTTCGGGATCGATGGATGCGGTGTAGCCCTTGAGCGCACCACGCTCCTCGAGCTTACGAATTCGCTCGAAAACGGCGGACGGCGCGAGCCCGACTCGGCGCCCGATCTCGGCATTGGAGATGCGCGCGTCGTTCTGGAGAAGGTCCAGGATGGCGAGGGACATTCCGTCGATCATGCGAAGAAACTATCGCATTTCCGACGAATCGTCAACTATCGACGCTATTGCGCGACTATTCGTCTAAGTTACCGGAAGCAGCTCCAAGGCGGCCGAGAGCGCTTCGGCCATCTGCGCCGCCGTCAGGTAGCGCTCGGCAGGGTCGATCACGAGCGCCCGCTTGAGGATCAGCGCGACCTCCTCGGGCACGTCAGGGCGCAACGCGCGGACGTCCGGCGGCGGCTCGTCGAGCCGCCGCTGCATCGTCTCCCGGGCCGACGACGACGCGAACGGCACCGCACCCGTCAACATCTCCAGCAGCACGCAGCCGAGTGAGTAGAGATCGGAACGGGAATCCGCGATCCGCCGTCCCGACACCTGCTCCGGGCTGACGTAGTTGGCGGTACCGACAATGTATTTCTTGTCCTCGCGCGACTCGGCAGTTGCCGTCATCGCTGGAGCGCGCGCGTGCCCGAAGTCGAGCAGGATGGCGCCGCCGGCGGAGAGCAACACGTTCTCGGGCTTCACGTCGCGGTGCACGACGCCTTGCGAGTGCACGTGACCTAACGCCAGGGCGATGTCGCGGGCGGTGCGAACGGCCTCGTGGACCGTGAAGGCGCCGCTCCGCTGCAGCCGCTGGCGGATCGTCTCGCCCGCGATGAACGGCATGGCGAAGAACAACAGCCCGTGCGCCTCTCCCGCGTCGGAGATGGGCACCACGTTCGGGTGCGACATCTTCTGCAGGATCTGCATCTCGAGCAGGAAGAACTGGGAGCGCTCGGTCGCCGCGGCGCCGCTCTTCATCACCTTCACCACTACGCGCTCGCCATTTCCCTCGCGGACGGCGAGGTAGACACGCGAGGTCGCGCCGGTCCCGAGCTCGTCGACGATCGACCAGCCCGATCCCAGCCGCGATTCAATGGCGGCGATGAGGTTCATCCGGTTTAGTAGGTACAGCCGTCGCTCGGAACGTCCCGGGGGCGTCTGCCGCCGCGGTGGCCGCGACGCCGCCACACGACCACTCTGCTGCGACCGACGATCGACTCCCTAATTGACGACTGAACGGGTCAGACCGCTACGGCTTCCTCGGGCTCGGCACTCGGGACATCCCACTCGTTGCCGCACTTGATGCACTTCCGGAACTCACCGCGCGTCTTGTTCGACTTCATTTCCGCACCCAGGTATCCGCATTCCGGGCACTTCTCCGGTACGGGTTTGTCCCAGCAGACGAAGTCGCAGTTGGGATAGTTGGAACACCCATAAAACGCCTTGCCGCGCTTCTTGGACCGCCGCTCGGCGATTTCGCCGCCGTCCTTGGGGCACATGACCCCGGTCGGCATGGACCGGGTCCCGCGGCATTTGGGGAAGCGGCTGCAGCCGAGGAAGAACCCCGACCGCCCGTGGCGCTTGAGCATCTGCGCGCCGCACTCGTGGCACGTGTACTCCGTGGGCTCGGCCGGCTTCCGGTCGCCCTTGAGCGGCCGGGTGAACTTGCAGGTCTTCGGATGGTTCTCGCAGGCCACGAACGGGCCGAAGAAGCCGCCCTTCGGCATGAGCCGGCCGCCACAATTGGGGCACCGCTCGGTCGCGAGGCTCGAGAGGTCGTGCGCCTCGGCAATGAGACTTTCGACCTTCACGGCGTTGAGGGACTTCTCGAACGGGGTGTAGAAGTCACTCAGCACGCGGCGCCACTCGAGCGCGCCGTCCTCGACCTTGTCCAGCTCCCCTTCCATCTCCGACGTGAAGCCGACGTTGAAGATGTCCGGAAACTGCTTCACCATCACCCGCTCCACGCTCTCGCCTAACGGCGTTGGGAAGAACCGGCGCTGCTCGAGCTGCGTGTAGTGACGGTCCACGAGCGTGGAGATGATCTGCGCGTACGTGGACGGCCGGCCAATGCCGAGTCGCTCGAGCTCCTTCACGAGGCTCGCTTCGGAAAAGCGCGGCGGCGGCTCGGTGAAGTGCTGGGACGGGACGACCTCACGGACCGGGACGCGCTCACCCGCCTCGAGTGTGGGCAGTGCCTGCTCGTCCTCGAGCACGCGGTGCTCGCCTTCCTCGTGCGCCTCGCGATACAGGGCGAGGAAGCCCTGGAACTTGATCACGCTCCCCGTGGACCGGAACAGGTAGCCGTGCGACGTCTTCACGTCCACGCCGGCCTTGGCGAGGTCGTAGTCCACGGTGGTGGTGTCGAACACCGCCGGCGCCATCTGCGACGCCATGAAGCGCTGCCAGATGAGCTGATAGAGCTTGAACTGGTCTTCCTTGAGGTAGCGCCTAACGAGCTCCGGCCTGCGCGCCGGGTCGGTGGGACGGATGCCCTCGTGCGCGTCCTGCGCGTTCCCGCTGTTCCGCCCGCCGCCGAAGAGCTGCGGGCCCGCGGCCAGGAACTCGTTCCCGAACAGCGTGCGCAGATGGTCGCGCGCGGCGAGCGCCGCGCTCTCGGCCACGCGGGTGGAGTCGGTTCGCATGTACGTGATGAGACCGACCGCGCCCTCGGGCCCGATGTCGATACCCTCGTACAGGTCCTGCGCGAGCCGCATGGTGCGCTTGGACCCGAACCCGAGCTTCTTCGCCCCTTCTTGTTGAAGCGTGCTCGTGGTGAACGGCGGGGACGGGTTCTTCCGCCGCTCGCGCCGCTTTACCTCCGTGACAGGAAACGCTCCGACCTGCGCGCCGTTCCCGGTTCCCCGTTCCCCGTTCCCCGTTCCCGCCTCGGCGACAGCCGCGGCCACTCGCTCCACCTGCGCGACGATCTCCCGCGCGTCTGCTTCCTTGCCGATCTCGGGTTTCTTGCCGTCGAGGTGATGGAGCTTGGCGGTGAAGCGCTGCTCGTTCTTCTCGAGTTGCGCCTCGATGGTCCAGTACTCGACGGCCTTGAACGCCCGGATCTCGCGCTCACGCTCGACAATCAGTCGGAGCGCGACGGTCTGTACGCGCCCGGCCGAGATCCCTTTCTTGACGGTCTTCCAGAGGATGGGGCTCGCCTTATAGCCCACGAGCCGGTCGAGCACACGGCGCGCCTGCTGCGCCTCGACCTTGCGCTCGTCGATCGTTCCGGCGCTCGCGAGGGCGCGCTGCACTGCGTCCTTGGTGATCTCGTGAAAGAGCACCCGGCGCACCGGCGCCCCACCGCGCCGCTTGATCTGCTCGGCGACGTGCCACGCAATGGCCTCGCCCTCGCGATCCGGGTCCGTCGCGAGGAACACTTCCTTCGAATCGCTGGCCGCGCTCTTGAGCTCCGCGAGCGTCTTTTCCTTGCCGGCGATGGTGACGTACTCGGGCTCGAACCCCTTCTCGATGTCGATGCCCAGCTTCTTCTCGGGAAGGTCGCGCACGTGCCCCACCGTGGCCTTCACGCGATAGCCGCGCCCGAGGTACTTGCCGATGGTCTTGGCCTTGGCGGGCGACTCGACGATCACGAGCGACGTACTTCCCGGCGGGGCGGGCGGACCGTCGTCCTCGACGGGCACGCGCGTGCCGGCGCGGCGGCTCCGAGCCTTGGTGGCGACCACCTTCTTCTTCGTGGCTGCGCGACGGGTCGTTTTCTTTGCGGCCGGCCGAGCGGCGCTGCCCCGTCCCGCCACTCGGCGAGTCACCGGCTGCTCGAGGTCCTCGGCTGTCGTTTCCGGCTGTTCCTTCTTTCTTGCCATTTATCAGTGAACGGTCGCGTGGTCGGGCGGCGGCCCGGAGGAGTCATACCCCGCGCCTTCCATGAGTGCGCGCAGGTCGTCGAGCGCGATGCGCCCGTCGATCTGCAACAGCGCTCGCTCGATGAAGTGCTCGAGCTCCGCGGAGGTCAGCGCCCCGGAGCCGCTCAGCGTCAGCAGGTGGCCCCAGGCCTCCGGGGCGAACCGACCGCGCTCGTGCGGGCCCATCACGCGAAAAGTCATATGGTTATGCACGACCGACTGAGTGCCGGTCGACCGAATGGGAATTTCGGAGAACAGGAGCGACAGAATCTCACCAATCTGTCGCCGATCGTACCCTTCGTACGACAAAAACGCTTCGACCTCCTCGACGTCCGCATCGGCGGCGAACCGCTCACGCAGCATCGACAGGAGGTCTGCCAAACGATCATCCATGGCCAAACCTATCCGGCCTTTATAGTAGAGGCAAGCTCGACGAGTTTATCCACAAGACGTTTCACATCAACAACTTCCGCGCTTACTACGTGATCCGCCTGCAGGTAGAGTTTTTCGCGCTCGGCGAGCAAACGCTTGAGCTCGGCAAGTGGATCCGGACGCGACAGCAGCGGTCGCGCAGCCCTCGCTGTCCCCAATCGGGCCAGCGCCGTCTCCGGCTGCACCTTGAGATAGATGAGCTGCGCCGGGGGGCGCAGAATGTCTACTACCCCTTTGTTCGTGATCCAGCCGCCGCCCGGCGCCACCACCATGTTTCCGCACTGCCGGAGCTCCAGCGTTACCTCGAGCTCCCGTTCGCGGAAGTAGTGCTCCCCGCGGATCGCGAACAGCTCGGAGACCGATGCGCTCTCGCGACGCTCGATCTCCCGATCGAAGTCCAGGAACGACCGCGTGAGGCGCTGGGCGAGCGCCTCACCGGCCACCGTCTTCCCCGCTCCCGGCAATCCTACCAGGATCAGGTGCGGCTTCCGGACGTCAACGTCCGAGACGATCTGCGACGTGCGAAAGGTAGCTGTCATAGTTCCGCCTCGTCTCCCCGAGGGAATCGCCGCCGAACTTCTCCAACACCGCCTGCGCGAGCACGAACGCCACCATTGCCTCGGCGATGACTCCCATGGCGGGCACGGCGGTCACGTCGCTCCGCTCCGCGGTGGCAGCCGCCGAAGCGCCGGTCGCGACGTCCACCGTCGATAACGGACGCATGAGGGTGCTGATCGGCTTCATGGCGACTCGCACTACGAGTGGCTCGCCCGTGGTGATTCCTCCCTCGAGACCGCCGGCCCGATTCGTCGCACGGCGGACGTTCCCTGTCTTCGTGCGCCCGGGCGCCGGCTCGATCTCGTCGTGGACCTCGGATCCGGGCCGGCGCGCGGCCTCGAAGCCCATGCCGATCTCGACGCCCTTCACGGCCGGGATCGACATGAGCGCGCCCGCAAGGCGTCCATCGAGCTTCCGATCCCACGACACGTGCGAGCCAAGCCCCACGGGCAACCCGTGGCAGACGACTTCACAGACGCCTCCGAGCGTGTTGCCTTCACGCTTGACGGTGTCGATGCGCGCGATCATCGCCTGCTCCGCCTCGCGATCGAGCGTCCGGAGTGGCGACACGTCCGCCGCGGCGTTGAGGTCGTTAGGCAGCGAAGCCGGCGTGACGGCATCGATCCCACCCAGGTGCACGAGGTGGCTGCCGATCTCCACATCGAGCTCGGCCAGCATCCGCTTGCAGACGGCCCCCGCGGCGACGCGCGCCGTCGTCTCCCGGGCGGACGCCCGCTCGAGGATGTCGCGCGCGTCGTCTCGGTCGTACTTGAGAATCCCGGTCAGGTCGGCATGCCCGGGACGCACTCGTGTGACTGCGCGCCGGCGGGGGTCGGGGTCGCTCTCCCGCGGCGCCGGGTCCATCACATCCTGCCAGTTCTTCCAGTCGCGGTTCGCGATCAGCATGGCGATCGGGGACCCGATCGTCTGGCCGGCGCGTACCCCGGAAAGAAACTCGACGGCATCCCGCTCGATCTGCATCCGTCGCCCGCGCCCGTAGCCCTGCTGGCGTCGCGCGAGCTCCGCGTCCACGTGTTCGGCGAGGAGCGGCAGGCCGGCCGGCATCCCCTCGAGGATGCTGACGAGCGCTGGTCCGTGCGATTCTCCTGCAGTCGTGAAACGAAGCATGCCGTGCGTTCACCCCAAATGCGCGAGCCCGACACAAGGTCGGGCTCGCGAGACAGTACGGATCGGCGGAGCGAGTGCTCGCTATTGAATATCGCTCGCGTGCACATCAATCATAACCAATCCTTCCGGCGTCAACCCGAACAACTTGACCACGAGGCTCGGGGTGCTGGCTCGCTCCGCCGGCGTTGGAGGCACGGCGCGCAGCGGCCCATACAGGTTGGCGCGGATCGGAATGCGGCCGCGTAACCGGTAGCTGTACGAGTCGACGATCTGGATCGACGCGTCCCCCGACGCGACGAACGCCACTCGCGCCGACAGGTCTGCGGTCTCCTCGTCGACGTTCTTGGGGTGGAAGGCCACGCCGGCACCGGTGTTGAACGTCGCGAACTTCCCCTGCAGACGGAGCGACGAGTCGGCGAAGAACGTCTCCACGCCATGCACCGCGATGTTGGTGCTGTTGTTGTTGATCGCAATGCCGAACACCTTGTCGGACGCGTTGTTCGTCAGGTCGCGCACGTCGATCGGCGCCGAGTACTGCTCGCCACCCGCCGGCGTTCCGCTGGGGTCGTAGACGAGCATCACGCGGCCGGCCGCGCCGCCAGTGTTCGCCTCGCCGAACGCAACGCGCCGACGGTCGGCACCCACAGCGACGAAGTTCGTGTCGGGGAGCGACAGCGAGCTCACGCTCAGGTCCTTCACTTCGGTCACGTTGGCGCCCATGGCACGCAGCGCCGCGACGGCCACCGGGATCTCGCCATCCCTCACACACTGTGACGTGCTGGGGTCGGCGCCCACCGCGTGGTCGCAGACGATGATCGTGTCCGGCACGCCCGTCTGCCCCACGATCACATCGACGGCGTCCGCGTTGAGGATCACCCAGTGCCCGCGAGACACGGTGCCGTACTGCCAGATCTGGCGAGGCTCGGCGCGCGGGTCGAGGAAGTTGTCGATGCGCCGCAGCGTGCCAGGGGTCGCCTCGGTCGTCGGGCGCGTCGAGTAGTAGAGCGCACCACTCGCGGACTGCGCGATGTACTGCGGCCGGTCGGAGTAGTCGATTGGCCCCGGAACGGAGTACTTGTACCCGCCGCTGTTCTCGTCCTTGCTGTAGGCGACGTCGTAGAGGTAGGCGTTGGCCGTCTTGATCCGCCCCGTTTCGGTTCGCGTACCGAGATCGACGCGGCTGATGTTCGTGCCGCCGGAGTTCGCGACGAGCAGGAACGAGCCGCTGTTGTCGATGGTCATGCCCCACGGCATGGCGCCGACCGACACGGGCGGGAGCTGCGAGATGCTGGACCCGTAGTTGAACGCCTCGAGCTGGTTCTTGTTGATGTTCGAGACGTAGACACGGCCGCGCGTGGTGTCGACCGCGATGTCGGCGCCCAGGCTACCGGTGGGCAGCGCGGTGGTGTGGCCGAACGCGTACACCGCGGCGTCGCGCTTGGCCAGGCCGTCGGCGGCCACCGGAATCGTTGCGCCGTTAGGCACGGCGTACCCCTTGTGGTCCGCCTGGTCGACGGCGTACCCGATCACGAACAGGCCGCGCCCGCGCAGGTGGAGCGGCAGATCCCACTCGAGCCGGCGCACGATCTGTTGCGCAGCGGTGACCGGCATCTCCTGCGAATGCACCTGAGCGCCGGTCGAGTCCTTCACCACGAACCCGATCGCCTTCACCAGCCCGTCGGGGTCCCGCGCGGTGAGATCCAGCGAGTCCCCCTGCTCGAGGCGGGACGGCACCGTCTGGTAGACGAGCGGCGTCTGCGTGTCCTGCCCGGGGGCAGCGACGTGCACCGTGATGACCGCGCCCAGACCGCGGAGGGCGTCACGGTTCTCCGCGAACGGCTCGATCGTGAACGACGTGCCCACGGAGACCGTCGACGGGACCGTGAACGAGAATGTCACGGTGTCATTCTTGGGGAAGGGCACCGAGAAGAGCGAGCTATCCGAACGCGTCAGCGCGGAAGGTCCACTCGACTGGTACCCCAGCTTGCTGATCCCGAGCGTATCAATGCCCTGCACGTTGAACGTGTAGGTACCGCCCGCAATGACGGTCGCGTCGGGACTCAAGACCAGGACCTGAGGGATCGCCGGGTCGAATGCGACGGCATTCACTTCGGCGAACCCCCGATTGCCGCCGCCATCGATGGCGGTGGCGCGAATGATGATCGACTGCCCGGCGCGCACCCCCGACAGCTGCAGCTTGGAGGTACGCGAGACGGTATTACCGGTGCTGGTGGAGACGCTATCGGCCTTCAGCACCTGGCCGTTGACGACAACACTCGTGACGAGCGCCTCGATGGCGGCGTTGTCGGTCGCATTGACGGTCACGTTGAGGGGCGCGCGGACGTTCACCGAATCCACGCTCGTCGGCGAGTTCTGCACGCCCTCCACGGCGAGTGTCACCGTGGGGACGATGCGATCGGCGGACGACGAGGTCAGGTTGGTACTGTCGCAGCCCGCGAGCGCGGCGGCGAGTGCGCCTAACGGCAGCGCACTCCGACCGGCGCGTCGAACGAAATGAGTCATCAGGGGAGACATCAGAGGGGAGACTCCGGAGTCGGTTAACGATCGCCGCCGCCGGGGGGCCGAACCGCCTCCCCTTCGTCGATGATGTGAGGCGTGATGAGCACCAGGAGGTCACGCTTGACCTCGCGCGTGTCCGTCTGCGAGAACAGCTTGCCGATGAGCGGCAGCTCGCTGAGGAACGGAATGCCCGAACGGTTCTTGGTGACTTCGGTCTGCGTCAGACCGCCGATCACCGCGGTCTCGCCGTCCGATACCAGGATCTGGTTGTCGGCGCGGCTCTTGTCGAAGAAGAAGCCGAGGTCGCCACCGACGATCCGCAGCGCCGACTGCTCGGCGTGAATCGTCATGCGGACCTGGCGGTTGCTCGTAATGTGCGGGGTGACGCGGAGAATGATGCCGCTCTCCTTGAACTGCACGTTCGCGCGGGCCGGCGTACCGACCTGCCCGGCGGTACCAGCGTCGATCACGCGGATCGGCGTCTCCTGACCAACGAGAATCTCGGCGACGCGGTTGTCGAGCGTGACGATGCTCGGCTCCGCCTGAAGGTCGGCGAGGCTCTCTTCCTTGAGCGCGTCGAGGAACGTCGTGAGGCTGAACTTGCCGATCGCCGTCGAGAACAGGAGGTTGAGCGCCGAGGAGTTCTGGTATTTGCGCTGCGCGTTGGCGACGCCAGCAAGCGCCTCACCGCCGAGCTCCACCACCGAGCTCGCCGTTTGCGACGCCGGCACACCCGGATAGCTGTGCGGCGAGAGCGTGTTGAAGAAACCGCTCGGACTCGCGAGGTCGTAGCTGACGCCGAGTTGCTCGATCGACGTGCGGTTGACCGAGATGATCTTGGCGCGGAGCGCCACCTGCGGCGTGCGGACGTCGAGGTCGCGCACATAGCTGAGGAGATCGGGCATGCGCGACGCTACCTCGGTGACGAGGAGCGTGTTCGTCGACGTGTCGGCAACGACGCCGCCGCGGACGATGCACGTGGCCGCGCCCTGGATGGGCTGCGTCGTCGCCTGGGCCTGGCCCGACGCGGCGGTCGTGAGTCCCGCCTTCGAGCAGTCTTTCGACAGGAGCGAAGTGATCGTGCCGACGAGGCCGGCCGCGCTCGCGTAGTTGACCGAGACGAGCTGCGTGGTCAACGGCTCGTTCGCTTCCTTCGCGAGGATGTTGGCGTAGCTGTCCACCGAGATGATCCCGGTGTTCTCTTCGGAGGCGGCGAGGCCCTGCGCCTGGAGGATCGCCTGGAGGGCGACGTCCCACGGCTGGTCCTTGATCTCCGCCGTCACGGTGCCCTGAACATCGCGACCAATGACGATCGTGCGCTGCGAGAACGTCGCGAACGCCGCGATCACGTCGCGGATGTCGGAGTTCTGGTAGGTAACGGTAATGCGCGGTTGCTGCGAGCGCTGCTGATTGAACGAGAGGCGCTCACGCATCGCGGCCGCCGGCGTGGCGGCGTACGTGCGCTCGGTGCGCGTCGCATCGGTGGCGACGGCGCCGGCCGAGACGACCCGCTCACGATCGCCGGCGTGCCAGGCAGCGAACTTCTCCGCGCCGACGACGGCAACACGAATCTCCGTGTCCGACTTGGTCACCTCGTATTCACGCGTGCTGTCGAGCTCGAGCACGAGGCGAACGACGTCGGTCCGGTACTGCGCCAGGCGGACGTTCGTGATGCCGGCGCGCGAGACCTTATCGTACATGGGAGCGCCGAGCGCCATGCGAGCGCCGGTGATGTCGAGCACCACGCGGTTCGGGCTCGTGAGGACGAAGTCCGAGACCTCGACGGGCCCGTTCAGGGCGATGATGACTTCAGCGCGTCCCGAGGACGGCACAATGCTGACGGCGGTGACGGCGGTGACGCCCTCACGCGCGACGGCGGGTGCTGGTTTAGGGGCCGTGACGTGCGCGGCGCTCGCGCGGCCGGCGCTCGCCAGCAGGGCGGCGGCCGTCAGTGCGACCAGCGTACAGACTCGACTCATTTCGTCCTCGCTTGATTTGAATCTTCCAGCGCCAGCTCCTGCTGGCGGCTGTAACCGAATTCCTCAATGGTGAACGTCACGGCTTTCTGCGCGATGCGCGCGACGCGCATGCGGCCGAGCTGCTGACCGACGCGCACGCGGTACTGTTCCTTCGTGTTCACGTCGCGCAACACGGCGACGGATCCGCGGCCGCTCGGGTCGATCAGGATGCCGCTGACGATCAGGTCGCTGATCATCGGGCGGAGCTCGCCCACCGTCATGAGCGACACGAACGGGTCGCGTCGTCCGCTCTGGTCGTACGCGAACACCTCGCGACGGATCACGATCTTGCCGGCCGTATCCGCCACACTCGCGGCGCGCGTGGCCGTGGCCGCGCCCGCCGCGGTGGCGCGAACACCGCGCCCGCGCGCCGTGTCGGCCGCCGGCTTCTCCACCGTCTTGCCGGCGGACGGCGCCGGCGCGACAGCGGGACCGCCCGCGCGTCCCGAGTCCACGCTGGTCATGGCCAGCGTGTGCGCGTTGGTCTTGTTGACCGCGCGCTGGGTGGTCTGCTTGATCCCTGAAACGTTAGGCACGGACTGCGCCGGCGCCGCCGACGGAATCGTCGCGGCGACCAGGGCGAGCGCGCCCGCCAATACGAAGCGTCGCATCATGACTTACTCCCACCCGCCGGAGCGGGACGCGGGGGCGCGGTCTTCGCTACGTAGGTCTGAATCTCAAACCGCGAGTCGAGGACCGAGTTGTTGTTCTTCTTCGCCTTCTTGCGCTGATCGAGCGCCGCCCCGGTGCCGAGCGGAGCGAGCGCCAGGTTCACGGGCGCGATGATGCGCGTCAGCGAACCCACATTGGTGAGGAACTCACCAAGCGCGTGGTAGTCACCGATGACGGTGACCTGGTAGCGATAGGTGTCGAACTGGTCGCCTTCGATCACCGGCTGCGGCTTCACCGTGGCGAGGTCGAGCCCCACCCGGCGCGCCGCCGTCGAGACCTGCTCGAGCAGCGCCGGCACTTCGTTGCTGGTCGGCACGAGCTGGCGCATGACCTCGAGGCTCGCCTGCAGCTTGGCCGCTTCGGCGCGCAGCTCTTCGACGTTGCCTTTGGCCAGCTCCGCTTTCGCGCGCTGGTTGCTCACGTCGAGCGAATCGACGTGGGCCTGGAGGTCCGCCAGGACGTCCGCCTTGGGCGAGTAGACGTAGGCGTAGTAGAGTCCGATCAGGGCGACGGCGACGATGACGAGAAGCACCATCACCTGGTCGCGCTGATTCTTGGGGAGCAGGGCCATGGCGCTCTCTTTACCTCGACGACAGGGTAACGGGGATGGTCGCGATCACCGACTCGTCGGGACGCTCGTACTCGGCCTCGAGCAGGAACTCGTGGATTTCCTTCCCCTCGAGGGCCACCAGCTCGGCCTTCGCGATCGTGACGTTCTTCACGAACGGCGAGGCTTCGAGCAGCTTCATGAAGCGCGTGAGCGCCTGGATGTCGGCGGTGTTGCCCGAGACCTGGAACTTCATCGGCGGCGGCTCGGGCGGCGGCGGTGGCGGCGCCGGCTTCCCTGCCTCGCTGGGCTTCGGCGGCGGCGGGGGCGGCGGCGCGACGACCGCGATCTGCTGGATCCCCTTGAGCCACGTGTACGGCGGGAGCGCGCGGCTCACCTCATCCATCACGTGTGGCCAGATGAAGCGGTCGTTGTCGATCGCCTTGATGATCTCGAGCTGACGCTGAATCGAGTCGCGCTGCGCGAGCGCGCGGTTGCGCTCGCGCAGCACCGCGACGTAACGAGTCGAGTCCTGCACGGCACGACGCTCGCGCTCGGCGAGCTCCTCGGCGCGTGCGGTCTGGGTGACGTGGAGCCAGGCAATGGCGCCCGTCGCGGCGACGATGCTGACGGCCGCGGCGATCATGAACGGGTCCTTGACGCGCGACCCGGCCTTGCCGGCGATGGCGGTGAGGCTGAAGCCGGTGCCGCGGTTCTTCTTGCCGCTACCCGGTAGGAGATTGATCTCGATCATCGGAGTTCGGTCGCGGTGAAGGACTCAGGCGGCCTGACGAAGCGCGAGCCCGATCGGGAGCATGAGCAGCGGAGCGACTTCGTCGGTCACGAGCGAGTCGAGGGCGCCGTCGCGGACCTTGAGGTTCGCGAGCGGGTTGGCCTGCTCGACGCGGACGCGCAAGCGGTTGGCGAGCGCCTCGGTGAGTCCGGGCACGCGGGCGCCGCCACCGCAGGTGTA
>DAINRQ010000083.1:0-27150 GCA_036741775.1 Gemmatimonadaceae bacterium | reverse complement strand
GGGTTGTCAAGCGAGCAATCGCTTGAAGTCTCGTGTGTTAGGCGGTATGCTTCGATCCCTTCACCCTGCGCTCGACCCCGCCTTGACATGAAGTTCAGACTGGTTCTGATGACGGCCGGAATCGCCTTCGGCGCCGCCGCCTGCAACGACCCCAACGAGAACACCGGGCTGCTGACGGTCGTTGCGGATACCCTGACGGTGTACGCGCTCACAGGCACCGCGCCGTCGTTCCCGTCGGGCTATGCCAGCGCGCGCGGCGCCGTCACGCGCGTCGACGGCGGGTTCAACTTCGACATCGCCTTCGACATCGCGAACGAAAACCAGGTCGTCGTCTATCCACAGCGGCTCATCGGGATCGCCGGCCCGCCCTTCGGCCCGAAGCCGGTCGGAATTCAGCGGCTCACGGTTCCGTTCAATGATCTGGGCCGAGCGCCGGCCTCGGGGTACGCCTTCGACTCATCGTTCGTCGTCGCGCCGGGCGAGGGGCTGGTGCTGCAGGTGCAGGAGCCAGCCGAGTGCAGCATCTACTTCTCCGTGCTGCGTTACACGAAGCTCGTGGTCGATAGCATCGATGCCTCGCGGCGCGCCATCTTCTTTCATAGCGTGCACAATCCCAACTGCGGGTTCCGGAGCCTCGTTCCGGGCGAAGTCCCCAGGAACTGACGCATGCACGACTTGCGCGCGCTGCGCGAACAGATCGACACGCTTCGCGACGGCATGCGCCGCCGCGGAAAGCTCGAGCAGCTCGCCGCACTCATCGACCGCGCCGAGGTGCTCGATCGTGACCGCCGGTTGAACATCCAGGCGGTCGAGGAGCGAAAGGCGGCCCGCAACGCGGCCAGTCAGGAAGTTGCCCGGCGCAAGCGTGCCAAGGAGAATGCCGACGACGTGGTCGCGCAGAGCCGGGCGCTCGGTGAGGAGATCGGGCGCCTCGAAGGCGAGTTGGAGCAGGCGGAATCGGAGCTCGAGCGGATCATGTACGAACTCCCGAACATCACCCTGCCCGACGTGCCGAGCGGTGGCGAAGAATGCAACGTCATCGTGCGCGAGTGGGGAACGCCGCGCATGGAGACGGGCCTCAAGCCGCACTGGGAGCTGGCGGAGGCGCTTGGCATTCTCGATCTGCAACGCGGAGCGAAGATCAGCGGATCCGGGTTCGTCGTCTACCGCGGCGTCGGCGCGCGGCTTGTTCGCTCGCTCATGAACCTGTTCCTCGACGTCCACACGCAAGAGCACGGGTACGAGGAAGTCTGGGTACCGGTCGTCGTGAACCGAGCGACGATGACCGGGACCGCGCAGCTCCCGAAGTTCGAGGACGACATGTACGGCCTCCGCGATGAGGACCTGTTTCTCATCCCCACGGCTGAGGTGCCTGTCACGAATCTCTATCGTGACGAGATGCTCGATGCGGCGCAGCTACCGCGCGCGTTTTGCGCGTACTCGCCCTGCTTCCGTCGTGAGGCCGGTTCCGCCGGCAAGGATACGCGCGGGATCCTTCGCGTTCACGAGTTCGACAAGGTCGAGCTCGTGCGGTATGCGACGCCCGAGACTTCGCTCGACGAGCACGAGCTCATGACGCGCCACGCGACGACGCTGCTCGAGCGGCTCGGGTTGCCCTATCGCGTGAAGCTGCTCGCGGCTGGGGACACCGGGTTCGCGAGCGCGAAGACGTACGACCTGGAGACGTACGCTCCGGGCGTGGGCGCGTGGCTCGAGGTGTCGTCGAGCAGCGTGTTCACCGACTTCCAGGCGCGTCGGGCGAACATTCGCTACCGCCCGGGCCCGGGTGAGAAACCGCGCTTCGTCCACACCCTGAACGCGTCGGGCCTCGCGTTCCCACGCGTCATCGCGTCCATCATCGAGCATTACCAGCAGGCCGACGGCAGCATCGTGGTTCCGGAGGTGTTGCGGCCGTATCTCGGCGTCGACGTCATCCGCTGAGCCGTGCGGCGCGGCGCGTCGTTCATCGTCGTCGCCGTGGGAGTCGCGCTACTCCTGGGGTCGTACATCGTCTACACGCAGAGCGTCGTCGTCGAGCTTCGACACGAAGCCGAGCGCTCGGCACGCATGTACGCGCGCGTCTACGAGGCGCTCAACGACACCTCGGCGAGCGCCGTCGCGGCGCTTTTCGATCTCTCGCGCCATATCAGCGAGTCGAAGGTGCCGGTGCTCGTCACCGATGCCGACGGCAATCCCACCGATGCGGTGAACACGCCGTATGACGGTCGCATCCGGGATCCTGCCCTCCGCAACGACCCGAGGCTACGCGAGTATATAGCGCAGCTCGACCGGCAGAACGAGCCGATCGTGGAGCACGGCGTGGGCACGGTGCACATTGGCGACACGCCGCTCGTGAAAGGGCTGCGCATCATCCCGCTCGTGCAGGCCGGAACGCTCGCACTCATTCTCATCGCGGCCATCTATGGCCTCCGAACCCGCGAGAGAGCGGATCGCGAGAAGGTCTGGGCGGGAATGGCCCGCGAATCCGCCCATCAGCTCGGGACACCACTGTCGTCGCTCAGCGGATGGCTCGAGCTGCTCGGCGAGCACGAAGGCGATCCGATGACGGCGAAGGCGATCGGCCACATGCGCGGCGACCTCGATCGGCTCGAGCGCGTGGCGCACCGCTTCGAGCGCATCGGTCGCCCACCGCGACGCGACCCCGTGGACGTGCGCGAGCTCGTCGAGCACGTCGGCGGGTATTTTCGCGCCCGTGTCCCTACGCTCGCGCACGCCGTCGAGATCGCGGCGTCGGGCGGCGATGAGCCCCTCATCGTTCACGGCGACGCGGTGCTGCTCGAGTGGGCGCTCGAGGCACTGATGAAGAATGCAGTAGACGCGCTTGCCGGGCGCGGAGGACGCATCTACATCACGTCCGCGCGCGTCCCCGAGGGCGTGCGTATTCGCGTCGCGGACGACGGCCCGGGGATCCCGCGCGAGCTGCGCGCGCGCGTGTTCGACCCCGGCTTCTCGACGAAAGACCACGGCTGGGGCGTCGGGCTCTCGCTCGCCCGCCGTATCATCGAGGAGAATCACGGCGGCGAACTGGCGCTCGTGCCAGCGCCGCGAGGGGCGACGTTCGACGTTATCTTGCACTGATGTCCACGACGTTGTCTACTGACTGGCTCGTGCGCCTCAATCCCGCGCAGCGCGAGGCCGTGTTGCACTTCGAAGGGCCGATGCTCGTGCTCGCCGGTGCGGGGTCGGGAAAGACGCGCGTGCTCACGACGCGCATTGCGCATCTGGTCGAACAGCACGGCGTCGACCCGAAGCACATTCTCGCCGTCACCTTCACGAACAAGGCAGCGGGCGAGATGCGCGACCGCATCGCTCGACTGCTCGGCGCGGAGCCGTCGGGCATGTGGTGCGGCACGTTCCACTCCGTCGGCGCGCGGATGCTGCGAACGACCGCCCATCTCGTGGGACGCACCCCGAGCTTCACGATCTACGATGAGGATGATGCCGTCGGCGTCATCAAACGGATCATGGAGCGGCGGCGCATCTCGGCGAAGGACCACTCGCCCCGTGGGGTACTCGATTCGATCTCCGACGCGAAGAACGCCCTCGTCACCGCCGCGGAGTACGAGTCGCTCGCGCACGATCAACACTCGCGCGCCGTCGCGCCGGTCTACGCCGATCTGGAATCGACGCTGCGGCAGGCGAACGCGGTCACGTTCGACGACCTGCTCGTGCTTCCCGTGAGAATTCTCGAGCAGCATGAGCACGTGCGGCAGCAGTACCGCGACCGCTGGAAGTTCGTGCTGGTGGACGAGTATCAGGACACGAACCGCGCGCAGTACCGGTTTATCAAACTCATCGGCGGCGAGCACGGCAACGTCGTGGTCGTCGGCGACGACGATCAGTCGATCTACGGCTGGCGCGGTGCGGACATCCGGAACATTCTCGACTTCGAGAAGGACTTCCCGAATGCCTCGATCGTCCGGCTCGAGGAGAACTATCGATCCACACCGCAGATCCTCGAGTTCGCGAACGTCGCGATCAGCGCCAACACCGAGCGACGCGGAAAGACATTGCGCTCCACGCGCTCGGGTGGCGAGCGGGTGACGGTTGTCGGCGCACTCGACGACCGCGACGAAGGCGATTACATCGTCGAGGAGATCGCCGCGCGACGCGGCTCAGCCGGCGGCCGTGCGCCCGGCCAATCGCTCGGGGCGGGGCTCACGCTGCGCGACTTTGCGATCCTCTATCGCACCAATGCGCAGAGCCGCGCGCTCGAAGAGGCGATGCGACGTCGAGGCTTCGCGTACCGACTCGTCGGCGCGGTCCGGTTCTACGATCGCCGCGAGATCCGCGACCTCATGGCATACCTCAAACTGATCGCGAACCCGAATGACGATGAAGCGTTCCGTCGTGCGGTGGCGGTTCCGAAGCGCGGCATCGGGGACACGAGCATCGATTCGCTCGCGTCCGCCGCTCATGCGCACGGGGTGTCGCTGCTCGCTGCATCCGTCCGCCCTGACCTGGTGACGGTGCTCCGTCCCGCGGCGCGTGCGACGCTCGCGGACTTCGCCGGCCTCATCGGCCGGCTCCGCGAAGCGGCGCGCGAGTCGGCCGTGGATGAGCTCTTGCGTGACCTCGTCGATGCGATCCGCTACGGGGACCATCTCCGTACGGAGCCGGACGCGCAGGACCGGATGGACAACGTCCGCGAGCTGGTGGAGGGCGCGGCCGAGGTAGTCGTGGACGAGGGTGGGGAGGTCGGCCTCACGCCGCTCGATCATTTCCTCCAGCGTGCGACACTCGTCACGGGCGCCGACGCGCTGGATCCGACGGCCGATGCGGTGACGATGATGACGATGCATAACGCGAAGGGACTCGAGTTCCCGGTCGTCTTCATCGCCGGGCTCGAGGATGGCCTCTTTCCTCTGAGCCGCGCATTCGACGACCCCGCCATGCTCGAGGAGGAACGCCGGCTGTTCTACGTCGGCATCACGCGTGCCGAGGAAAAGCTTTACCTCACGCACGCGCGCTCGCGCCGGCGGAACGGTGAGCTCATGCCGTCGATTCCGTCGAGCTTTCTCAAGGACGTGCCCGCCGGCATGGTCGAGGAGCGGTCCACCCTCAAGCTGCGCGCGACGGGGCGCACGGTCATGCCGCACCCGTCCGCGGCGACACGCCGTCCGGGCTCGCGCGTCTCGTTCGCCGTCGATACCGAGGTCGAGGCGTCACAGGACGCGCCGCGCTTTGTGAAAGGTGAGCGCGTTCGGCATGCCCGATTTGGCACGGGTACGATCGCTGAATTGTCGGGCACCGGGCGCGACACGAAGGTCACGATCGACTTCGACGACGAAACCATCGGTCGCAAGCGTCTCGTCGTGGCGTACGCCGGCCTCGAGCGGGGGTGGGACTAGTGTCCGTCAGCGACGACGACGTCCGTCACGTCGCGACGCTCGCGCGCCTCGGGCTCGACCCCGGGCGCATTCCGAGCATCGCGGCTGAACTCAATGGCATCCTCGCGCACATGGACGTCCTGTCGCGCGTGAACACGAGTGCCGTCGGCCCGGTGACGGGGGTTGGTGCCGCAGGTACGCCCCTCAGAGTCGACGGTGGCAACCAGATTCCGCTGGTGAGGCCGCGCGAAGCATTCGCTCCGGCCATGCAGGACGGATTCTTTCTCGTTCCGCGGCTGGCGACGCACGAGGATCAGAGTTCCGAGTCGTCGTGACGTCGTCGAACGAAGGAGTTACCGCCCTCGCCAAGAACCACGGGTCGGGCAGTGTGAGCGTGGCCGACACCGTGCTGGCAGCCTTCGCACGCGCGGCGGAGGTTCGCGCCGGTCCTGACGGCCTGAACGCGTTGCTGGCGGCCGACCGGGATGGCGCGTTAGGCGCGGCCGACGAGATCGCGACGCGTCACCGGCGGGGGCACGGTCCCGGCCCATTGGCCGGCGTGCCGGTCGTCGTCAAGGACAACATCGCGACGCTTACCATGCCCACGAGTTGCGGGTCCCGCATCCTCGAGGGCTACGTGAGCCCGTACGAAGCCACGGTGGTGACGCGGCTCCGGAATGCCGGCGCTATCGTGATCGGCAAGACGAACATGGACGAGTTCGCGATGGGCTCGTCGACCGAGAACTCCGCGTTCGGGCCCACGCGCAATCCGCTCGACCCCACGCGCGTTCCCGGCGGGTCCTCGGGCGGCTCCGCCGCGTGCGTTGCTGCGGGGATCGTCCGGGCGGCACTCGGTTCGGAGACCGGTGGCTCCGTGCGACAGCCGGCCGCCTTCTGCGGGATCGTTGGCGTGAAGCCCACCTACGGTCGCGTGAGTCGGTACGGGCTCGTCGCGTTCGCCTCATCGCTGGATCAGGTGGGCGTCTTCGGCAAGACGGTCGACGACGCCGCCGTGACGCTCGCGGCGATCGCCGGGCGCGACCGATACGATTCGACCAGCGCCGACGTTCCGGTAGACGACTATCGGGCGACGCCTACCAGCGACCTTGCGGGGTTCGTGATCGGGAGGCCGCGGGAGTATTTCCCCGAATCACTCGACCCGCGCATCCGCGACCGCTGCGACGCAGCACTGGACCAGCTGCGAAAGCTCGGCGCCACGATTCGAGACGTGTCGCTCCCGCACACCGACCTCGCGATCCCCACGTACTACATCGTCGCACCGGCCGAGGCGTCGTCGAACCTCGCGCGGTTCGACGGGGTGCGCTACGGCAACCGCGCATCGGCGCCCGGACTGCGCGAGATGTACGAGCGCACGCGCTCGGGTGGATTCGGTCCGGAAGTGACGCGTCGCATCCTTCTCGGCACCTACGTGCTCTCGGCAGGCTATTACGACGCGTATTATCGGAAAGCGCAGGAAGTGCGCGCCCTCATTGCCGATGAGTTCCGGCGCGTGTTCGACGGCGGAGTCCATCTCCTCTTCACGCCAACGGCTCCTACGGTCGCGTTCCCGCTCGGGACTAAGTCCGACCCGTACGAGATGTACCTGAGCGATATCTTCACCGCGACCGCGAATCTCGCGGGCATTCCGGCGCTGTCGCTGCCCATCGGTCGGATCGATGGGCTCCCGGTAGGCGGCCAGCTCATGGCCACGCATTTCGGCGAGGCCTCGATGTTCCGGGCCGCGTACGCGCTCGAGCGCGCGTTAGGCGAGGACGCGCATCGATGACCGCGACCGCTGCGTCGAGCTCGCATCCGAAGTACGAGATGGTCGTGGGGCTCGAGGTCCACGTCCAGCTGCGCACGCGTACTAAGCTCTTTTGCAACTGCTCCACGGAGTTCGGCGCGCCGCCGAACCGCAACACGTGTCCAGTGTGTCTCGCGCTCCCGGGGAGTCTCCCCGTACTGAACGAGGCGGCTGTCGAGCTGGCGACACGGGCCGCCCTCGCACTCGGCGCCGAGGTGCGTGAGGCGTCGGTGTTTGCGCGAAAGAATTACTTCTACCCCGATCTCCCGAAGGGCTACCAGATCTCGCAATTCGACCGGCCGCTCGCGGTACACGGTCGCCTCGTCATCGGCGAGCACCCGGATGGGTCGCCGATCCGCGTCGGCATCACCCGCGTGCACATGGAGGAGGACGCGGGCAAGTCGGTGCACGACCGATTCGCCTCGGCGAGCGCCATCGACCTGAACCGCGCGGGCACGCCGCTCATCGAGATCGTGAGCGAACCGGACATCCGCTCCAGTGCCGAAGCCGGGTCGTACTGCCGGCTCCTCCGACAGGTCCTCGAATACGTCGACGTGAGCGACCTGAACATGGAAGAGGGGAGCCTCCGCGTCGACGCGAATATCAGCATTCGCGAGCGCGGCGGGACGAAGCTCGGCACGAAGACCGAGGTGAAGAACCTGAACTCGTTCTCCGCGGTAGAACGTGCGCTCGACGCCGAGTTCGAGCGCCAGGTCGAGATCGTCGAGGCGGGTGGCGCGGTCGAACAGCAGACGCTCCTCTGGGATGCGGACCGCGGCGTCGTGCGACCAGCGCGCACGAAGGAGGGAAGCGACGACTATCGCTATTTCCCCGATCCCGATCTGCCTCCGCTCCGGCTCACGAAGGAGTGGATCGGCCGCCTGAAGGATGACCTGCCCGAGCTTCCCGACGCGAAGCGCGGCCGTTTCGTCGAGGAATACAACCTCGGGGCGTACGACATTGACGTGCTCACGGCGAGCCCACGCGTCGCCGAGTACTACGAGGCCGTCGCGCGCGCGCACGGTGACGCGAAGACCGCCGCGAACTGGATCATGGGCGAAGTCCTCGCCGTGTTGAAGAACAGCCCCGTACCGATCGCGCGCTTCTCGGTTCGTCCGGCCGATCTCGCGAAGCTCCTCGATATGGTGCGTTCCGGAGTCGTGAGTAATAGCGCCGCGAAGCGCGTGTTCGCGCTCATGGTGCAGACCGGCGACCGGCCGGAACGGATCGCCGAGCGCGAAGGGCTCACGCAGGTTGGCGATGACGCGCAGTTAGGCGCGTGGGTGGACGAGGTCCTCGCAAGCCAGCCCGCAGAGTGGGAGCGGTACCTCGCAGGAGAGAAGAAGCTGCTTGGCGTTTTCGTCGGCGCGGTGATGAAGAAGTCCGGCGGCCGCGCCGATCCCCGGAAGGTGAATCAGTTGTTGGCGACGCGCGCGGGCAAATAGAGCGGCGTCGGCAACTCGGCGGCGTAGCGCAGCGTCGACTCGCGCATCCCGAAATTGCGTTGTGCCTCCGCGGCGACGAACTCTTCGCCACCCTGGCGAAGTGCAGCCCGCCGTACGCGCTTCGCGAGGCGCAACGGCGCGTCGCCCGACGGGTCCAATTCGTATGGCTCGGACCGTTCCACCCGCCGCAGGAAATCCACGATGTAGTCGAACGAGCGGGCGAGGTACGCGTCCACGTCGGCGTCGGGCAGATCCCAGCGACTCCGCTCCGACATGAGCTGGAAGATCCGCTGCCACGACTCCGTGTCGGTGACGTAAACCATCCCGCGGAAAATCCGGCGGTTCGTTGGCGTGCTGAAGATGGTCGGGCTCAAGATCCGATCGAGGTGCGCATCCGACCGCGCGTGGTCGAGTAGGATCAACTCCCGCGCGCGACGCGCGTACCGTTCACCGAGATGCGTCTCGAAACGACTCTCCCAGTAGCTGTGGCCGAGCGCCGACGTACTCGATGTAACCGCGAGTTGACGCGGGACGAAGTAGTTGTGCGCGACCGCGTCCGCGGCGAGGTGCGCGAGGTAGCCGAGCGCGAAGGCATGTAGCGGTTCGTCTCGTGCCTGTTCGCGGATCTCGAGCCCCACGTGCCAGGCGTGACAGTGCCGCCCGGCCGCGGCGTACTTCTTCGCAATGCTCGTATCGGCGGCGATCGAACCGTACAGAAAGTCGTACGGGAAGGCCGCGAGAAGCTCCGCGACGGGGCCCGGGAGCAGCGCCAGCGAGCGGAGAACCGCTTCGCCGAGAAAGACGTGCGTCCCCGGCGTCCATGCGAACGCCGGGGACGGGAAGAGGGCGATGACGAGGATGGCCAGAGCAGCGACGCCGGCGATCCAGCGTGGCGTCGCCCGCCCGCCGCGAGGGCGGCGCCTCACCAGGTCAGACGCCGAGACGCTTGCGTTGACGGCGAATGGCCTTGCGCAGGTCGCGGAGCTCGGACTCGACGACGTCGGCGACCTTTTCGCGCGCGGCGTCGATCGCGTCTCCGAGCTCTTCACGTACCGTATCGACCGGCACGCGGTCCCACACGTCGCCGCCGCGCTTAGCCGCCCACCGGGCGCCACGTCGGCCGCGTTTGCCTGCCCACCGCGCGGCGCCTACCGCCGCCCCGCCCGCCGCCCGCGCGATCGGCGTGAACGGTCGGCGGCCACTCGGGCCGCGGCGGAGCAAGAGCGCAGCCCCCGCCCCGATCATCGCGCCGAGAACCGCGGCCGTCAGCAGGTCATACTGCTGATCACGCCCGGTCCCCCGTTCGCGGTCGGACTCGCGGTCGCTCACGCCATTCGTCGTCTTCGGTCTCACCGTCGTCGCCATGGGCCTCCTCTCGCTCATCGAGCGCGTGCACGTCCTCGTCGTCGTAATCGTCCGCGATCGCGCGCCCCTCGACCTCGTCACGCAACGTCGTAGCGCCTGCGCGCACGCCGCGAAGGGTCGACGCCGTCGACACGAACGTGTCCTCCGCCTCCCGCTGCACGACGCGCAACAAAGCATCGAGCTCGTGAATGCGGCGCTCCGCCGACTTCACCGCCGTCGTCAGCCGTTCGTTCGCCAGCGTCACCGTCTGATTGAACTGCTGCACATCCACGCGAATCGACGTCGTGATGTAATTGACGTTGTCGGCGATCGAGTTCGCGTTCCGCACCAGCGGGCCGATGTCCCCGTAAAACCGGTCGATCAGCTCGTTCACGCGCTTGTAGCTGTTCCGAAAGTTCCACGCTGCCGGCACGAGTACGACCGTCAGCACGAGGATCGCGATCGTCATGAGCCCCTGGGCGACGCTCGCGACCTTCTCGAAACTGCCTTGCTCGACCGCCACTTGTTTGGTGACGATCGTATCGGGCAACTGCGCGGCTACCAGCGCGAAGACGTCCGCAGCCAGCCGCGCGAAATCAGCCGTCATGCGATCAAGGAAGTGATGTGTTACCCTTCGGCGTGCGACGAGTCATTTCGCGCGGCTGTGCCGCCGCCCGCGTGCGTGTGCAAGGCTGAGGCCACCCGCCGGGAAGGAATGTAACGCGGCGCCGCGTACGTCCGCCGGACCGCGGATCGTACCGGTGCACGCATTCACTGTCAAGCAATCACCCCTGCCCGATACCGGTACCACATGGCCGCTGTGCAGTTCATCGTCGAGGGGGAGGCGACACTCTCCGGCACCATTCGGCCCTCCGGGAACAAGAACGCCGCACTCCCCATCATCGCCGCGTCGCTCCTCTCCGAGCACCCCATTACACTCACGAACGTTCCCCGCATCCGCGACACCGAAACGCTCGTCGAGCTCATTCGGTCCGTCGGTGCGAGCGCTGACTGGACCGAGCGCAACACACTGCAGATTCACGCCAGGTCCGTGCGGCCCTCGGACCTCGACCCGGACCTGTGCCGGAAGATCCGAGCATCGATCCTCCTGGCCGGGCCGCTGCTCGCCCGATGCGGCGAAATCACGCTGCCGCCTCCCGGCGGCGACGTCATCGGTCGCCGGCGGCTCGATACCCATTTCCTCGCGCTCGAGCGCTTGGGCGCTCACGTGACCGCGGAGGACAAGTTCGAGTTGCGCGCGAAGGAGCTCATCGGCGCGGACGTGTTCCTCGACGAGCCCAGCGTGACCGCCACAGAGAACGCACTCGTTGCCGCGACCGCGGCGCGTGGCACCACCATTCTCCGCAACGCCGCATCCGAGCCGCACGTCCAGGACCTGTGTCATTTCCTGTGCACGCTCGGCGCGACGATCGAGGGGATCGGCACCAACACCGTTACTATCCATGGCGGGCACGCGATTCGTGGTGGCGCGCATCAGATTGGCCCGGACCATATCGAGGTCGGCTCGTTCATCGGACTCGCCGCGGTTACACGATCGGAGATTCGGATCGAGGCCGCGGGCGTCGAGCATCTGCGCTCCACGTTGCTCGGCTTTGCGCGCTTAGGCGTCACCTGTCGCGTTGACGGCGATGACCTCGTGATCCCCGCGGAGCAGTCGCGCGAGATCCAGTCGGATTTCGGCGGCCACGTGCCGAAGCTCGAGGATCAGCCGTGGCCGGCGTTCCCGGCTGACACGATGTCGATCGCCATCGTGACGGCAACCCAGTGCGACGGGTTGATTCTCTTCCACGAGAAGATGTTCGAGTCACGTATGTTCTTCGTTGACAAGTTGATCGGCATGGGCGCACGCATCGTGCTCTGCGATCCGCATCGTGCACTTGTTGCGGGGCCGTCGTCGCTGCGCGCCGCGACCGTGGAATCGCCAGACATCCGGGCGGGGATGGCCATGCTCCTCGCGGCCATGTGCGCGAAGGGCACCAGCACGATCAACAACGCCGGGCAGATCGAACGCGGCTACGAGCGCATCGACGAGCGCCTGAACGCCCTCGGCGCCCGCATCACGCGAGTCGACGAACGACGCAAATGACATTCGTCGGACCTGCCGAATCGGTCTCCGGGGCCATGTACGAGGAGGTTCCCGAGCTCGCGTCCATTGGAGTGCGCGCATTCACCACCACCCGAGCCGCCGGAAGTTTCGGTGTGGCAACCGATGAGCCGGTTCGGCTGGTGATGGAGCGCTGGAACGCCTTACGCCGTGAGCTCGCGCCCGCTGGACCGCGGCTGGCGACCGCGCATCAGGTGCACGGCCATCGGGTGTTACTGCACGGAACCGCGTGGGAGGGGTGGCTGCGCGCGAACGAGGGCGACGGCCACGCCGCACTCGACCGCGGGACAGCGCTTGCCGTTTCGATCGCGGATTGCGTCCCGGTATTTCTGGCGCACGCGTCGGGTGCCATTGCCCTGTTGCACTCGGGCTGGCGGGGCACCGCCTCGCGCATTGTCGAGCGCGCGCTCGACCTGCTGGAGTCGCGCGGCATCCGCAGTGGCGAGCTGTTGATGCACCTTGGACCGGCCATTTGCGGCCGCTGCTACGAGGTGAGTCCCGACGTGGTCGAGCGACTCACCAGCCGCCGGGTCGATTCGCCGTCCACCGTGGACCTGCGCGCGATCATTGCCGACCACGCGCGCTTACGAGGAGTCCGGCGGATAACGACGAGCGCGAGCTGCACCCGGTGCAACAACGACGGCTTCTTCTCGCACCGCGCAGGCGACGCAGGGCGCCAGTTGGGCGTAATGATTGCCGCTCTGTGAGATAGCCCTTCGCTGAGGCGGCGGTTGGCTTGACGGCCCATCCGCCGCCGTCTAGATTGCCCATGCTGACGTCCGTCAAGCGCCAGCGAAATGTGGGGGAGGGTTCCCCACATTTTTTTGTTCTTGGCGGGTACCTCGACATAACATGAACCAAGCGCTGCAAGATGTTGTAGTTGCCGAGCTTGATTCGCTTGGACTAGATCTCGTCGAGCTTCGGCGAGGCGGTACGCGAACGCGGCCGGTGGTCGATGTTCGCATCGATCGGCGTGATGGACTTGAGGTGACCGTGGACGATTGCGCCCGCGCGTCGCGCGCCATCGAGGCGCGCCTCGACGCGGGCAATCTGTTCGCGGGCAAGTACGTGTTGGAGGTGTCGTCGCCGGGAATCGAGCGTCCGCTTCGGACCGACGCTGACTGGCGCCGCTTCACCGGCCGTCGGGCTCGGCTCACGAGCCCAGCGGTTGGCGGAATGAAAGAAGGGGAAATCGTCGGACTCGAGGAAGACGCCAGCGGTGTCACGGTGGTCTTGCGAGATGACAAGGGCGACGCGCATCGCGCTCCGCTCGACAGCATCCGTGAGGCACGGCTGGTGTTTCACTGGAAAGGATAGAGGGCGTGCGCAATGATCGGTTCCGCTGACATCCTGAACGCGATTCGCGAGCTGACGAACTCCAAGCAGCTCGATCGATCGGAGCTGCACGGGCTCCTCGAGGACGGCATCCATGCCGCCCTCGCCAAGAAGCACGGGCCGAATGTGCAGGCCGAGGTCGAAATCGACGAGGATCGCGGAAACATCAAGATCGTGCTGCTGAAAACGGTGGTCGAGGAAGTCACCGACCCGAGCCGCGAGGTGAGCGTCGAAGAGGCCCGCTTCGAAGACCCGGAGTTCCAGGTCGGGGATATGATGGAAATCCCCGTGGACTTCGCCGAGTTCGGTCGCACGGCGGTTCAGGCCGCCAAGCAACGCATCATCCAGCGCGTCCGCGAGGGCGAGCGGACCCGCATTCGCGACGAGTTCGCCGGGCGCGTCGGCGACCTCCTCAGCGGTGAGATTCAGCAGATCGAGCGTGGCAAGCTCGTCGTGATGCTGAACAAGTTCCGTGAGGCAGAAGCCATCATTCCTTACCGCGAGCAGAACCACCGCGAGCACTTCCATCAGGGCGAGCCCATTCGCGCGGTCCTGAAGCGCGTCGAGGAGACGCCCAAAGGGCCACGCCTCATCCTGAGCCGAGCGGACCCGCTCTTCGTGAAGGCGCTCTTCAAGCTCGAGGTCCCGGAGATCCAGCAGGGGATCGTCGACATTCGCGCCGCGGCGCGCGAGGTAGGCAGTCGGACGAAGATCGCCGTCTTCTCGCGCGATGACTCGATCGACCCGGTTGGTGCGTGCGTCGGGCTCAAGGGCTCGCGCGTCCAGGCTGTGGTGAACGAGCTGAACGGCGAGCGGATCGACATCGTGCCGTGGTCCGCTGACCCGGAGCGATTCGCCAAGCTGGCGCTTGCGCCGGCGCGCGTCGCGCGGGTGTTCTCGGACCCGACGGCGAAGACAATCCAGGCCGTGGTCGACGAAGATCAGCTTTCGTTGGCGATCGGCCGCAACGGCCAGAATGTTCGCCTCGCGTCGGAGCTCACGGGGTGGAAGATCGACCTCTACTCGAGCCGTGAGTGGCTGGACCGCGGTGGCGACGCGCCGCTGTTCGCGCCGCTGCCGGAAGAAGCCGATAGCGCCGCGGACGTCAAGCTGTCCGAGATCGACGGAATGTCCACGGCGACCGTCGCCGTCCTCGAGGACGCCGGCTACCGAACGCTCAACGACATCATCGACCTCGAACGAGAAGATCTGTTGCGGTTGCCGGGCATTGCTCCCGAAGAGGCCGATCGCATTATCGCCATGCTCGACGAGCTGACCGAAGAAGGCAGCGACGACAGCGGCGATGGGACACGTGACTCCGACGGCGGAGCCCGCGGCGACTCGACGGGCTGACCACGATTTCGAGCCATGGATGAGCTGACCACCCGCAAGCTGCTTCGCCTCCTTGGCATCGGGCTACGCGGCCGGCTGGTGGTCGTCGGCGTGGAACGAGTGCGTGAGGCTGCCCAGCGGGGGAAGCTGAAACTGGCGGTGATTGCACCGAACGCGTCGCGGCACAGCCTCGACAAGGTTGTGCCAATGTTGCGTGCAAAGCGAATACGTTTGATCGAAGGGCCCGCGGCGGCGGAACTCGGCGCCGCGGTCGGTCGGGAAACGACAGCCACGGTGGGCGTCGTCGATGTAGACCTCGCGAGAGGCATTCGTGCCCTCGTCGGGCCGGCCCCCTCGGAGGGGCGCACTGCGGACTCCATGTGAGCCCGCTAGGAGGATTGTTTGAGCAAGCTTCGCGTACATGACATGGCAGGCGAGTTCGGGATCTCCAGCGACGAGGTCATCACGATCCTTCGTCAGATGGACGTTCCCGTGCGCAGCCATCTCACGGTATTGACCGACGATCAGGTCGCGCGCATTCGTGCACGCTGGGAACGCGAGAAGCGCGTCCGCGCCGAGAAGCAGGCCGCGCCGCCGCCGCGCCGCCGTCGCGGGGCTGCCACGAGCGCCGCGCCTGCACCGGCCGCACCTGCCGCACCCGCCCAGGCGGAAGCGTCGGGGATTCGTCGTCGCCGGCGCCCCGCGGAGCTGGCGGGCGATGCTGCCGCAATCGCGACCACCGAGGAACCCGAGGTCGAGGTTGCGGCGCCTAACGCGGTCCAACCGGATTCCGACACCGCCGTCGAGCACGAGCCGGATGTCGCCGCGTCTGGAGCACCTGCGACGGAGCCTGCAGACACCGAAGTGGCCGCGCCGCCGCGCGCCGCAGCATCGGTCACGCCGCCCGCCGCGCCGCCTCCCCCGGCAGCACCGCCAGCGCCTCTGCGCTCCGCCGAGCCGCCAGTGGAACGTGGGCCCACCCTGGAGCCCGCTCGTCCGGCGACTCCAGCCGCGCCGACGCCCCAGCCGACTGCGGGAAGCGACCGTCCGCGCCCACGGCCCATCGTGCCGGGGGCACCACGCCCACGCCCGGTCGCGGGTGGTTCGCCTTTCGTACCACCGCGTCCCGTCGCATCCGCCGCGCCCGGCGGATCGATGTCCCCCACCCGCCGGGATGACAGGCAGCAACAGCAGCGTCCCAGCGGACAGTCCCAGCAGCAGCAGCAACAACAGCAGCAGCAGCAGGGTCGGCGGAAAAAGGGCAAGCGCGGCGCGGTTGATCAGGAAGCGGTGTCGGCGAACATCTTCAAGACGATGTCGGCACTGCGCGGTCCGGCTCAGCGGCGCGGCCCTCGCCGGCCCGACGACATGGTCTCGCGCGAAGAGATGGAAGCGCAGCGCGAGGCGGAGCGGGAACGCGAGCGAAAGACGGTTCACGTCAACGAGTTCATCACCGTCAGCGAGCTCGCCGATATCCTCAAAGTACCGGCGACGCAGATTGTCGGCTTCGCGTTCAAGAACCTGGGGCTGATGGTCACCATCAACCAACGACTCGACTTCGATCAGATCGAATTGATCGCTGGCGAGTTCGGCTTCCAGGCCGTTCGCGAGGCGGAATACGCCGCCGATGCCGGTCAGCCGCAGGAAGCCGATCGGCCCGAAGACCTCATCTCGCGGCCGCCGATCGTCACGATCATGGGCCACGTCGACCACGGGAAGACGTCGCTCCTGGACTACATCCGCAAGGCAAACGTTGTCGCGGGTGAAGCCGGTGGCATCACGCAGCACATCGGCGCGTACCACGTCACGTTGCCGAGCGGCAAGCTGATCACGTTCCTCGATACGCCCGGCCACGAGGCGTTCACTGCAATGCGCGCCCGCGGCGCCCAGGTAACGGATATCGTCGTGCTGGTCGTGGCGGCGAATGACTCCGTCATGCCGCAGACGATCGAGGCGATCTCACACGCGAGGAACGCGGGTGTGCCGCTCATCGTCGCGATTAACAAGACCGACCTGCCTGACGCGAACCCCACGCGTGTCTCGCAGGATCTGTTGCAGCACGGCGTCGTGCTCGAGGCGTTCGGCGGCCAGGTCCTGTCCACGCCCATCTCCGCGAAGAAGGGGACGAACGTCAGCGATCTGCTCGATCAGATTCTCCTGCAGGCCGAGGTCCTCGACCTCAAGGCCAACCCGAGCCGCAACGCGACGGGGACCGTCGTCGAAGCGCAGCTCGACGCGGGCAAGGGACCCGTGGCGACGGTGCTCGTGCAGACCGGCACGTTGAAGGTCGGGGACGACTTCATCGTGGGCCTCTACTCGGGGCGTGTCCGCGCACTGCTCGACGAGCGTGGAAAGCAGGTGAAGCAGGCCGGCCCGGCGATTCCGGTCCAGGTGCTAGGCCTAACGGGTGTGCCAATGGCCGGTGATGAGTTCCGGGTCGTGGAGGACGCCACGCAGGCGCGTGAGATCGCCCAGCGGCGCGAACGGCTCGATCGCGAGGCGAAGAGCCGTCGCACGAGCAAGAGCGCGGTCACGCTGGAAGATTTCATGTCGCAGGCCGCGGCCGGAGAAAAGCGCACGCTCCGTGTGCTGATCAAGGCCGACCAGGGTGGTCCGGCGGAAGCGCTTGCCGACGCGCTCGCGCAGCTGTCGAACGCGGAAGTACAGGTCGAGGTCATTCATCGCGGCGTCGGTGCGGTGACGGAAAGCGACATCCTCCTCGCGCGAGCCGCGGGCGCGATCATCGTCGGCTTCCACGTGCGGCCCGACAACAACGCGCGCAACGCGGCGGAGCGCGAAGGCGTCGAGATCAAGCTCTACAAGGTCATCTACGACGCCGTGAACGACGTCCGCTCCGCACTCGAGGGGATGCTACGCCCCGAACAGCGCGAGGTGATCCTCGGCGAAGCCGAGGTGCGCCAGACCTTCAAGGCACCGAAGGTCGGTGTGGTCGCCGGGTGCTACGTTCGCAACGGAATCATCACCCGTCAGGCGCGCGTCCGCGTTGTCCGTAACGGCATCGAGGTGTACGACGGCACAATCGGATCACTGCGCCGGTTCAAGGACGACGTCCGTGAGGTCAAGGAAGGCTACGAGTGCGGTATCGCCGTCGAGAACTTCAACGACATCAAGGTCGGCGACATCATCGAGTGTTACCGCACCGAGGAAGTAGCGCGCACGCTCCAAGCCGAAACATCGAGCTGACGTCGCGTTGAGTCGGGGCGGGACCGTGTCGCGCGCGCGCGACACGGTCCCGCATGTGTCTCTGGCGAAGGAAGTCATCATGGCGCACGACAATCGTCGCCCAGACCGCGTTGCCGAAGCGATCCGCGAAGAGGTTGCAATGTTCCTCGCGGAAGGCGTGAAGGATCCTCGCGTCGTGGGCCTCGTGACCGTTACCGGTGTCGACGTGACGCGCGACTTGCGTCACGCAAAGGTCTACGTGAGCATCCTCGGAAGCGAGTCGGAGCGCGCGGCCACGCTCGATGGCCTCGCGAGCGTTGCGAGCCATCTCCGGTCGCGCATCGGGCGCGCTCTCCGACTTCGGCTGGCGCCCGAGGTCAGCTTCAAGCTCGACGAGAGCGTCGCGCGCGCGGCGCGAATTGAATCGCTGCTCGCGCAGATTCATGAGGAGCGGCGCGGCGACGACGCGCCAGTCGCGGATCGGCCGCCCAGTGACGGAGGGCCGAGCGATTGATGGCCTGCTGCTGGTCGACAAGCCGCCGGGCATTACGTCGCACGATGCGGTGGCCGCGGCCCGTAGGGTCCTGGCGACGCGACGCATCGGGCACGCGGGCACGCTCGACCCGTTCGCGACGGGATTGCTCGTGCTCCTGATCGGTCACGCAACGCGCCTCCTGCCGTACCTGGACGGCGAGCCGAAGGTGTACGAGGCTGCCATTACGTTCGGCGCCGAGACCGACACGGATGACGCGACCGGCGTCGTGGTGCGGAACGCTGACCTTCCCCCGGCTGCACGCGTTCGCGACGCGCTCCCCGCGCTAACAGGGTCCATCGATCAGGTGCCACCGGCCTACTCCGCGAAGCAGGTGGGTGGGCGACGCGCGTACGACGCGGCGCGGCGCGGCGCGCCCCTCGCGCTCGAGCCGACGCGGGTCACGGTACACGAGTGGCGCGTCGACGACCTCCGCGCGGATCGCCTCCAGGCAACCATCACGTGCGCGGGAGGAACGTACATCCGGGCTCTGGCGCGTGACCTCGGCCGTCTCTGCGGGTCGGCGGCTTACCTCGCGTCGCTGCGCCGAACGCGGAGCGGTGCGTTCCATGTCAACGGTGCCACGTCGCTCGACGCGCTGAAGTCGGGGGCGGTCGACGTGCTTCCCCCGCTCGCGGCGGTGGCGCATTTGCCGACGACACGGCTCGCAGACGACGAGGTCACGCACGTTAGGCACGGCCGGGCGATTCCCGCCTCGGAGGACGCCGGCGCCGCGGCGACCAGCGCGATGGTCGATGCGCGGGGACGACTGGTCGCAGTCGCCGAGCGGGATGGGGCAGGGTGGCAACCGAGGGTGGTGCTTCCCAATGAGTGATCCGGTTGCCGTGCCGGCCGATTCCGGACTGCCGCCAAACGTCCACGCGACCGTGCTCACCGTCGGGACGTTCGATGGGGTCCACCGCGGGCATCGCGACGTCCTCGACCGTCTCGCGACACGGGCCGCTCAGCTGAACCTTCGCAGCGTCCTCGTCACGTTCGAGCCACACCCGCTCGAGATCGTGAATCCGGCCGCCGCACCGCTGCTGCTCACGGTCGGCGAGGAAAAGCGCGAGGTGCTCGCCGAGTCGGGAGTGGATTACCTCGCCGTGCTGCCGTTCACCCCGGTACTCGCGCGGTACGGCGCCGAACAGTTTGTGACGCATGTCCTTCGTGAGCGTTTCCGCATGGAGTACCTGCTCATGGGTCACGACCATGGGTTTGGCAGGAACCGCGAAGGAGATGTAGAGGTATTGCAGTCGTTGGGCGCGCGCGATGGATTCAAGGTCGAGGTCGTTCCGCCAGTTTCGCTCGGCGACGGCCGCCCGATCTCATCGACGGCGATTCGTCGTGCGATCGCCGGCGGCGACCTCGAGCGAGCGACGTACGGGCTTGGCCGGCCATACGCGCTCGGCGGCCGCGTCGTCCGCGGTGCGTCACGAGGCAAAGGACTTGGCTTTCCAACCATCAATGTCGCGCTACCGAACCCGCGCAAGCTCCTGCCGCCGCAGGGGGTCTACGCCGTTCGCGTGCAGACGCCTGGTGGAGCACACGGCGGAATGTTGAACCTCGGACCCCGGCCGACCTTCGGAGACAGTGTGGTCGGGATCGAGGCGCACCTGTTCGACGCAAGCGGTGATTGGTACGGCGCCTGGGTGCGCGTCGATTTCATCGCCAGGCTTCGCGACACCCAGAAGTTCGAGTCGCCAGAAGCGCTGGTCGAGCAGCTACACCGGGACGAGCGCGCGGCTCGCCACGCCCTGGAAACGATACACTGATCCGGGCCCGGTCCGTTCTCCGCTCGGCCGTCTCCGTTGACTCCGCCGGAGACGTTCCCTAACCTTGAAAGTTCCCCGAACCACTCTTTCCCACCGGTAGTCGAATGTCCAACCTCAAGTATCGCCTGCTGGCAATCGCGGCCATGATCGTGCTCGCGGTCTGGCAGCTTTTTCCGCGCACGGTCGTCGAGCGCGTGAGACGCGGCGATCGTTACGTCTACGACACCACGACCCGCGTGCCGCTCAAGCGCGGTCTCGACCTCCAGGGCGGCATGCACCTGTCGCTGGAGATCGACGAAGCCAAGCAGGCCGTTACCGACAAGTCCGAGGCGCTGGACCGAGCGCTCAAGGTCGTCCGCACGCGAATCGACGAGTTCGGTGTGTCCGAGCCGATCGTCCAGAAGAGCGGCAATGATCGGATCATCGTCGAGCTTCCGGGCATCGATGACGAGGAGCGCGCCATCGACGTCGTGCAGAAGTCGGCGTTCCTGCAGTTCCAGATCACCGACGAGACTCGCGCCCTGGAGAGGGTACTCCCTCGCCTCGACGCGATCGTTCGCGAGAGTGGAGCCGCCGCTGCCAGCCCGGCCGGTGGTGACACCGCCGCTCGTCCGGCACAGAAGGGGCTGCAGGAACTCTTCACGCCGGGCGGAGACTCGGCAGCGAAAGCGGGCGGGGACAGCGCTGCCACGGACACGGCCGCGAGCCTCACCACCGGTGGCCCGTTTTCCAAGCTCATCGCGGGTGGCGGCGACATGCCGGGCGAGTACTTCGTCGCCGAGACGGACGTCTTGACCGCGCAGCACTATCTGGATATCCCGGCCGTGCGCGCCGCGCTGCCGCCCGGGAAGACGCTGCGCTGGGGCGCTGATGCGGTGTCCCGCGGCGGGACGATGTTCCGGCCGCTCTATGTGGTGGACACACGCCCGATCATCACGGGCGAGTACCTGACCGACGCGAAGCCGAACCAGGTTCCCATTGAGGGAACGGTCGTCGAGTTCACCCTCAATAACGAGGGTGGGCGCCGGTTCCGCGCCGAGACGGGCAAGCACGTCGGCGACTACATGGCGATTGTCCTCGACGACCGTGTGATGGGGCGCCCGCCGGTCATCCAGAGTGCGATCGGCACGCGCGGACAGATCACCATGGGGCAGGGCCGTTCCCTTCAGGAAGCGCAGGACCTCGCGCTCGTGCTTCGCGCCGGCGCGCTCCCGGTGCCGCTCAAGGTTGCTGAGGTTCGCAAGATCGGCGCGAGCCTCGGTGAGGACGCGATTCGACAGGGACTCCTCGCCGGGGCTCTGGGCCTCGCGCTCGTCATCCTCATCATGGTCGTCTACTACCGGTTCTCAGGCTTCCTCGCGGTCGTTGGGCTGATGTTCTACGGACTGACCACGCTCGGCATCCTCGCCGGCTTCGACGCGACGCTCACGCTTCCGGGCCTCGCCGGGTTCGTGTTGTCGATCGGTATGGCTGTCGACGCGAACTTCCTGATATTCGAGCGTATCCGCGAGGAGATGGTGCGCGGGAAGACCATCAGAACCGCGATCAATGAGGGCTTCGATCACGCGTGGAGCGCTATCGTCGACACGCACGTGACGACGGCACTCACTGCGGCGATTCTCTACCAGTTCGGTACGGGCCCGGTCCGTGGGTTCGCCGTCGCGCTGCTCGCGGGGCTGGCTGCGTCAATGGTCAGCGCGATCTTCGTCGTCCGCACGCTGTTCCTGGTGTGGCTCCACCGCACGCGTGCCACTCAACCGCTGAGCATCTGATGCTGCGCATTCTCCACGACACCAAAATCGACTTCATCCGGCTCTGGCGGCAGGCCGCGATCGTCATGGCCGTGTTCATCCTGCCATCGCTCGTGCTGATCCCCATCCGCGGGTTCAACTACAGCATCGAGTTCACGGGCGGCACCCTGATGCAGGTCGGATTCAAGCAGCCACCGGACGTTGCGCAAGTACGCTCCGCCCTCTCGGAGGGCGGTGTGCCCGGCGTCGAGATCGCGCGGTTCGGCACGAACGAGCTGGTGATCCGCGCTCAGGAAGCGGCGGCGGTGGAACAGCAGGCGGGTGGGGCTGAGAGCGTAGCGACGCAGATCCGCGCCACGCTCGACAAGCTGTACGGTGAGGGCGCCTACGAGGTCGTTCGGACGGAAGCAGTCGGGCCGCGCGTCGGTGACGAGCTCCGTCGGCAGGCGAGCATCGCGACACTCATCGCGTTCGGGTTGACGCTGGTCTATCTGGCGTGGCGCTTCGAGTGGCGGTTCGCACTCGCGGCCGTCCTCGCCACGGTGCACGACATCATCGCCTCTCTCGCGTTCATGCAGTACATGAACATCGAGATCTCGGTGTTCGTCGTCGGCGCGATCCTCACCGTGATCGGCTACTCGATGAACGACAAGGTTGTCGTTTTCGACCGTGTCCGCGAGAACCTGAGACAAGCGCGTAAGGAGCCGTTGTACGACCTTCTGAACCGCTCGGTAAACGAAACGTTGCCGAGAACGGTCATGACCGGGTCCACCACACTCGCCTGCTTGCTCGCGCTGCTGATCTTCGGCGGCGAAGTGATTCGCCCGTTCGCCTGGGTGCTGACCTTCGGCATCATCATTGGAACGTTCAGCTCCATCTACGTTGCCTCTCCGCTGTTGCTCTGGACGGAGCGCAAATGGCCGCGCCGAGTGGGATCGAAGGACGCCGTTGGGCCTCGCTCCCTCGGCACTGCCCCCGTGCCGCGAGAGGCACGGGCGCGTTCCCGCGAGGCCGAACGCGCAGTAACGCGGTAGCCTGACGCGGCGCCGTGCCCGGTTACCGGGCACGGCGCCGCACCCGTTCCGCGACCTTTGTTCGATAGCCACGCGCACCTGGCCGATCCTGCCTTCGATGGCGATCGCCCCGAGGTGATCGCCCGTGCGCGCGCCGCCGGCATCACCGGTATTATCTGCATCGGCGAGTCGTTGGCGGCCGCCGACCGTGCTGCGACGATTGCCGCCCAACACGCCGGGCTCGTCGCGTACACCGCCGGCGTTCACCCACACGACGCCGCGTCTTTCGACCCGGAGCGTGACATCCCCGCGATTCTCGAGCATGCGCGCCACGGGGCCGTGGCGGTCGGCGAATGCGGGTTGGACTACCACTACGACCATTCGCCCCGCGACAAGCAGCGGGACGCGTTCGCGGCACAACTGGATTTGGCCCGCGAGCTCGCGGTTCCCGTTGTCGTCCACACGCGCGAGGCCGAAGCGGATACCCGCGCCATGGTCGTCTCGGCGGGCAACGCGGGCGTGCGCGGCGTGCTGCACTGCTACACCGGATCCCACGACCTGGCGACTGCCGCCCTCGACGTCGGATGGTACGTGTCGTTCAGCGGCATCGTCACGTTCAGGAAATGGGACGATGAAGCGCTGCTCACGCTTGTGCCGGACGACCGGCTGCTCGTCGAATCCGACGCGCCGTATCTCGCGCCGGTTCCGTTCCGCGGTAAACGCAACGAGCCGTCGTTCGTCCCGCGAACGATCGAGCGTCTCGCAGCCGCGCGCGGGTCAACGGCTGACGACATCGCGCGAGGCACAGCGGACAACGCGCGCCGCTTCTTCGGGCTGGCGACACCCGGACCGCATTCGTAGAATCTGCGCCGCACTCAGGTCAGCCGCGCGGTCCACGGGCCGCGCCTCACCCGCGCCACTCCGGAGGAGCATTGGGTCACGTACCATCCGACATCGAGATTGCACAACAGGCCACGCTCCGTCCCATCACCGATGTTGCCGGCGAGATCGGACTCGGCGCCGACGATCTGGATCTTTATGGCAAGTACAAGGCGAAGATCGGTCTCGAGATCGCGACGCAGCCCGCACGCGGTAAGCTGGTGCTGGTCACCGGCATCAACCCGACGACCGCCGGCGAGGGCAAGACGACGACGGCGGTCGGGCTCACTCAGGCACTTCGCCGCATCGGCGCTAACGCGACGCTCTGCATCCGCGAGCCGAGTCTGGGCCCGGTGTTCGGCATGAAGGGTGGTGCGGCCGGCGGCGGATATGCGCAGGTACTGCCGATGGAGGACATCAATCTTCATTTCACCGGAGACTTCCACGCGATCTCGAGCGCGCACGCGCTGTTGTCGGCGATGGTCGACAATCATCTGAACCAGGGCAATGCGCTCGGCATCGATCCGCGTCGCATTACCTGGCCGCGCACCATCGACATGAACGACCGTGCGCTCCGCGATTGTGTCATTGGTCTCGGCGGCGTCGGGAACGGCGTCGTGCGCGAGGAGCGGTGGGTGATCATCCCGGCGAGTGAGGTGATGGCGATCGTCGCGCTCGCGGCGAGTCCGGCGGATCTCGAGCAGCGACTCGGGCGCATCATCATTGGTTCGACGGCAGGGCCCGATCGACGCCCAGTCCGTGCCGCCGACATCCGGGCGGCGGGCGCCATGGCAATGTTGCTCAAGGATGCCATTCGTCCGAACCTCGTGCAGACGCTTGAGGGCGGGCCAGCGTTCGTGCACGCGGGCCCCTTTGGCAACATCGCACACGGATGCAACAGTATCCTGGCGACGCGCGCCGCCTTGGCGTTGTCGGACGTCGTCGTTACCGAAGCGGGCTTCGGTTCGGACCTCGGCGCGGAGAAGTTCTTCGACATCAAGTGTCGATTCGGTGGCCTCGATCCGAAGGCTGCGGTACTCGTGGCGACCGTGCGCGCGCTCAAGCTGAACGGCGGCGCCCACAAGAGTGCGCTGCAGAAGGCAGACGTCGGTGCGCTGGAGCGCGGACTGCCGAACCTCGAACGGCACATTGAGAACGTTCGGCAGTTCGGCGTGCCGGTCATCGTCGGCGTGAACCGGTTCACGAGCGACAGCGACCGCGAGCTGAAATTGGTCGTCGAGTGCGCGGAGCGCGCCGGGGCACGAGTCGCGATGAACGAGGTATGGGAGAAGGGCGGGGAAGGCGGTGTGGAGCTTGCGCGCGAGCTCATGACCATGCTCGGCGAGGACACCGCGCGCTTTGCACCCATTTATCCGACGACGGCGCCGATTCGCGACAAGATCGATACGATCGTGAAGAAGGTCTACGGCGGCGACGGCGCGGACTACTCCCCGAAAGCCGAACGGTCCATTGCGTACCTCGAGTCGATCGGTCTCGGCGACACGCCGGTTTGCATGGCGAAGACACAGTATTCCCTGACGGACGACGCGACCGTGTTCGGGCGACCGACGGGGTTTCGTATCACCGTGAACGAAGTGTATCCAGCTGCCGGGGCAGGGTTCGTCGTCGCGCAGGCCGGCGACATCATGACAATGCCGGGACTTCCGAAAGAGCCCGCGGCAGAGCGTATGGCCATTCACCCCGACGGCTCGATCGTCGGGCTGTTCTAGGAGATCACGTGAGCGTTCGGATCGTACATACCGACCAGGCGCCGGCCGCCATCGGGCCATACTCACAGGCCGTGATTGCCGGCAACTTCGTGTTCACCGCCGGTCAGATCGCGCTCGACGCGGCGACGGGGCAGATCGTTCCGGGTGACGTGACCGCGCAAACCGAGCGCGTGCTCCGGAACCTCACCGCTGTCCTCGAGAGCGCTGGCGCGACTTGGGCCGACGTCGTCAAGACGACCGTCTATCTTCAGGACATGGCCGACTTCCCCAAGGTCAATGAGATCTACGGCCGCATGATCGGGGACGCCCGCCCCGCTCGTTCCACGGTGCAGGTCGCCGGTCTCCCGCGCGGTGTGCTCGTGGAGATCGACGCCATTGCCCATCTCGGACCATGATCCAGCTGCTTCAGTGTCGCATACTCGATCGGAGATCTTCCGCCTAACGCAGTTCGCGCGCTGCGCTGGGTGAGCGTCCAAGATGGGTCCGGCGGACCTGTCCGAGGCGCTCGCGCCGCTCGCGCGAAAATCCGATCCGCGCATTCTCGTCGGTAACGAGACCTTCGACGACGCGGGGGTTTTTCGCGTGTCCGACGATCTCGCGCTCGTGCAGACGGTCGACTTTTTCGCGCCGATCGTCGACGACCCCTATCAGTTCGGTCAGGTCGCGGCCGCGAATGCGCTCTCGGACGTCTACGCCATGGGCGGCACGCCGCTCACGGCGATGAACATCGCGGCGTTTCCCACCGACAGGCTACCTGTGTGGGTTCTCACCGATATTCTTCGCGGAGGTCAGGACAAGGTTCACGAGGCGGGCGCGCACGTCATTGGCGGGCACACGGTCATCGACGACGAGGTCAAGTTCGGCCTGGCGGTGACCGGGCGCGTGGACCCGCGTACCATGCTCACGAATGCAGGTGCCAGGCCCGGCGACCGGTTGGCACTGACGAAACCCATCGGAAACGGCATCCTGGCGACGGCGATGAAGCGCGGAACGTTGCACACGGGGGCCGCCGCGGAGATGGTCTCGCTCATGATAGAGTTGAACGCGGAGGCGAGCGAAGCAGCGCGAGCTGTGGGCGCGAGCTGCGCGACGGACGTAACCGGCTTCGGCCTCGTCGGCCATGCGTCGCACATCGCGCGCGCGAGTGGAGTCACTCTCGCCATTTGGGCCAGCGCCGTGCCCCTCCTTTCCGGGGCTCGCGAGGCGTGGCTCGCCGGCGCTCGGCCTGGGGGCGGCAACCGGAATCTCGACTACGCCACCACGCTCGCGCAGTGGGGTACTGTGGCCGAGGTCGATCGCGCGTTGCTCACCGACCCGCAGACGTCGGGTGGGCTGCTCGTGGCGGTCGCCCGGTCCCGAATGCCCGACTATCTTGCACGGGTCCCGCGCGCCGTCGAGATCGGCGAGGTGCTGCCGAAGGGTGAGGCTGCGATCGTTGTCACCTGACGCGAGGGGGCGGCTGGGGTCTGGTGGTCCCCTCAGTCTTCAAAACTGATGCGACCCGACGCCGTCGGGTTGGGTGGGTTCGATTCCCACACGCTCCCGCCACAC
>DAINRQ010000082.1:0-27486 GCA_036741775.1 Gemmatimonadaceae bacterium | reverse complement strand
ATGATATTCGCATCTGACCCCGATTTCCGCCTTCAATTCCAGCGGAGTCCGCGGAGCTGGTCGAGGTTGAGATTGCCGCCCGACAGCACCCCCACGACGCGCGCGCCGGGCGGGAGCCTAACGAGGCCGTGCAGCAGCGCCGCGACCGGCGCCGCCGCGGCGCCCTCGACCACGAGCTTGCACCGCTCCATCACCCAGATCATCGCGTCGAAGATGTCGCGATCCGGCAACGCCACGATCTCGTCCACGAAGCGCTGCACGACCGAGAAGTTGATCTCGCCTACGCGGCGTACACGCAGCCCGTCGATGATCGTCCGGCAGTCGATTGTCTCGAGCTTGCCGGCCGCAACGCTCCGCTGCATGGCCGGACCGTCCGATGACTCCACACCGATGACCCGGATGTTCGGGTTGTGGCTCTTCACGGCCATCGAGACACCCGAGATGAGGCCGCCACCGCCGATCGGCACGACCACCGCGTCCACGTCGGGCCAATCCTGGACGATCTCGAGGCCTAACGTCCCCTGCCCCGCGATCAACTGCTCGTCGTCGAACGGATGCACGTAGGTCAGCCCCTCCGTACGGACGAGCTCTTTGGCCTTCTCGTTGGCCTCGTCCCAGATGCTGCCGTGCAGCACGACCTCGGCCCCGTACCCCTTCGTCGCCGCCACCTTCGCCGGCGTCGCGTTCTCGGCCATGCACACCACGGCGCGAATGCCGTGGATCTTCGCCGCGAGCGCGACGCCCTGGGCGTGATTCCCCGCCGACGAGCACACCACGCCGCGCTGTTTCGCCTCGTCCGACATGAGGGCGAACTTGTTCAGCGGGCCGCGGATCTTGTATGACCCGACGCGCTGAAACATCTCCGCCTTGAGACGAACGTCGTAGCCGGTTTGCTCGCTCAGCTGACGTGAGCCGAGGAGTGGCGTGTGCTTGATGTGCGGCGCGATGCGCGCGCGCACCTGCTCGAAGTCGGCGAGGCCGAGGGCGAATGGGGTGGCTGATGCGGTCACGGGATCTTGGGGGTCAGAGTCCTAACCAACCATTCGAACGCACCGATTCGAGCTAGCGCGACCTGGCGGCAATAAAAGGATGGGTTAGGACTCTGACCCCGAACAAGTCACTCGCTGGGAACTGCGTGCCGGTGTAACGTATTCGGCTGCAGTCAGTGGAACCCTTCTACCCATCGGAGTCAGCGGACATGCGTTTACCTGTTCGATTTACCGTGCTTCAGGCAGCACTCACCCTGGCGTGCGCGCTTCCGGCTGCAGCTCAGGCCGCTCCCCAGGCCGGTTCGCTTTCGGCCGACCTCCTCGCAGACATCACCGACGTCGAGAAAAAGTTCGTGGATCTCGCGAAGGCCATCCCGGCGGACAAGTACGAGTGGCGTCCGGGTACTGGCGTGCGATCCGTGAACGACGTGGTGCTCCACGTCGCGGCGGACAACTATCTGATTCCGGCGGCCCTCGGCTTCACCCCGGACGCCGCCACCGGGATCAAGGGCGACGACTACAAGACCGCGATGGCGTTCGAGCAGCGGAAGATGAGCAAGGACGCCGCGATCACGGAGCTCGAGAAGTCGTTCGCGTTCCTCAAGCAGAGCCTCCAGGGCACCTCGGCCGCGAAGATGGGCGATCAGGTGAAGCTCTTCGGCCAGCCGTTCACCATGCAGCGCGCCTGGATCCTCGGCACCACGCATCTCCATGAGCACCTCGGCCAGCTCATCGCGTACGCGCGCACCAATGGTGTGAAGCCGCCCTGGAGCCGATAAACCCGGGAACAGGGAACGGGAACGGGGAACCGTGAACTGGAGAACCCTCGGGATGCGTCACGCGACAGGTGACCTCCCGACGGTGTTCCGGTTCCCGGTTCGCTGTTTCCAGTTCCCTATGGTTTGGCTGCTATGCACTCGATCTCGATGACCGCCCCCGGCACCACGAGGCCGGCCACGGCAACCGTCGATCGAGCCGGCGGGTTCGACGGGAAGAACTCCCGGTAGACCTGATTCATCCCCTGGAAGTCCTTCACGTCCGTCAGGAAGACCGTGCATTTCACCATGTCTTCCATCGTCACGCCGGCCAGCGCCGCGGACGCCTTGACGTTCTCGAGCGCCTGACGCGTCTGGCCCTGAATCCCGCCCTCGGCCAGACCACCGCCACCCGGGCGCGTCCCGAGCGCCCCGGAGAGATAGATCACGTTCCCGGCCCGCACGGCGGCCGAAAGCACACTCCCTGGTCGGGCGTTAGGCGGGTTGAAGACCTGCTTTCCAGCGGCCGGCTGCTGGGCGGCGGCGCCGCGCGGTGCGAGCGGCGCCACAGCGACCGCGCACGCGAGAAAAACGAAGCGACCGATCGTACGCATTGTCGAACCTCGGGACTGGGGATTGGGGAACTCGTGCCGGCTCGTCAGATCAGGACCCGTAACGCGCCAGGCACGACGCGAACATCGAAACGCGTTCCTTCGGCGACGAGATCCCCGCAGCCGAAGAACGCCGTTGGCCGTTCCGTTTCAATTACGATGCGCGTGGCTTGCCACGCGGAGAAGACATCGGACGCGATCGCTGATCCGCGGAGCAACCGCGTGAGCGCCGCGAGAAGCCGGACGCGCGCGACGTCGTGGACCACGCACACGTCCAGCGCCCCGTCGGCGTTGTCCGCCGGAATAGGCAGGGAGATGCCGCCGCCGACGTTCCGCTGATTCGCCACGAAGATGCCATGGGTGCGGACCTCCATCGACTGATCGCTCGACTCCCCGGGGGGGCGCCACGTGAGGCGCACCTGCGCCGCGAGGCCAGGACGAAAGAGCGCGGTCGCACCGGCCGCAATCCGATACACCCCCGTTCCCAGCGAGTCGGCGGCGAAGCGGGCCACCGGGTGAAGGGCCTTGATCCACGGAACGATCAGCGCACTGTGGGCGCCAATGCCGATGCCGCCGGCGGTCACGAAGCGACGCCCGTTCACCTCGAGCAGATCGATCGCGCGAGTACTGCGCCTGATGATCCGGTCCAACGCCCCCGCGATGTCCGGAGGGATACCGTTGGCGCGCGCGAAGTCATTGCCGGTACCGAGAGGGAGTACACCGAGGGGGACGCCGGTTCCGGCGAGCTCACTGGCCACCAGCCGCACAGTTCCGTCGCCCCCGGCGACGACCACCACTGCCGGACGTTGCTCGGCCTCCATGCGCCCACGAACGAGCGCCGCGGTCTCGTCAGGCGATTCCGGACATACGATCTCTATACCGTAGCGCCGGCCGAGCTGGCGTTCGGTAACCTTGCGCCACTCACCACGCCGAACGCGACGCGCGTGGGGGTTGGCGACGACTAATGCGGCGGCAGCGCCGCCGCTGGGGGTCGGTCGAGGAGGCACCGCGACTACCTTCGGGGGCGCACGGCGTTGACGCGAGCTGAGAAGACGCGCACGGGCCGATAAGCTAACCTCGGTCGTCACCCTTGCCAGCGGTCCCATGCTCGCGATACGATATGGCCCCGCGGGTTTTCAAGGTCCGCACATACCGCGCTGCCTCCTTGGCGCCGCATCCCGCGCCATCCCGCTGTTCCACCCACCCACCGGCCGCTCGCCGCCACACGTACGCCCGAAATCCGGGCTGGGCTCGCACCGCAGGAGGATACCACATGTTACGACGCGAAGTACGCGCAACACTCGCGGCACTCGTTGGCCTGATGGCCAGCGCGGTGCCCATCCACGCGATCAGCGCCCAGAACGTCGGCACGATTCGCGGCCGAGTCACTGACGCAGGCTCACAGCGCCCGGTCAGCGACGTGCAGGTGACGGTTGTGGGCTCGAGCTCCGGCGCACTCACGAACCAGAACGGCGAGTACACGATCGTCAACGTCGCCGTTGGCTCGCGGACCGTGCGTGCCCGACGGCTCGGGTTCAACGCAATCGAGCGCACGGTGACGGTGAACGCCGGCGGCACCGCGCAACTCGACCTGGCGTTGACACAGTCGGCGACGCAACTCGAGCAGCTCGTCGTGACCGGTACGGCGGGGGCAGCCGAGCGAAAGACCGTCGGCAACTCCATCACGCAGCTCGATGTCAGCGAGCTCACGGAGAAGCAGGCAGTTCTCAACGTCACGGAGGTGTTGCAGTCCAAGACGCCCGGCGTGACGATCCTTCCGGGATCAGGCGCGCCCGGCACCGCGGGCGAGATCCGGATCCGCGGCTCGGCGTCGATCAGCGGGTACAAGCCCGTCGTGTTCATCGACGGCATCCGCTACAGCATCGATGACCTCGGCAGCTTCTCGGCGACCGGCGGCGGCACGTTAGGCCTCGCGCAGTCGACGCAGGTCACGTCGGCCCTCAACTTCCTCAACCCGAACGACATCGAGTCGATCGAGGTGATCAAGGGACCAGCGGCCGCGACGCTCTACGGCGCCGAGGCGGCGAACGGCGTCATTCAGATCATCACGAAGAAGGGCACGCGCGGTCAGCAGCGCATGCAATTCGGTATGCGCGCCGAGCGTGGCACGAACGAGCTGCACCTCGATCAGCCGACGAACTACACGACTTGCGACCAGGTCAAGAAGGACCAGACCGATGCACTCGGCCTGCTCTGGCCCGGATGCCAGAACGTGCCGCTGAACGCGATCATCACAGACAATCCCGTCGCGCGCGACTCGCGCGCGGTCCGCGACGGTGATCTCTCGATCCTGCAGGTGAACGTCCGCGGCGGTGGCGATCGTTACTCGTTCTATGCCTCGGGCGACCGCAACGTCGAGCAGGGCGTGTTCTTCAACAGCGACAACAGCCAGAAGTCGATCCGATCGAACTTCACCGTGAACCCGAACGACAAGCTCGACTTCACGGTGAACGTCAACTGGCAGGATGGGCGGCTCCGTCTGCCGATCCAGGACGAGTCGGCGAACGGCCTGCTCCTGAGCGCAACGCGCGGGCTGCCCGGCCGCCGATCGCTCCTTGGGGACGGGAACGAAGGGTGGCGTACGATCTCACCGGACGCCGCGAACCGGTACAAGAATTACAGCGAGGTAAGCCGCCTCACGACGGGTGGCACGGCGAACTGGAACCCGTTCTCGTGGTTCCAGAACCGTGCGACGGTCGGCATCGACGAGACGAATACGCAGGCGCAGTTACTCTTCCTTCCCGGCGACATCGACGCCGGACAGGATCCGGATGCGGCGAGCGGCGCGAACTTCCGCCGCACCCCCCACCGGCGGATCCTGACGGTGGACTACTCGGGGAGCCTGCTGTGGACCCCGCGGAACGGGATCGCGACGACGACGTCGTTCGGATCGCAGGTCACGTCGGAGCAGTTCGAGCAGATCGGAGCGCAGGGGATCGGCATTGGCGCACCTGACGTCACGCTCGTGGGTCTCCTGCAGCGCTCGACCGGAAATGAGTCCTACAGCGAGAACAACTCCGTCGGCTACTACGTGCAGGAACAGGTCGGGCTGGGCGACCGGCTCTTCCTCACCGCCGCTGTTCGCGCCGACGACCATTCGTCGTTCGGTGAGGACTTCGATATCGTGATCTACCCGAAGTTTTCGGCCTCGTACGTCGCGTCGGACGAGCCGGGGCTTCGCGGCTTCCTCGACGCGGCGCGCGTGACGTCGCTCAAGCTGCGTGGCGCCTGGGGTCAGGCCGGCCGCGCACCCTCCGCCTTCTCCGCGACGCAGACGTACACCGTCGACCGCGTCACGCTCGGGACGCAGACCGGGTCGGCCATTCGCCCATCGGTCTTCGGCAATCCGAACCTCGAGGCGGAGCGTGGTGATGAGATCGAGCTCGGATTCGACGCCGGCCTCTTCGGCGAGCGGCTCGGCATCGACTTCACGTACTACAACAAGCGCACGACCGACATGCTGCAGTCGGTCGCGTTCGCGCCGTCGGTTGGCTTCCCGGGCAGTCGCCTCGCGAACCTCGGCGAGGTGACGAACAAGGGGGTCGAGCTCTCGATGTTCGGCTCGCCCGTTCAGACGCGCAATTTTGCCTGGGACACGCGGGTCAACTTCTCGACGAATTCGAACAAGCTGGTCGACTTCGGCATCCCGAACGTCGTATTGCAGAACCCGACGGGGCAGGCGTACGGCGTTGTGCAACAGCATCGCGCGGGTTACCCGTTAGGCGGATATTGGGTCACGCCGCCGCAGCGGGGACCCGACGGGGCGCCGTTGCTGACGGCGACGAATCAGCCGATCTACAACCCGGGTGACTCGGCCCGCAGGTACATCGGCACGTCGATCCCGACGCGCGAGATCGGGTTCTCGAACAACTTCACCCTGTTCCGCTACATCCGGCTCTACGCACTGCTCGATGCCAAGGGCGGCCACCATATCTTCAATCAGAAGGAGCGCAGCCGCTGTCAGGCGGCGAACGACAACTGCCTGGCGAACAACGACCCGCGCGCGCGCTTCCCGCAGACCGCGGCCGACACGATCCTGCACAAGGAACTGTGGCTGCGCCGTTCGTCGAGTACCGTCTCGCCGGAGTGGATCCAGAAGGCCGACTTCCTCAAGCTGCGTGAGGTGTCGATGACGGTCGACCTGCCGTCGAGCTGGGCGCAGGCGGCCCGGGCGTCGGCGGCGAGCTTCGTGCTGTCGGGACGCAACCTCGCGATCTGGAGCGATTACGAAGGCTCCGACCCCGAGGTGAACTCGTACGGCGGCCGCAGCTTCAATCGCATCGACGCCTACGCACTCCCGATGGTCCGACGCCTGTCCGCAGGCTTCAACATCCAGTACTGACCGAGCGAGCCGAGACCATGATGAATACATCTTCGAAACGCGACCGCCTCGGGCGCTTCGTGTCGCTGGGGGCGCTCGCCCTCGCGCTCGGTGGCGCAACCGGGTGCGAGAACTTCCTCACCGCCGAGAATCCCGGGGCGGTCGAGGCCGACGATCTGAATACCGCTGCCTACGCGAACCTGATTGGCGCCGGGCCGATCTTCGCGTTCCAGGCGTCGTGGGACGACGTCACCTGGTGGAACGCACAGCTGACCGACGAGATCGTCAATCGGAACAACGTCAACCCCTTCATCGAGGAGGGGCAGATCGATCGCCGCGAGCTGCACTCGGACATGTCCTACATCACGGCGTTCATGTACAACCCGATGCAACAGTCGCGGTTCAACGCCGAGGAGTCGGTCCGCCGCCTGACGCTCATTCTGGGCGACACCACGGGACGCGATCTTCGCGTCGCACGAGCGCTTGCCTACGGCGGCTACTCCTACATCGCGCTCGGCGAGATGATGTGCACGACGCCGATCGATAAGGGTGTGCCGAAGACGTGGGACGAGATGATGAACGACGCGATCACGAAGTTCGATTCGGCGGTGACCATCGCGACCGCGGCGAAGGCGTATCTGCAGACGATCACGCCGGCGCCAGCAGCCGCGATCCTCGGGACGGATTCGGTGATTGCGTTCGCGCGTGTTGGCGCGGCGCGCGCGGCGCTCAACCTGAACGACAAGACGAGGGCGACGACGTACGCGCAGCAGGTACCGACGGATTTCGTGTTCTACGCGTACTACACGGACAACACGACGGGGCAGATCCACCGCACCCATAACCGGATCGGAAGCGGAAACAACGGGACCCTAGCCGGCACGCCGTTCGAGGCGATGGTGGATGACCCGCGCATTCCGCGGTCCACGACGCCAGCGGCTCGAGTGGGCACGCCGCTGTCGCCGCCGTCGTACAGCTCGTTCGACAACACGCTCACTGGGGCGCCGTTCACGCCGGTGGCATCGGTGCGTGTGGCCTCGGGGCTCGAGGCGCAGTACATCATCGCCGAAGCCGAAGGGCCGACGGCGGCGACGCTCGCCTTCGTGAACGAGCGACGGGCCGCGGGATTGCAGGCGCCGGTGGACCTCACCGGCGACGCCCTGATGGCCGAGCTCCGCGATCAGCGGTCGCGCGATTTCTATCTCGACAACCACCGTCTGGGCGACCTGCGGCGATACAAGCGGTTCTACAACGTCGATCTGTTCCCGTCAGGCCCGTACCCGGGGTCGACGACGGGTCAGGTCTACAACCCCGACGTGGATTGCTGGCCGCTCCCGACGAGCGAGATCGTGGATAACCCGAACGTTCCGAGGTAGTTCGTAGTCGGGAATCGGGAATCGGGAATCGGAAACCTCGGGAGGCTTCTCGACGAGAGAAGGCATCCCGAGGTTTTCGTTTGAATATTGGTTTCCCGTTCCGGTTCCCGGTTCCTGATCCGCGATTCCCGATTCCCGATTCCCGATTCCCCACGATGTATCGGCAGCTCGACGACGGAAAAATCATCGAGACGCTGGAACGGCTCCGAGACCGCATCTGCGCACGATTTCCGGGGTCCGGGCTCGGCCGCGTGAGCGAGGAGCTGCTCGGAATCGCTCGTGAGGCGGCGGCACAGGTGGCGTACCTCGCGCGGCCGAACTGGCCGGTTCGCCTGGGCGTTGGCCTCGCGATCATCGCGATGTTCGGCGCCGTCGTACTTGCCCTCGGCCGCATCCGGCTTCAGGGCGATGTGGGGGACTGGCCGGAGCTGGTGCAGGTCATTGAGTCCGGCGTGAACGACGTCGTGTTCTTGGGGATCGCCGTGTTCTTCCTGCTCACGGTGGAGACGCGCGTCAAACGCAACCGCGCCCTCCAGGCGCTGCACCAGCTGCGCAGCATCGCGCACGTAGTGGACATGCACCAACTCACCAAGGACCCCGAGCAGCTCCTGTCGGACGCACCACCGGGCGGCCCCCCGGTGCGCACGATGAGCCGAGAGGAGCTCAGTCGGTACCTCGACTACTGCACCGAGCTCCTCTCGGTCACGAGCAAGATCGGCGCGCTGTACGTCGAGCGGTTCAACGATCCCGTGACGTTAGGCGCGGTGAACGAGATCGAGACGCTCACGGCCGGCCTCTCCCGAAAGATCTGGCAGAAAATCACGATGCTGAACGCGTGAGCGCGCTCAACGCGGGTACGGCTCCGTCAGTCGCTCGACAGGTTTCACCACGCGGATCCCGGCGCGCGCGCCCGGCGCTGACTGGCCATTCGCCGCGGCGAGCATCGCCTCGTCGTTAGGCCCCTGCCCGTCAACGCGCCATTGCCACACGTAGCGCCCCTCGCTCAGGGGGATCTCCACGACCCACGCGTCGCCCATCCGCGTCGCGGGAATCGGACGTGAGGCAAACGTGCCGGCGACCTCCACGCTCTTCGCATTGGGTGCCGCCGACGCCGGGAGCTCGAACCGCACCACCTCGCCGAAGTGACGGCGCAGGAGGAACCGCTTGTCGGGATCGATGCGCACGCCTGTCACCTGACCGAGATCCGCGACGTTCAGCGTGTCCGCGCGACGCACGAGACGCACCCGCCGCCGAACGGTGTCACCCGACAACCGCGTCAGGGTCAGGTCCAGCGGGAGCTCGAAGAGCACGTCCGGCTGGTTCTGCGTGACGATCACGCGCGAGCCGTCCACGCGCGCCCCCACGTCGGGAATGTACTTCCCCTCGAGCCACGGAAGAATGAACGGCGTCATGTCCCGCCCCGCGGCCTTCGACATCGCCGCGATGAACTCCAGGTGCCCCGCCGGCGCGGCCTCGAGACGCAACGCGATATAGTCGCGCAGTCCACGATCGAACGCCTCGCGCCCCATCGCGTGCTCGAGCGACCGCAACACCCACGAGCCCTTGAAGTAATGGATGCGTCCGTTGTCGGGGTTGCCGAGGATGCTCTGCCGCCCCTCGAAGCCGCCGGCAAAGCCGCTTCGGTCCACACCGGTCATGTAGCCGGCTCGCTGCCGTTCCCAGAACGCGTCCTCGACGGCCTTGCCGTATACGACGCCAAGGACGGCGCCTTCGGCGAACACGGCCCACCCCTCCTGCAGCATGTTCGCCGCGAAGCCGCTCGCGTTCATCGTCCAGCCGTGCGCGATCTCGTGCGCCACGACGTACGAGGGGCCGAGTACTGGGTCATCGAGTCGAGTCGCCCCGGAGCCGCCGACGATGAGGTTGTTCATCCGGACCGAGAAGCCGCCGCGGCCCAGCGCGCGGTTCGCGACGAGCGCAACGTACCGCGTCGGCGCCTGTGGCTCGCCGAAGCGCGTCGCCAGCACCTCGTACACCCGCCGCGTCACCGTCACGAGCGAATCGTGTGTGAAACGGAAGTCAGGAGTGAGGAACGTCTCGACGCGCACGGGGCCGAACGACGTCGCGATGGTCGTCGATCGCACCTGCCAGTCACGGTCGAACGCGAGCGCGAGGAGGAACTGCGGGTGCAGGCTGCGCGCGACGACCGTACGGACTCCGTCCGCGATGGACTCCGTCTGTGGTACGCTCGTCGTCAGGCGATACTCGGCCGGGATGCGGATCGTGGCCGTCAGGCGGGCGAAGTGGTTACCGCTGTCGTAGTTGAAGAATGGGTGCCAGGCGTCGGTGTTGTGGTACGCACCGAAGGCCGGCGGCCCACTCGCAGCACTCGAATCGCGCGCCGTGGCGAGGCGGCTCTCGGTGAGCGCGTAACGCATGACGAGGCGAGCCCCGCGCCTGGGCGACGCGGCGAACCAGAACACCCCTCCGCCGAACTCGTACGTGACCGGGCGCCCGTCCAGCTCCATCGCGGCGATGCGCGCCGCGTTGTTGAACCGTGCCGCGAAGCCCCACGGACTCCCGATGTCGATGGTCAGCGTGTCCACCGACTCGAGTCCCTGCCCCGGTGTGATCGTCGCATGGATCGCCTGGGCGCGAATGGCGTTCATCGTGTCGACCGGGAGCTGTCGCGTCAGCGCCCAGAGGCCCTGGGTGTTGACGGCTTCGTAGAAACCCGAGAAGCGGCGGACACGATTCGTCTCATCGCTACCCGCCGCCGCGTCGAGGGGGCGCGGACGCTCGCGTGCCGGGTAGACCGTTCCCGTCAACAGCAGCACGGCACGATCGGGACCCTGCCACACCACGCGGTAGAGGTCCGCGCGACGCACGCTTCGCTGCTGTACCGCCGCACGTACGACGTCGCGTCCCAACGGGTCGGGGTAGACGCTGTCGAACGCCTCGGGGGTCCCGGCAGCGAACCGCGCCATCACGAGCCGAGCGAGCGAGTCAGGTGTTGGCGCTCCGGTGGGAACGCTGGACTGCGCCACCGCCAACGTTCCGGCGAAGGCAATGGCGGCGATTGCGGCGATCAGAATGCGAGCGATCACGACATCTCTGGCAACGAGGTTGGCGGCACGGTGGGTTCGACATCTCGATACACGCATGACGCGGTGGTGATCTACTACACCACACCGTGGCGCGCGGGCAACGGTCCGGATCCACAGTGTCCGTCCAATGCGAAATACCGTGCCGCCCGGTACTGCCGCGATGTGTCGCATGACGCATTCGAGCGTCCCGCTCGCCGAAAAATGACGCTCGCCGGCCCAACGTGAGCGCCGCCGCCGTGCAGTGACGCGGACGCTACCTCGAGACTCATAGAAGGAGACCTCCAGTTGATTGGTATTCCAACTGGAAACGGCATACCTCGAGCCCCTTCGCTCCGTGGATGACTCACGATTCGCGCCCGCGCTCGCGGCGCGACTCTTTCCCTTCGCGTTTTCAACGGCAGCCGGCGCACCGGTGCGCACGCGTCCCGGCCGGCACATCCCCTTCGAGCCGCTTCCGCGCCTAACGCCGAGCGCGCCGCCGCCGCCGGTCGTTCCGCCCGAACACCCAACGACTGCCACACGGCTCGCACGCCTGGGCGTATGGCTGCTGCTGGCGCTCGGCTGGGCGGTGTTCGCGGCCTGGTGGGTGATCGTCCTCCGACGCGAGAGCATCGCGGCCCTCACCCGGGCGGGCCTCGTGCTCGCGGCCATCATCGTCGTGTGCGGCGTCGTCATGAGCGCGTGGACCCGCTACAACATGTGGGTCGCGCGTCGCGGGATGCGCGGGCGCTCCAGCCGGTACATCCCCATGCAGTGGGAGCGTGATACGCTGGGCCGGCCGCTTCACCTGCCCGAGGGTGGCCTGGCCTACTCCGCCTCGGAGCTGCAGATCGTGCTGCGCGATGGAGCGAAATCGTACGTCGTCGTCAGCGAGGAAACCTTATGAGCACCGTCGACCTCGCCGTACTCGTCGACATTCTGCGCGCGATCGACGCGTCACTCGCCTATCGCGGGGCGCTCGTGTATTACGGGGCATATCCGATAGCCATGGCGTGCGTGTGGATCGTGCTCGCCATTGCCTTTGCCCGACGACGCGAGCCGAAACACGACACTCGGGCGGCGACGCTCCCCGAGATGCCGCCGGGGCCGCCGCTCTTCGTGTCGGTCGTCATCCCTGCACACAAGGAAGGCGAGACCATCGGAAGGACGCTCGACGCGCTGCTCGCCGTGGACTACCCGGCATACGAGGTGATCGTCGTCAACGACGGGTCGCCCGATAACACCGCCGACGTCGTCAGGCGCTACCTGCATACCGGCATCGTCCGCTTGCTCGACAAGACGGTGAACGAAGGCAAGGCCATGGGTTTGAACGACGCGATTCCGCTCTGTCGTGGCGAGATCGTTGTCGTGCTCGATGCGGACATCGTCGTCACCCCTGGCGTCCTGAACGCGCTCGTCCCGCATTTCGCGTCACCGCGCGTCGGCGCCGTAACCGGGAACCCACGCGTCGCGAACCGTGGATCGCTCCTCCGTAACCTTCAGACGCTGGAGTTCGCGTCGATCGTCTCGGTGCAACGCCGGGCGCAACGCATCTGGGGACGGGTGCTCACCGTGTCGGGCGCGATCGCGGCGTTCCGCAAGACGGCACTCGTCGACGCCGGTCTCTTCTCGCCGGACATGGCGACCGAAGACATCGACATGACGTGGAAGCTGCAGCGCCGCTTCTGGGACGTGCGCTATGAGGCCTCCGCGGTCGTTTGGATGGAGGTCCCGCCGACGCTCGGCGAGCTCTGGAAGCAGCGGCGCCGCTGGGCGCGCGGGCTCGCACAGGTGCTCGCGAAGCATCGGGCGGTCCCCGTGAGCTGGAAGCTGCGCCGACTCTGGCCGGTGTTCTGGGAAGGCGTTCTCTCCATCGCCTGGGCGTACACGTTTCTGCTGCTCACGACCTATTGGGTCGTCTCGCACGCGCTCGGCTTCGCCCCATATGGATCGTCGCCCATTCCGAACCTGTGGGGCATGCTGACGGCGACAGCATGTCTGGCCCAGCTGGCGACAGGCGTCCTCCTCGACCGGCGCTACGACCGCAACCTCGCCCGGTACTTCCCGTTCGCCGTCATTTACCCGCTCGTCTACTGGATGCTCATGTCGGTGATCAGCGCGATCTATACGATTGACGGGCTGCTCAGGCGTCGCCCGAAGGTGCAGGTCTGGCACATCGAGCGCGTGGGGGCGGCGTCATGATCGCGTTCGACTCGGGGCGTCGCTCTCGGGGTGGGGTCGCGATGGCGATCGCGGCACTCGCCGCCCTGCTCGCTCTGCCGGCGTCGGCCGCCGCCCAGCTGCCTAACGCCGGTGCGGACTCGTTGGTGCGGCTCGGAGACGTTGCCGCAGCAGAGTCTCGTCATCGCGCTGCAATCGCGGTATACGAGCGAGCCATCGCGCTCGACTCGACCCGCCGCGCAGGACTGCTGCCGAAGCTCGGGCGGCAGTACCTCTGGTCGGATAGCCCGCGTCACGCCGCGCGGCTCTTCGTGGAGTACCTCGCCATACATCCTAACTCGTGCGAGACCCGGCTCGACCTCGGCCTCGCCTGGTCCTGGGCCGACGAGCTGGACGCTGCCCGTGAGACGTACGATGCGGTCGCCGCCCAATGTCTCTACGAGCGAGGTCAGGCACGGCTCGGCGCGGCGCGGGCCCTTCGCTGGGACAACCAGTTCTCGAGCGCCGAGCGGCGGTACCACGAGGTGCTCGCTGACGGGACCGATGGCGATCGCGAGCAGGCCGCCATCGGACTCGTGTACGTTCGACTCGCGCGGGCGGAACCGCGGGCGGCGCTCGCGCTTGCGGATTCACTCATCGCGGCGGGGTCGCGCGATCCGGCGCTCACCGAAGCGCGGGTGATGGCCCTCGCCGACCTCGGCGCGGTCGGAGCGGCGATGGAATCGGCACGGTCGGCGCAGGCAGACGGGCGTGGCAGCACGTCGCTCGACCGCCTCACGCGCGGGTACGCGGAGCGCGCGCGCCCGTCGTTCGTCGCGGGAGTTCGCGGGTTCCGCGACCGCGACGGCACGTCATACCGCGCAGCCGATCTCGGGAGCGCGGTTGCTCCACTCTCGCTCGGTACCCTGCGTGTCACCGGGCGGAGCGCGGAGTTACGTGCCGACGGCGACTCCGTGTCGCTGCGCTCGCGGGAGGGGGAAGCCGCGCTGGAGATCCGCCCTGCCGCCGCGCTGGCGATCGTCGGGCGTGCCGGCGTGAGGGATTACGACGGGGTCGACTTCACGCCGTGGGAGGGCGAGCTCGATCTCGTGTGGCTCCCCGGCGACAGACGCCGCGTGGACGTCGCGGCCGCGAGGATCATGCTCGGCGACAACGTCGCCGCCGTGCAGGAACGGCTCGTCGGTGCGTTCGCGAGTATCGGGCTCACGGAGCGGCTCACGACCGGGCTCTCGGTCGCTGCCTCGGTAGACGGCACTCGATGGTCCGAGGGGAACACGCGGATGCGGGCGCGGCTGTCGCCGCGGCTGGCCCTCGAGGGTGTGCCCGTGATGACCATCGAGTGGCCGACCATTTACCAATACTACGACGAGCCCTTCGACTTCCGACTGTTCTCTCCGAAAGAGTACGTGGAGACGGGTCCGGCGTTCAGCGTATTCAAACGGGCGGCGCGCGTGTGGTATCTCTCGCTGTATGCGCGGGGCGGCGGCCTCCGGGAAACCGGCCAGGGCTGGCAACCGCTCGGCATCGTTCGTGGATCGGTCGAGCGCGAGTTGCGGTCGCACTGGGGGTTGCGCGTGGAAGGCGCGTGGTCGAACTCGAACCTCGCGGGGTCGAATGGCTTCGAGCGAACGACCGTGGCGGCGAGCGTTTCGATACGCCCCTGATCAGCGCTCCGCGCGAATCCGGATGGCGCGGAGCCAGCCTCGCCGTATGAGCGCGCTTCCTGGATAGATCACCCGCCAGTAGATGGCGAACCGCCGCCGCGCCGCCGAGTCGGTCGCGTGGACGCGCGTCTCCGTGGAAAGCCTCACACCGCCCGACGGGTCGGGCGTGATGAAGAAGTTCATCGTCGCGGTCGCCAACCCGGGGCCGCGCAGCGCCTTGTATGCGTCGGGGGTCGGCGCATTGGCCCGCGTCCAGCCGTCTGGCGCCAGCACGACCGTTCCGAGGAGGACCTCGCGCGGCGCATCGTCCGCGAGGAGCAGGAATCCCGTACGCGTGGCCACGTCGAGGATCGCGGCGTCGTCCGGGACGTTCAGGATGTTCTCGGGGCCCGACCGTCCGAAGCGACGAACCCATGTGAGCAACTGAAACACCGGGATCTCGCCGGCGGTCACATCGCGTACTGCACGATGAACGACCTCGGGCGATGCCATGACCCGGGTCGAGTGGACCTCCACGAACTGATACAGGGGCGCGAACTCGTCGAGGCGCGTGGCGGGTTGGCCGACGCGATGTTGAGGCGCGGGCGACAGAAGCCCGATTACCGCTACCGCGAGGCCGGCGGCTGCCAGCGACGCACCGCGCGCTCTCGTGAGGCGCAGGGTTCTGATCGGCCTGAGTATCGCCAGCAGCCCGAGAAATGCCGCGACGAGCCCTGCGTAGAAGACGACGCTCCCGATCACGGCCAACCGTCGATCATTCGCGCGCGGAGCATCACGGCCTCGTCGCTGCCGCCGGCACTCTCATCATTGTCGCTCCCTCCGTCCACGCGCTCGAGCCCGTTGCCTTCGGAAAAGTTTCTCGATTGACGCGAGCCTCCGCCAGGTGAATCTTCCGTTCGCGTCCGAACGAACGGTCAATCTCGGGCGTGGCGCTCTTCGGTGGGACGCCAGCGAAGAGCAGTCTGTCGAGTGTTCGACTTCGACAGATCGGTCGCGGGGTCGCTGGCCGCGGCTGTAGCTTCGACGAATTCGGAAGCACCTGGGCGGAGACCGTAACGGCCAGGATGAGGGAAGTCGATCGGGCCATGCGCAAGCGTGGTGTCGAACCCAACTTGATCGAATCCCGCCAGCGGATAGAGTGCCCCTCGAATCGCGGTTCGCCGCGGCGCGAGGGGCATTCTTGCATCCACAGTACCCGGTAGAACCAGCCGGGAACGGGGAACCGGGAACCGGGCCTACGTGGGTTGCGTGGCGCGGTGTCTGCGGTCGGTCGGCCCTTCGCCAGTTGCCAACGACTTCTGACTTTCGACTCACGACTCACGCAGGAACTGTCCCATGGCACACGATTCCATTCAGAACAAGCGCGTCGCCATTCTCGCGACCGACGGCTTCGAGCAGGTCGAGCTCATGGAACCGCGCAAAGCGCTCGACGAGGCAGGTGCCCGCACGTCCATCGTCTCGCCGAAAGGCGGGCGCATCAAAGGGTGGCAGCACGATCACTGGGGTGACGAGGTATCCGTCGACGTCGAGCTGGCCAACGCACGGGTCGACGACTTCGACGCTCTCATGCTTCCCGGCGGAGTGATGAATCCCGACAAGCTCCGCATGGACGAGCGCGCCGTGCGATTCGTCCGGAGCTTCTTCGAGGCCGGGAAGCCCGTTGCCGCCATCTGTCATGCGCCGTGGATGCTCGTGGAAGCGGGCGTCGTCCAGGGCAAGACGCTCACGTCGTGGCCCTCCCTCAAGACCGATATCACGAATGCCGGCGGCGACTGGGTGGACCGCGAGGTCGTGACGGACGAAGGGCTCGTCACGAGCCGCAAGCCCGACGACATCCCCGCGTTCAACCGCAAGATGATCGAGGAGTTCGCGGAAGGGGTGCACGAGGGACAGCGAGCCGTCGCCGCGTCCGCGGGCACGACCCGCGGTGGCCGTCCGGCGGAATCCCGGCGCGAGGCGCGGTAGCGGCTGTCATTCCGAGCGGAGCCGCGCAGCGGCGCAGTCGAGGAATCGCAACCGTCCCGGTAGAGAGACGAATCTCTCTACCGGACGGTTGCTTGACAACCTAACGCCGATCGCGCTGATTCCGCAGAAGTCGCAGATTCTCCCGCTACCGGGACGCTCGATACTCTCGCTAGCGGCCCGCTCTCCCCACCGAGGGCTTCTGCGGAATCAGCGAAACCCGCGTCAATCTGCGTCAGGCCTTCTCAGATCCTCCCGGGAGAGGGAACCAATGCCACTACCGGGATAGGCGAGATTCGCTAACACTCGGAATGACCCAGATGAGGGAGATCCCGGCGGGCTTCCGCTTAGGTGGACACACGCGCTCGTCGCGCGACGGCAATGTCGTACGTCGACGCGAAGCGCGGCCACGTCCACCAGCGAAGACCCATGCTTTCGATCATCACGCACCCAGATCGACCCCTCCGCGCACGCCGACGCGCGCGGGCGGCCGCCATCGCGATTGCCACGATCGCGGCGCTCCCCACCGGATCGCTCGACGCTCAGTCTGCCTCCTCTGCATCGTTAGGCACGTGCCGGCTCTCGAGTGGCGCGTCACTCTCGGCCTGCCGCGTTGACTACCGCACGTTCGGCAAGCTCTCGCCGGCGCGCGACAACGTCGTCGTCATCCCCACGTTCTTCGCCGGGCGCTCCGAGGACCACCAGTTCATGCTCGGCACGTACGTCGATACGACGCGGCATCACGTCATCATCGTAGACGCACTCGCGGACGGCGCCTCGTCGTCGCCATCCAATTCGCCGGCGGGAGCCACAGCGTTTGCCGCGCTCACCATCGGCGACATGGTCGATGTGCAGCACCGGTTGCTCACCGAGGTGCTCGGGTTCCGCCATGTCCGCGCGGTCGTCGGCATCTCCATGGGCGGGTTCCAGACGTTCGAATGGGCGGTGCGGTATCCGACGTTCATGGACGTCGCCGTCCCGCTCTTCGGTACGCCGCGTCTGACACCCTACGATCGCCTCATCTTCGACACCTGGCGAAGTTCCGCCGAGGCGCTGAATCGTCCCGGGGTGGATCCGGACACGGCATGGACGCAGGCGAGCCGACTCGAGGCGCTCTTCATGAACACCCCGCGTCTCCTCATCGACTCGGGAGATGCGCATGTGACACGCACGGTTCACGCCCTGGCGGCCGGCTACCGCAAGGGCTCGTGGTCGCTCGCGGATTACTCGGCACAGCTCCGGGCCATCGCCTCGCATGATATCGCCGCCCGCTTCGACGGCGACATGAAGCGCGCAGCGAGTGCCGTGCGAGCACGCATGCTCGTAGTGTGGTCGCCGGATGACATACTCGTCGACCCGGAGCCACCGGCCGCATTCGCCCGGCTCGTTGGCGCGGACTCCCTCGCAGTACCCAGCGCCTGCGGGCACGCCGTATTCTGGTGTGATGCGGAGAATATCGGGCGCACCGTCCGCGCGTTCATCGAGGCAGCACCGAGTCTCGCCACTCGCTAGGCACGGCCGCAATCGGATGCGAGGACGGGTGTCATTCCGAGCGAAGGCGCCAGACACCGTGTCATTCCGAGCGAAGCGCCGAAGGCGCGCAGTCGAGGAATCGCCGTCGTCCCGACCGAGGGACCCCTCTACCGGGATGAGCGCGATTCCTCGACTGCGCCGCTAAGCGGCTCCGCTCGGAATGACCCCCCTCGACCGCAGCCTCCGGCGTCCACTCGGAATGACAGAGTCATAACGCTACCTGACCCACGCAAGCCGGACGACCCCGTCTCCCGGAGCGAAGGAGGTTGAACCTGACGCCGAAATCCCTTGACGCTGTTCAAACCCTCGCCAATGATGTTGCTGTCATATATGACGAAAACATCTATCAGCGAACCTGCCTCGACCATGGCCCCGTTGGACGACCTGCTGCCGCTCCCGCCCGCCACCTTCCTCGTGCTGCTTGCCATTCGCGGCCGCGCGCTGCACGGCTACGGCATCAAGAAGGAAGTGCGCGCCCGGTCCGAGGGCCGTATCGAGCTCGATCCGGGCGGCCTCTACCGACTCATCGGCCGACTCGAGGTGCGCGGCGCGATCCGCCCGGCGCGCGCTCCCGCCAACGTGCCTGACGACGATCGGCGCCGCGTCTTCTATACGCTCACGCCTGCCGGCGAACGGCTCCTGGCCGCGGAGGCGCGACGCCTTGCGTCGCTCGTCGCGTCACCTGATGTCGCCGCCCTCATCAATGGAGTGCGCGCATGACGACTCCCTGGATCGGCCGCATGTACGCACTGCTGCTGCGAACACTTCCTGCGCGGTTTCACACCCGATACGCGGCCGAGATGCAGCAGATGTTCGAGGATCAGTGGCGTGAGTCCGGGTTGGGCGGCCGGCTCGTCATGATCGCCCGGGCTGTGGCCGATGTCGTCTGGACCGGTACCGCGGTCAGGCTCAACCCTCGCGCGTACGTGCTCGCGAGCGCGTCGCTCGCAGCGCCTCGAGAGACGGCGATGGCTGGACTTCGGACCGATACACGAGTCGCGCTCCGAGGCCTCGCTCGGCGACCGGCATTCGCTGCCACCGCGGTGATAACGGCGGCGCTCGGAATCGCCGCCACGACCGCGGTTTTCTCCGTGATCGACGCAACGGTACTCCGTGGCGTCGGCGTTCCGAACGAGGGCCGAGTAATGTCGCTCTGGGGGACGTTCGAGCGGAATCCGGGCCAGGAGTACGGGATCTCGCTCGCGGAGTACGTGGACGTGCGCAGCGACGTGCAAAGCTTCGAGCGCGTGGGCGCGTGGGGTGGAGGCCAGATTCTCCTCGAGCCGACGGGGAACGAGCCGGCCCGGATGCTCGATGCGGCATTCACGGCCGGTGACATCTACAGCATTGTCGGCGCGCGCACCGCGATCGGCCGTCTTCCCTCCGCTGGCGACAACCGCCTGGATGCGCCGGCGGTCGCCGTCATCTCACATCGACTCTGGACCACGACGTTCGGCGGTGACGCGGGCATCGTCGGGACGCGAACTCTCACCGTCGGTTCGCAGTCGGCGCTCATTGTTGGCGTCCTCGCTCCAGAAGTCGCGCTGCCGGGAGACGAGACGGACGTGTGGGTCCACAGCGTGCCGAACCCCGCGAGCTGGGCAACCAACCGTTCGGGGCATGGCCTTGCGGTGCTGGGTGTGCTCCGCCCCGGCGCGTCCGAAGCCAGCGTGCGTGCCGAGCTCGCGACGCTCCAGCGGACATGGGCCGAACGGTACGGCGGTCAGCACACCTTCGGCGATGACGGCCACGCGGTGATGGTCGCGCCGATCCTCGATCGTGTCCTCGGCACCGCGCGTCGAGTCGCCGTTCTGCTCTCGGCGGCTGCCGGTTTGCTGCTTCTCCTGGCATGCGCGAACGTCGCGAACCTGCTCCTGGCACGTGGAGAGACGCGTCACGCCGAAGTCGGTGTACGGATCGCGTTAGGTGCGTCGCGCCGCCGCGTCGCGCAGCCTGTGGTACTGGAGGGGCTCGCAATCGGTGTGGGCGGCGGGGTTCTCGGACTCGCGCTCGCGGCGCTCGGGCTGCCGGCGCTGATGCAGCTCGCGCCGGCCGACCTGGCGAGCCAGGCAGTGGTCGACGTCGATTTCAGAATCATCACCTTCGCCATTGCGGTGTCGTTGCTCACGGGCGCGTTGTTCGCGCTCGCGCCTGCACTACGCGCGGCTCGTCGTGAGCCTTCGGCGTTGTTCCGTGCCGGCGGCCGTGGTCGGAGCGCCACGATGCGCGGATTGCGATGGCTCGTTGCCGGTCAAACCGCGCTCGCCACACTGCTGCTCGTCGGTGCCGGGTTGTTCACCAAGTCGCTCGCTCGGCTCAACGCGGTAGACCCCGGACTCGACCCGTCGTCACGCGCCGCGGTCGATCTCGTGCTCCCGGTCGCGCGCTATCCGGACGCGACATCCATCGCCGCGTTCTACGAGCGACTCGGCCAACGCGTGGCCGCCGAGAGTCGCGTCGAGCGCGCTGCGCTGGTGCGTAACCTGCCACTTCGGGACAACCAGCGCAGTGAGAACCTCCTGCGCGAGGGAGATACCGAGCGGGAGGACGCCGTGAGCGTCGAGGTCCAGGCTGCGTCCGACGGGATCCTGCGCACGTTAGGCATCCCGCTCGTGACCGGGCGCGACATCGCGGCGTCGGACCGGGCTGGCGCGCCCCGCGTCGCCCTCGTGAATGCGTCGGCGGCAGCGACCTTGTGGCCGGGTGAGAGCGCCGTCGGGAAGCGCTTCCACGCGACGTTCGCCCCGGACATCGGCCTCATCACGGTGGTCGGTGTGTACCGTGACGTTCGGAGTGGCGGGCTATCCGCCGCCCCCCGGCCCGAGATCATCCTTCCCATCGCGCAAGGAGATCGCTTGACCGGGTGGCTACGAACCATGACGCTCGTCGCCGAGACACGGGGCGCGCCAGCCACCTTGCTCCCCACCCTGCGTGCGGCGGTGCGCGATCTCGATCCGAACGTGGCCGTCGAGGCACCGACGACGTTGAACGATGTCGTGCGAGACGCGACGGCACGCGAGCGGTTCCTCGCCGCGCTGCTCGCCGTGTTCGCCGCGCTCGCCCTGGTGATTGCGACCGTCGGTGTATTCGGGGTGGTGTCGTTCACCGTCGCGCGCCAGACGCGTGAGCTGGCGATACGAAGCGCGCTGGGAGCGGGACGAACCGATATTCTGAGCAGTGTGATGCGTACGAACGCGGTGATGGCGGCGGCGGGTGCGATGGTCGGTGCGGTGGTTGCGGCCGGCGCGGCGCCCACACTCGGAGACTTTCTTTACAACGTTCCGGCGCGCGATGGTGTACTTTTGACCGGCGTTCCGGCCGCGTTCATCGCCATCGCCGTTCTTGCCTGTGTGGGACCAGCCGTCAAGGCGATGCGTGTACCCGCGGCGCGAGCGCTTCAGGATGCCGAGTGATCGAATACAGCGGCGTGATGCCGCTGTGCTCGCGTCACGATTCACCCTTCAACGGTTCGCGGAGTCTCACATGAAGGTCATCACGCTCGCGCTGCTCGCCTCGGCGCTTCTCATCGCACCAGATGCGCTCGTGGCGCAGAGCGCCTCGGCGCAAGGCAGCTCGTCGGCGTCAGCAGACGAGGCGGCGGTCCGCGCCGCGCTCAACCATTACTTGCTCGCGCACTCCACCGGCGACGGGAATCACATCAAGGACGTCTTTCATCCCGAGCTCAAGATGTTCTTCGCGCGCGAGGGCCAGATCAGGTTCCGGCCGGGCCCGGAGTACATTGCCGGCTTCTCGGGGCGTCCGGCCGCGGACGAGGCGCAGCGCAAGCGCCGAATCGAGTCGGTGGACATCACCGGGACGGCCGCCATGGCGAAGGTCGTCCTCGATTACCCGGCGGCGACGTTGACCGACTACTTCCAGCTCGTGAAGGCGAATGGCGAGTGGAAGATCGTGTCGAAGATCTTCCACTCGGAGCCGAAGGCGCGGTGACAGCTCACTGCTTTCGCTTCATCTCCATCGTCCAGAGCGTTTTCCACCCGGCCCCCTCGCGCTGGCCCTGCCAGATGCGGTAGCCGTCGGCACCGGAGCGGCTCCACACCGCCTTCAGCTCGACCTCGCCCTTCGACGTCGTGTACCGCTCGGGGAAGACGATCCCTTCGGGCGTGTACTCGACGTGTCCCGTCGTGACGAGGCCCTGGCTGGTCCAGTACCAGAACGACAGCTGCTTGGTCGCGGGGTCCAGCCCGTAAATCGTCTCACCCTCGTACAACGTTGGCCCGCCGCGCACGACGTGGCGGTCGCGGATGAACTTTCGGTCGAACACCCACTCGAAGCAGTGCTCATCGGTCTTCTTGCCGTCGGGGAACGTCCCGATCCAGCAACTCCCGACGAGGAACTCCAGCGGCGTGTAGTCCGGCCGAGGTTCTGGCTGTTGTGCTTCGAGCGGTCGGGTGTGCAGTAGTCCAGCCAACAGGATCAGCGCGAACGCGCGCATTCAATCGACTCCGTGCGTTAGTGTGTCGGCTATCGTTCGTCCTTTGCCGCAACGAATGACTGACAGCCTACACGCAGCGCCACCCGTCGTATAGACGATTTGTTACCCCGGCTCCGACAGGAGCGCCTTCCCATCCGGGGTCGATCGCCGGAGGTACTCGGTGGGTGTCGCCGCGCCGACTCGGCGGAAATCCCGCACGAGATGGGACTGGTCGGAGTAGCCCGCCTCGCTCGCCAGCTTCGACCAATCAACGGCCGTACGCTCCTGCAGTTGCCCGAGCGTCCAGACGAAACGCTGGATCTGCGCGTACGCTTTGGCCGAGAGGCCGATGGCGCGGGTGAACGACACGGCGAGGTGCTTGCGGCTCACCGTCACCTCGTCGTGTAGTGCGGACACCCGAACCGTGCCATGCGCGGCTTCGATGCGCCGCGTCGCGTGCCTAACGAAGCTCGGGGTGATTTCGCGCGCCCCGACACGTTCCTTGAGAAATCGCTCGAGGAGAGCGAATCGCTCCCCGGGTCCTGACGCAGCCATTGCGGAATCGCGAAGCGAGTGGGCGTCCGCCCCGATGACGGCGGCGAGGTCGACGACGCTATTCACCGCACCGGGCACCCCTGGGCCGAGGAGCTCGAGCGCGCCCAGCGGGGGCAGTCGAGCCGCAACGAGGTGGGTCCCCGCGAGCGACTCGATGACGAGCGCGCGTTCCTGCAGCCCCGAGAGCCACGCGTGTTCCCACGTACCCGGCGCCTGGTCACTCAGCACGCGATGCACGGGGCCGAGGTTCAGCATGAGCTCCACCCGGCCAGTTGGAAGCAGCGTTTCGCGAAACGCGCTGAGCTGTCCTTCGACCTCCCAGTACTCTGTGACGAATTCGGTGACGTCAGGCGCCGGATCGGCGCGTGACAGCCGCCAGGCGCCGGGCGCTGCTTCGAGCTCGATCGCTTGGACGGGGCCGGGCATGTTCGGAGGATAACACGCCGGCCTGCGGCGTTCAGCTCCCGGTCGGGGCGGCGAGCCGATGGACGCGAGCCTCGAGCGTCCCCTTCATCTGCTGCCGCTGCTCCGGCGCGAGGTGCTCTCGCGAGAGTACGTCGAGTCCCCGTCGCGTGACGTCGAGCGCTTCGGTCCTCTTTCCCGCGGCCTCGAGCGCTTCCGAGAGCGAGTCGTAGGTGTTCGCGGACGCCGGGTAGAGCTCTACCGCGGCTCGGAAGATCGGGATCGATTCGTTCACCTTCCGCGCGCGCAGCAATCGGTAGCCGAGTCGATTGAGCTGGAGTGCCGTGAAGAGCGACGCCTGCGGGTCGCGCGCAAGCGCCGCGCGGAAGGTGACCATCGCGCTATCGATCCCTCGCTCGTTGATGAGCGCCTCGAAGCCCTGAACGCTCGGCGCCGGGGTCACGGCCGGCAGCTCCCGGATCGTGGCCAGCCCAGGAGGCGTGCCGTTTGTCTCAGGGGATCGACGGAGAAAGGCCAGCTCCGCCGCGTCGCGCTTCACGTATGCGTTGAAGAAGGCAAGGACGTAACGGTTCGTCGTCTCGAACACCTGCTGGAGTCGTGGCGCATTCGAGCCGCGAACGCCGAGAACGGTGCTCGCTGCCATCCCTTCCGTGGCGAAGTCCCAGTGGTCGATGCCGGTTGCGTCGACGAGATAATGGTGGCGGTTCGAGTAGCGCATCGCCTCGAAGTCCGCGAACCGAGACTCGTCGCGCGCGAGCGGCACGCTGTACGTGTGGAGGAACGCGGCGCGCATGGACGTGACGTTGTATCCCCACCCGCGGGAGAGCGGCCAGAACACACGATCGGTGAAGATGGCGCTCTCGAGGTCGCAGACGGCGTCGACGTCGGGGTGGCGCATCGCGAACAGGATCTGGGAGAAGCCCGAGCCTGAGAAGCCTAACGCTGCCAGTCTGACGGGATCCACGTACGCGAGCTTGCGGAGCTCGGGCACCATGAGCTCCATGTCTCGCACGGCCGTCTCCAGCCCGACACCGGGGTCGTTCGTGTCGGGCTGGAAGCCGTCGGACATGGCGACGACGTATCCGTGGCTCGCGAGGTACTCGTTGGTGACGGTGGTCGACAGGCGTCTGAGCGAGCCCACGATGAGTGGAAAGCGGCCGCTGGCCGGCGTCCCCCCGCGGCGAGCGAGCAGCGGGGTCGTCCGGAGACGGTTCCACGCGCTGTCGCTCACCGTCCCGAACCGGGTGAAGAAACGTCGCCGATTGGCCTCGTCGGTCTGGCGGGTTGCCTCGCTCACCGTGTCGGCGAAGTGCGAGAACATGTAGTCGGCGAACGTCAGCTGTGGTCCGGAGCCCGCGGCCGCTGGATACCAGACGTGGACCGTGAAGCGCCGCGTGCGATCGTCGGCTACGGTCCGGCCGTCGTGATCCACCTTCGGCTGTTCGTAGCGCGCGGCGTCGCGGAACTCGAGCTTCGTGAAGCCCACGGCGTAGCGCCCGGGCGCGAGAGCGCCGTGCAGCGGCGATCGGGATGATTGCTCCTGTGCGTTCGCTGTCGCTGCAATCGCCAGGCAGCCGATGACGGTACGGCCAACTGATGCGAGCGTGGAAATGGCAGGCACTCCGGCAACCGCGCCGATGAATCTCATTGGGGCCCTCTCGAGGGTGGGAACTGCACTACGGTCCGTACGCTACGCGTCCGCGGAGCCCGGGCGAAGAGCGGAGGGATGTGTTTCGCGGGCGCGGGACGAACGACGGGTGTGCGGCATGAAACGGTGGGACCGAGGTTCGTGCTCGCCGAGCCGCAATTCTTGTGGCGACCTTCGGCGCGGCGTAGCATACTCCTGCGCGCCGCGAGGGCGGCCGACGGTCCGCGTAAAGGGTTCAACCCACCCCCGAGCGTTCTACAATCGCCTTCTATTCCTCGCCCTGACTGCGGACCCGGGCGGAACGAAAGGGCTTGCCCTTTCAAGGGAAGGAAGGTGCCGATATGTCCGAACAAACCTCCGGGGCTGCGTCCGGTCAGTTGTCCCTGCCAGATGCGCCCAACCTCGACTGGCTCCGCAAGCAGGCCAAGCGGCAGCTCGACGAAATGCGCGCGTCGAACCCGGACGCGAAACTGGCCGACGCTCAGTTCGCCCTCGCACGGCAGTACGGCTTCTCGAGCTGGCGCGCGCTCAAGGCACACGTGGACGCGCTGAGCGTCGATGGCCAGCTGTTCGACGCTGCGCGCACGGGCGACATCGCCACGTTGAGCGCGCTGTTCGATGCGCACCCGGCGAAGCTCCACGCCCGCACGAAACCGTACGAGCACACGTTGCTCCACGTCGCCGCGCACAACGGGCAGCTCGCGGCCGTGGAGTTGCTGCTCGCGCGTGGACTCGACGCGAACGTGCGCGAGAAGGGCGATAACACGTACCCCATGCACTGGGCCGCGGCGGCCGGTCATCTGACGGTGGTCCAACGACTCGCGGACGCAGGTGGCGACGTCGTCGGGCGCGGCGATGATCACGAGCTCGAGGTCATCGGATGGGCGACGTGCTGGGATGGATGCGACGATGCGGCGCATCGCGCCGTCGCGGAATTCCTCGTGAGCCGAGGCGCTCGACACCACATCTTCTCCGCGATCGCGATGAACCTGGCAGGTGAGGTACGTCGCATCGTCGCGGCTCACCCCGCCGCGCTCACCGCTCGGATGAGCCGGAACGAGAACCACCAGACGCCGCTGCACTTCGCGGTGCGGATGAAGCGGCCGGCGATGATCTCGCTGCTCCTCGAGCTGGGCGCGGATCCGCTTGCCGTGGATGGCGCGGGAAATCCCGCCGCGGTGTATGCCGATACGCCCGACCTGGACCGCGGCGTGATGCAGGCCATTCGCGCGATGACGTTGACCGAGCTCACGAGCGCTGAGCGCGGCTCGAGACCCGCGCGCGCCAGCATGATGGATCTCGTTGCGCTGGTTTCCCTCGCGGAATGGGAGACGGCGGAGCGCCTGACGAGTGCCAACCCGCAGCTCGTCGCGAACGGCGGGGCGTTACATCTGCTGGCCAAGCGCGGCGACGAGCGCGGCGTGCGCTGGCTCCTGGCACACGGTGCGACGCCTAACGCGCTCTGGATGCACTGGGACGCGGAGGTGACCCCAATGCATCTGGCCGCGATGGCGGGTCACGCGGACGTCGTGCGCCTCCTGCTCGACGCGGGCGGCGATCCAGGCATCCGGGACAGTAAGCACGATGGGGACGTGCTGGGCTGGGCGGAGTTCTTCAAGCAGGACGACGTCATCCGCGTCCTGCGTTCGAGACCCTAGAGTGTCATTCCGAGCGGAGCCGCGCAGCGGCGCAGTCGAGGAATCGCCGTCGTCCCGTCGAGGGGCCTCTCTACCGGGATGATCTGGGAACACCTGACGCCGATGGCCGCAGATTTCGCCGATTCCGCAGAATCCCTCTATCGGGAAGCTCGGCCGCGCGAGAGTAGCAACTCTCCCAGTAGAGGGAAAATCTGCGTGCTTCTGCGGAATCGGCGTAATCTGCGTCTTGGTTTCTTCCTCCTCCCGGTAGAGGGACCAGCCCTCTACTAGGACGACCGCGATTCCCTTCGTCGCTTGGGCTCCTCAGGGC
>DAINRQ010000081.1:0-27502 GCA_036741775.1 Gemmatimonadaceae bacterium | reverse complement strand
TCATCCCCCACGCGAGCACCATGTGCGGCGGGCTGATGATCTTCACGTCGAGCCCATACGCGTTATGCCACCAGTTGTCGAACGGCGCCGACACGATCATTGTGAGTGTGCCCCAGATGCACACCCACGCGCCGAGCGGCCCTCGGAAGCCCCAAAAACGGATGCCGCGCTCGCGGTCGGCGGTGTCCCCGGCGAACGTTGTGCGCAGCACGAGCCATCCGCAGCTAGTGCCGGCGACGACGGCCGCGAGCTGCTCGAGCAGGTGCGGCGGCGACCAGAACGTGTCGCGGCCAATGGACCGGTGCCACGAGATGTCCCAGATGAGCCCTACCACGATGGACACCGAGGAGAAGAGCACGGCGTAGAGCGGCCACGTGCGTTCCGCGACTCGCGTCGTGGTGCCGGCCAGGGTCTCGGGCTTCGGGAGCGAGACAGTATCGAGTGTCGTGCTCACAGCCCCTCCCTACGTGGGCGTCGAGTGTCTCCGTGGCGGTGGGAGCGGCGACGGATGTCGCCGCTCGCTCGCGCGCGAGCCGAGCATGAACCTCTGCCCTTCGGCGATGCGCTCGATCTCGACCGCGATGGCGTCGACGGCATTCTCGATGCGGTCGATGCGATCGCGCGGTGCATTACCGCTCGTTGCGGTGCGCTCTTCGATCTCGCGTCGCCCGGCGTTCTTGCCCATGAGGTAGACGGCGACGTAGCTGAGGCCGACCACGACGGCGCCCGAGGCGATGACGATGAATCCAGTCAGGTGACGAAGGTCCAGGTCCATGATACGCCTCTATTCGATGCGCCTTCGGATGGCGCTCTGTGGGTCCGCGCCCGCGCGCAGGTCGAAGGCCGCGCGAGCGCCGATCGTGAGGTAGCCCGCGGCGTTTCCGCTCGTAAGCGCCTCGGGGCGCGGATGGAGGAAGAGACCGCTGGCATCAATGGTATCGATGGCGACGACCGCTGACAGGTCGCCGACTTCGCGCACGCGCGGGCCGGTGCGCGCGACGGCGTCGTCGTAGTTGAGCCCCACATCGGCGACGAGCGGGGCCATCCCCGGGAGCACGATCTGCCCGCCGCGCACCAGCACGTCGTAGGCGCCACCGGTATTGAAGGGCAGCTGCTCGTACACGTTCGGGTCGGCGGACTCGTAGCTCTTCGTGGCGATCGCGTCGAGCGCACGGAGGATGGCTGCGGCGTTGAGCCGGCGGAGTTGCTGCTTGTCCGGATCGTTGGGCAGGGCACCGCTCTCGATGAGCACGGTGCTCGTTCCCCACGTCTGCATCAGGTCGCCGAACGCGCGCGGGTTGAACGAGTCATCGTACTTCGCCACCCGGCCGGGGATCTCGGCGCTCAGGTCGCGGGCGATGCCTGCGGCGACGAGACGCGCGCGGCTCCGTACGTCGTTCCAGCTTCGTTCGGCGTCGGTGGCCGGCGCGAGCAGCGCGATGCCTGCCTGCAACCCCGTGCGGCCGACGCGCGTACGCGCGTTCTGATCGTGCAGGTTGAATCCGAAGTTGGGTGTCAGCTTATCGCGAAGCGCCTTGAGAGCTCGCCCTTCGGGCGTGGAGAGGCGACGTGCGTCCCGGTTGATGTCGATTCCGACGGCGTTCTCACGCTGGAATCGCTCGGCGCCATCGGGGTTGAGCATGGGAACCATGGTGACCGTGAGGGCCGTGGCGATGCGATCACGCATCGCGTCGGTCCCGGGCGCCGTCATCCAGGCGAGGATGTCGGCGAGCGCCATGGTGGCCGTCGCCTCATCCCCGTGCATCTGCGACCAGAGCAAGACGGTCGCTGGGCCGGTGCCGAACGTCACGGCTCGGATGGGGCGTCCCATGAGCGAGCGCCCGATCTCCTCGACCCGAAGTCGTCGCGACACGAGCGACGGCTGGAGAGCGCTCCAGTAGTCGGCGTGGTTGATGCGGCGGGTCGTGATGGCGGCGACGCGGTACCGATCCGCGATGCGGAGGGCGTCCGTCATGGCGGTCGGCGCAGTCGCGGATGCGCCGGGGTCGGTCTCGGATGGGCCGGGCGGGACGACGAGGCGCGTGGTCGGCCGGCATGCCGTTGACGCGACCAGGGCGGAGGCGAGGAGGAGGTGTCGGTTCATGGGCTCAATTTCGCCCCGGGTTCCGCGGTCCGGAATGGTCTCATTACCACTTGACAGTCTAGTGGAGTGGCCGCACTATGCGGCTCCACTAGTCTATCTAGTAGAAACTCATGGCCGCCAAATCCCCCTCGCTGCTGCAGGGCACGCTCGACCTCATCGTCCTTCAGCTGCTCAAGGCCGAGCCGACGAACGGGTACGACCTGAGCCTTCGCATTCAGGCCATCTCCAACGAGGTGTTGAAGGTGAACGCCGGGTCGCTGTACCCGGCGCTGTACCGTCTCGAAGGGCGGGGGCTCATCAAGGCCGAGTGGGCTGAGACCGAGAACGGGAGGCGCGCGAAGGTCTATTCGCTGACCAGCGCCGGAAGGAAATATCTCGGGGAGCAGCGCGAGAGCTGGGAGCGGTTCTCCGGTGCCCTTGCGGCCATTCTCCGAGTCACGTGATGCGGCGCGTGGTGTCGTGGGTTCGCGCCGTTGCTCGGCGCGGGGCGCTGGAGCGAGAGATGCGCGAGGAGATGAAGGAGCATCTCGAGCGCGCGACGGAGCGTCTCATGCGGCGTGGTCTATCAGTGGATGATGCTCGCGCGATGGCGGCGCGTGAGTTCGGGAACGTCGCGTTGCTCCAGGAAGAGGGGCGTGACGCGCGCGGCACCCAGTGGGTAGAGTCGGTCCTGGCGGACGCGCGGTTCGCCATGCGTCACTTCGCGCGGCGGCCGCTCATTGCCGTCACCGTCGTGCTCGTGCTCGCGCTCGGCATCGGGATCAACTCCGCGATCTTCTCGATGGTGCAGGGGGTCACGATGCGTCCGGCCCCCGGTGTGCCGCGCGACGACGCGCTCGTTCGCATCCGTGGTACGTCCCTCGATCGGCAGAATGGGCGTCTTTACTCACGTGGCCTCTCGTATCAGGAGTTGCGTGAGCTGGCGTCGCATAACGAGACGTTCTCGCCGGTCGCCGGGTGGGTCACCGAGGAGATCGTCCTGGACCGTGGGCCGGGCGCGGACCCATTGCTGTTCCGCGCCCAGTTCGTGACTCCGGAATTCTTCCCGACCCTTGGCATTCGGCCGGTGCTCGGCGCCGGCCTTCCCGTTTCGAAGCGCGATGTCGGTGGCGCGGAGCTTCAGGTCGTCGTCGCGCACTCGACATGGCTCGACGAGTTCGGCGGGGACAGTGCACTCGTGGGACAGTCCATCCGGTTGAATGACATCGCCGTGCGAGTCGCGGGCATCGCACCGCCGCGGTTTCGCGGGCCGACCGTGGCTCCGGGACGTCCCGCTCTCTGGCTGCCCATCGAAGCGCGCGCCGCGCTGCTCAAGACGACGGCGCACGCCGTGGCCAGCCGGGATTCGATGCTCTTCCAGGCACTCGCGCGCCTAACGCCGACCGCCACGCTCGAGCGCGCGAACGCGGTTGCGTCCGTCGTGGCCGACGGGGCCGTCGCGCACCTCTCACACGACGAGTGCTGCACCAGATCGAGTGACGTCGTATGGCTGCGTGGTGAGACGGAGGTCGAGCGATCGGGTGAGAAGGTTGTAGTGGTCACTCTTCTCTTTGGCGTCGGCCTCCTTGTGCTACTCGTGGCGTGCTCGAACGTCAGCGGAATCCTCGTGGGTGCGGCTGTCGCACGGCGCCAGGAGATCGCGGTGCGACTTTCGCTGGGCGCGTCGCGCGGGCGGCTCGTTCGGCAGCTCGTGACCGAGAGCAGCATCCTCGCGCTGGCGGGCGGCGCGCTCGGCCTCGCGGTGTTCTGGGTCATAGCGCGCGCCCTGCATTACGTGATTGGCCCGGATGTCACCGAGTTCGATCCAGATGCCGCGACCATGGCGTTCACGGCGGCGTTCGCGCTCGGCGTTGGGGTGTTGTTCGGACTGTCGCCGGCGTTCCACGCGACGCGCGCCGGCGTCGCGACCGCGCTCAAGGATTCAGGCACCGCCACGACCGCGCGATCGCGTCTCCAGCGCGGATTCATCGTCGCGCAGGTTGCGCTCACGCAACCGTTGCTCCTGGGCATCGCGGTGTTGATCGTCGGGCTGATCACGGAGGTCGGTGCCAACGTGAGGGACGATGTGGACGAGCACGTGATCAGCGTGCGGTTCGATCTTTCCCGCGGTTCCGGTTCGCGCACAGCGCGCGCCGAGCGCGTCCGCGAGCTCATGACGCGTGTCGCGTCCGTGCCCGGCGTCGTGGCCGTCGTGCCCGATGCCTCGGGATACGATATTGTCGAGCTGAGCGCTGATCCGACGGATCTGTCGGAAGGGGTCGATCCCGCGCTCAGCATACGCGCGAACCTCGAGGGGACCGCGCCGGGCTACTTCGCGGTCCAGTCCATCCGGATCGTCCGCGGGCGCGACGTGGCGCACGAGGACACGACGAGCCGCGAGCTCGCGAGCGTGATCGGGAGCGACCTGGCGCGCCAGCTCTTCGGCGCCGCGGATCCCATTGGCAAGCGCATTCGGGCCGTCTCACGCGCAGGTGGATCGGATCGAACGGCTGTCGTGGTCGGCGTCTACGATTCCGCCCAGCCGACGACGCGAGGCACGGAGGCGCGGTTGTACTCAGCCGATGGTGGGCGCTGGCCGAAAGGCGCATATCTCATTCGCACGACCGCGCCGGCTGACGCGCTCATGCCTACGCTCAAGCGCTTGATGCGCGCCGAGGGCACGGATCTCTTGCCGCGGCAGATGATGACGCTCGCGGCGCTGGCACGGCGAGAACGGGACGAGATGCTCCAGATGGCAGGGACTGCAGCGGGCGCCGGGGTACTCGCGCTCGTCCTCGCATCGATCGGACTCTACGGCGTGGTCGCGCTCGCGGTTGGCCAGCGGCGTCGTGAGATCGGCGTCAGGCTCGCACTGGGTGATACGCCTCGCGGCGTGATCGCGCTGTTCTTCGGGAGCGGGGTCCGATTGAGCGTTCTCGGTTTGGCGTTAGGCCTGCCGCTGAGCGTGGTCGGGCTCCGTATGATTCTCGCTTCGATCCCGGAGATGCCGGCGGTCGCGACGGTGCCGATCGCGGCCGGCACTGCAGGGGTGGTTATTCTCGTCGCGTCGATCGCGAGCTGGCTCCCGGCTCGACGCGCGGCGACGGTCGATCCGGTTCGCGCGCTTCGGACGGAATGACAGCGTAGACGGGCCGCGGTGTCACGCCGCCCTAACGCAGAACAAACGATGTGCGTTCGAGCCCGGCCGCGCGCGCATTGGGAAATGCCGCCTGGATCTCCCGCATGACCGCGTCCCAGCCACCCTTCGACTTCACGAATGCACTCTCGTAGCCCGGTGCCGGCGTGTGCAGCACGAGGATCTCGGAGGGACGCATCTCACGGCGGACGGCCTCACGAAGCTCCGGACTCGTCAGATACCAGTACGGCAGGAGCGCGAGGTCGACGCCACGTCCCGCGAGGCCGAGCGGCGCGAAGGCGTCGGCGCCCACGGTCGTGTCACCCAGGTGGATGATCCGTCGCCCGTCCATCTCGATGAGAAACCCGATGTTCGCGACCGGCCGAGTCGTCTGGCCGTGCGGCAGCCCCAGCGCATGAATGGTCACGCGGTCGGTCGTCGCGATTTGCCGCCGCGCCGACGGAGCGACCTCGACGCCAATCGCCCGCGCGCTGACAGTACCCGCGCTGTCGGCGGCGCGGAGTAGGGCGATGGCATCGGGAGTCGTGACGAGTGTCGCTCTGGAGTTCGCGCGCAGGAATCGCATGACCGCCCCTGCATCGAAGTGATCGCGATGAGCGTGAGTGGCCAGCACGTGGTCCACCTTGTCGAACGGCGCGGCGCCACGCTCGAGCGCATCGCGGGTTCCACGGGAGACGACGCCGTAACCAGGAAGCCCATCCCCGAACACCGCGTCGATGAGAATCGCGGTGCCGGAACCGGTGAGCAGGACGCCCTCGTTCGCGAGGAACGACACCGAGAGGGAATCGCGATGCGCCGCGCTCGAAGGAGCCGCCGTCGTCGGGAGGTGTGCGCGCGCGAACGCGAGCTGCGCCGCCCAGGCATCGATGGTCGAATCGACCGTCGCGCCCATCGCGTGGCCGGCGCCCCACGACATGCGTAGCAGGATGGGCTTGTCGCGGCACTGTTGGTGGCGCTCGAGGACGGCCGCGAGCTTGTATGCGTGAGACGGGACGGCCACGGCATCCTTATCTCCCGCCGTGATGAGCGTTGGCGGGTAGCACGCGTCCCGCTGCAGTCGGTGGTACGGGGAGTACGAGTGCAGAGCGGAGAACTCCCTGGCGTTCTTCGGGTCACCGAACTCGCCGTACCACTGTGCACCGCCAGTGAACTGGTCGAACCGCACCATGTCGGCGAGCGGGATCTCGAGGAGCGCGGCGGCGAAGAGGTCCGGCCGTCGCGCGATTGCCGCACCGGCGAGTGGCGTGCCTGCGCTTTGCGCGTTCAGGACGAGCGTGCGCTCCGACGCGACGTTGTTCGCTACCAGCCATTCGGCGGCGGCGACGAGGTCGTCGACAGCGTTCCGCCGATTCGCTCGCGTCCCGGCCGTCCGCCACGACTCGCCGTAGTCGCCGCCGCCGCGGACACCGGCCAGCGCATAGACGCCCCCCGTCTCGAGCCACGGGATGAGTTGCGCCTGGAACCACGGGAACGCTGGCGTCGCGAACGCGCCGTACGCATAGAGCCACGTCGGCCGCGCCTCGCCTGGGGGTAGGTCCTTTCGGTGCACGAGGAGGATCGGGACCCGCGTGCCATCGGCGCTTCGGGCGAATACACGGCGGCTGACGAACTGGTCGGGATCGAACGACAGCTTCGCCGTCGCGATCGTCGTTAGGTTCCCGGTCGTCAAATCGATCCGGTAAATCGTTCCCGGATTGGCCACACCGCTCAGCGACGCTACCGCTTCGGGGGCGGTCCGGCTCGCGCGATAGCCGGACCATGCAATGAGTCCAACCGGGATCGCGATCTCCCGCTCCCGCATACCCTCTGCGGAGTACGTGGCGAGTCGCGGATAGCCGTCCTCGAAGTACTCGACGAGGAGGCGCCCCCCGGTGACTTGTGCAGCGCTCAGGACGATCTCGGATTGAGCGACAACGGTTCGGCGCCTTGGTGGCCGGCTCCCGTGAGCGGCGCGCGCCCCCGTGGAATCCGTCAACGGCAGCGCGACGATCTGTCCCCGAGGCGCATCCTGCGTGGTGACAACGAGGAGCTCGTCTCGGCCCTGGTTATGGATCACGTCGATCGGTGACACCGACGCCGTCGAATCGGCAAGGATCTCCCGCAAGCTGGCGCGCCCCTGTGCCGTCCCGACGAGAATCCGGGAGCCGGGACTGGCTCCGTCCGAGACGGCAACCACGAGCCATCGTCCGTCCGCGGAAACGAACGGAGTGTAGCGCCAACGTGGACGGTCGGTTCGCGCGAAAATGGTGACGTCGCTCGCTTGCGGCGTGCCGACTCGGTGAAGCGTGAGATGCTGCACTCCCGGCCGGGCGGTCCGTTCGGTGCCCGGTGCGGGAACGTCGAACCGCCCGTAGTAGAATGCCCGCCCGTCGGGTGTCCACGTCACGGATGCGCCTGCGCGGACCCCCGTTAGGCTATCGGCGTCGCGGCCGCTCGCCACGTCGCGAATGCGCAGCGTCGCCCAACCACCCATCCCCCGCCGCACGACACCGAACGCAACGAACCGTCCGTCGGGCGAGGGCTCGAAGGCGACCCCTGTCGCCGAACCTGAGGCGAGGGTGAGCGCGGGGTCGCCGAGTGAATCGGAATGTGCGAGCAGGCGGTCCGGGCACTGGTCGCAATCTCGAACGAGGAGGCCGACCCGTGCGGTCCCCGTTACGTCGGTGGCGCGAAAGAACAACTTGCCGCCGGCTCGAACGGGGGCCTGGAGCCGCTGCCCGGCGCCGAGCGCCCCGAGGCGCTCGCGGACCGCGGTGTAAGCAGCGAGCCGCTCCAGATGTGCGCGCGCCATGGAATCACGCTGGCGAACCCAGTCGCGCGTGGCGGGCGCGTCGAGTGCTTCGAGCCATCGAAACGCGTCGGCCACGGCAACGCCGTGAAGCGTGTCCACGACGCCGGCCGGGGTGGCGGCAGGGCTCTGCGCACGCGCTGCGGACGGCAGCAGCATTGCGACGAGGAGAAGAGGCGAATGCAGTCGCATGTCCATCAGCAACCGAGGTGAATCGTCGGATGAGGTGTGGGCGCGAGACCGGCTAGGCGCCGAACGGGTTGTCCGGCAGGCGCCGCGGTGGAGTCACGCCCTGCTCGAGCGCGTGGAGCTTGATGAAGAGAAGGCCGTACCCTGCGGCGCCGTGCAGATAACCGGTGAGCGCTCCCGGTTGCCCAGCATCGGTCATGAAGCCGTAGCGTGGCGCTACCCAGCGCAGCTGGCCGCTACGCGGCGCATCCGCCCGCGCGACGATCGTGTCCGCGATCTCGCGCGCCAGCTGCAGATGCGATTGCTCGCCGGTGACCGCGTAGAGGTCGGCGAGAAAGTCGGCTACGCCCGCCAGGTCGAACCGCGTCGTGAGGGCGAACGGCGCCCGACCGTAGTCAGGGTGGGGAGTACCAAACAGTCCAACGGTGCGTATCGCCCGCACGCAATCATCGACGATCGCGAGATACGTCGAATCGCCAGTCGTGCGCCAGAGTTGCCAGAACAGGCGCGCCGTTCCGGCAGGGCCATGCGCCCATCCCACGTCGAACGGCCGCGCCCAGCCCCCGTCAGGCTCGGGCCATCCGTACGGGACGCGGAACCCGAGCGAGTCACGCCGCCCGACGCGCGTTAGGTACCTCGCAGCGAGAATGGCGGCGGTGTCCAGCGACGGATCACGCGCCGCCTGCCCCGCCATCGCGAGGAACAGTCCGACTCCCGCCGCGCCGTGCGAGAAGTTGGGAAGGATGAAGCGCGAGCCGACGCTGCGGTGCCACGTCATCCCGCCCTCGGCATGAACCCCGCGCTTTACGAGCGTGTGCGCCACAGCGACGGCGGCGTTCACGAGCGCCGTGTCGCGAAGCTCGCGTCCGGCTGAGAGCAGGAAGAGTCCCGTCCCGGCGTCGCCAAAGAGAACGTCGTTCGAGTCGCTCCACGACACCTGCTCTGCACGCTCGCGGGCTCGGCGCACGAGGTCGGTCGCGATGGACCGGTACGCCTCCGCGTACCGCGGATCGCCCGTGGTCCGCGACGCCGCCTGCAGCGCGATCGCAACGCCAGGCGCGCCGCGGTAGAGGGTGAGCTCGCCTCTCAGAGGCAGGGAGTCTCGACGAGAAATCTCGCCCATGAGCATCTCGGCGCCTTCGCGAGTTGCCGCGACGTGGATGCTGTCGCCGGTCAGCGCAGACAACTCCGCGAAGAACCACACCTGTCCGGCGACGCCGCTGCCGAGCCCGAGAGACTGTGTTGATGGCCGCATCGCGTCGTCGGGCCAGGCGGCGCGCTCACCCATGCGGACGTGAGTGGAACGGAGCCACGCAGCTACCCCCCGCGCCGCATCGATCATCGCATGGTCTGCAGGCGCGCCCCGTGGTTCAGGCGCGGCGGGCCGACAAGCGACCAGGACCCCGGTCAGCGCGAGCGCAACGGGAGCACGGGCGTTCCATCCACAGCGAATTCTCGTCACGACGAGGAATGTGTCAGGTGATGGATGATCATGGAGTTACAGGGTGTCGAGGCATCCATCGCCACACCGTATTGTGAGCGCCGGCCGCGGACAGGTCCATTTTGGCGGTGAAGCAATAGTCCATGGCTCTACCGCTGTGTCCGTACTGCCGTAAGGCGATGTGTCATAACGACGTGCGACGCCGCGGCGGCAGACATCGGTACGCCGTCAGGAAGTCGTTACGATCTCAACCTCGCGGCCGGGTGATTGCGACGGTGGGCATCATACAACGAGACCACGAATCGTCAGTCATTGCCCAAGGAGATCGCACGTGAAGCTCTCGACACTTGCGGCCGCGGCCGCCCTGCTAGTGGTCCAAGTCGTCCCGGTAGGCGAGGTCGCGGGACAGGGCGTAGACCCTCGACCACCGAATGGACGCGGGCAGACGCCGGCGTTCCCCGGCCAGACCGACGCACCCGAGCGGAAATCGAACGTCGCGTTCGACCTCGTCACGGTCGCCGGCGACCTCCAGAACCCGTGGGGGCTCGCGTTCCTGCCTAACGGGAAGATGCTCGTCACGGAGCGACCCGGGCGCATGCGCGTCGTCGCCGCAGACGGGAAGTTGTCCGAACCCATCACTGGGCTTCCGGACGTCGACGCGCGGGGCCAAGGTGGGCTCCTCGATGTCGCGCTCGACCCGAACTTCGCGTCGAACAGTCTCATCTACTGGAGCTACGCCGAGCCGGGCGAAGATGGCAACAACACCGCCGTCGCTCGAGGCAGGTTTGTCGATGGCGCGCAGCCGCGCGTCGAGAACGTCCAGGTCATCTACCGGCAACGCCCGAAGCTCAACTCGCGTCAGCATTTCGGCAGCCGACTCGTCTTCGGTCGAGACGGGACCCTGTTCATCACCCAGGGCGACCGATCGATCACCGAAGGCCGCATGCAATCACAACGGATGGATGGGCTGATCGGCAAGATCGTGCGCATCAACCCTGACGGCACCGTTCCGCGTGATAATCCGTTCGTGGGACGGGAAGGGGCGCGCCCGGAGATCTGGTCCATCGGACACAGAAACATCCAGGCAGCGGCACTCCATCCGACGACGGGCGAGCTGTGGGAGGTCGAGCACGGAACCCGCGGTGGCGATGAGCTGAACATCGCGCGAAAGGGGAAAGACTACGGCTGGCCGACCATCGCCTACGGGATCGAATACCGCGGTGGCCCCATTACCGGCGGGATCACGGCGAAGGAAGGGATGGAGCAGCCGATCTATTACTGGGATCCGGTGATCGCGCCGAGCGGGATGGCGTTCTACACGGCAGACCTGTTCCCGGCATGGCGCGGAAACCTGTTCGTCGGCGGGCATGCGACCGACGACCTCGTGCGACTCGAGTTGAACGGCGAGCGCGTGGTTGGCGAGGAGCGGCTGCTCAGGGATGAGTCGCCGCGAATCAAGGTGCGCGATGTTCGGCAGGGGCCCGACGGCGCGATCTACCTGCTGCACGACTCGTCGAGTAACGGGCGGATCATCAAGTTGGTTCCGAAGCGAAACTAAAAAGACGAACGGCGAAGCGCGAACGGCGGGGCGCGAAACCTAACGATTCGCCGGCAGCTCGCCCGCGGCTCGCGCTTGCGCGATTGCCTCGTCGAGCTGAGAGGCGGGGCCCGGATCCATGTGCACGCCGGCGATCGTTCGCACCGGAAGCCCGCTCCGGCGCACCCAGTCGGCGAAGTGCGCCGTCGTGAGGTTGGCGCTCGTGGGATAGATGCGCCCCGCGCCGAGGTTGAGCAGATCGCCCTGGAAGAGGATGCCCTCGGCCGGAACCCACGCCACGAGCATCTCGTTCGCGTGGGGGCTCGGACCGATGTCGATGAGCTCGACCGTGCGCGTGCCGTCGGTGAGGACGCGTCGCTTGCCGGTGATCGTCTCGATACGCACCGGCTGCGGGCGCAGCGACTGCGCGTCGGGGGAGATGCTGCGTCGCGCGGCTCCCATGCGCTCGAAGTACGCGCGGTTCCCGGGTGTCGTGATGATCGTCGCGCCCTCGGCAATGAAGTCGCGCATGCCGCCCGCGTGGTCGTCGTGGTGATGGGTCGGCGCCACGTAGCGAATGGGCTTGCCCCCGGCCAGCTCTTTCGTGCGCGCAATGATCTCCGCGGACCCGCCTCCTGGCGCCTCCATGACGAACATGTGGTCGGTGAAGGCGACGACGAGCGCGTGGTATCCACCGCCGCGCACATCCCAGACGCCCGACCCGAGCTCCTTCACGGCCGGTGTTTGCGGAGGTGGTGGCGCTTCGGTGAAGCCCGTCGGCGGCGCGAGCAACGAGTCAGGGACCGGAACACCGATGGTTGGCTCTCCGTAGCTGTACTCGCTCATGATCTCACCGCCCCATTGGACGACGCGACGTCCGGGAACCATGAGCTGACCGGAGCGTCGATAATCGGAGAACAGTGTCTCGTTAGGTACGTCTCCCGCGAGCGGGTCGGAGATCATGGTCGCCATGGCGCGCAACAGCTTCGTCGACGGGTCGAAGCCGAGCGTCAGCTGGGCACCCTGAGGCGTCGCCACGGTGATGGCGGGAAGCCGGTCTCCTCCGATCGTGAGGTCTCCCAGCCAGCGCAACGAGGCGGCCTCGTCGAGCACGCTGAGCAGCACGAGATGCGGGAATCGGTACAGGATTCCGCGCTGCGTCCACACGCCCCGGTTCGCGACGGTGCTGTACGTTCGCTGGCGGAGGTTCGCGTTGAAGCCGCGCTGACCGTCAATCACCGTTCTATTCGCGTTGCGAAAGCCGCCCGGGAACGCACTCGTCGCAGTCCAGACGAGGCGCGACTGTGCGAGGTCGAGCGCGATGGTGCCGGTCGCCGGCTCGGTGTCGTACGGCGGCTCCACGCGCCGGCTCTGGTTACGCCAGTGATCCCGGCCTTCGAGGCGTTGCGTGAATTGCGTCGCGGCGCGAATCGCATCGAGGCCGCCGTGCGCAACGATCGCGCTGTCCAGGAGCGCCCGAGCGTGCGCGTACGACTCGGCTATGCCGGATCTGGCGGCACGCTGCGCGAATACGCGAGTTGGTGCTGTACCGAGCAACAGAACCGCGAGTACAAGGACGACGTGACGCATGGCAGGACGTGTACGGGGTGGCGCGATGCGAGATTCAGGGGGAGCGATCGCGAAGCTCTGCGGTCGACAGCCGGACCGCTCGCGGTTCGGGGCGAGCGGAAGCAAATTCGCGACGAGCGGCGCGAACCCATCGGCCAGCGGCCGGGGCCTTCTCCCCAGGTGAGCCCAGGGGCGTAGGACGGGACGGGGTGTGACCGCCGATCAGACGGTCAACTCTCGCCGCCCCCGCGGTGTCCAACGACCATGACTCTCGAGACGATCATCCAGGATCTCAAGTACGCCGTCCGTGGCCTGCGCGCGAGGCCAGGCTTCACCATCGCGGTGGTGGCGACTCTCGGCCTCGGCATCGGCGCGAACGCGGCGATGTTCGGGATCGTGGACCGGCTGCTGTTCCGCGCGCCGGATCTCATGAAAGACCCGGACACCGTCCATCGCGTGTACCTCCACCAGACCTTCCGTGGGAAGGAGAACGCGAACGGCTCATATCAGTATGCCCGCTACAAGGATCTCGAGAAGTGGACGACGATGTTCGCGCGGACGGCCGGGTATACGCGACGCGACCTCGCGGTAGGCGTGGGCGACGCCGCGCGCGAGATGACCATTGGCGTCGCGAGCGCGAGCTTCTTCGGGTTCTTCGATGCGCCGCCCGCGCTCGGGCGCTACTTCACCGAGGCGGAGGATCAGCCGCCGTCGGGAACCCCGGTCGCCGTGCTGAGCCACGCCATGTGGCAGACGCAGTACGGGAGCGCGCGCGACGTGCTCGGCAAGAGCATCCAGATCGGGCCCATCATCTACACGATCGTTGGCGTCACGCCCTCGGGCTTCAACGGGCTGTGGGCTGACAAGCCGCCGGCGGCATTCATCCCCATCACGTCGTATGCTGCCGGCACGGGGTTCAAGCCACGAACCGGAAACTGGTGGACGACCTATAGCTGGGGCTGGATGTCGATGCTCGTCCAGCGGAAGCCGGGGGTGTCGATCGCGGCGGCCGACGCCGACCTCACGCAGGCGTTCCGGAAGAGCTACGAGGCGCAGATCGCCGAGCAGCCGCGATCGACGCCACCGGAGGTCGCGCGACCGCGCGCGACCGCGGGGTCGATCCTGCAAGCGCGCGGGCCGAACGCCTCGAACGTCGCGAAGGTCGCGACGTGGCTCGGCGGCGTCTCGGTGATCGTCCTGCTCATCGCGTGCGCGAACGTGGCGAATCTATTACTCGCGCGTGCGCTTCGCCGCCGCCGCGAGATCGCGTTGCGGTTGGCGTTAGGCGTGAGCCGAGGACGACTGCTGTCGCAGCTCCTCACCGAGAGTCTGGTGCTGGCCGTGCTCGGCGGCGTTGCCGGGATCCTCATCGCGCACTGGGGCGGCGCGGCGCTTCGTGCGGGGCTGCTCGAGCAGAGCGAGGCGGCTGCCGGGTTCCGCGATCCGCGAACGCTGATGTTCACCGCCGCCGCCGCGATCGTCGTCGGTATTCTCACCGGGCTGGCGCCGGTGTTCCAGGCTCGCCGGGTGAGCCTGACCGACGACCTGCGGGCGGGTGCACGGGAAGGGACATACCAGCGATCGCATGCCCGGACGGGGCTGCTCGTGCTTCAGGGCGCTCTGTCCGTCGTGCTCCTCGTGGGCGCGGGGCTGTTCGTTCGGAGCCTCCGGAACGTCCAGAATGTGGACCTCGGCTACGATGTCGCGCCCGTGCTGCTCGTGAACTTGAACATGCGCGGCGTGACGCTCGACAGTGTGAAGAACGTTGCCTTACGACAGCGGCTGCTCGACGCGGCGAAGTCGATTCCCGGCGTCGAAAACGCGAGTCGACAGACGGCGGTGCCGTTCTGGAGTATGTGGAGCCAATCGTTATACGTCGAGGGGATCGATACGGTGAGCCGGCTGGGGCAGTTCGACCTCAACGCGGTATCGCCGGAGTACTTCGAGACGATGGGCACGCGCATCGTGCGTGGCCGCGGCATCTCCGATCAGGATGTTGCCGGTGCGCCGGGCGCCGTGGTGGTGAGCGAGAACATGGGGAAGGTGCTCTGGCCCGGAAAGGACCCGATCGGGCAGTGCATCCGCATCAGCGCCGACACCGTGCCGTGCTCGTATGTGGTCGGCATCGCGGAGAACATCAAGGAACAGAGCCTGAGCGCGGACTCGGGCTACTATTACTATCTCTCGGCCATGCAGCGAAACGCAGATGTGGGCGGTCTGTTCGTGCGGGTGCGTGGTGACGGTGAGAAGATGAAGGAGACAGTTCGACGCAAACTACAACAGGAAATGCCGGGTGCGTCGTACGTCACCATCACGCCGTTTAGCGAGGTGATCGGCGGGCAAACGCGGTCGTGGCAATTGGGCGCGACGATGTTCGCGGCGTTCGGTGCGCTCGCGCTCGTGCTCGCGGCAATAGGGCTCTACAGCGTCATCGCGTACAACGTCGCGCAGCGCACGCACGAGCTCGGCGTGCGCGTCGCGTTAGGTGCCCAGGCGCGTGACCTCGTGCGTCTGGTGGTGACGGACGGGCTGCGTGTCGCCCTGGTGGGAATCGTGATCGGTGCGGCGGTGGCGTTCTGGGCAGGGAAGTGGGTGGCGTCGCTCCTGTTCAGCGTGTCGCCGCGTGATCCAGCCGTGTTCGTGTTCGTGGCACTGTCGCTCATCGCCGTGGCCGTGGTGGCGAGCTGGATTCCGGCAATGCGCGCGTCGCGAGTGGACCCGAACGTGGCGCTGCGGTCCGATTAGTTCGCTGGCATCCTGGCGGTCTGCAGGATGGGGGAACAGACCCGTGTGTACTGTGCGTCGTGCCTGCCCGGTCGGAACGGCGATTGCGCGGACGCCGCGCAAACGGCTGGATGACTGCTCTGGCGGTGAGTCGTGAAGTGAAACAACCCCAGACACGTCGAAGCAATCCCCTCCGGGCATGCGCGAAATGATGCGTCGGGACTCCGATCCTAACGCGCAATGCCGTCGAAGATCTGGACGACCGGGAACGTGAACCCCGGAACCACCCTTCCGCTGTCGATCGTGTCGCCCTCTCGCAACCAGCGCGCTGGCGCGTCAGCAGCCAGGATGAAGACCGTGCGGCGAACGGGATCGACGACGCAGATGAGCGGCGTGCCAGCCGCCGCATATCCCTCCACTGGAGTGTCTTTGGAAACCCTGACGCGGATTTCGCAGATTGTCGCAGAAGACGCGGATTCTCGCTTACCCGGACGGTGGATACTCTTGGCCAATTGGGGTCAGAGGTGAGAGTCCTAACGCATCGTTTTCGTTCCGGTGCGTTCGAACGGTCCGTTAGGAGTCTGACCCCTAACGAAGCGACGGAGCGTTTCCTCGCGCTTCCCAACTGTCCCTACCGAGGGCTGCTGCGAAATCGGCGATATCTGCGTCAATCTGCGTCAGGTCTTCTCAGAGCGCCCCGGTAGAGAGCCCAATCCCTCCGCCGGGACGACGGCGATTCCAGCCTGCGGCTCGGAATGACCGAGGGACCTACGCGCGTCGCAGTCCCACCCCGGCGAGCACGATCGAACAGAACCCCGAGACGATCCGACTCCGGTCCTCGTTGCTCGTCTCGGGAACGAGCGAGTGCGCCGTAGCCCACGCGTAGACGGCGCCCACGAGCAGGCGCGCCGCGACCGGCGTGTCTGCCGTCGCGTCGATCATGCCAGCCGTCTTGAGTCGCTCGAGGTACGCGGCCACGTCGCGGAGCGCGCGTCGGCCCTGTGTCGCCACCGCATCAGTCAACTCCGGATGCGACTCATGTTCCGCGACCGCGACGCGCACGACCGGCGCGATACGCTCGAACCGGCCCGCGAAGGCGTTGACCCACGCCGAGAGCTCCGCGTGGGGGTGGCGTGGCACCTCGGGAAGCGTCGTAGGCGCGGCGAGGAGCTCGTCGATCTGCCGCACCAGTTCCGCGAACAGCTCCGCCTTCGACCCAAACAGACGGAACAGGGTGATCTCGCTGACACCTGCGGCGCGCGCGATCACGCGCGTCGTCGCGCCGCGATAGCCGGCATGTGCGAACGCATCGAGTGCCGCGAACAGGATGCGCTCGCGCGTCGCGACGGGCTCGGCACGCTCCCGCGCCGCGGTTGCCATTTCCTAGTCTCCCCACACGGGCTCGGGTGCCAACCCCGCTTCCTTCTGCTCCTCGGCGATCTCGCGTTCGCGCTCCGGCGACACGATGCGGCGCTTCACCCACGAACCGACGTCGTCGAAGTACGTGTACGCCACAGGCACGACCACGAGCGTGAGCAGCGTGGACGTGATGAGTCCGCCGATCACCGCACGCGCCATGGGTGCGCGGAACGCGCCGCCTTCGCCCATAGCCAGCGCCACGGGGAGCATGCCGAAGATCATCGCAAGCGTCGTCATCAGGATGGGACGCAGTCGCACGGCGCCGGCCTCGATGAGCGCCGTCGTACGATCGGTCCCCGTCGCTCGACGCTCGTTCGCGTTGTCCACGAGCAGGATGGCGTTCTTCGTCACGAGCCCCATCAACATGATGACGCCGATCATCGACATGATATTGAGCGTCGACCCGGTGAAGAGCAGCGCGAGCAGCACGCCTACGAGTGACAGCGGGAGCGACAACATGATCGCGAACGGCTGCGTGAACGACTCGAACTGAGACGCCAGGATCAGGAAGATGAGGATCACCGCGAGGAGCAACGTCTCCACGACGTACCCGCCGGTTTCCTCGAGCTGCTCTGTTTCACCGCCAAGCTGCACCGAGTACCCGGCAGGCATCGAGAGTCCGCCGAGTCGCTCGCGAATGAGGGCCGATGCCTCGGAGACCGAGAGCCCCGGCGCCGTCGCGCCCGAAATGGTCGCGACACGCGCGAGATCCTGGCGGTCGATCTGTGCCGGCGCCGTGCCCTGCTCGATCCGGGCGACGTCGCGCAGCGGAACCGTCGCGACACCGGACGGACCACGCGTCGCGGTGGGAACGGGGATCATGGCGACGTCCTCCACGGACTGCCGGTACTCCGGTGCGACCTGCACCACGACCTCGCGCTCTTCGCCCGTCGGATCCTCCCAGCGGGTGGCCGTCTCGCCCGCCATGAGCGGACGAATGGTCTGCGCCACCTGGCCGATGTCGACCCCCACGCGGTTCGCGATGTCGCGGTCCACTTCGATGCGCATCTCGGGGCGCGGCTCACCTAACGATGATTGCAGGTCCACGAGCCCGGGGATCTTCTGCAACTCGGCCATCGCGAGCTGCGAGATCCGCTGCAGCTCGTTCACGTCGGGACCGCGGAGCTGAATCTGGAGCGGCGCCTGCGCGCCGCCGATACCGCCACCGACGAGCACTGACGTGCGCACCCCGTAGATCCGCGACAGCCGGTCACGGGTTTCCACCATCAGATCCTGCTGCGACTTATCGCGCTCGTCCACCCCGACGAGCTTCACGAACATCTCGCCATTCGTCACGGTGCCGGTGGCGCCGGCACCGATGGTCGTGTAGGTGAACTCCACGCCCTCGATCCCGCGAAGCGCGGCCGTGATCTGGTCCGACTTGGAGTGCGTGTAGGCGAGGCTCGATCCCTCGGGCGTCTCGAACTGCACGACGTACTCGCCCTGGTCGACGTCGGGCGAGAAGGCGCCGCCAATGAACGGGAACAGCGCGAGCGCGCCGATGAAGCTCGCGGCCGCAATCGCGAGTGTGGACTTGCGATGCCCCAGTGCCCAGCGAATCACGCCACGGTACTTCGCTGCCTGCCGGTCGAACCAGCGGTTGAACCGACCGATCCCCCGCGTGAGCACGTTGCCGCCCTCGCCCGTGTGCGGGTTTACCCCCCACCATGCGGCGAGCATTGGCGTGAGCGTGAACGACACGAAGAGTGACACGAGCACCGCCCACGCGACGGTCATCCCGAACGCGTAGAAGAACCGCCCGATGATCCCCTTCATGAACGCGACCGGGACGAACACCGCCACAATCGACAGCGTCGTCGCCATGACGGCGAGAATGATCTCGCGGGTCCCGTGTGCGGCGGCGGTGAAGTGGTCCTCCCCGTGCTCGCGGTGCCGCACGATGTTCTCGACGACGACGATGGCGTCGTCGATGAGAATACCAATCGAAAGCGACAGCGCCATCAGCGTCAGCACGTTCAGCGTGAAGCCGAGAATCGCCATCAGGATGAACGACGAGATCACGGACACCGGGAGCGCGAGCGACGTGATCGCCGTCGCCTTCCAGTCGTTCAGGAAGAGCATGACGATGAGCACCGTCAGCAGCGCGCCGAGGACGAGCTCGTGAATGACGTCGTTCACGGAGTTGCGGATGAACACCGAGTTGTCGCGCACGACCTGGATCGTCGTGCCCTGCGGCAGCGTCTTCTCCACCTCGGCGATGGCGGCACGCAGCTCATCGGCGACCGCGACCGTGTTCGCCCCCGACACCTTCAGAATGTCGAGTGACACGGCGCGCCGGCCATCCACGAGCGCCAGCGAACGCTCCTCCTCGGTGCCCTCCTCGACGCGCGCCACATCGCCCAGCCGGACCGGCTGGTTGTCGCGCGTGGCCACGATGACATCCGCGAACTGGCGTGGATCGGTGATGCGTCCCGTCACGCGGACGAGCCGTTCGCTCGACCCGCGCTCGACGCGGCCGGCCGGCACCTCGAGGTTCTGGCGCTGCAAGGCGCCCATGATCTCGGGCACCGTCACGCCTAACGCCTCCAGGCGACCCGGGATGAGATTCACGCGCACCTCGCGCTCGAGCCCGCCGGCAATGCGGACCTCGCCGACGCCAGGCGCCGCCTCGAGCTGCCGCCGGATCGTGAGGTCGCCGAGGTTCGTCAGCTCGACGAGCGGAAGCGTCTCCGACGCGAGCGCGAGCGACAGGATCGGCTGCGCGGCCGGGTCCAGCTTCTGGACGATCGGGGGCTCAATGTCCGTCGGGAGATCGCGGCGAATCGTCTCGATCTTCGTCCGAATGTCCTGCGCGGCTGCGTCGACGTCACGCCCGAGGTCGAACTCGATGATGACCTGCGATACGCCCTCGAGGGAAACGGAGGTGATACGGTCCACGCCCTCGACGGGATTGAACGATTCCTCCATCCGGCGCGTGACCTCGCGTTCGACCGTCTCCGAGCTCGCGCCCGGATAGACGGTCTGGACGGTCACGACCGGAATGTCGATCTCCGGGAACTGATCGATCGCGAGGCCGCGGTAGCTGAACCAGCCCAGCACGACGAGGCCGAGCATGATCATCGTCGTGAAGACCGGTCGCCGGATCGCGACGCCGCTGAGCCCACCGGTGGCGGGCTTGTGTCGTGGCGCGGACGTGTTCGCAGTCACGGGTGCAGTATTCGTGGTGTGAGGTGCGTCGGCCACGTTACTGTCCTCCCGCGCGCGGCCGAGGCGTGCGCGCCGAGTCCGTCGAATTCGTCGGTGCCGGCGCTGCGGCCGGTTGGGCGCGTGCGCTCGTGTCGGCCACCACCGTAACGCGCATCCCTTCGGTCGTGCCGGGCGCCGGCACCGCGAGCACCCGCTCGCCCTCGCGCACGCCCGAGGCGACGGCAACGAGTCCCTGCGCCTCGTCGCGCGCGCCGAGAGACACCTGACGTTTCGCGAGGCGCCCGTTCTCGATGACGAACACGTGCGCTACGCTCCCGGTGTCGCGCACCGCCGTCGTAGGAACCGCAATCGCACGCGAAGCGGTGCCCGTGATAACGCGGCCGCGGGCGAACTGCCCGGCGATGATGCGCTGTTCGGAATTCGGAAGCTGCACGTAGACGCCCACCTGTCGTGTACCCGGGTCGGCGCGCGGGTCGACGCGACCGACTCGACCGCGGAGCTCCTGGTTCGGGCTCGCGTCGAGCGTGAACACCACCGGCTGACCCACGCGCACACGCTGCGCTTCCTCGATCCCGACCTGGCCAGAAAGCTCGAGGACCCGCGTGTCGACGATGGTGAGCAGGTTGTCGCTGCTTCCCACCGCCTCGCCTTCCTCGACGAACCGCTCGCTCACCGATCCGGTCAGCGGGGCGGTGACCGTCGTGCGCCGAGCGGCCTCCCCAGCGGTCGCGGCCTGGGCTCGCGCCGCGGCAACCTGCGCCTCCGCGGCCTCGTAGTTCGCTTCGGCGGTCCGGAAGTCGATCTCCGACATCGCGCCTGCTTCACGGAGCTTGCGTCCGCCCTCGAGGCGCTGCCGCGCGAGTGCCAGGGCGGCTTCGGCCGCCGCGACCTGCGCACGCGCGCCGGCAGCCTGGCTCTGCACGCCCGCCGCCTCGATCGTCGCGAGCACCTGGCCGCGCCTGACATCACTCCCCCGGTCAACGCGAAGGTTGCGCACCGTGCCCGCGACCTGCGACTTCACCGCCACCGTCTGCGCCGGCTCGAGCGAGCCTCGCACCGTGACGCTGCTTCCGAGCTCGATCGTCCGCGCGACGGCAACGTCCTGCGGACTCAACGTCATCGCGACGGCCGTGCTGTCGTTGTCTGCCGTGGCGGCCTCGGATGCCCCGTTACACGCGGTCACGAGCGCGAGCAGCGCCACAGCGAGCGTTCCGCCCGCGAGCCGACGACCGACAGCGCCGAGCCGTGGGCGAGCCGCCGGCGAGGGTATGTTCCATTCCCGTGGCATTACCTGGTTCTCCTGGATTCTGCTTGTGCGCGTGCGGAACCACCGAGGGACCGCGTTAGGCTCGCGTCGGCAATGCGGAAGTCCGAGATCGCCTGCGCGAGGTTGGTTCGTGCCTGCAGGAGCGCGAGCCGCGCGTCCGACACCTCGAGCTGCGTCGCGAGCCCCTGCTCGTACCGCAGCACCGTCAGGTCGTGAACACGCTGCGCCTGGTCCACCGTTCGCTGGCGCGCCGCGATCGTCGCCGCCGCGCGCTCGCGCTCCCCGCGGGCCTGCTCGTATTCGAGTTGCACCGACTCGCGAAGCTGTCCGAGCCGCAGCCGCTCCTGGTCCAGCGTGATGCGCGCCTGATCGATCTCGGCCTGTCTGCGGAACCCGGAGAAGATCGGGACCGACACGTTCACGCTCGCGTTCCAGTCGGTGCGCCAATCCTGACCGCTGAACCGGAACACGTCGGACGGAAAGATCTGCCGGCCGTAGTTCATGTTCACCGACACCGATGGCAACAGCGCGCCCCGCGCGACGCGTACCTGCTGCCGCCGGATCTCGACCTGTCGCTCGGCCGCCTGGACCGCCGCTCGCCGACCGAGCACCGTTCGCGCGTCGACTTCGGGAGCAGCGAGCTCGGTGGCGCTGGGCGCGGTGAGTGCCGTCGTCAGCACCACGGGTTGGTCGAGCGGAATGTCGATGAGCCGCTTGAGATCGAGCACGGCGAGCGACGCCGCGTTCTGCGCCTCCACCAGCTGCGGGCGCAGGTTCTCGAGCGACACCTCGGCGCGCATGGCATCGAGGTCCGATGCCTCACCCGCCTCGAGTCGCAACCGTTCCTGCTTCAGGAAGCTCTCGGCCTGTGCCACCGCGGCGCGCGAGATCGTCTCGAGCTCGGCGGCGAGGAGCGCGCGGTAATACGCGTTCTGTACGTCGAGCTCGATGTCGGCGAGCGATTCGTCGAGGCCAAGTCGCGACGCGTCGAGATACTCGCGCGCGATCGCGAGCCCGGCACCTACACGCCCGCCGGAATACACCGGCTGCGACACGCTTCCGGAGAGGACGTACGAGTTCGCCTGACCGAACGGGAGGTTCCCGAACAGAGAGCCGAGTCCGCCGAGGCCTGCGGATGGCGCGCGGTCCTCGAGGTAGCGTACGCGTTCCTCGAGCGGGAGCGTCGGGTCGGGCTCGAACTTGAGCGAGTCCGGTAGCGTGAACCCCGTGCCCGTATTGAACGGCGAATCGAACGTCCGGGTGTAGGACAGGTTCCCGTCGATCTGCGGGAGCGCGGCCGAACGCGCCGCAGTGACCTGCGCGTTAGCGAGGTCGACCTGCGAGCGCGCCAGCCGAACCTCCTCACTCTGTCCGACCGCGCGCGCGATCGCGTCGGAGAGCTCGAGGCGCACCGTATCGCGCGACACGGGTGCGGCGCGGTCGGCACGACGAGCGGAGGGCTGCTGTGGGGTCTGCGCGGAAGCGACCGCGGGCGTGACCGCCGCGACGGCAACCGCGAGTATGCTGATGCACTTCATTGTCGTAGTGGTGGGCACGCAGCCTGGGGGCATCATGTTCCGGGCCCCGTCAGCGCCGGCGTGACGAAGCCGATGTCCGTGCGTGCGTCGCCTTCTCGACGAGCGTCGTCATGACCTCGAGGGCATCGTCGTACCACGCATCCCACTCGTCGATCCGCTCGCGGACCTCGGGTGAAGCGTCCGGAAGGTCGCGGGCTTCGCGCAGGAGCTCCTGGAACTGGCGCATGCCACGCATCTTCGTTTCCAGCGACTGGCGAAGCGCGTTCGGTGCGATCGCGTAGTAGTCGCGGCGGTCACCAGGGCGACTCGTGCGAACGACGATGCCGAACTGCTCGAGTCGGCGCGCGTCGGTGCTGATGCTCGCTTTGCTGACACCGAGCGTTTCGGCCATGTCGTCGAGGGAGCATTCCCCTGGCGTGACGATCAGAAGGCCGAAGATCCGCCCGGCGATACGTGGCAGTCCGTCAGTCTCACAGAGGAGCCCGACGCGTTCGATGAGCTGGCTGGTGCTGGGATGCACTGGTATGTTGGCGGTAAGAATGGTTCAGTATGTTAATATCGTTCAGTAAATAATGAATGTTACTAACGTCAGGCCTCGATGTCCAGTGCTGCGTGTGCTGCAACCCTGGTTCAGTCGACGGCTGAGACTGCGAGGTCCTGATGCGGGGCGGCGAGCCCCCTGGGCAAGGTCAACGTCAGCGTGGTTCCTTGCCCAAGCACGCTCGACGCGTGGAGATCGCCGTTCATGGCCCGCGCGAGCTCGCGACTGATGGCGAGGCCGAGTCCGACACCCTCTTGCGTTCGCGTGAGCGCCGCATCGACCTGCACGAACGGCTCGAAGATCGTACCGAGCTTGTCTGCCGGGATGCCTCGACCCGTGTCACTCACGGCGATCGTCACCGTTGGTGATCCGTCCTCGTCCTCCGATGCCGTCCGTGTCACGGCCACGCGCCCATTGGCGCCAGTGAACTTGATCGCGTTCGCGAGCAGGTTGAGAAGGATCTGCTGAACTTTCTCGCGGTCGGCTCGCAGCGCGAGTGACGGATCGGGCTCCGGTGTCTCGAGCGTGAGCGCTTTGGCCCGAGCCTGCAATGTGACGAAGCTTTCGCAGGTCGCGATGACCTCATCCACCAGGACGTCCTCGATGTCGAACTGCACGCTCCCAGTCTCGATGCGTGCGTAATTCAGCACGGCGTTGATGAGCCCGAGCAGATGCTGCTCGCTCTTCATGACTCGGCGCAGCGCCTCTCGCTGCTCGGGGGTCACCGGACCGTGGATCCCCATCTCGATGAGCTCCGCGTAGCCGGCGATGGCGTTGAGGGGTGTGCGGAGCTCGTGGCTCATCACGGCGAGGAATTGTCCCTTCGCGCGGTTGGCTTCGTCGGCCTCCCGGCGGGCCTGACGCTCGGCCTCGAACAGGCGTGCCCGCGCGAGCGCCAGCGCGCACTGGCGCGCGATGGAGAGCATGAGGTGCCGCTCCTCCGCGGGGAAATCGTTAGGCGTCGCGAACGCCAGCCCGAGTGCGCCGACCGGCCGCCCCTCGACGATGAAGGGGAGGATCGCATTCGCCCGATGTCCGGACGCGTTGGCGAGAGACGCGAGACCGGGATACCGTGCCTCCCAGGCGGCCGGTGATTCGAGAAACATGGCCTCGCCGCTACGCGCAACCTCGGCCAACGGTACCGGCGCGTCGAGAGGGATCCTACCCCACTCGGTCCGAACGTCGTCGGCCATGTCGTTGGCGCCGAGGATCTCGACGTTACCCTCGTCGGCATTGACCCAGGCGATGACGACCCCCACGGCGCCGACGGCCCGCGCGGCGTTTTCCACACTCGCCTGAACGACTTCCGCCGGCGTCGATGCGACTGACAGCCCCGCGGTGAGCTCCTGTAACCGCACCGCGTGCGTGCGTGCGCGCCGCTCGGCCTCGACGAGCCGCTCGCGCTCGATGATCTGGTCGCGTAACTCGTACTGACGGCGGCGCGCACGGAGCGCGGCGCGCAGTGCGAGCGCCAGCGTTGCGACCCGCACCGGTCGTTCGAGCAGCGTGACGTTGCCTCGATGCGCCACCTCCTCGACGCCGCGCGCGACCGCACGACCGAGCTCGCCCTCGTCGGTGAGCACGATCAACGGGACATCGGACCACGCCGGTTGCGCGTTCAGCACCGAGACCAGGCGGTTCCGATCCGGCGACCGGAGGGCTTCCTCGGCGAGGAGGACGGCTCCGACACCGCGCGAAATGGACTCGCACAGCTGGTTCAGATCGGCGAGCGTCCACGCCGCGATTCCCCATTTCGCGAGCATGCGTTCGGCAATGGGGGCGTCATCTCCGCTCGGAGCGAGAATCGCGACCCGCTCGGACATCGCCACGGTGGCGACCGCCACGACGCCCGGGTTCCTGGGCTCAGCGGATTCCGCCTCCAGATCGTGGACGGCTCTCGCTCCGGTCGTCCGTGCGGCCGTCACCCGGACCGAGGCCTTCGTGGGCGAGGAGGGAACCCGGGGCCAGGCGAGTCATTGGGTGCTTCGACCCCAGGCACGGGAGTCGCCATCAGCGGCCCTGGCGCGCCCGTATAGGTAGGCACCCCGGCGAGGACTCCCTGGAAGTCGGCGAGAGGTGCGCCCACACGGAAGCCGCCGGGCTCCACACGGCACTCCCGAATTGCGCGCTCGTGGTGGCCGGCTCGCTTCTTCACGACGGAGATCGCCTGCCGAACCGCGCCCGTGTGCTCGAAGTACCGGAGCAGGACGACGGTATCCGCGAGGTAGCTCACTTCCGCCGCCTCATCCACCGGCGCCCCGAAGATGCCGTGCTGCACGAGCGTCATGATCGTGGAGACGCCGTGGTCGGCCATGTAGCTCAACAGCTCGTGCACCTGCACGGGCAGAAGCCGTTCCGACGGCATGGCCTGCATGTAGCCGTTGATGGAGTCGAGGATGACGAGACGGACGCCATCTTCCTCGACGGCCGAGCGAATCTCGTCCGCGAACTCGCCAGGGGACATTGCCGTCGGCTCGATCTGCCGAAGCGTGAGGCGCCCGTCCCTTACCGCGTCACCGACGTGCATGTCGAGCTTCTCGGCCCGGTGCAGGAACGTTGGCACGCGCTCGTCAAAGAGGTAATACCGCACCCGTTCGCCACCGGCGACCGCGGTGCGCGCGTATTGCGTGGCCAGCACCGACTTCCCGGTACCCGCCGCGCCGGTGATGAGCGTGCTCGTGCCGGAAGGCAGCCCACCGCCGATGAGGTCATCGAGCTCGGCGGACCCGCTACGGAGCTCCTCACCCAGCCTCTGCTGGGACCGCCCCTCGGTCAGGATGCGTGGGAAAACGTCCAGCCCTCCGGTGCGGATCCGGAAGTCGTGATAGCCTCCGCGGAACTGCAGCCCGCGCAGCTTCGCGACCTGCAAGCGTCGTCGCTCGGCCCCGTATTCCATGGCGAGATGCTCGAGCGAGATGACGCCATGGGCAATGCTGTGGAGGTGTCGATCGCCATCCGGAGCGGAACGGTCGTCGAGGAGAAGCACCGTGCACCCGCGGCCAGCGAAGAACTGCTTGAGCGCGAGGATCTGGCGCCGGAAACGGAGCGCGTCACGAGCCATGAGCCGCATCTCCGACAGCGAGTCGAACACCACGCGCACGGGTGCGACTCGCTCCACGACCGCGAGCACGGTTTCGACTGTTCGGCTGAGCTCGATTTCTGCCGGGTGGAAGAGCGTATATGTCTCCGAATTAGGCTCATCCGCGGCCGCCAGCTCGAAGATCTCGATCCCGTCGAGCTTCCAACCGTGGGACGCTGCGGTGGCGCGAAGCTCCTCCGCCGTCTCGGACAGGGTGACGTACAGCCCCCGCTCACCGACGGCGATCCCCTCGAGCAGAAACTGGAGGGCGAGCGTGGTCTTCCCGGTCCCGGGGTCGCCGTCGATCAGGTAGAGATGGTCACGCGGCAGACCACCATGAAGCACCTGGTCGAGTCCCTGGATGCCGATGCGCGCTCGAGACGCGGCACTCCGAGGCACGGTACGAGGAGGGTTATCCGATGTGATCGACACAACGAGACAGCACTCGTGAGGGGGTGATAAAACCCAGACCTATGGAGACCGAGCAAGCTATAGGCCTAAGCGAGCCCATGTCCGCCAACGGGCGTCGTCACGAAGTGCTCACCGAACGTCGCGATCAACGGCCTGGCCCGCCCGATGGCGTCCTTCACGGCGGGAAGACCCAGGGACGCCTTGTGGCTCGCCTCGCTGTCCCAGACCTCGGTGATCCAGATCGCGTTCTCGTCGGCCGGGTCCGTAGCGATCACGTAGCTGTGGCAGCCCGGCATGTCGCCGACACTTTCGAGGAGAATGGACAGTAGCTCATCACGCCGTCCCGGAGCGGCGATCATCTTTCCGATCAATCCGTACATGAGATGTCTGAAGGTGGTTAGCGGATGGTGCCAATGACTCGCTGCATCAGGCCGTCGAGCGCATTGCCCTGAATCCATCGCGCGACGACGACGAGGTCATGTTCCGGGTCCACAATGATCGCGTTCGTGCCATTGCCGAGGTGCCAGTAAACCGTAGCCGGCGCACTCGGCATCGGCTTGCGGTCGGTGTTCAGGAAGTAGTTCATGAACC
>DAINRQ010000080.1:0-27618 GCA_036741775.1 Gemmatimonadaceae bacterium | reverse complement strand
TCGGGGTGCAGGCTGAGACGCAGCACGTTGATTGGCGGCGTGAGGAGCGCGGGCGACGCGATCGCGAGAAACGGCGCCACCGCGCGATTCGCCGCGACGAGCGTCCAGTGCCGGTCGATGGCAAGCGCCGGATACGGCTCGTGCGCCCGCAGCACACGCTCGATCGCGCGCTGCACGGCGTCGAGCGCCGGGTCGTCCAGCGAGCGTTCCTGGAACATGGGCGCGAACCCGGCGGCAATCAGTAGCCGGTTCCGCTCGCGGAGTGGCACGTCGAGCTCCTCGGCCAGACGCAGGACCATCTCTCGGCTCGGTTGCGCGCGGCCAGATTCCACGAAGCTCAGATGGCGCTGCGAGACCCCCGCTTCGAGCGCCAACGCGAGCTGGCTCTGATGTCGGCGCCTCCGCCACTCGCGGAGCAGCTCCCCGAACTCGGGCCGGGGAGACGCCTCGGACCGCACGATCGTGGCCATGGGCGAACGATACATCGGCCCACCCGGCCGGCCAATTACCTCGCAGGTAATTGAACGCGCCCGCGCGCACGGGCATCGTTCGCCGCACGCGAGCCTAACGCCGACTCGCTGTCCGCGGCGCCGGTGACGCCGGCGCCTGGCGGCTCCGCGCCGCGATCAGCGCATCCACCGACCGCATGAGATGCTCGCCGACACGCTTGAGCCCGATGCACTGCACGCACGCCTTCGCGCCTTCCAGCAACATGTAGAACTGGTCGGCGGCGAGCTCGGGTTCGGGAAACCCGGCCTCGCGGCACACGCCGCGGATACGCTCGTGCTCGCGGACGCGGTGCGCGTCGATGACCTGTCGGGCGGGATGGTCCGGCTCCGGCAGTTCGGCGAGGGCGTTGCCTAACGCCGACCCCCGCTCCTCCGCCTCGGCGAACTTCTTCGCCACGCGGCGGCTCCAATCCACGAGCTGTGCTCCCGGGTCGTCAGGATGCTTCGCCGCGATGTCGTCCCACTCCGCTTCCTTCTTCGCCACGATGCCCCGCACCCACTCGGCGACCAGCTCGTCCTTCGACGCGAAGTGCCGGTACAGCGTCATCTTGTTCGTCCCCGCCGCTTCGGCGATCGCTTCCACGCCGACACCACGTATCCCGACGCGACGGAACAGGTCGTCAGCAGCGTCGAGGATGCGTTGTCGGGGCGGAACACGGACACTGAACATCGTCGTCGGGGTCGGTTGGTCCTGGTCGAACGGACAGGGTGCGATGCCTTGACTTGAATGTTACCGATCGGTAACATGTGGATGTTACCGATCGGTACCACTCTTTGGTAGATACACGTGAACGTTCACTTCGTTCGACCTTCGCACCAGATCCCTCCGCTTCGTCGCGTCGGCCAACGCGCGGAGCGGAGCCGGCGGACCTGACCGCCGAATCCGCCGCCCGGCCCTCAGGCACGACGCGGCCGCGGCACACAGAGCTTCACTGAGGAATAGACGCATGTCCACCGCAACTGCTTCGGTTTCGAGAGCCACCGTTCTGGCTGCCACCGTCTTCGCGCTTTCCGGCGTTGTCGCCTCCGCTGCACGGGCGCAGGATATCGTTGGCTCGCGCGGTTTCGAATTCCGCCCCTACGCCGGCGCCTACATCCCGACCGGCGATCAGCGCGATCTCCTCGAGGATGCCGTACTGGTCGGGGCGCAAGCGTCATACCGCATCCTCCCACAGCTCGCCATCACCGGTACGCTCGGCTGGTCGCCGAGCAAGGATCGCATCTCCGTCGGTAACGAGAAGATCGACCTCTACCAGTACGACATCGGTGCCGAGTTGCGCGCCCCGTCGTGGTTCACGTCGGGTGCGTGGGACTTCACGCCGTTCGCCGGCCTCGGCGTCGGCGGCCGCACGTACGACTACCGCGACCTGGACGTGGACGCGAAGTCGAACGTCGCGGGCTTCGGCGTCCTGGGCGGCGAGCTCGGGTTCGGCCGCGCCGGATTGCGCGTCGAAGCGCGTGACTACGTGTCGCGTTTCAAGCCGTTCGATGGCGGCGACTCGAAGACCCGCAACGACGTCACGGTCGCCGCAGGCCTGACGTTGCGATTCTGATCGATCTCACCAGCTCCCTGACGCACGCCGCCCGCGACCGTTCCGTCGGCGGCGTGCATGAGATACCGAATGCCCAACATCGCCTCGCAACTCCATAGGTCCCCGCGGACCGCGACGACCCGCACCGTCCTCGGCGCCGTGGTCGTCGCGTTTATCGTCGCGGCGTGCAGTAAGCCGGCACCGCCGCCCCCAACACCACAGGTCACCGTCGCCCCGGCCGCCGGCCGTAACATCGCTGACTGGGACGAGTTCACCGGTCACTTCGAGTCCGTTGACGCCGTGGAGGCCCGCCCGCGCGTCTCCGGCTTCGTGCAGCGCGTGACGTTCACCGAAGGATCGACCGTTAGGCGGGGCGACCCCCTCTTCATCATCGACCCGCGGCCGTACCAGGCAGAGGTCGCACGTGCCGAGGCCCAGCTGGCCCAGGCGCGGACACGCGCCGAGCTGGCGAACGCGGAGTACGAGCGGGCAAAGCGGCTCGTCGCCACGCAGGCGATCTCGCGCGAGGAGCTCGAGGCGCGCACCAGTGGCCGCGCCGACGGCGACGCCGCCGTCCGCGCCGCCGAGGCTGCGCTCGCGACCGCACGGCTCAACCTCGAGTGGACGACCGTGCGAGCCCCAATCGCCGGGCGCGTCGGCCGAGCGGAGGTCACGCCGGGCAACCTCGTGCAGGCCGGTCCGCCGTCCGCGACGCTCCTGACGACGATCGTCTCGCTCGACCCCATCTACGTGTACTTCGACACCGACGAGCAGGCGTACCTGAAGTACGTGCGCGCCATCGGGGGCCGCGGCGGGCAACAGCCCGTGCGCATCGGCCTCGCGAACGAGACCGACTTCCCCCACGAGGGCACGCTCGACTTCGTCGACAACCGACTCGACGCGAGCGCCGGCACCATCCGGCTCCGCGCCGTCGTGCCAAACGGTGATCGACTGTTCGCCCCGGGACTCTTCGCGCGCGTGCGTCTCGGCGGACGGGCAACGTACCCCGCCACGCTCGTCCAGGACCACGCAATCGGCACTGACCAGGACCGGAAGTTCGTGCTCGTGCTCAAGCCCGATTCGAGCGTCGAGTACCGACCCGTGACGCTCGGACGGCTGGTGGACGGCCTTCGGGTCGTGACGTCCGGCCTCGAGCCGGGCGAAAACGTCGTCGTCAACGGACTGATGCGCGTGCGTCCGGGCATGAAGGTGCTCGCGACACGCACGACGATGAGCCCCGACTCCGCGACGCTGGCGAGCGCCGCTCGATAAGCCCACTGCCTGACCAGGCAAGTACGCTGCGGCCGCTCACGTGAGCGGCCGCTCGCCCCCGGCGCGCCCTTACCCGGAGTTCTCTGTGCGCTTTTCTCGCTTCTTCATCGACCGCCCTATCTTCGCGGTGGTCTTATCCCTCGTCATTCTCGCATCGGGGCTGATCTCGATCTTCGCGCTGCCGGTGAGCGAATACCCGGAGGTGGCGCCGCCGACGATCACGGTGCGCGCCGTGTACCCAGGCGCGAACCCCACCGTACTCGCGCAGACCGTCGGTACGCCGCTCGAGGACGCCATCAACGGCGTGGAGCGGATGCTCTATATGTCGTCGTCGGCGACAGCCGACGGCGTGCTCAACCTCACCGTCACGTTCGACATCGGTACAGACGTCGATCTCGCGCAGGTGCAGGTACAGAACAGGGTCGCCCAAGCTCTCGCGCGACTTCCCGAAGAAGTGCGCGCACTCGGCGTCACCACCGAGAAGCGGTCACCCGACATCACGCTGGTCGTGCACCTCGTCTCACCTGACGGGCGTTATGACCCTGTGTACCTGCGCAACTACGCGATCCTGAACGTGAGGAACGAGCTCGCGCGATTGCCGGGTGCCGGACAAGTCGCCGTGTTCGGCGCCGGCGACTACGCGATGCGCGTGTGGCTCGATCCGAACCAGGTGGCCGCACGCGGGCTCTCTGCCGGCGACGTGGTGCAGGCCATCCGCGAGCAGAACGTGCAGGTCGCCGCCGGCGTCGTCGGCGCGCCGCCGATGCCGAACCCCACCGCGTACCAGCTCACCGTGCGCGCGCGTGGCCGCCTCGCCGACGAGGCGGAGTTCGGGAACATCATCGTGAAGACTGGCGCCGACGGCGAGGTGACGCGCCTGCGCGACCTCGCGCGCATCGAGCTCGGCGCCGGCGACTTCGGCCTCCGCGCGCTGCTGAACAACAAGTCCGCAGTCGCGATCGTCGTCTTCCAGGCGCCGGGCTCGAACGCGCTCGCGCTTTCCAGCAGCGTGCGCGAGAAGATGGACGAGCTCAAGACGCGGTTCCCCGAGGGCGTGAACTGGACAGCCGTCTACGACCCGACGGTCTTCGTCCGCGACTCGATCAAGGAAGTCGTCCGCACGCTCCTCGAGGCCACGCTCATGGTGGTCATCGTCGTCGTGCTGTTCCTCCAGACGTGGCGCGCGTCGATCATTCCGCTCGCCGCCGTGCCCGTGTCCATCGTCGGCACGTTCGCGGTGATGCTCGCTGCCGGGTTCTCCGTCAACACGCTCTCGCTCTTCGGCCTCGTGCTCGCCATCGGCATCGTCGTCGACGACGCGATCGTCGTGGTCGAGAACGTAGAGCGCCACATCGAGGAAGGGCTCTCGCCCCTCGAGGCGAGCCACACGGCGATGGAGGAAGTGAGCGGGCCGATCATAGCGATCGCGCTCGTGCTCTCGGCGGTGTTCATCCCGGTGGCGTTCATCAGCGGCCTCACCGGCCAGTTCTACCGGCAGTTCGCGTTGACGATCGCGTTCTCCACGATCATCTCCGCCATCAACTCGCTCACGCTGTCGCCAGCCCTTGCCGCCGTGCTGCTCAAGCCGCGCGGCGCCGCCGAGGACCGGCCGACGCGCGTGATCAATCGACTTTTCGGCTGGGTGTTCCGGCCATTCAACCGCGCTTTCGCGCGAGGCTCGGAACGCTACCGGGAAGTGGCGCGTCGGATCGTCGGTCGGTCCGCCGTATCGCTCGCGGTCTACGCCGGCCTGGTCGTGCTCGGCATCGTCGGCTTCTCTCGCGTTCCCGCCGGCTTCGTCCCGAGCCAGGACAAGCAGTACCTGGTGGCCATCGCGCAGCTGCCTGACGCGGCGTCGCTCGACCGAACCGAGGCGGTCGTCAGGCGCATGGCGGACATCGCGCTCGCGCAGCCGGGCGTCGAGGCGGCCGTGCAGTTCCCGGGACTGTCGGTGAACGGGTTCGTGAACAAGCCGAACTCCGCCATCATCTTCATCACACTCAAGCCGTTCGAGGAACGTAAGAGCAAGGAACTGTCGAGCGGCGCACTCGTGACGGCGCTCAACCAGAAGCTGAGCGTCATTCAGGACGCATTCGTTGCGGTCTTCCCGCCGCCGGCCGTAAACGGGCTCGGCGCCGTGGGCGGCTTCAAGCTGCAGCTAGAGGACCGCGCCGGACTCGGCGACTCTGCGCTCTACGCCGCCGCGCAGGCGCTGCTCGGCAAGGCCTACCAGACGCCGCAGATCGCGGGGCCCTTCTCGGGCTTCCAGATCAACGTGCCGCAGCTTTTCGCCGACGTGGACCGCGATAAAGCGAAACAGCTCGACGTCGGGCTCCGGGATCTGTTCCAGACGCTGCAGATCTACCTCGGCTCCCAGTACGTGAACGACTTCAACAAGTTCGGCCGCACCTACCAGGTGATCGCGCAGGCCGACGCGCCGTTCCGGGCCACCGCCGAGAACATCACGCAGCTCAAGGTCCGCAACGCGAACGGGGAGATGGTGCCACTCGGGTCGGTCCTCACCGTCAAGCAGTCGTACGGTCCCGACCAGGTCACGCACTACAACGGATATCCGGCCGCGGACATCAACGGGAGCGCCGCGCCCGGGGTGAGCTCCGGGGAAGCCGTGGCCGTCATGGAGCGACTGGCGGCCGAAACGCTGCCTAACGGGATCACCGCCGACTGGACGGAGCTGACGTACCAGCAGAAGCTCGCCGGCAACACCGCGATCTTCGTCTTCCCTCTCTGCGTGCTGCTCGTGTTCCTCGTGCTCGCGGCGCAGTACGAGAGCTGGTCACTCCCGCTCGTCATCATCCTCATCGTCCCGATGTGTCTCCTGTCGGCCATCGCCGGCGTGTGGATCACGCGCGGGGACAACAACGTGTTCACGCAGATCGGCCTGCTCGTGCTCGTGGGACTCGCGTGCAAGAACGCGATCCTGATCGTCGAGTTCGCGCGTGACCTCGAGCAGCAGGGGCGGGATCGTCTGAGCGCCGCGCTCGAGGCGGCGCGCATCCGTCTGCGTCCCATTCTCATGACGTCGTTCGCGTTCATCGCCGGCGTGGTGCCGCTCATGCTCGCAAGCGGTGCCGGTGCCGAGATGCGGCGCGTGATGGGCGTGGCCGTTTTCTCCGGCATGCTCGGCGTGACGTTCTTCGGCCTGCTCTTCACGCCGCTCTTCTACGTGTTGATCCGCGGCCTCGTGTCGAGGCGGATCCCCAACCAGGACGTCCCACCGAACGATGTGCGGCCGCTTCGAATCCACGAGCGCCCGCGTGCCATCGGCGGGGAAGGAGTATCTCATGCGTAACCTGTTCTACGTCGCCACGATCGTTGCTGCGGTGGCGTGCGTCGGGCCACCGGCGTATCAGCCGCCGAGCGTGCGCGTCGCGCCGTCGTATGCGTCGGTCGTACCGCAGGTCGCGCCGCGCGGCGGCGACTCATCACGCACGCGGCCACCCACCAGTGAACCGCCCGCCGCGGCTGCACTCGACGCGAGCGCGCCATCTGCGCGCTACAGTCCGGAGCCCGCCGACGCGCCGTTCTGGCGTGAGCTGAACGACCCCGCCCTCACCCGGCTCATCGACGAAGCACTGCGAGCGAGCACCGACGTCGACGCGGCGGAGGCGCGCCTGACGAGTGCGCGTGCGTCGCGACGGGTGTCGGCGTTCGATCTCGGGCCCACGGTCACGGCTGTGGGCAGCGCGACGCGCCAGCGGGCGTCGATCGTCTCGGTGCCGGGTCTGACAAGTCAGCTGCCGCAGCGCGATCTCTACGACGTCGGCTTCGATGCCTCGTGGGAGCTCGACGTGTTCGGTCGGGTGAGCCGCACCGTGAATGCGTACGGCACGCTGGCCTCGTCGGCCGAGCACGGCCTGCGTGACGTGCAAGTGAGTCTCGCGGCCGAGGTGGCGCGTACGTACTTCGACCTTCGTGGGGCGGAACGTCAACTCGAGGTCGCGCGACGAAACGCCGAGAATCAGCGCCGCACCGTAGCACTGACCCAGGACCGGTTGGCCGCGGGTCGCGGCACCGCGTTCGACACGGAGCGTGCGAGGGCAGTGTTACAGTTGACCCTGTCGGCGGTGCCGGTCATCGAGACGCGCATCGCGGCCGATCGGAACCGCATCGCGACCCTGGTGGGTCGCGCTCCGGGAACGCTCCCGCCCGAGTGGCTCGCCGGTGGAGCGCTACCGACACTCCCTGGCGTGGTGCGCATTGGCTCGCCCGAGCAGCTCGTGCGCCGACGCCCCGACGTGCTCAGCGCGGAGCGTCAGCTCGCGGCGCAGTCGCTCTTCGTTGGCGCCGCGCGGGCAGAATACCTCCCGCGACTTACGTTCGGGGCGAGCGCCGGCTACGCCGCTACGGCGTTCGACTCGCTGAGCCGGCGCGGGACATCACGTCTTGTGGCTGGCCCGGTGGTGACCTGGCCGCTGCTCGATCTCGGGCGCGTGAAGGCACGCGTGGATGTGGCGCACGCCCGCGCTGACGAAGCGCGCGCGCAATACAGCGCGACCGTGCTCCGGGCAATGGAAGAGACGGAGACGGCGCTCGCCACGTACGATCGCGCGCACGCGCGCCTGGCGCTGCTCAACGACGCCGTGCAGGCGAGCGAGCGGGCGTCGGCGCTCGCCCAGCAACGGTTCGAGGCCGGGCTCACGGACTTTCTCCAGGTGCTCGACGCGCAGCGCACGCTGCTCGATGCCGAGAACCAACTCGCTCGAGCTCACACGACCGCGGCGACCGCGTTGGTCGCTGTGTACAAGGCAGTCGGCGGTACGTGGCCGATTCGTTAACCCCGGTCATCCCGAGCCGGATGCTCGCGCAGCGAGTAGATGAGGGGTCCTCGGGTTGTGGGTACCGAGCCCTCTGTGCGGACGCGGGGGATTCCTCACCGCGCTCGGCATGACAGTTCATTGAAGAGGAGAGGACCAATGAGTGTGCAGCACCTGACCATCGACGACACGACCACCTGGTTTCAGGCGGGCGACCGCAGCGTGTTCATTGGCGACGTGCTCGACCTGGCGACGAGCGCCACGTTGCGCGTCCGCTTTTCGCGGTACGGGCGTGGCGCCTCACACGAGTGGATGGTGACCGCCGACGAAGCCCTGATCGTCACGAAGGGCGCGCTCACCGTTCGGTCTGCGGCGGGCGTGCAGACCGCCGCGGCCGGCGAAGTCATTTCACTCACCAAGGGCACCCGCGTGGTGTTCCGGGGCGAACAGGATCCCACCGAGGTGGTCTTCGTGACCCACCTGACGTGGTACGACGCGCAGCGGACAGACGACCCATTGGAGCACGAGGAGGTCACACCGTTCCGCGGCGCGACGCGGCTCGGCCGTTCGGCGTTAGGTGCCCCGGCTCCACTTCGCAAGGGGGCGTAGTGGGCGTCGCTGCCGGCATTCCGACCGCGAAGCGCGAGAGTCGCGCTCGTCCCGGTCGACGGGTCGGCACCTTGTCGGGATGCGTGGGTAAAGACCGCACGCCGATCGGGCCGGTTACGCCGATGTCGTAGAAACCCTCTACCGGCCGTACCGGGGACTTCTACGGCATCGGCGTAATCCGCGTCGTCGGCGTCAGGGTTTCTAAAGACATGCCGGTAGAAAGATTGGGCCCTCTGCCGGGACGACTGCGATTCGTCGCACTTCAGCTCGGAATGACAGAGGAGCGCGCGGGATGACAGCGAGCGCTAGGCACGGCCGCGCGCGAGCGCGGCGAGCCTCGCGAGGTCTATCCCCTGCCACAGACGGTCCCGCATTGCGCGCGTGCTCGCCAGCGCGCGTGCGCCCTCGGGCGTGACCTCGAACAGCCGTCGCGACGCGCCGTCGGCCATTACCCGGCCCGACGCGAGCAGCCCCTTCGCCTCGAGTCGATCCAGCGTCGCGTACACTGCGCCGATGGCCAGGTCGCGGCCCGTCACCCGCTCGATCTCACGACGCACCTCCATCCCGTACGCCTCGCCCCGGGTGCGCACCACGGCAACGATGATCTGCTCCTCGAGGACGCCGAGCGGAGAGTGCGAGGAATCGGCCATGATCGGTTCGAGTCGGGACGTGAGTATGGAATGGACGCTCGAGCATTGCCTCGAAGGACGACCTCACTGCTCGCGCAGGACGTCCGCCGGATTCACGGTCCCTGCGCGCCGGGCGGGGATGAACGCCGCCGCGAGGCCGATCCCGAGCAGCGCCAGGCTCGCCGCAACAAAGGCGACCGCGTCCACGGTGCCGACGCCGAACAGAAACGAGGCGAGCAGCCGGGCTAGCGCGGCCGTCCCGATGGCCCCGAGCACGATGCCAGCCGTCACGAGCAGCGTGCCCTGCCCCACGATATGCCTAACGACCCGCGACGCCGGCAGGCCGAGCGCCACACGAATCGCCCAGTCGCGCTTGCGACGCGTGGCGAAGTGCGATACGACGCCATAAATCCCGACTGCGCCGAGCACGAGCGCGAGCGCCGACAGGAGCGAGAGCAGTGTCATGATTTGACGCGCCGGCCCCACCGCCCTGTCCAGCACCCGCGCCATGGTCGTCGTTCCCTGAACGGCGAACTCGGGCGCGACCTGTTGGACCGTTCGGCGCGCCGACTCGAGATACGCCGCGGCGTCTCCAGGGCGCGCCATGCGCACCACGAGCGTCGCCTGTGGCATGAACCACGGCGCCTGCCCGGCCAGAAAGTACCGCACCGCGTCGGGCTCGTCGGTGAGTGCTGCCTCGGCCACATTCGCGACGACCCCGATGATCCGCTGCGGCGCGCCGAACCCGCCGCCGAGCCGTCGCCCGATGGGGTTCTCACCCGGGAAGTGCTTCTCGGCCAATGCCTCGTTGATGACAACCGACATCTCGACGTTCACCGTATCGGCGTCGGTGAAGATCCGGTCGGAGCCGTCGAACGTGCGCCCGTCACGGACGCGAATCCCCATGGTCTGGAAGTACGCCGGCGTCACGATGCGGAAGTACGACGTCTGGCCGCGCACGTCTTTCCCCTCGACCGTAAGGCCGAAGCTGTCGCCTCCGCCGCGGAGCGGGATCTTCATCGCCGCGGCGACCGACCGCACGCCGGGAAGTTGCGCGAGTGCCCCCGACATCTCCTCGATCGTTCGGCGGCGCGCGTCCTCGGCGAGATCGCGGCTTCCGAGGACGTCCACGACGGCGACGGCGCCCGTCTCTACGCCCGACTCGATCGCGTAGAGGTTCGCTACGCTGCGCACGAGAAGGGCCGCCCCCGACGCGATGAGCATCGCGAGCGCGACCTCGGCCACCACGAGCCCGCGTTCCAGGCGGCCACCGCGACCCTGAATGCCGCCGGTCCGCGCGAGACTGAGCGCGCCACGCAGGTCGCCGCGCCACAGCGACACCAGCGGCACGACCACGACGAGGAGGACCGCCGCGATGGCGATGGCGAACGCCACCGCGAACATCGTCCAGTCGAACGCCGCGCTGTCGGCCCACGTGCCAATGGGCAGCGCCGCGGCGAGCAGCCGGAATCCCGCCGCGGCCATGGCCGCACCGACGGTTCCCGCGAGCACTCCGAGCAGGATGGCCTCGACCACCAGCTGCTGCATGAGTCGCCGCCGGTTGGCGCCTAACGCCGATCGGACCGCGAGCTCGGCGGAGCGTCCTTCGACCTGACCGAGCATGAGCGCGGCGACGTTCGCGCACGCGATCAACAGGGTGAGCGACATGGCCGCGAGCGTGGCCACGATGGCCGGCCGCATCGAGCCGAGGAGATGCTCCCTGATGGGCGTGATCGTCGGACTCCGGGTCTTGTCACCGCGCTCCGAGTACTGAAACCGCTCGCCGAGCATCGTCGCGAGTCGAGCGGTATGTGCTTCCATTGCGCCAACGTCCACGCCCGGTGCCGCCCGCCCGACGAACGTGTAGCTGCCGTTGCGGCCTTGAGGGTTCAGGGGACGCGTGAGCCAGATGCGCACGGACGGGTCCGGGTACCAGAACCCGCGCGGCATGACGCCGACGACGGTTCGCGGTACGCCGTCCAGCGCTACGCGCTGCCCAAGGATGGACGACCTGCCACCCAGTTCTTGCCACAGCCCGTAGCTCACGACCGCCACCGGCTCGGCGCCCTCGGCGTCTTCACCCTTCTGGAAGGTTCGCCCGATGAGCGGGCGCGCACCGAGCACGTCGAACAGCTCGGCCGATGTGGCGATCCCGGGCACAAGGCGTGTGGGTGAGTCGCCGGTCCGAAGCGTGACGTCGGCCGGCCGATGCGCCGCGACCTCGCGGAAACCGGGGAAGTTGCCGCGAAGATGGACGAATTCCTCCTCTGTCCACCACCCGGACATCCAGAACGCGCCGACTTCGTTCGCGTGCGCATACGGCAGCGGGTCGATGATCAGTGGTCGCGCGACGCCGTACACTGCAGCCGTGCCGCCGATGCCGAGCGACAGCGTGAGGACGGAGAGGATCGTGAAACCGGGGCGTGCGCGCAGCCGACGCGCGGCATAGCGCGCGTCGGCTATCCAGGTAGTGAGCATGGGCCCTCCGGGCCGGTAAGCGTTCGCGCGAGGCTCGAATCCGGTCCATCCGCGCCATGAGCTCCAGCCGAGAAGCGCCGGTGCAGATCGAACCGCCTGACGCCACAGCCACCGTCGTGCCGCGTCGCGACCGTGGCGAGCGGCGAGTTCATCGAACTCGGCGGCGACGTCGTCGAGGACCTCGTCGCGCTCCGCACGCGGAAGGAGCGCGCGGAGCAGCGTAGTTGGCAGGCGCGGGAGCGACGCGCGCTGTGGCCCATCGGTGCGGCGGGGCATATTCGGGACAACCTCTGTTCTCTACAATGTAGAAATAGGGTGCGGCACTGCGCCACGCAACAGTGTCGGTCATTGGACCGCAGATCGGGCGTGAAGGTTGGCTTCGATCACCAGATCAGAAGCGCTCGCCCTTTGCCTCCCGCACCTGACTACCCGCGGCCCGGATTCGCGACCACATCGTATAGAAGAACACCAGCACCGCACCGATCTGGGCGAAGCCGGCAGCGAGGACGCCCCATCGCAGCCACTCGGCATCGATCCCCGACCGCGCCAGCTCGCCGACGAACCTGACGGCGGTGCCGCCGGTGATCAGCCAGTACGCCACCTCCACCAGCACCGGTCGGTAGCGGGCATCGGTCTTCTCGGGACGCGGAAAGAGCCAGAGTGCGACACCGAGGATCATCATGATGACGAACCCGACGAGAATCGCGTGCGTGTGCGCGCTCACCTGATAGCGGCCGGGGAAGCTACCGTACACCTCCCGCTGCACCATCATCCATCCGCCGAGGACGAATCCGGCCAGGAGAAACCCGAACGCCGTCTTGATGAAGCGCCGGACGATGGAATGCACGTTAGGCGCTCGGCGTGTGGAGGTCGGGCCGGCTCACGCCGCCGGCTGCACCGCGAAGCAGCACCTCGGGCGCTCGCCGCGCTCGCAACACTCCCGCACCGGGGCGCCGACGATCTCGGCGACGAATGCTTCCATCGCCCGGCACGTCTCGGGACGCCGCACGACCGTCGAGGACAAGGGACATCCGGTAGCTCGCAGCTTCGGCAGACCGCCCTCGGTGACGACGTCGACTTCCCCACCGAGCGAGCGGAGCGCTGCCGCGGCAGCGTTCACGCGGTCCTCGAGCGTGCCCGAAGCGCGCCCGCCGACGGAGAGCCCGATGCGCCGTCCGACCTTGTCCAGGAACGCGACAGCCTGCTCGCCGGGAAGCTCGGCCACCAGGACATCGAGCACGGCGGCGAGGACCGGCTGGTACGCGCGCGAGAAGAGCGGCTCCGCGTTGGGGTGCAACTCATACAGGACGGCGGGTTTGCCCGCTCCTTTCCCTCGGCGCACCCCGCTCTGTCGAACAATGCCGTCGCGTTCGAGGATTGCCAGATGGTTGCGCACGGCGTTGTCCGTCAGGCCGAGGGTCGCGGCCAGCTCCTCGACCGTCTGCACTCCGCGTCGGAGCAGTACGGCGATCTGACCGCGGGTCGAATCCAGGAAGCGACTGCCGAGTCGGGTGGCGTCCATTCAGGACTCCATGCTCAAGGGAAAAAGGCTTCCGAAGAATACGAGGAAAATAGTAGACTGGCAAATATACCAAGAAAATACTTGACAAATTGTTGTTATATGCCCATTCCTTCCGGAACAGATCGGACTCGAGGTCCGAGGACGACGAAATAGCGACTTTCTTCTGGAGGGTGTCATGGGAAGGATCAGGAACGCCGCCGCTGTGGCGGGCGCGACCGTCGCGCTGGTATTGGGAACGACTCTTGGCTCGACGCGGACTGCTGCACACGAGGTGGCGCTCCCGGCGCTCGATGACCCCACCATCGTCGCGATCTTCGATGCGGCGAACACGGCCGATATCGAGACGGGGACGCTGGCGGCGGAGCGCGGGGCGTCGAAGGAAGTGCGGGACTTTGGGAGCATGCTCGTCCGCGACCACAAGCAGGTGCGTCAGCTGGGGCGCGACCTCGCCAAGAAGCTTGGCGTCACGCCGACGCCGCCGAAGGATGACCAGGCTGCGAAGGATCACGCTGCCGCCATGGCCCGACTCCGCGGCCTCGCGGGTGCCGAGTTCGACCGGGCGTTCCTCCAGCACGAGGCTGCGTTTCACAAGGCGGTCATCGACGCCGTCACGTCGACCCTGCTGCCGGCGATTCAGAACGCCGAGCTCAAGGCACTCGTGACGCAGGTCGCGCCGGCGTTCGAGGCGCACATGCTCGCCGCGCAGAACATGGAGAAGAAGCTCGCGAGGAAGTGACGGATGCGCCGTCCACTCGTTAGGTGGGGCGCGGCCGCCGCGCTCGCCGCTGCCGGCGCGATCGCCTCGTGCGACCGCGACGCACCGACGGAGCCGGGGCTGGAACCGCTCGATCCCGCGCTCGTCGCCCAGGGGAAGGAGATCTTCCGCTTCGACACGTTCGGCGACGAGCAGTACTGGACCGACACACTCCGCATGCACGACGTCATCGAGAGCGCCGTCACTCCGGTGGCGGCGCTCTCGGTGGGGCTCAAGGTCGACGTCGACGCGCTGCCGCAATCCGTGAAGGACGCGTTGGCCGCAGGACAGGTGGACCTCAACAGCACCGCGACCACGCTCGCACTGCTCGAGCTGAATGCGGTCGTCGGGGTCAAGGGACAGGTCGAGACCATCGAGGGCAGAAAGCGGCTCGTGCGCTTCGGGATCACGTGCGCGCTCTGCCACTCGACCGTCGATGACTCCTTCGCGAAAGGAATCGGGAAGCGCCTCGACGGCTGGCCGAACCTGGACCTGAACCCGGGCGCCATCGTGGCACTCTCACCGGCGGTGGACGCGGCCACGAAGGCGATCCTCGACAGCTGGGGGCCGGGCATGTACGACCCTCGCATCAACTTCGACGGCCTGAGCACACCGCTCGTGCTCCCGCCGGCGTACGGCCTCCGCGGCGTGGACATGGAGACATACACGGCGGAAGGGCCGGTGTCATACTGGAACGCGTACGTGGCCGTCACGCAGATGCACGGGCAGGGCAACTTCAGCGACCCGCGGCTCGGCGTGAACATTGTGCAGTCGCCGGACCTCGTGACGTCCAAGCTTCCCGCGCTCCGCGAATACCAGCTGAGCCTCGAGAAGCCACCGCCGCCCGCCGGGAGCTTCGACGCCGGTGCGGCCGAGCGCGGTCGACTCGTGTTCAATGGCGCGGGCCGCTGCGCGACCTGTCATGTCGGGAGCGCGTTCACCGACGTGAACTCGGGCCGTCTCCACGACCCGAGCGAGACGGGCATGGACCCGCGTTATGCACAGCGAACCACCCGGAAGCGGTACCGCACCACGCCGCTGCGCGGGCTCTGGCAGCACCCGCCGTACTTCCACGACGGCAGTGCGCCGACGCTCCCCGATGTCGTGGAACACTACGACCGCGTCCGCAGCCTGCGGCTCACCGAGCAGCAGAAGCGCGATCTCGTGGAGTACCTGAAGACGTTGTAAACACGAGGGGCGCACTACGCGATGTGTATTTTCCGCATGGCGTAGTGCGCCGCGAGGGCATCAGACGTGGATGCCGCAGCGCACGCAATGCGTGGCCTCGGGCATCACGAGCAGTCGCCCATACGGGATCGGGTTCGCACATGCGGCGCAGGTCCCGTAAGTGCCTGCGTCGAGCCGCTCGAGCGCCGCGACGATCGATTCGTACCGGGCTTGCGTGCGGTTCTCGAGCATGACGCCGATCGCGCCGTCGGCACTGGTCGGCGCGGACGGCGCGCCGGCGGCCGTGGGCAGCTCACCATTCCCGGTGTCGGTGCCGTTCGTGCTCGCCAACGTGCGCTCGAGTCGCGCACGCTCGCGCTGGAGCTCCTTCTCGATCTCGCGGAGCTGCGTTCTGGTCAACGTCGGTGAAGTGCTCATGTCAAACCTCCTCGTCCGACACGTGGTGGGGAGAAAGCAGCAACCCCACCTGGCATCGCGCGCAGGTGGGGTTGTCGGAGTGCTGCCGGTGCGGCGAGGCTACGTCACTCGCGGCGACGGCTCGTTCGCGAACCCTGCGCAGGTTCGCGGCGCGGTATGCGTTCGATTGGAAAAGCCGGGCGTCAGACAGCCCGCGGCGAGGCGTTCGGTGCTCGCGAAGCCTCCGGCGCGCGACGCCGACATGCGCGGCGCGCCCACGTCCGCCCCGTCGCGCAGGCGGCTCTCGGCCCGGGCATCCCGCTCGACGCGGCCGGACGCACGCGCGCCACGCCACGTTCGGGCGTGGCGGCGAGTCGTTAGGCGCACAGCGTCGGGTGCGATCACGGCGTCTGGTGAGTGGATGACAAAGACACATCGCCCCGCCGACGTCGTCTCGCGCGCCGTGGTCTGCTCGGTGAGCTCTGCGCGCGCTGACGTGGGCGAGGTGAACGTCGGGACGCGAGTCCCTGCACGCAATGTAGCCCGTGCACCGGACTTGTCAAACGTTAGGCAGGCCCCGGCCACCCGGCACGTCGACGACCGCGGGCATTGCCGGCTGCGGGGAGGTTAGATTCCCGGGATGGACGACATCCGCGAATCGCGCGCTCCCGCCCCCGAAGCAGTGCGCCGCGCGATGGTCGACGCCGCCCTCGCCGCGTACGAGGACGCCGGCCTGAGCGGCCTCTGTGCCGAGGGGCGGTGGGAAGCGGCGGTCGACGCGATGCGGGACCTGGACCTCGCGGCCGCCGGCACGCCCGCGATCGAGCTCGACGCCGGCATCGCCCGTGCCGTCGAAGCAGTCGCGAGTGCGCCCGCGCCTCCGCCAAGTGGCGGCAGTGTCGCCGCGGCCGCAGGTGCGCTCTCCGCGGCACTCACACAGATGGTCGCGGGGCTCACGGCCGGGCGACCGAAGTACGCCGATGTGGCCGCGGAGATGCAGGCCATTGCACAACGCTCTGCGTCCCTCGCGTCGGAGCTCCTGACCCTCGTCGGGCGCGACGCTGCGGCGGTTGACGCCGTCGCCGCCGCCTATCGGCTCCCGAAGGCAACGGAGCAGGAGCGGTCGCTGCGCGCCAATGCGATCGAGCACACGATGCGTTCTGCGACCGATGCGCCGCTCGACATCGCGCGCGCGTCAGCCTCTGTCGCGGACCTCGCCGCGACCGTGGCGGAGCGCGGGAACACGAACGCGGTCGCCGACGCCGCGGTCGCCGCGTTACTCGCCGAAGCCATCTGTCGAGCGGCCGCCCTGACCGTGCGCGTGAACGTGCCGGCCTTGCGCGACGCAGCGGCTGCACGCGACCTGGAGCGCGAGGCCTCTGGACTCGCCAGCGTGGCGGCAGGAGCAGCCGCTCGTGCCGCAGCCGTCGTCCAGCAGGTGGCCGGACCGTCGCGGGACGGAACTTGAGTCGTCAGGACCAGCGTGAACGCGCTGGCCTCACCGGTCGCGGTTCATGCATCGGGTGGCCGTGAATGCCGTCGGTGCTCGATGCAGGGTGCCGCACGCCGTGAGTCGCACGTCGAACGCGCGGCGGCGGCGGCGAACCCGGGTTCAGCCCCGGTGAGCGAGACGCAGGAATTCGGCCCGCGTCATCGGACACTCGCGGAACTGGCCTCGCAGGGCACTCGTTATGGTCTTGGAGTTCTGCTTCTCGACACCTCGCATCATCATGCAGAGGTGCACCGCCTCGACCACGACGCCCACACCGCGCGGGCTGAGGACGTCATCGATCGCTCGAGCGATCTCCTCGGTGAGTCGCTCCTGCACCTGGAGCCGCCGGGCGAGGACCTCGACGATCCGCGGCAACTTCGAAAGCCCCACAATGCGCCCGTCGGGGATGTAGGCGATGTGAACCTTCCCGAAGAAGGGCAGCATGTGGTGCTCGCACATCGAGTACATCTCGATGTCGCGAACCATCACCATCTGGTCGTGGTCCTCGGCGAATACGGCGTCGCCCACGACGTCCCGCACGTCGGAGTCGTACCCGCGCGTCAGCCACCGGAGCGACTTCGCGACACGTTCCGGAGTCTTGAGAAGCCCCGCTCGCGCGGGGTCCTCGCCCAGCAGCTCCAGCTGCCGCCTAACGAGGCCGGCGAACGCCGCCTCGCGGTCCGCCGCGGACCGCGAGGCGGCGTCGAACGGCAAGGCGCGCGTGACGGCGACGTTCGGCATCATCGCACGCCCGCCGTATGCGCCACAGCGGCGTCCGCGGCGTAGTCCGCTTCCATGGCCACCTCCGCCTCCAGACTCGCGCGATCGCGACCAACCGCCGCGACCGCGAGCGTCGTTCCGTCCGCCCGGTAGGTGACCGTGGCGTCCTGGTGGTCGAGGCTTCCGGAAACGGCGACCTCGTCCCACGATTCCGCGTGCCCGACGTATGAGATGGAAACGTCGTAGTGCCGGCTCCAGAAGAACGGCACCGCGTCGAAACGCTGCCGAGACGCAACGTCGGAGCCGGCGAGGATGTTGCGCGCCGCTGTCTGCCCCATGCGCTGTGCGACGACCCAATGCTCCACGCGAATGCGTTCACCCGTTCGCGGATCTGGATAGCGAGCGGCGTCCCCTGCGGCGAAGATCCCAGGGACGCTCGTCTCGAGAGACTCGTCGACGACGATGCCACGCTCCACCGGGAGTCCCGCGAGCGCGGCCAGCTCGTCGTTCGCTCGCACGCCGATTCCCGCAACCACGAGGTCCGCCGCGATCTCCTCACCGCTCCCGAGTGTAACGAGGCCCGCGTCGATACGGCTCGCCGTCCGCCCCATGTGGAAGCTCACGCCGTTCTGCTCGTGGAGGCTGCGGATGAATTCGCCGAGCTCTACCCCCATGACCTTGCTGAGCGGGTGGGGCTCGGGCGCGACGACGTGCACCTCGAGCCCGCGGGCGCGGAGCGAGGCCGCCACCTCGAGACTGAGGAAGCTCGCGCCGAGCAGCACGGCGACGCGGGCGTGTTCGGCGGCCGCGATGATCGCTCGGCTGTCGGCGAGAGTTCGCAGATAGTAGACGCGGCTGCCACCGTAGGTGGGAGTCGGCAGATGTACCGGGGTCGATCCCGTGGCCAGCAGAAGAGCGCCGAACACGCGGGCGGATCCGTCGTCCAGCACGACGTGTCTGCCGGGAACGTCGAGGGCCGTCACGCGCCGGCCCAGGATCAGCTCGATGTCGTTCTGCCGGTAGAAGTCCTCCGGTCGAAGCGGAATCCACTCTTCCGGCGCTGTGCCGGCGAGGTAGTCCTTGGAGAGATTCGGTCGGTCGTAGGGAGCGAACTCGTCGGCTCCGATGAGCGTGATGCGTCCGTCGTAGCCTTCGCGGCGCAGCACATCCGCGGCGGCATCGCCCGCAGCGCCGGCACCGACAATGATCACGGATGTCGGCACCGTTGCATCGCTCGATCTGCCTGGAGCCGCCGGACGCGACGCCCCTGGCTCCGCCCTACTCTCCCCGGTCACGAAGACCAGATCGCCCCGCCGCTCAACGGTCCATCTGGCCAGCGGGCTCAACGCGGGAGCGCGGAGAGCTTCTCCCGTGCGAAGGCTGAAACACGCGTGGTGCCACGGGCAGCGAACCGTTCCGTGTTCGACCAGCCCTTCCGAGAGCGGTGCACCGTAATGGCTGCAGGTCGCGCTGATGGCGAAGACGTCACCGCTGTCGCGCGTGAGTAGTACTGGCTTGCCTTGCGCGTGCCCCGCCAGCATGCCGCTGTCGGGGATGTCGGTGAAAGGAACACCGCGGCCGAAATCCGGGCCGTTCAGTTCTGGCGGTTCACCACCCACGACGCCGCTCCAGTCGAATGTTGGGTTGCCCCGCGGTTGAACACGCACCGCTGGCGCTCAATCCACGATAGCGCGGCATCCAACATTTGTCAAATTTTTCTTTGACAAATAGACCAATCACGCGTACCTGCTGCTTATCGAAGCGGTCACGACGGTGGTCAAATGGCTCGTCTCAGGCGTATACGCCGCGGAGCTCGTGCACCGCGGCCACTCGTCTCAGCGCGAGCATGTAGGCGGCGGTACGCATGCCCACCCCTCGGTTCTGCGACAGATCCAGGACGTCCGAGAAGCTGCGAACCATGATCTCCTCGAGTCGATCGTTGACGACATCTTCCGTCCAGGAGAACCCGGCGCGGTTCTGCACCCACTCGAAATACGACACGGTCACGCCGCCGGCATTCGCGAGAATGTCGGGAATGACGAAGATCCCGTTGCCCTCGAGAATCGCGTCGGCGTCCGCCGTCGTGGGACCATTCGCGCCCTCGCAGATGACCTTCGCGCGGATGCGCGAGGCGTTTCTCGTCGTGATGACGTTCTCGAGCGCGGCCGGCACCAGAACATCCACGTCCAGCTCGAGCAGCTCCTCGTTGGTGATACGGTCACCCTCGAGGTAGTCCTCGAGCGTTCCGTGTCTACGCGCCCACGCCGCCGCCTCGATGACGTCGATTCCTCTCGCGTCATGACGGGCACCGGTTCGATCACCGATGGCGACGATGCGACACCCTACTCGGGCGAGCAGTTGTGCCGCGACCGAACCGACCTTGCCGAATCCCTGGACCGCGACGGTCGCGCCTTTCAGCGGCATACCCAGATGCGCGAGCGCCTCACGAGTCACGATCATGCAGCCGCGTCCAGTCGCTTCCCGCCGACCGAGGGAGCCGCCCAACGCGAGCGGTTTCCCGGTCACGACCGCCGGCACACTGTGCCCGGCGTGGGCCGAGTACGTGTCCATGATCCACGCCATCACGCGCTCGTTCGTGTTCACGTCGGGCGCGGGGACATCGGAATCGGGGCCGAGCACGTCAATGATGGCGGACGTGTAGCGCCGCGTGAGCCGCTCGAGCTCACCGGATGACATCGAGAACGGGTCGCACAACACGCCACCTTTCGCGCCGCCGAACGGCACGTCGACGACGGCGCACTTCCATGTCATCCACGCGGCGAGCGCCGACACCTCGTCGAGCGTGACACGCGTATCGAAGCGGATTCCCCCCTTACCCGGGCCGCGAGCGGTGTTGTGCAGGACGCGATGCCCGGTGAACACCTCGATCGCTCCGTTGTCCATCAGCACCGGAATCGCGACCGTGAGCTGTCGCTCGGGCTGACGGAGGATTCGGTAGATCCCCGGATCGAGATCCAGTTGGGCCGCGGCGCGATCGAGCCGCGCCGTCATCGCATCGAAGGTGTTTTCTTCGTCCAGAGCAGGCTGCCCGATACGGAGGTCGATCGTACCGCCGCGCACGAGCGTGTTCGTTGTCATGAGAAACTCCAGTTGAGCGGATCAGTCGCTCGCCCGCGGGATGAGCTCACGCGAGGGCGAGGGCGTTCTCGATGTCGTGGATGGCGCGACGTCGCTCGAGCGCACGGTGTATCATCGCCGCGGCGTTCAGCGACGCGCGTATCCCCGGTGGCAGGTGCAACTCGAAGGCATACTCACGACCCTCGTCCGCGTCGCCGCTACGGCGGAACAGTCGGCCAACCGCAGCGTCTCCGAGCACGAGGTGCTCGTCCGCGCCATCACGTCGTACCTGCAGTACCTCCAGAGCGCCGACGTTCCGCGGCATCGCATCCAGGCGGCGCTGACGCGCCAGCCAATCGGTCAGCACCTCGTACGCGACTGCGGCCGCACTGAGAGCCGTCGCGCGGTCGTCGAACCCGCCGAAACCGATCGTGCTCCCATCGATCCATCCGATTGCCGCGTCGGCGCGCATCAGATTCAAGCGGCCGTCGCCACGGTCGAAGATGTTGAGGGGCATTGTCTCTACTCCTGGGAAGGATTCTGAGCGACGTGCACGTGAATGCACGCCACTCGTCACAGCGTTCGTATCAGGCTCGCGGCGGCCCGGCTCGCATTGCCGACCATGTTGGCGGATCGCTCGCCGGGAAGCTGCTCAGCGACGCTTCATCGACCACGTCGGGCGCGGGCAGTCGCGAGGGCGTCGTTACGTCCTGTGCCCGGATGTCTTCCGGCTGCCGGCTGACGTCGGGTCGCGCTTCGTTTTCCATGTTCCTCTCCAGCTGAGCAGTGCGTCCCGCGGCACGCGGTGGTCACGGCCACGAACCCGCATTGCGGTCATCGTTCTCGCCCCACGGATCGACGCCAACGGTCGAGGTCCGTGCGTCTCTCCACGCACCGCCTCGGGAGGCGTTCACGGCCGTACCGGAGTACTCGGCGTCAGTATGGGACGCCACTCCTATGCCATGCGACGCCCAGTGAGATCGAGACGGCCAGCGTGTGTCGTTATGCGCGACACGGGATGGATATCTCGATGCAGACGTGGCATCCGAGCTTGCTCTAGTTGTCAGATGCCCGGACGGCTTGGCTCGCGATGCATGTCGGAACGCGAGGATGTCAGCCGCGAACAGTCCGCGAACGAACGCGAGCACAACAAGGAGTTTCAGTGGCCACGACGCGACGGCGATGAGGAGCACCGCGGCAATGAGCGCGATGCTCACGAGCACCATCTTGGCGCGGAACATCACGGCGCGTGGCGACCGTTCGACCGGGGGTGGATTGGCCAGGTGTGCAATCATGGAGTTCATGGTCATGGGTCATCATCTCCGGAAATGGTTGACATGGTTGACACGGATCGAGCGTGTTCGCTCGCGCGCGATGTCACTCGTGACCGCCACACCGCACGCAGTACGTGGCTTCGGGCATCACGAGGAGTCGGCCGAATGGGATTGGCTGCGCGCACCCGGCGCAGATCCCGTACGTCCCGGTCTCGAGACGATCGAGCGCGGCGACGACGGCGTCGTAGCGAACCTGCGTGCGGCTCTCGAGCATGACGCTGATCGCGCCATCCTGGCTTCCCGGCCGATACGTGCCATTCGTGCCTGACGAGAATTCGCCGGCTCCGGCGTCTGCCTCGTTCGTCGCCTGCAACGCGCGCTGGAGCCGATCGTGTTCGCGTCGGAGCTCCGTCTCGAGCTCGCGGAGTTGTGCCTTGGTCACCGTGGATGACGTGCGCATGTCGACCCTCCTGGTCCAACGAGCAGTGAAAAACAGTGAACCCACCTGCGGCGGTGCAGCGCAGGTGGGCCGTCGTCGGTGCAGACCAGCGCGGCGAGCTTGTCTCACTCGCGGCGGTGACCGAACGCGAACCCTGCGCTGGTGCGCGTCAGGACGTGCGTGACTGGCGATGTACTAGGCAGCGGTATCGGTCCTCTCCGGTTCGCGCCTCGTCGACGACGGCGCGATCAGCACACCGCACGTCGCTCCACGGAGCAGTGCCGCCGAGACGCTCCCGGTCAGATCCAGCTCGGGCTGCGACACCGAGCGCGAGCCGGCGGCGATCAGGTCCGCGTTGCTGCGCGACGCCGCCCCCAACAGCGAGGACGACGGGTCACCCTCGACGATCGTCGTCTGGACCTTCACGTGATCCGGCACCCGCAGCTCGTGAAGGAACCGCTGAAAGAGGCGAACGACCCCTTCCCTGTAGACCACGTGCCAGCCCTCGTTGCCGACATCACGGAGGCCGATGTCGGGTTTGACGTGCACGAGCGTCAGTCGTGCCCCAACGGCCAGCGCGAGCAACGCCGTCCGTGCCGCGCGCATGCTCGCCTCGGAGAAATCCACGGCCACGACGGCCCGTCGAGGAAGCACCGCGTACCCGGGCGGGATGGCAAGCACCGGCACCCCCGCCAGGCGCGCCACGTGGAGCGCCGTGTCTTCGGTCGCCGCGCGCGCCGCGGCATGATGTCCTCCGAGCCCAACCAGAATCAGTTCTGCCTCGCGCTCCCGGGCCGCGCGCGCAATGGCGGATGCCGGGCTTCCGACCTCGGCGCTCGTACTGAAATGCGCCGAGCGGCCGACGGTCTGGTGCACACGCCGGCGCACGCGGGCGAGCTGTTCGCTGCGGCGAGCGTCCTCGATTGCCGCGGCGTCGATGCCCGCCAGGAGCGACGCCGTGTAGGGAAGCGGCGGCACTACCGAAAGCACATGCGCGTTCACCCGGTCGCGGCGCGCGAGGGTTTCCGCAATCCGGAGCGCGCCGCGCGTGGACTCGTCGTCGCGGCCGGCGACGAGCAGTGGTCCGGTCAGCATGCGGCGGGCCGGCGAGACCTGAGTGCGGCGCTGGGCGCGCAGGTTCAACGTCGCGCTAGTCACTGGTACCTCCCGCGTACGACGGGCGTCGGGCGGGAGACCGCCGCCACGGTGATGTCAGCGATATCGGCAACGTCCATTTTCGTCGACGCCGCGTCACGCTGGCGGGATCCGTCGTTAGGCCCGCGGCGTTCGTCGTGGCGGTCTCGTCACCGGCCAGCGCCGTTGCATCCGAGGTCTCGGGGCGGCTGTCGTCGGGGCGCCACAGCGCCCAGCGTATCCCCGACCTGCGGAGCGTGCGGTACATGAGGTGCGCCAGGGACTGCAGCTGCAGGTCGTCCGGGGCGTGCGGGCTTTCGATCTCGAACCCGAAGGAATCCGGTTCGCCCAGACGCTCGGCGTCGTACCGAACGAGCGTGGCAATCGGACGGCCGTCGGCGAGAATCCAGTCGCGCTCGTCCCGACGCTGGACGGCCAACGCGGCACCGTCGATGGGAACGGGACGCGTGCCGTGCGTCCGAGCCAGCCGGAGCGCCAACGCGCGGTAGGCAACCCACGCGGCGTGAACGGCCTCGGTGTGGCTGCCGAATCCGCGAAAGCCCACCGCATTGTCCGCGGTCCAGCCGACCGCGCGATCTCCATCCATCAGGGTCCACGTCGCGGGGGGCGGCAGTCCGATCTGTCCGGGCGAACGGTTGGTCATAGAGTCCTCTCCTTGAAAGTCGGGCTCGCCTATATCACCTATGAGTAATTTCCTTATAAGGACAATAAAGCGATGATTGGTTCCCGCACGGGATTGCGTCGCTGACCGTCGCCGTGGTGCGGGCGACGGCGTCTCGCCGGAATGGACGTGGCGCGGGGACACGCCCCTGGAACGACGAGAGCTGTCGGTGCGCGCGGCCGTTCAGATCACGGGCCCGACCGCCGCCGCTTTCTGTAGCAATTTCCGCAGCTCGTGGAGCCCCCGGTCGCCTAACGGTCCGAGTTGACGGGTGTGCAGCGCCGCAACCGGCTCGTCGAGTGAGTCCAGCAGGCGCCGCCCTTTCGGGGTGATCCGCGCGATGACCACGCGGCGGTCGATCGTGTCGCGGGCCCGATTCGCGAGACCGCGCGCCTCCAGACGGTCGAGGAGCCCCGTCACGTCCGGATCGCCCACAGGGGAGCGCTCCGCGACGGCGCCCAACGGCGTTCCCTCCGACCCGGCATCCCGCAGAATCCGCAACACGTGATACTGCTCCGGCGTGATGCCAGCCGGCTTGAGTAATGTCGAGAGCTCGTGAATGAGCTCGCCCGAGACGTGCTGCAAGAGCAGGTAGATCTCCCGCTCCAGCGTCTCCACCGTTTCGAACCGCCAGGTGCGTCTCGTCGTTTCCGGCTCTCGCGCCCGCACGTAGTCGCCACGGTGGAAGGTGTCACGGCAGTGTGTGATGGAAAATACTCCTTATAAGGTGTATTGTCAACCCGACTTTCCCGCTCTGACGGGCCCTACAGTTCCGGCCGTCCGAACATGAGCTCGATGAGTGCGCGGTCCTCGTTCCGCGCATAGACGTACACGTGGTCGCCCGGCGTCAGGACGGTACTACCCTTCGGCGCGATCACGTCGCGCCCGCGGATGATCAGCGTCACCGCAGCCCCCTCCGGAAACGGCACCGCAGCCAGCCGCTCACCCGCCACCGGCAACGCCCCATCGACGTGGAACGAGAGCAGCTCGCCGTTCAACGGCTGGCGAGACTCGATCTCCAGGATCGCTTCTGGCGGCGGCGGCTCGGACGTCTCGAGCCCGAGCCGGCGGGCGAGCGGAGCGACCGTCGCCCCGGGCAGAAAGGCGCTCACGACGACCACGAAAAAGATGAGATCGAAGACGCGCTCTGCCCCCGGCGCGCCGGCCAGCACCGGGAACGCGGCGAGGATGATTGGCACGGCGCCGCGCAGTCCGACCCACCCGACGTACACGACTTCTCGTGTCGGATAGCGGAATGGCAGGAGGCACAGCCACACGACGAGCGGGCGCGCCACGACCGCGAGAAAGCCCGCCAGAAGGAGACCGGTCGGGGCGACCTCGACGAGCCGTGACGGGAAGACGAGGAGGCCCATGACGAGGAACATCGTGACCTGGCTCAGCCAGGCCAGTGCGTCGTGGACCCGCGCGAGTCCCGCCTTGTACGGGACTTGCCCGTTGCCGAGGACGATCGCGGCGACGTAGGTCGCGAGAAACCCGCTCCCGTACATCAGCGTCGGCACTGCGAACGCAAGGAACGCCACACCCACGAGCATCACGGCGTACAACCCGGCGGCCGCGAGCTGGGCACGAGCGAGTAACGCTCGCGCCCCGTACCCAATGGCCAGGCCCAGCGCCGCACCGACGGCGATCTGGACAACGATCGAGAGGGGCACGTTCCATCCGAAGCCGGCTCCGGGCTCGAGGAGACTCCGCGTGACCACCGTCGTGAGGATCACTGCCATGGGGTCGTTCGCGCCGGACTCCACCTCGAGGGTCGCGGCGACGCGTTGCTGCAGATGGATGCCGCTCCCGCGCAGCACGGCGAAGACCGCCGCCGCGTCGGTCGATGACACGATGGCGCCGAGCAGGAGTGCCTGCGGCCAATCGAGACCGAGCATGCGTGCGCCGCCGGCGAGAACGGCCGCAGTGCCGACGACTCCGACCGTCGCGAGCACGGCGGCCGGCGCGGCGACGCGTCGCACGACACTGACCGATGTGTTGAACCCGCCGTCGAAGAGGATGAGGACCAACGCGGTGGTGCCGAGACGGTAGGCGAGTTGGTAGTCCTCGAACGGGATTCTGCCAATGCCTTCTGAACCGGCGAGCATCCCGACGGCGAGGAAGATGAGCGCGACCGGTACGCCGAGCCGCAGGCCGGCGCGACTGAACAGCACGCTCGCAATGAGGAGCGTTCCGAAAATGGCGAGCGCGATCGCCGTCGGGAGCGGTTCCGTGGTGAGCACGCGAGAAATCTGGCGTGTCTCCGGGACGCGGGATACCGCTGCGCGCCCGCGGGCCGCTGGACCCGTCGACTGAAGCGTTAGGCCGAAAGTTGTTCCGGCACGTTCTCGCGCGCGACCCCGTGCCCGCGTTGCCGCCCCGCAGCCTGGGCAGGTATGCACACTTCGGGAGACAATATCGGTACTCGTCGTCCGGCGAGTGGGACTTCACCGACGAGCCGACGGCGTCAATGGCAAGTCTCCGCGACATCCCTCGCTCCTTTCTCGCGCTGGTGACCGCAGGGTCGCGACGTGAAGCGGCGCCGTACGCGATCAATGCCCACGCGCTGCACCGGTACCTCGATGCACTTCGGCCGGCGGGGCGCGTGACCGAGTTCGGAGATTAGCGACGCGCAGTAGTCGCGAGTCGGTAGGCGCGAGTCGGTAGCGCGAACATGGGGACGCGCGAGGGGTGGGTGGGATGCTGGGCGGGGGGCGGCTTCCGTGGTGGAAGCCGCCCCCCGCCGCCGGCCCGGGCGCCTCGAGCTACAGGCTCCCGACTCCGGCTCTCGACCCCGTGGTCAGAAGGCAACCACGCCCTCCATGACGAACCCCTTGAACTTCGCGCCGTTGCGGATGTCGGTCGTCGGGAAGTCGGTGTACTTCTGGCTCACCCACTCGCCCTTGAGCAGTACGATCGGGGTGATGAACCAGCCGCCCGCCAGCGCGTACCGGTCGGCGCCCGCGTCGGCCGTCAGGCCGGCGAACCGGCCCTCGACAGTGTTGTAGCGGGCGGCCACGTATGCCCGCTCGTCCCGGAGGAAGCGGTAGGCCACGTCGCCGGCGTACTGCGTGAACTCGCGCTTCGTCGTCTCGTTCGCCGTCGCGCCCCGGGCCTTCTCGACCACGCCGAACG
>DAINRQ010000079.1:0-27776 GCA_036741775.1 Gemmatimonadaceae bacterium | reverse complement strand
GAAAGCAAGATCGAAGGGTTCGCGGCGGGCGCCGATGACTACCTCGCCAAGCCCTTCGACCCGCGCGAGTTGCGCGCGCGCGTCTCGGCACTGTTACGCCTCGTGGAGCGTGAAGGGGATCGGAACCCGACGAGCGGCCTCCCTGGAGGCCATGCCATCGAGAAGGAGATCGCACAGCGTGTGGCAAAGGGGGAGGGGTTCGCGGTCTGCTACCTCGATCTCGACAACTTCAAGGCGTTCGCGGACACGTTCGGCTTTGCGACTGCCGACATCGTGATTCGAGGGCTTGGCGCGGCGATCCGTGATTCGGCGTACGCGGTGGTGGGTGAAGGGGGCGGCGATTTCGTCGGGCACATCGGGGGCGATGACTTCATCGTCGTCACATCGCAGACACACGCCGAGGCGGTCGCGGGCGAGTGCGCACGGCGCTTCCGGGACGTCATCGTGCGCGCGGTCGGCGCCGAGGCAGCGGAGAGCGGCTATTTCACTGGCGTGGATCGCGACGGCCACATCAAGCGATTCCCGCTCGCGCGCGTGTCGGCGGCGGTGATGCTCGTGTGCCCGACGAACTGGGTGAGCCTCGCGCACTTCGGCATGCTCGCCGCGGACGCGAAGCGCCGCGCGAAGCAGCAAGGCGCGGGGAGCATCCTGGTCGAGTCGGTGTAGTTCGAAAGACATACTCACGACCCACCGAAGGTCGGCACCGGCATGCTGAAACGCGAAGCGCCCCGCATCAAGACCGAGTACGTATATCGCCGCCAACTCGAGCCGCGAGAGCTGCTGCCGGCGTTGGGGGTCGGGGTGAGCGTCGGAGCGGTCGCGTTCTACGTCACCTACCTGTTCCTGCAGCGCACGCCGCTCGACACGCACGCTATTCCCGCCAGGGCGCCGGCCAAGCGGTTACCGCGCGGGGCGGCCGACTGATGGATCGCCGCCGAGCGCGGCTCGCACTCGGCTTCGTCGCTTGCGTGAGCGTGGCTGGACCAGCCACGGCCTCGGCACAGGACATAGCCTGCGATCGCGGCGACGTGGAGGTGGAGCGCGTCGAGTTCGAGGGGAACGACGCATTTCCCGACGCGTACCTCGCGAACCGCATCGTGACGACGCCGTCCTCCTGGGTGCGCCGCGTCTTTCGCGTGTTCGGAGCGCGCCGGTGTCTGGACCCCGTTGAAGTACAGCGCGACTGGGTACGCCTCGTCGTGTTGTACGATCAGCGCGGCTTCTCGGACACGAGAGCCAGCGTTAGGGTGGACACGATCACGCCGGCCACGGTCGCGGTGACGTTCCGGATCCAGGAAGGGGAGCCGACGATCCTCCAGGAGATGGCGATCGAGGGGCTCGACTCGCTCCCCAACGCGAACCGCGTCACGGCGAATCTTCCCATCCGCGTGGGCGGGCGGTTCGATCTGAGCCTGGTCGAGGCGTCACGTGATACGATGCTTCGACGCCTGCGCGACAACGGGTACCCAACGGCGGACCTGTTTCGGAGCTATGAGACCGACACCCTCAAGCGCGCAAGGCTGCGGTTCGAGGTGGTCCCGGGCCCGAGAGCGCGCGTCGGGCGAGTGAATGTCGCGGTCACACCGCGCGAAGGCACCGACGCCGCGATCTCCGCGAACGCGGTTCGGCGTGTCCTTGGTGTGGATCCGGGCGACCTGTATCGGGAGCGCGAGCTCGAGGCGGCCAAGCGGTCGCTCTACCTGTCGGATGCCTATCGGCACGTCGAGGTTACGCCGGACACGGCGAGCCTGGCGCCGTCAGGGGATTCGACGATCGACGTGAACATCACGCTCGCCGAGTCGTACATGCGGTCCACTCGCGCGCTCGCGGGGTGGGCGACACTCGATTGTTTCCGTGCGCAGGCCGACTTCGCCGATGTCGGCTTCCTTGGCGGCTTGCGCAGGCTCGAGCTCAGTGCGCGCGCGTCGAAGATCGGGGTGGGCTATCCCACCGAAGTCGGCGGGCCGGTGAAGACGCTCTGTGGTCAGGCGCGCGAGGACGTGTATAGCGACACGCTGAACTACTACGTTGGCGCGACGCTTCGCCAGTCGGCGTTGTTCGGCGTGCGCGCGATCCCGTCGATCACGGTGTATAGCGAGCTGCGATCGGAGTACCTCGTTTTCCGACGCTACACGCCCATCGGCACCGTGCTCTCGCTCAACCACTCGTTGCCGCGACGCCTCTCGGCGACGTACGCGTATCAGCTCGAGTACGGTCGAACGAGCGCGGAGCCGGCGATCTTCTGCGGTGTCATCGGTGTGTGCGACGTCGATGAGCAGGAATTCCTGAGCCGCTCACAGCGCCTTGCGACGCTCAGCGCCACGTTCGGGCGCGACCGACGGGACAATCCGCTCAACCCTACCGCTGGATCGGCGATGACGCTCGAGCTGCGGAACGCGAGTCAGATCATCGGATCCGACCCGGACCTGCAGTTCAACAGGGTCGTCGCGGACGCGTCGTGGAACTGGTCGCTCGGGAGCGGAGTGGTGCTGGCCGCGCGACTGCGCGGGGGGCTCGTGTTCGGCCAGCGGATCGAGCTCGGTGGCGACAGCGCGGTGTTCATTCCGCAGCAGGAGCGGTTGTACGCCGGCGGGGCGAACACCGTGCGGGGGTACCGACAGAACGAGCTCGGCCCGGTGGTCTACCTGCCGGAACAGGTGAAGGTGTGCGCAGCCCCGACGGGCGAGTGCGTAGAACCAGCGGTAGCGCTGGATACGGTGTACTTCTCGAGCGACTCGACGAAGGAGCCACAGCGCGTGCTCCCGGTGGGTGGGAACAGCGTGGCTGTGGCGAACCTCGAGCTTCGCGTGCCCAGCCCGATCCTGCCTCAGCGACTTCAGCTCGCGTTCTTCGTGGACGCCGGCCAGGTCTGGACTCGTGGCGCCGGCGGCGTCGAGCGCTCGTTCGGGACGCTGCGGATCACGCCGGGCGTGGGCATGCGCCTCGGAACGCTCATTGGTCCCATCCGCGTGGACATCGGCTACAAGCCGTACGAGCGCGAGGCGGGGGCTGCGTATGTCGACGCCCCCGTTCCGCCCGGCGGCGGACGTGCGCCGCTCTTTTGTGTGAGCCCGGGGAACCCGCTCGCCGTGACGGGGTGGCGGCCCAAGATCTCGCTGAACGACCCGGCGCTCCAGCAGGAGGCGGCTCCGCGCGGTTGCCCGGCGTCATTCACGCCGGTCAACGGTGGCGCGCTTCGGCGCTTCGCGTTCCACGTTTCGATCGGGCAGGCGTTCTGACTCGTCGGCGGCTCGTCGTGCTCTCGAGCGCGCTCACCCTCTTCGCGATCGGCGCGCTCATCGTCATCGCGGCGTTCACGCTGCTCGAGACGCAATTCGGGCGCAACCTCGCCCGCGACTACGTGCAGCGCATTGTCACGCCGCGGTTGAAGGGTGGGAAGTTGCGCATTGGACGCATCACGGGTCTCTCGATCGGTGGCGCGGTCATCGACTCGGTCGAGATCCGCGGGCTCGATGACTCCGTGTTCGTGAGCGTCGGCCGGCTTACCGCGCACTGGGACGCGCGCGACCTGATCGACAGACGCACGCTGCTCACGCGGGTGGAGATCGACCGACCGGTGGTGCACCTCCGGAAGGATTCGACGGACACCTGGAACTGGAAGCGGATTTTTCCGCCGGGTCCGAAACGGCCACGCGTTCCGGGCGCCGAGCGCAGCTGGGCCGACTACATCGTCGCGGACTCGGTGGTGATTCGCGACGGGACGTTCCTGCTGAGCATGCCGTGGGAGCCGGACGACTCGCTGCGAGGCGTCAAGCGCGATAGCGCGATCGCGTACAACCTCGAGCGGACCGACAAGGAGGTGCACCGCATCAGTCGGAATGCGTTCCATCGCACGTGGCGGTGGAACAACATCAATCTCGCCTCCGGGTACGTGCGCATTGCCGACCCAGACAGCGCTGGGCGGCTCTTTCATATCGCGCGCCTCGACGTGGATGAGGTCGACCCACCGTTTGCGTTCCGGAACGTGCGCGGGGGGGTGCGTCAGGCGGGTGACTCGATCTGGCTCGATCTCGCACACTTCGACCTGCCGGGCTCCACGGGCTCGGCGACGGGAAAGGTCGTCTGGGGCAGCGATCTGCCAACGCGGTACGACATCCATGTCATCGGGGACTCGGTGTCACTCGCGGATGTGGCGTGGGTGTATCCCACGCTGCCGCGAACCGGCGGCGGATCGATGGAGCTCAGCATCAAGAACCAGCGAGACCTGTCGATCATCGACTACGCGATCTCGAACATGGACGTGCGCACGACGCGGTCGCGGCTCAAGGGGAACATGACGTTCGGCGTGGGCGCGCCGGTGTTGATCGTGAAGGATCTCGCCCTCGAGGCGGCGCCGGTGAACTTCGATCTCCTTCGCGCGCTCGCTGGCGGTCCGTTTTCGTACGACTGGCAGGGCGACCTGACCGGGACGGTGCGTGGGCGCGGGGGGCCGGTGAACCGGTTCGATGTCGACGACGCGCGCGTCACGTTCGCCGATGCGAACGTCCCGGGCGCGGTCACGCGCGCGACGGCGCAGGGCGAGCTCGACATCCTGTTTCCGGCGTTCACCCGCTTCCGCGGCTTCGACGTCGATGTCGCGCAGCTCGATCTGCGCACGATCCAGTACCTGAACCCGAACTTCCCGCGCGTAAACGGCATCGTCTCGGGTAGCGCGACGCTCGACTCGATGTGGCTCGACGTGCGATTCCGTAACGCGGACCTCACGCACCGCGACGGTCCCGGCGATCCGTCGCGCGCGACAGGGAGTGGCCGTGTGACACTCGGCGAGGTGTTCACGACATACGACCTCGCGCTGGACGCGCAGCCGTTGTCGTTCACCACGCTCGCGCGGTCGTACCCGGCGCTGCCGTTGCGCGGCTCGTACGCGGGTCCGCTCCGCATTCAGGGCGACCTGGATGACCTGCTCGTGACTGCCGACTTCTCGGGTCCGGCAGGCTCCTTTGCCTACGACGGGCGAATCGATGCGTACCCGAAGACGTACGCGAGCCGCGGCACGCTGACGTTCCGAGAGCTCGACGTCCAACGCCTTCTCGAGAACGATACGATCCCGACGACGTCGCTGACGGGACGCATCGAGCTCGACGTGAGTGCCGACTCGGCGTCGCTCGATTCGACGCTCGCGAGTCTCGCAGGCGTCGTGTCCGTGAACCTCGACCGATCGCTCGTCGATAGCGTGCGCGTCTTCCAGGCGATCGGACGAGTCGGGTTCGCGAGTGGCCGCGCCCGGATCGATACGCTGCAGGTGGACGCGGTCGCCGGGAGGATCGCGGCGCGTGGCGGGATCGGACTCATTGCCGGGACGTCGGATTCGGTGCACTTCGAGCTCGCCGTCGACTCGCTCGGAGGCATTCGACGGTACCTCGGCAGAGCCGACACGGTCGACGTGCTCGGCGTGAACGGATCGACGGCCCCCGCCGATTCGCTCGATGGGCGCGTGAACGTGAGCGGCTGGGTTCGCGGGTGGCGCGACTCGCTCGATGTCGTGGGTGGCCGGATCGAGGCCCATGACATCTGGGTGCGCGGCGATCGGGCGAAGGTGGTGACCGGACGCTTCGACTTTGCCGACATCACGGATTCCATCAGCGGGTCGATCATGGTGCGAATCGATACGGCGGCGGTCGCTGGTGTGGTCATCGACAGCGCCACCTTCGGGCTCGACGCGTCCGACCCTGAGCACGGGAACTTCGGCGTCCACGTCGCGAGCGCGAACGGACCGCAGCTCTTCGTGCACGGGTCCGGCGTCCTCGCCGGCGACACGACCATAGTCACGCTCGATTCGCTCAACCTCGCGGTACGCGATCATCGCCTGTCGCTCGAGCGGGCGACGCGGTTCACCGTCAGTCCGGACGGCATAGCACTCGACTCGATTCGCGTGCGCGACATCAACGGCGGTGCGCTGACGATTGCCGGCACCGTCCCGGTTACGGCACCCATCGCGCTGACGGTTCAGGCGGACAGCGTGGAACTCGGTGACATCGGCGAGCTCGCGCAGGCAAATGTCCCGTTCGCGGGAGTCGCGTCGTTCAAGGTCGACGTGGCCGGCGTTCGGACAGATCCGCGCATCACGCTGACCGGCAATTTCAACCGGCCGCGGTTCGGCGACGTGCGTCTGGATCACGCAACGCTCGATGGCGCGTACGCGGCGCGGCGGATGAACGGGACCATCGATCTGCTGCGCGACGGTCGCTCCGCGCTCTCGATCACGGCGTCCATCCCTGTGGATCTGGCGCTGGCGTCGGTGCCAAGGCGCATGCTCCCCGACTCGCTGCGCGGCGAAATCCGGTCGGACAGCGTGGAGCTCGCGATTCTCGAGACGATCTCGCCCGCGGTGCAGAACGCCAGCGGGATGTTCGCGGCGAACCTCGACATCGGGGGCGTGTGGCCGCGGCCGACGCTGAATGGCAACGTCACCATCGCGCGTGGTACCCTCGGTCTCGTGCCGATGGGCGGTGTGCGGATGTCGGACCTCAACGCGAGGCTCGAGTTCGCCGGCGATAGCATCGACATCAGCCAGTTCAGCGTCACGACGCGTGAGGAGCGCGTGGGGACCCTCACGCTCGGCGGGTACATGAGTCTCGCCGATTGGGACAACCCGCGTTTCGACCTCGCGCTCAACGCGCGCGACTTTCACATCATCGAGCGCGCGCGAATTGCGCACCTCGACGTGTCGGGCGGGCTGAGGCTCGAGGGCTCGTACGATCGCTCGCGGCTGACCGGGTCGATGACGGTGGAGCGAGGCACGGTGTACATCCCCGAGCTGATTGGACGGGACATCATCAGCCTCGACGACCCCGCGTTGTACAACATCATCGACACGACGCTCACGACGAATCGCACGCTACTTCCCAAGCCGCCGCCGGAGCTCGTTCGCAACCTGAGCGTCGAGAACGTGCAGGTTCGCATGGGAAGCGACGTGTGGCTTCGGTCGGCCGAAGCGAACATCAACCTCGGTGGATCGGTCGGAGTGACGGTCGGTCACCGCGGCGAGGAAGACCGTACGCTCGATCAGCTCGCCCTCGAGGGCGAGCTCACCACGAATCGCGGCACGTATCGCCTCAACCTCGGTGGCATCGTACAGCGTACGTTTACCGTCGAGAGCGGGACGGTGCGATTCTACGGCGACCCCGACTTCAACCCGACACTCGACATCGACGCGCTCCATACGGTACGCCGGGTCACCAGCGCGTCGTTCGCGGAGCAGGACATTCGCATTCGCGTCAACATCGGCGGCACGCTCGCGCAGCCGCAAATCACGTTGTCGAGCGCAGATAGTCTGCTCAACATCTCGCAGACCGATCTGGTGAGCTATCTCGTGACTGGCGCGCCGAGCTTCAACGTGACGGGCCAGAGTGCGGCCGCGAGCTTGTTCGCGACTGCGGGCAGCTACCTCGGCGATTGGATTCGGATGGGGCTCGGGTTCGTCGATGTGGTGGACATCGAGCTCGGCCGCCAGAACTTCGGGCAGAACGCCGGCCTCGGACAGGGACTGAACAGCATCTTCGGGAGCGCGCGGCTCGGCTTCGGGCAGCAGGTAGGCGATCGCGCATTCGTACGAGCCGACGTGGGCGTGTGCCAGGTGCGGTCGCTGCTTGGCGGCAGCGGGTCTGGATCGACGCAGAACCTCGCGGACGCGATCGGCGTGAAGCTCGACTACCGCCTCAGCGACAATCTCGGCATCTCCGCCGGTTACGAGCCTCCCACGAACGCCCTCCTCTGCAACACCGGCCAGAGTGCGCGCGGGTTCGCCCCGACTCCGCGACAGTGGGGGTTCGACATCTTCCGGACGTGGCGGTTCTGAGGCGTCGCGTCCTTCTCGTGGTCAATCCGGGCTCGCGCCGCGGCGTCGAAAAACAGGCGCTCGCGGCGTCGGCGTTTGCGCGCCGGGGCGTCTCGTGTGACCAGGTGCTCACAGAACGCGTGGGGCACGCCGCCGAAATCGCCAGCGACCGGGGCCGAGATTTCGACGCCGTGTTCACGCTCGGTGGCGATGGCACCGTGATGGAGGTGATCGGGGCGTTGGCTCACTCCGGCGTGGCGGTGGGTGTCCTTCCCGGTGGAACCGGGAACCTCGTGGCTCGCGTGCTCGGAATTCCGTTGCGGGTGGAAGCCGCGGTGAACGCACTGCTGGATGGCGACGAGGCGCGGATCGACCTCGGGGCCATCAATGGTCGCCGGTTCGCGTTCGCGGCCGGTGTCGGTATCGACGCGACGATGGTGGAGAGCACCACGGCGGCATTGAAGGGCCGCCTTGGTGTGCTCGCGTACTTCATTACCGGTGCACGTGCCGCGCTGGCTCAGGAGCGGTTCGCGGTTGTCGCGAACGTTGACGGTATCGAGTACCGGCGCGACGCCACCATGGTGATGGTGGCCAATTTCGGTGCGGTTTTCGGTCAGTTGATCACGCTGGGCCCCCGAATCCGACAAGATGACGGATTGCTGGACTTGTGCGTCTTTTCCCCGAAGGGATTGCGTGACTCGGTTCGGATCACCTGGCGGTTGCTCCGCAAGGATTTCCGCACCGATCCGTGCATGCTGTACACCGCCGGGCGGCGGCTTCGCGTCGAGACGGAGCCCAGGCGCCCGGTGCAGGCCGACGGAGACCTCGTGGGAATGACGCCAATCGACGTCGTTGTAGAGCCGCTCGCCGCGAACGTCCTCGTCCCGCGCAGGCAGTGAGCACTGGGCCAGCGCCGATCGCCGCCGACGAGCGGTGGTCGGCGGACGAGCTCATGCTGCTCGAGTCGCTCCCGCCGTCCGTGGCGGGGCGCATCCGCACGCTGCTTCGTGACCGAGATCACTATCTCGGCCTTCACGCGGCGATGATCGACGTCGGCCGAGCGACCTCGCTCGACGAGCGCCTTCGGATCTTCGTTCACGCCATCCAGTCCATCGGCTACGGCCGCGTCGGGATCGCGATTCGTGAGGGAGACCACGACGGCCCTCGCTGCATCGCCGTCGGGATGGAGGCACACGAGGTCCTCGCGCTGAGCGACCTTCGGCACGGCACAGCGGAATGGGCCGCATCGGGCACGCACGTGCTGCCGCTTCGCACGCCCGCCGGCCACCCGGTGGCGACGCTCGTGCTTGGCGATCCCGTCGACGACGTTCCTGCCGCGTTCGGCCGGCTGCGAATGATCGAGCTGTTCGCGCAGCAGGTCGTCCACCACATCGAGCAGGTCCGCCTCTCCGAGCTGACGGCGCGTCAGGCGGAGCGCCTGCAGCGACTGCAGCACGTAGGGAGCGCGCTCGCGCGCTCGCTCGACGAGCGCGAGATCGCGCTCGAGGTCGCGCGCGGTGTGTCACAGCTCATCGCGTGCGACAGCGTCGTCGTGGTCCAGCCCGATCTCGAAGGGGGCACGGTCACGCCGATCGTGCGGCTGATTGGCGGAGCGGAGTTTCCGTCGGAGCAGGCCGCGCTCGGGGATGGTGTCATCGCGCGGGTCGCGAAGAGCGGACAACCGGTGCTCGTGGCCGAGCCGCATCCGGCAGCGTCCGCGCTCATCGATGCCGATGCGCTCGTCGTGGGTACGGGATATCCGACGGCGTCGCTGCTCGCCGTACCGCTCCGCGTAGGTCTGCACCTCGTGGCCGTGCTCGCGGTCGCAAGCTCACGACGCGACGCGTTCGCGGACGACGACGCAGACCTGCTGCTCACCATGGGCGCGCAGGCGGCGAGCGCACTGAGCAACGCGCGTCTGTACAGCGAGAGCCAGCGCGAACGGCGTCAGACGGAAGCGCTCGCGGACGTCGCGCGCGCCGTGAGCGCGTCGCTTCGCGTGGGCGAAGTGATGCGTCTCATCTTGCGCCACGCGATGTCGCTCATCGGTGTCGAGGGAGGGTGCATCGGGCTGCGACGCGGCGAGTACCTGCACGTCGTCGCTGCGGCCGGGAGCGGCGACCTGCTCGCGGGGCTCATGCTGCCGGTCCGGTCGAGCATCAGCGGCCGAGCGGTGCGCAACGAGGGCGCGGTGATCGTCAACGACGTGCCCAACGATCCGGAAGTGAGCCGCCAGGCGCAACGGCTCGTCAAGGTACGCAATACGATCGCCGTGCCGCTGTCCACGGCGCAGGGCGTCATTGGCACCCTGTCCGTCTTCAATCGGAAGGCCGACTTCGCCGAGGACGATGCGCGTGTGCTGCAACGCCTCGCCGACCACGTCGCCGTGGCCATCGTCAACGCACGGTTGTACGAGGAGCTCGCCGAGTCGAGCCGCGAGTGGACGGTCGCGTTCAACGCGATCCCCACCGGCATGGTGGTCATTGACGACGACGGGCGGATCGTGCGCTACAACTCGCGCGCGATGCAACTCGTTGATTTCGAGACCACGCGCGAGCTGATCGGCCGACACTTCTACGAAGCGATTCTCTCCGATCCGCGCCCGATCGGTGACGGGTGCCCGTTGTCGCTCGCGATTCAGGACGGCGTGCTCGGACGCGCCACCATGAGATCGGTCGCACGCGGGAAGCTGTTCGACGTCGTGGCGTCGCCGCATCCGAACGGCGGTGCCGTCGTGACGTTCGACGACGTGACGGTGACGCATGCGCTCGGCGAGCGGAACCGGCTCGTGCTCGAGACAGCGAGTGACGCGATCCTCGTCCTCGATCCGCACGGTCACATCTCGTTCGTGAACCCTGCGGGTGTAGAGATGCTTGGTGACCGCGGCGAGCTGCCGGGGACGCCGCTGTCGGCATTCGTACCGCCTGAGTTCGTGAGCGAGATGGAGGGGCACATTGCCGCCACGCTCGCCGGGGACGCGCGCCGCTACGACGCGGTGATCGTTCGTGGCGACGGGGAGCGACGGCATGTCTCCGTGAGCCAGGCGGCGCTGCGAGACGTCGATCACGTGACCGGCATCGTCCTGGCTCTCCGCGACGTGACGGATGAGCGCCGTGCGCGTGAGGCGGTCGCGCAGTCGGAGGCGCGGTATCGCAACGTCTTCGAGACTGCGACCGACGCGCTGTTCACGCTCGACACTCACGGAAGCGTCACGTCGGCCAACGAGGCAACGTGCGCGCTGTTCGACGTGCGACGCGACCAGTTGCTCGGGCGTCCGATCGCCCGGTGGGTGGAGGATGGCGAACGCGACGCAGTGGAGCTCGCGTTCCAGGAAGCCTCGCATGGGTACGGCCGCCGTTTCGACTGCACCGTTGCCCGCGCGAGTGGCGAGCGCCGCCAACTGTCTGCGACGGTCACGCCAATCCGTCACGGCGAGCAGGTGACCGGTGTGCTCGTGCTCGCGCGGGACGAGACCGAGCATCGCGAGCGCGCTGCCGCGCTCGCCCGCTCGGAGGCGCGGTACGCGGATCTCGTCGAGTCGGCATCCGACGCCATCTTCACCGTCGATACCGAGGGCCGCTTCACGTCCGTGAATCGCGCCCTCGAAGCAGCCACCGGCCGCGACCGCGCTGAGCTGCTCGGGGCGCCGTTCACGACCGTGCTCGATCCGCGCGACCGTGACGACCTTCGTGACACGCTGCGCGAGACACTGGAAGGCCGGCGCGTTCGCCGGGAGCTTCGGTATCTCGATGCGAACGGCGTGGCGCGTCCCGCCGCGATGCTCGCGTCGCCGCTCCGCGACGGAAGCGCCGTGACCGGGGCCCTTGCCGTTGTCCGAGACGTGGGCGAGGAGAAGCTGCTCGTCGAGCAACTCGTACAACAGGAGAAGCTCGCCGCCATCGGCCAGCTGGTCAGTGGCGTTGCCCACGAGCTGAACAACCCGCTCGCAAGCGTCATGGCGTTCTCACAGCTCGTGCTCGGCACCGCGGGCAACGATGCCGAGCGAGACGAGGCGCTCGCGACCATTCACTCCGAGGCGCGACGCGCCGCGAAGATCGTCTCGAATTTGCTCACGTTCGCTCGGCAGCATCCGCCGCAACGCACCACGACATCTGTGAGCTCGGTCGTCGCGAGTACGCTCGACATGCGGCGTTATGCGCTGGCGGTGCACGGCGTCGAGCTCGAGGAACAGCTCGACGACTCGTTGCCCGCGATCTGGGCCGACCCGTTCCAGCTCCAGCAGGTCTTCCTCAACCTGATTGGCAACGCGGAGCAGGCGCTGCGCGGGTGGGAAGGCCATCGACGCATCATCGTGACTACCGAAGAGCGCGCCGGCCGGATCGTCGTGACGGTGCGAGACACCGGGCCGGGCATCTCCTCCGCCGAGATCGACCGCGTCTTCAATCCGTTCTACACCACCAAGGGTGTCGGTAAGGGAACGGGGCTCGGCCTGTCGGTATCGGACGGGATCATCCGCGAGCATGGCGGTTCCATCCGCGTCGAGTCGTCGGAGGGTGCGGGCGCGGCGTTCGTGGTGGAGCTGCCCATCGTGGCACCGCCGGGCGCGGCACCCGCCCAGGCCGACACACCGGCCCAGGAGCCGTCGGGCGCACGAGCGCTCACGATTCTCGTAGTCGACGACGAGCCGGCGATTCGGTCGGCAATCGTGCGATACTTCGCCGGCCTCGGCCACGTCGTCGACGCCGCCGCTTCGGGTGCCGAAGCGCATGCACTGATCGAGAGTCGCAAGTACGACACGCTGCTGCTCGATCTTCGCATGCCCGACACCAGCGGCGACGCGATCTATCGCGAGCTGCTCGCGCGCGATCCCGATCTCGCGTCCCGGGTCATCTTCCTCACCGGCGACGCGCATAGCGAGGAGACGCAGCGTCTCCTCGACCAGAGCGGACGGGCCAGCGTCATGAAGCCGTTCTCGTTCGAGGAGCTCACGCGCGTGGTGATGGCGCAGGGGGCGGCGCGCTGATGGGATCGGTGCTGATCATCGACGACGAGCGTCCGGTGACCGACGCCTTCGCGTCGTTCTTCGAGCGTCACGGCGGTCACTCGGTCGTGTGTGCGTACACCGGCGCCGATGGCATTGCGACGTACGAGGCGACGCGCCCTGACGTCGTGCTGCTCGACCTGCGATTGCCGGACATGACCGGGTTCGACGTGTACGCACGCATCCGCGAGCACGCGCCGGTCGTGATCATGATCAGCGGCCACGGCGACATTCCGCTCGCCGTGCAGGCCCTGCAATCGGGCGTCGAGAACTTTCTCACCAAGCCGGTGGACCTGCAACATCTCGCCGTCGTCGCGGAACGCGCGTTCGAGAAGGTGCGCTTGCGGCAGCTCAACCACTATCTCAGCGAGCGGCGCAGCGGTGTCGAGCCCACGTTCGCGCTCGGCAGCTCGGCGGTCATGCGCGACCTCGCGTCACAGATCGAGCTGTTGGCGGCGAGTGAGCGAACCACCGTGCTCCTGCTCGGGGAGAGTGGTTCGGGCAAGGGGCGAGTCGCCGAGCTGATTCACGCCCACAGCCCGCGTCGCGATGCGCCGTTCGTCGAGGTGAGCTGTGCGGCGCTCACGGCAGACGCGCTCGAGGTGTCGTTATTCGGGCAGGACGCGAGTGCGATCGATGGCAAGGCGCCCAGGGTCGGGCTGTTCGAGGTGGCTGCGGGCGGGACGCTGTTTCTGGACGAGATTGCCGATCTCGGAACGCACCTGCAGGCGCGGTTGCTCGGCGTGCTCGAAGCGAAGGGATTCCGCCGCGTCGGCGGAACTCGCGAGATCATCTCGGACGCGCGCATCATCGCCGCCACGAATCGCGATCTCGTCACAGAGGTCAACGAAGGGCGGTTTCGGGAGGATCTGTACTACCGGCTCAGCGTTATGCCCGTGTACCTTCCGCCGCTGCGTGCGCGCTCGCGTGAGGACGTGGTGGAGTTGATCGGCCGCATCGTCGACGAGCTCCGCCCGCATCTCCCGGCGGCGCCGCATGCGGTGACGGACGCCGCGCTCGAGCGGCTGCTGCGCCATGCGTGGCCGGGCAACATCCGTGAGCTCCGGAACGTGCTGGAGCGCGCGATGATCGTCGGGCGCGGTGCGGAGCGCATCGAGCCGCAGCATCTCCCCGCCGAAGTCCGTGAGCCGAGCGGACACGTGACGGAGCCTCACGTTCCGCGGACGCTCGAGGAGGTAGAGCGCGTGCACATCGAGCGCACGTTGCGTATGAACAATGCGAACCGAACCCACGCGGCGCGCGAGCTCGGGATCTCTCGCGCGACGCTCATCAAGAAGATCAAGGAGTTCGGGATCGCTTCGCGGACACGGTAGCTCTCTACCGGGACGACAGCGATTCCTCACTACGTTCGGAATGACGGAGATCATGGAGAGAACGACATGACCGAGCTGCGCGAACGTGACGCCATGCGATGTCGCGCCTGTGGCAACGAGGAGCGTGCGTCAGAGGGCTACCCGTGCGCGGACTGCGGGCGGTTCATCTGCAACATGTGCAACATGCGGGGCGTCATGCTCTGCGCGGATTGCGCGGCGAACGCGCCGGCGGGTGCACCGGCGGGTGCGGCGTCTGGCGCACCGCCGACCGGTCCAGGGAAGGCACCGGGCTCCGGCGCGTGAGCGCCGATCTCTCTCCGCTCGGGCTGGCGGTCGGTCACGCGACGGACGAGCAGGGCGCGACGGGTCTCACGGTCGTGCGCGGGGTGAGCACGGCCTTTCGGTGTGCCGCGGTCGTGATCGGTCGCGCGACTGGAACGCGAGAGCTCCACACGGCGTCGCCGTTTCATCTCGTCGACCGGGTGGACGCGGTCGTGCTCACCGGCGGTTCGGCGTACGGGCTCGACGCGACCGCGGGGGCGATGCGCTGGATGGAAGAACGCGGGCGAGGACACTCCGTCGGCATGGGGGTCGTCCCCATCATTCCGGCCGCGGTGATCTTCGACCTCGCGCCGTTAGGCAGCTTTTCCGCTCGGCCGACACCGGACATGGCCTACGCGGCGTGCGATTCGGCGACGTCGGCCGACATCGCCGAGGGGAGCGTGGGGGCCGGTACGGGGGCGACCGTCGGGAAGGCGGCCGGTATCGCCGGCGCGATGAAGGGCGGGGTAGGAGTGGGCAGCGCGGAGGCCGCGGGTGTCCGCGTCGGCGCGGTTGCCGTCGTGAACGCGCTCGGCGACGTGCGTGACGCACACGGAGACATCATCGCCGGGGCACGCGACGCATCCGGCCGATTCGTGGACGGCGCGCGGCTCATCGCGGCCGGCGGCGTGGCGCGCAAGTTCGATGACCGCGCGCTGCGCAACACCACGATCGCCGTCGTCGCGACGTCGGCGACCTTGAGCCGCGTCGAGCTCTCGCAGCTCGCTCAGGCCAGCTCGGCCGCGCTGTTCAAGCGCATCACGCCCACGGGCACGAGCTTCGACGGCGACGTGATCTTCGCGGTCTGTCCGCTCGATGGACCGCCAGCGCCGCCGCCGCAGGTCGAGGGCATCGCCGTCACCGCGCTCGAGGAGGCCGTCGAGCGGGCGGTGCGGCTCGCCGTGGGCCGCGAAGGCGTTCCCGGGCTCGCTGACGGTGAGGGGCGCCGATGAGTGACCGCGGGAGCCCCTCCTCGCCGGTGCCTAACGCCCCGGACGCGCGCGATGCGGTCGCGTTCGTGACCGTCTACGCGTCGGTCGCGCCGTTGCATGGCGAGCCGCGGGTGTCGAGCCCCCAGGTATCGCAGCGGCCGGCCGGGCACCGACTGCAGGTGCTCGAACAGGATGACGATTGGCTGCGCGTTCGCGGCGACGATGGGTACGAGGGATGGGTGCATCGTGGCTACCTGCGCGACCCCTCGGACACGCGGGCGGCACCGGCGAAGCGGCTGCTCTCGCTCGGCTGCGTGGTGCGTGACGCGACCACCGGCACCACGCGAGCCCTCCCACTCGGCGCGTGGGTCGCGGCGGGCGAGTCGGTCATCGCGGGCGAGGCGGTGAACGCAGCGTCGCACGCGCGAACGTTCAAGAAGAATCCCTTGTCGATCGCCGCGACGGCGCTGGAGCGGTTTGCCGGAACGCCGTATCAGTGGGGTGGCGTCACCCCGTGGGGCGCCGACTGCTCGGGGTTCGTGCAGACATCGTACTGGCTCCACCGCATCCTGTTACCGCGCGACGCCTGGCAACAGGCGGAGGTGGGCGTCGATGCGGGAACGAGCATCGCGCGGCTCGAGCCGGCCGACCTCGTCTTCTTCAGCGACCGGGACGATCGCCGAATCACGCACGTCGGGATGGCGCTCGGTGGGTCGCGCATGGTCCATGTCGCGCTCGGACGCGGTGGCTACGCGGTCGAACAGCTCGACAACCGTGATGACCCGTATGTCGCTGCGCTCGTCGAGCGGTTCGTGACGGCGCGAACGCTCTTCTAGCTGATCATTCCGCTCGCGGGAAGCACCGGCGCGCCCACGCGGACCTGCAGCTTGACGTTCGCGTGCACCTGGTTATCGAGTGCGATCTGCATCGTGTAACCGCCCACCTCGTCGAGCGGCAGGTCGATGGCGGCGATCAACGGCAGGTCCATCTCGGCCGGGACGTTGGGTGGCGGGGCGGCGCTGCCGACGTCGAGCTCGCCCACGGACGACCAGAGCTCCGTACCGGTGGGATTGAGCCAGCGAAGCGCAACCGTGTGGCGTCCGACGTCGGAGCTCGTGCCCTTGAGCCGCAGAACCAGCGTGGCGCGCGGGTGAACGGTCGGCATCGTCGCGACCTGTACCGCGTCGAACACCCCGAGGATGTTGAGCTTCCCTTCCTGGGACAGGTTCGCCGCGTCGGCGAAGAGGGCGAAAGAGACGTGCATGCGGGAAAGTACACCGCCCGCCCGCCTGCGGTAGCTTTCGGTCGTGAGCGACTCCGAACTCGCGTTGCCCGGGGCGGGCACCGCGCGCGCCGGCTCGGCCGGCCTGACCGAGGCCCTTCTCGTCCTCATGGCCGTCATCTGGGCCGTGAACTACACGGTCGCGAAATTCGGCACCAACAGCGTCCCGCCCCTCGCGTACAATGCCGTGCGAATCGCGATGGCCGTCGTCGCGCTCCTCGCCATCGGGTGGATGCGGTCGCACGAGCGGCTGGCGCGGCGCGACATCCTCGCGCTTCTCGGAATCGGCGTCCTGGGTAACGGCCTGTATCAGCTCTGTTTCATCGAAGGGCTCGCTCGTAGCCGAGCGGGGACCGTGGCACTCATGCTCTCCGCATCGCCGGCGTTCGTCGCGATTGTGGGGCGTATCTTTCGCGTCGAGCACGTCGGCGCACGCGGCTGGAGCGGCATTGCACTTCAGCTTGCGGGGATCGCGTGCGTGGTCTTCGGCTCCGTCGCGCGATCGACCGGCGACGATACCGTCCTCGGCAGCGCGCTCATTGTCGCCGGTTCGTTGTTCTGGGCGTTCTTCGCGATTCTCATCAAGCCGTACACCGAGCGGCTGTCGGGCATCGATGTCGGGGCCTACAGCCTTGCCGGGGGCGCGGTGTTCGTCACGCTCATCGGCATTCCGAGCCTGATCGCGACCGATTGGCGTGCCGTGACCCTCCCGGTGTGGGGCGCGATCGTGTACAGCGGTCTGGGCGCGCTCGTGGTCGGCAATTTGATTTGGTACTACGGCGTCAGCCGTATCGGCCCCACGCGGGTATCCATGTTCAGCAACCTTCAACCGCTCGTCGCGCTCGCCGTGGCGTGGGTGGTGCTCGGCGAAGTTCCGACCGTTTGGCAGGGGCTTGGCGCGGGAAGCATCATGACGGGCCTCATCATCACTCGCACGTAGGTACCGGCGCTGGCCCGCACCGCGAGCGACTCACGACCACGCCTCGAGAGCTCATCTGAAACTCGTTCTCTTCGATATCGACGGCACCATCCTCTGGAGCGACGGCGCAGGCCGCCGCGCGATGCAGCGCGCGCTCACGACCGCGTTCGGTTGCTCGGGCTCGCCCGATTACCGGTTCGACGGGAAGACCGACATGCAGATCGTTCGCGATCTCATGCGGATGGAAGGGCACGACGACGCTATCATCGATGCGCGTATGGAAGCACTCCTCGATGAGTATGTGGCGGGCTTGCACGAGGAGCTCGGCACCGATGCATCGCGCGTGCACCGATTCGACGGTGTGCTCGAGCTCCTCGACGCACTGGAGGCTCGCGGCGACCGGAGGATTGGCTTGCTCACCGGGAACATCGAGGTCGGGGCGCGGGCGAAGCTTCGTGCGGCCGGCATCGATCCCGATCGCTTCACCGTGTGCGCGTTCGGGTCCGATCACGAGGTCCGCGGCGAGCTGCCCGCCATCGCGCAGCGCCGCGCGCGAGAGCGTCTCGGCCTCATGGTTGGCGGGGATGCCATCGTCATCATCGGTGACACCCCGGCGGACATCGACTGTACGCGCGCCATCGGCGCGAGAGCCATCGCCGTCGCGACGGGCCGGTATTCCGTCGACGAGCTCGCGGAACACGGCCCCGCGGCCGTGTTCCCGGATCTCTCCGACACTACCGCCGTAATGCGCGCAATCGATGACGCCTGACGCGGCTGGCTCGGAGCGATTACATGGCTGACACGGTTCGCATTCCAGTGCGCGTCCAGGGCAGCGTGCGTGGCGCGGACATCGATGCTGACGGATCGGTACGACTCGTGGACAACGTCGTGTCCATCGCGATCGACGACCGTGAGCACGCGCTCCGAATCGACCGTATGGACGGCGTGGTGTGGGACGCCCCACGGCTCACGATCCACATCGCCCGTGACGCGATTGCGCTGAGCGGCCACGCCGGGCTGCAGCCACTCGGCAGGCAAATCGTGACGTCGGCGCTCGCGCTGCCCGAGCTCACACGCACGATGCACAGCCTCGGGTCACGACGCGGCCACCCGGGCGCCGATCACGACCGTTTTTTTGGCGGCCTGCTGGCGGCGCGGCGCGCGGCGGAAGGGTTCGCCGAAGTGGAGTCGCGCCTCGTCGCGTTCGATCCGCATCGCCTCACGCAGGCACTCACGAGCGTGCTGAGCGAGTTCGCCGCGGAACGGTATCCGACCAGCCCCCCTGACCGTCGAGCTCTGGAGGCCGAGCTGCTCGAGCACGCGGAACGGCTCGTCGAGACACTGTCCTCGCTAGGCGAGGCCGTCACGCGAGTGCGCGAGAGCGCCAACGACGTGCGGCTCGCGCGGTGGCGCGAGTGGACGTGGGCAGTCCAGCGCGTGTTCGAGGAGGCTGACCGGTGCTGGGTGGCGTCGTTGCCCGCCCTGACCGCCACCGTGCCCGCGCCACCACGACGCCGCTTCTGGCGGCGCGCGTACGGACTCACGGCGATTACCGCGTCGGCGCTCCAACACGTGCTCGTCGCCGGAGCCGCCACGTGATCGCGGGTGTCGGCATCGACCTCGTCGACATCGCGCGCGTGGATCGACTGCTCGACGCCAAGGGCGAACGCGCCCTTCGACGCCTGTTCACACCCGACGAAGTGGCGTACGCGCTCTCGCGTGCGCTGCCCGCCCAGCACCTCGCCGCGCGACTCGCCGCCAAGGAGGCGGCGTTCAAGGCGCTTGCCGGGAACTCCCTGGCTCGGGCGATTGGCTGGAAGGAGATCGAGGTCGTTCGCGGTGACTCGCGTCCGACCCTTAATTTCCACGGCCGGGCTGCAGAGCGCGCGGCGGAGCTCGGTATCACCACGGTCTGGGTGACCCTGACTCACAGCGCGACCACCGCGGGTGCCGTCGTGGTGCTCGAGACCGAGATCCCCAAGTCCGTACAGGGCACTGACTAGCGCACTTCAATTATCTCCGATAATTTCGTTCGGAATGAACTCGCGAGCCGTTCTCAGCGCCGCGGTCGCCGCGCTGTTGACCCTATCCGCATTCCCCACGCTTCCGGCCCAGGAGGGCCCGGCGAAGCGTCTTTCGAGTATCGTCGGCGTCGCGGTGGAGGAGTATGGCAAGGCCATCGACGCGAACGGCCGGCTCATCTCCGACATCGAGTACGAAGAGGCGGTCTCCTTCCTGAAGGACGCGAAGGAAGTCGCGGCTCGGCTCAGCGGTGAGCGCGTCGCCGCCGTGCAGGCGGTGCTCGACTCGCTCACGATCGCCGTGGTCGCCAAGCGCCCGCCGACGGAGCTCACCGCGTTGCACCAGCGATTCTCGGCGGCGCTGGGCACCGAGGGCGCGCTCGATCTTCCCACGAAAGCCATCGACCTGGCTCAGGGGAAAGCGATCTACGATCGCAACTGCGCGTCGTGCCACGGCGACCTCGGCCGCGGCGATGGTCTCGCCGCGGCCGGCATGAACCCCCCGCCCCCCGCTGTGGGGATGCGTGACGCAATGCACGACGTGTCGCCGGCGTTGATGTACCGGATCGTGTCGGTCGGTATCGCCGGAACGCCGATGGCCGGTTGGGCCGAGCGACTCACGGCGGACGAGCGGTGGAACGTGGTGGCCTACCTCAACTCGCTGCGTACGTCGCCGCGAGAGATCGCCGAGGGCGAAGGGCTCTACACGCAGCGGTGCCTTACCTGCCACGGTGCTACCGGAACGGACGACGGTCCCGCGGCCGCGGCGCTCTCGAAGCTCCCGCCCGAGCTGGCATCGTTCGCGTGGCAGGCCGAGCGGAGCGATGCGCAGATCGCGGAAGCGATCCGCAGCGGTGCGCCCGGCACGGCGATGCCGCCGTCCCGCGACCTGACCGACGCGGACGTCACGTCGATGGTCGCCTACGTACGCACGCTTGCCGAGAAAGCGCCACCCCAGGGTGATCTGGCGGGATCGGAGCGGCGCGATGGCGTCGAAGTGTCCCGCACGGTGATGGCATTACTCGACGAGGCGCTCATCGACGCGCGCGCCGGCCGAACGTCGGACGCGAACGACCGCGCATTCGACGCGTACATCGCGTTCGAACCGCTCGAGACCCCCGCACGCGCGAAGAGGCCGGGGCTCGTCGCGAACCTCGAGCGCCAGTTCGCCGACTTCAAGGGTGCCGTGAAGGCCGGGAACGTGCGGCGGGCGGAGCAGTCGCGCGACGCGATTGCCGCCGGTATGCCGAACATCCTCGAGCTCACCCGGCCGACGGGGAGTGGCTGGGGGGCCTTCTTCGCCTCGTTCCTCATCATCCTGCGCGAGGGCTTCGAGGCGATCCTCGTGATCGGCGCGGTGGTGGCTTTCCTCCTCAAGACGGGCAACCGCGAGCGACTGAAATCGATCTGGATCGGGGTGGGAGCTGCGCTCGTGGCGAGTGCCGCTACGGCGGTCATTCTCACGACCGTCCTCCGCGCACTCCCCGCGACTCGCGAAGTCATCGAAGGCGCGACGATGCTGATCGCAGTCGCCGTGCTGTTCTCGGTGAGCTACTGGCTCATCTCGAAGGTCGAGGCGGCCAAGTGGCAGCAGTTCATTCGCGGGAAGGTGAACGCGGCGCTCGAACATGGCGGCGGAAAGGCGCTGACGTTCGTGGCGTTCCTCGCCGTGTACCGCGAGGGCGCAGAAACCGCGCTGTTCTACCAGGCGCTCTTCAACGAAGGACAGGGGAACGGGCTCCCGATCTCGCTCGGCATCGTCGTGGGTGCGGCGGTGCTCGCGGTGATCTTCACGCTCTTCTACCGCTTCGGCGTGCGGATTCCTCTCCGGCCGTTCTTCGCGACCACGAGCGTGCTCCTGTACTACATGGCGTTCGTGTTCATGGGGAAGGGAATCCGTGAGCTCCAGGAAGGGAACGTCGTGTCCATCACGGTGATTCCAGGCTTCCCGCACATCGAGGCGCTGGGGATCTTCCCGAGCGTCGAGACATTGCTCGCGCAGGCGCTCCTGGTCGTGCTGTTCATCATCGCGCTGGTGAAGACGTTCTGGCCGCACCGCGCCGTCGCGTTGCCGACGATCGAGCCGGTGACGACGACCCCGCAGGTGGAGCAGCGGGTCGAGGACCTCGCCCTGCGGGTGAGGGAGCTCGAGGCCAAGCTTTCTCGGCTCGAGACCGACGGCGAGGTCCAGGACGCCAAGGCCGAAGCGGAGCTTCAGGAATCGAAGTAGGGTGAGACGGGACGCCGTGCGATAGCCTGCCCGCGCTCAACGCGCCACAGCTGCGCTCGCCCGTGATGTAGCAAAAATTCCCGGCTTGCCGGGCCCCACGTTCCACCGCATTGCCATCCAGACGCCGCCTAACGCCGTGAGCGTGAGGGCGATGACCTGCGCCGCGGTGAGGGGGCCGAAAAACCGGTCATCCTTCGCGCGCAGGAACTCCACGAAGAACCGCTCCACTCCCGCAAGGACCAGGTACAGGCCGAACAGCCACCCTTCGGCGTGTTTGTGACTGCGGAGACGCCAGAGAACCGCGAACATCACAAAGCCCAGCACCGTCTCGTAGAGCTGGGTCGGATGTACTGACACCACGGCGTTCGGGTCAGCCCCGGGCGCGATGGGTATACCGAACAGCTCCTCCATGTTCCGGACCGTGGACGGAGGTGCGCCCTCGGGGAACGTTACGGCGAGCGGCCCGTCCCAGGGGCGTCCGTAGTCGTCGCCCACCGCCCAGCACCCGGTGCGCCCCACGGAGTACCCCGCCGCGATGCAGATCCCGGCCACGTCGCTGATCCGGATGAAGTTCAGCTTCTTCATCTTGATGGTGACGTAGCAGGCGATGACCGAGCCAATGAACCCGCCCCAAAAGACGAATCCCGCGCGGCTGAAGAAGTCGCGGATGTCCTGCGTGATGAAGAGCGTGTAGTACAGCTTCCCGCCAACGAGCGTACCAAGGACGGCAGCCAGGATGAGATCGGGTATGGCGGTCGCGTCGTGCCCACGTCGCGTGAGCTCGCGCTGTGCGATGATCTGCGAGATCGCGAACGCCGCGAGCACGGCCAGACCGAAGCCGGTCAGCGAGAGTGGCCCGATGTCGATGACGAACGGGTTGACTACGGTGGCGCCGTTCATGGGGAGGGGGTCGTAAGACTGACGATTCCGGGAATGTCGATCGCTGCATAGGCGTTGAGATTCAGGGAATCTCGTACGCCCCGCTCGAAGTGGAAGAGTCCCGCCCGCGCGATCATCGCGGCGTTGTCCGTTGCGAGCCGCGGCGTGGGTGCGTAGACCGACACGCCGGCCGGATCCAATCGCTCTCGCATCGCGGCCACGAGCGCCTTGTTGCAGGCTACACCGCCGCCGAGCACGACGCGTGTTCTGGCATATGCGCGTGCCGCGCGCGCGGTCTTCTCCACGAGCGAGCCGATGATCGCGTCCTGGAAGGCTCGCGCGATCGCGGCACGGTCTCGATCCAGGTCGCTCGTCCCACGCACGGCGTGCAACACCGCCGTCTTCAGTCCGCTGAACGACACGTCGAAGTAGTCGGCGTCGCCGAGCTGTTGGTCACCGCGCACCATCGGCTTCGTGAAGCGAAAGCGCCGCGCGTCATCGGCGCTCGCTTCTCCCGCAAGTCGCTCGACGTGGCGGCCGCCCGGGTACGGCAGGCCCAGGAGCTTCGCCACCTTGTCGAACGCTTCCCCCGCGGCATCATCGCGGGTCGCGCCGAGCAGCCGGTACGAGCCCCAGCCCTCGACGTCAATGAGCAGCGTATGGCCCCCCGACACGAGCAGCGCCGTAAACGGGGGCACCGCATCCGGGTGCTCGAGGGACGTCGCGAACAGGTGCCCCTCCATGTGGTGCACCCCGACGAGTGCCGCGCCGGTTCCGTGCGCGAGGGCCTTCCCGAACGACACGCCGACGAGCAAGGCGCCGACGAGCCCGGGGCCGTGCGTGACCGCCACGGCATCGATGTCGCCTAACGACACGTCCGCATCCGCGAGCGCTCGCTCGGCCACCGGGACGATGGACGTCAGATGCGCGCGCGACGCGAGCTCCGGGACGACCCCGCCGAACACGCGATGCACGTCCTGCGAGAGGATCACGAGCGACGCGAGCGTCGGATCGTCGCCCTCGCCCGTGAGCACCGCCGCCGACGTCTCGTCGCACGACGTCTCGATACCGAGGACCAGCGTCATGCCGCGGGCGTCATTCCGGGGTCTGCGCCGTCTGTGCGGACGTGCGCGGGCGCCCGATCGCGGGACGGACCACGGAGAGCCGTACCTCAGGCGGGCGAACGCGCACGGATCGCGCGAGCTTCGTCGTGTCGAGGGGGACGACGAACTCCGCGCTGTCGCCCACCGCCACGGTGTGCTCCATCGTGCTGACCGACGATACCCTCGAGACCAACCGCCGCGGGCCCGTAATGGTCACGCTCTCGGGGCGAATCTTCACCACGGGGCTCGAGCGCGGCCCGCCGCCCGTGTCGGGCACCACGCGCACCTCGTTCTTGACCGGCACCAGTCGGCTTGTCGTGACGTCGAAGACGAGCACGAAGCTGCGCGGCTGAACGTCGCGCACGATGGCCTCTACATCGGGCGGGACGAATACGTCGTCCGGTGTCAGCACGACGGCCACGGTATCCGGATCGTGGTCGCCAATCCGCCTCCGCACGACCGGCGGAGTGTCGTAGAGCTTGATCAGGTCACGGGCACGGCCGGCGACGAGGGCGCGGATAGCCGGCCGGCTGCCGACGAGCACTCGCGCCGAATCGTGCGCTGTCTCGAGCCGAACCGGAACGAGCTCCTCCGACGGTTCCTCGGCGCTCACGACGAGCCACAGCACGACCGCGAAGAAGAGCGCCGCCGCCTTGTACCCGAGCCGTTCCGTGAACGCCGCGCGAAGATGCCGCCGGATCGTGGCGCCCAGGGCGGAGCGATCATCGTCGCGGCCAGCCATCTAGGGCCGCACGGGGACCGCCGCCCCGCCGGCTGAATCGGCTCCGGCGTTGCTCGCGGATTCGGGGACGCCAAGCAGCTGCGCGAACAACGCGCGGTTCGCCGGCGAGTCCCAGTCCGCCGCCGCGATCACCTTTTTCCGAATGACCCCGTCACGACCGATGACGAACGTCTCGGGTACGCCCGTCGTCTGATAGTCCCGCTTGATCGCGCCCGACGCGTCGTGGAGGATATCGAACGTGAGCCCGTACTCGTCGCGGAACTGCTGGATCTCCTGGGTGGTGCCGGGATTGTCGACACTCACGGCGACCACCTTGAGTCCCTTCGAGGCGAACCGGTCGTGCAGTGCCTGCATGCTCGGCATCTCGGTACGACACGGCAGACACCAGGTCGCCCAGATGTTCAGGAGCACCACATCGCCCTTGTAATCCGCGATGGTCCTGGTGACTGGCACACCATCGACCGTCGTCGCCTTGAAGTCCGGCGCCTTCGACCCGGCGGTGATCGGAAAGAGCTCATCCCCGAGGATGCGCGTGCCCGCGAGGAGGCCGCCGCCGAGCAGCAGCACCACGATCCCTACGAATGCCCACTGTTGTCGAACCGTCATACACTCACCCCGCATCGTCCACGCAGCTCGCCGATCTCGCCGACGGGATCATGCGCGGAGAAGATGGCATTGCCGGCGACGAACGTGTCAGCCCCCGCGCGCCAGCAGTCACCAATGGTGTCACGCGCGATTCCGCCGTCGACCTCGAGCATCGCCCCGCTCCGCGCCGCCTCGAGCAGCGCGCGTGCGCGGCGAACCTTGTCGAGCATCGCGCCGATGAACGTCTGCCCGCCGAACCCTGGATTTACCGTCATGATCAGCAGAAGGTCCAGGTCGCCCGCGACTTCCCCAACCATATCCAGCGGCGTCGACGGATTGAGCGCAACGCCGGCCAGACATCCGAGCTCACGGATGCGGTAGAGCTGGCGGTGGAGGTGCGGGGCGACCTCGGCGTGAATGGTAAGCCCGTTGGCGCCCGCGCGCGCGAAATCGTCGAAGTATTTCTCCGGCTGGACGACCATGAGGTGCACGTCGAGCGGCAGCGCGGTGAGCCGCCGGACCGTCTCGATGATCTTCGTACCGAACGTGAGGTTCGGAACGAAACAGCCATCCATCACATCGATGTGAATCAGGTCGGCGCCGCCCGCCTCGCAGCGGGCGATCTCGTCCGCGAGCCGAGAGAAGTCGGCGCTCAGGATCGACGGAGCGATGCGGGCGCGTGAGCCGATCATGGCGCGATCGTCAACGTAATGCGCGAGCCCGGGATGGCTCGGCTGCCGGCGGCCGGCGTCTGCGAGATGACCGTGCTCGGTATCGATGTCGAGAGCGAATCGACGGTGACGTCGCCGACCTGCAAGCCGACCTGCTGCAGCAGGGTTCTCGCGGTTGCGTACGCCTGACCGACGACGTCCGGCACCTCGACGGCCGGCGGTCCGCTGCTGACGACGATGTCGACCTTCGTCGAAAGTGACACTCGCTGACCACTCGACGGATAGGTCTCGAGCACTGCCCCGCGCGCCGATTGACTTTCCTGGAAGCGAACGTCACCGACCTCGAGGCCGGCTCGTTCGATCGCTTCCTGTGCGAGCGTCTGGGTGAGCCCCACGACGGGCGGCACCTCGAGCTGGCGCTGGCCGGCGCTGATGTCGAGCACGATCTCCGCGCCTCGTGGCTCGGTCGACCCCGGCGGCGGTGTTTGGCCGAGGACCGTCATCTTCGGCGCCAGCTCGACGAACCGTTCCTCGCCTGTTCGCGCCTTGAAGCCGGCCGCCTCGAGGCGCGTGACGGCGTCATCGTACATGAGACCGACGACCTGCGGCACCTTCGCGTCATCGGGGACGATCTCGGGTGGAAAGATGAGGAACGCGACGACGAGATACGCGAGGAGGAAGCCCCCTGCGGCGACGACGGCGTACGGGAAGACACGGCGCGACGCGGCGCGCCAGTTCACCCGCGCGTCCTCCGGAGCCGAGCCGCGAACGCACCATCCGTCGCGTGCCGCTGCGGGAGAACGCGGAGCCGCCCGGCGTCCAGAACCGCCGGAGGCACCGCGCCATCAGGCGGCGGCTCGAGTACCCACTCGGGATTCTCGGCGAGGAAACTCTCGACCTGCGCGTCGTTCTCTTCCGGCTCGAGCGAGCAGGTGCTGTAGATCAACAACCCACCGGGCCGGACGACCGTGGCCGCGGCGCGAATGATCGAGCGCTGCAACGCTCCCATGACGGCGAGGTCCGACACCTTGAGCCGCCATCGCGCGTCCGGGTGACGCCGGAACGTTCCGGTTCCCGTGCATGGCACGTCGATCAGCACGGCATCGAGCGGCGCGATCGCCGGCTCGCGGGCATCGGCCACCAGGGCGTGGATGCCGCGGGCCTCGACGCGACGGAAGTTCGTGATCATCCGCGTTAGGCGCGAGAACGAGCGGTCGGCGGCGATCACCGTGCTGGCGGTTCGCGACAGCTCCAGCGTCTTCCCGCCCGGCGCGGCGCACAGGTCGGCCACAGTGCTGCCGGGCTCGATGGCCGCGTAGCTCGTGACCAGCGTCGCGCCGGGGTCCTGGACGAAGAACAGCCCCTGACGGTACGCCCCGAGCTCTGCGAGGGAGACGTGCCCGGTCACGCGAATGCTGTCACGCACCAGCGGGACATCCTCGACGTGCACGCCGGCGCTCTCCAGCATGGCCTCGAGCTGTTCGCGTACCACGCCAAACGGCCGGACGATGATCGGCGCCTCGGCGTTGTTCGCCGCGAGAAGCCGCTCGGTATCCTCGGCGCCCCAGCGCGCGACCCAGCGCGCGACGAGCCATCGCGGGTGCGAGTAGGTGAGGGCGAGCGCGTCGATCGGGTCCGGCCGCGGCGCCCCGGCATCAGCCCCAGGTATTGGCGGGAAGGGAATCGCCTCGCGCTCGCGATCGACGCGGCGGAGCACGGCGTTCACCAGCTTGCTCGCCCCGAGCCCGTGACGGCGCTTCGCGAGCTCCACCGATTGCGCGATGGCGGCGTACGGCGGCACGCTGCGCATGAACAGCAGCTGGTACACGCCGAGCCGCAGGATGTCGGTGAGGTCGGGATCGAGGCGGGCGAGCCCCCCGCGCACACGCTCCGAGAGCGCGACGTCGAGCCACGCGCGCCGGCGCAGCATGCCGTAGAGCAGCTCCTGCGTCCAGCG
>DAINRQ010000078.1:23678-28701 GCA_036741775.1 Gemmatimonadaceae bacterium | reverse complement strand
TCGCCGACCATCTGGATCATGACGCTCTGCTGGTCGATGCCCTGCCTGTCGATGAACGGGTACTGAAGGGTGGACGGATCAGCGAGATCGGGAGCCGCGGCGATGTCCTCGTTCGTCACGAACGGCGCGTAGAACATCAGGTGTGGCATGGCCATGGTGTGGACCTTCAGGTCCGGCGGTCCGATCGTGCGAAAGACCGGCGAGATCATGTACGAGATACCCGGTCGCTCTGGAGCATTGTAGACCTTGCTCTCGTATCGGCGCTCGATCTCGGCTTTCAGCGCTTCGGGGCCCATGCCCTGCGCGCGAAGCGCCGCGGCGTCCATCTTCACCCGCAGAAGTGTTTTCGCGCCCGCGGCGTCGTAGCAGAGCGGGATGTAGATGTCGTTGCGGAAGTCGACCAGCTCCCACGCCGTCCGCTCGACAATGCAGGTCAAACCGTTCGTTCCCTGCCGAGCCAGCCGGTAGCCCTTCGCGGGGTCGAGCGCGAGGACGGTCGCCTCGTCGCGCAGCGCCGGCGGTAACGCGCTGAGCGCCCACCGTGTCTCGAGCTGCTCCGGCATCTGCTCGATCGAGGTGTCGCTCGAGCTGTTAGGCGACTGGCTCCGAAGTGCCATCCCCGGGAAGATCGTGAGTGCGAGTACTGCCACCATCGATTTGGTGCGCATTGCCTGGTCTCCATCGGTTGGTGTCCCGGCGATTGCCGGTGTGAGACAGATTTAGGTCGGCACGTCGAGAGGGTGTGAGTGACAAGTGTGACGCGATTCTCCTCGGGTTCATGGACTCGCTGATCACCGCCGCGGCGCGCGCGCTTGCGGCGGGCGATCCCATCGGTGCGCTGAAGCGCGTCGCCCTGCGCGATGACGCGCCCGCGCTCGCGCTTCGCGGGATCGCGATGGCGCAGCTTGGCGATTTCGTCCGCGCGAGGACGCTACTGCGAAGCGCTGCCCGCGCGTTCGGACCGCGCGAGGCCGTGGCCCGGGCCCGATGCGTGGTCGCTGAAGCGGAGATCGCCCTCGTCTCGCGCGACCTGACCTGGCCGGGAAAATCGCTCGACTCGGCTCACGCGACGCTCGAAGCTCATGGCGATCGCGTGAACGCCGCGCATGCCCGGTATCTCGAGGTCCGGCGCCTTCTATTGATCGGGCGGCTCGATGAGGCCGAGGCCCTGCTCGTGCCGGACCCCGCGGCGCTGCCGCCCGCCTTGCGGACGACGCACGAGCTGGTGGTCGCTGGCATAGCCGTGCGGCGAGTGCGGGCGAGGGAAGCCCGGTCGGCACTCGTCAGGGCAAGACGCGCGGCTGGCGACGCCCGGATCCCCGCGCTGGTGGCGGAAGTCGAGACCGCGTTCCACGTCCTCGATACTCCCGCTGCCCGCCTGATTGCGAAGGGCGAGGAGCGGCTCCTCCTGCTCGACGAAGTCGAGGCGCTGCTCGCGTCGAAGGAACTGATCATCGACGCGACCCGTCACGCCGTGCGGAGTGCACGGACAGTCGTCTCGCTCGCCGGGCGGCCGGTCCTGTTCGCGCTCGCACGCACGCTGGGCGAAGCGTGGCCAGGAGACGCACCGAGAGACGGTCTCATCGCGAGCGCGTTCGGGTCGAAGTTCACCGACGAGTCGCATCGCGCCCGGCTCAGAGTCGAGCTCACGCGGCTTCGCGGCAAGCTCGAGCCGCTCGCCGAGGTAACCGCGACGAAGCGCGGGTTTGCGCTGGTGCCCCGGCGTGCACGCGAGGTCGTCGTGCTCGCGCGGCCGGTCGACGGCGAGCACGCCGACGTGCTCGCGTTCCTCGCTGATGGTGAGTCGTGGTCGAGCTCTGCACTCGCGCTCGCGCTCGGAGCGAGTCAACGGACGGTGCAGCGCGCGCTCGACTCGCTCGCGGCGGCGGGGAAGGTGCAGGCGTTCGGTCGCGGGCGGGCGCGGCGGTGGACGACCCCGCCGATGCCGGGGTTCACGACGACGTTGTTACTCCCGGCGCCACTCCCGATCGATTGAGTGGCAGTCCGTGCTCGCCTGAACGTCTCCGTCAGCGATTCGCGCGATTCAGGCGGTCGATCCGTGACCGTGCTTCACTCACACGCGGCTGGAGGTCAGGATCGGCGTCCTTCCAGAGATCGATGAAGCGGCCGTAGTAGTCAGTCGCGCGCTTTGTGTCTCGCGCATTCTCGTACAGCTCGCCCAGTCGGAAGAGCGCCGGCGCGAACCAATACTTATCGACGAGAGCGCGCGGGGTGCCGCCTCCCATTTCGACGTATTGTGTCAGATACATGCGAGCCGAGTCGGCCATGCCAGCACGGTCGAACGAGAGGCCGATGAAGAGCGGTGCGCAAGCCGGGCAGTCCACCGCAGGTAACCCGTCCGCGTCGGCGTCACCACGTCGGAAATACGCAATCGCGCTATCAGTCTTCCCCTCGGCCAACGCGATGGATCCGCGAATACGCGCGATAAAGGCAGCCTCTTGTTGGCGATCCAGTGCACTCAGGCGCGGTTCGCGCCGCTCCAACAATTCGCGCGCCTTCGCCGGCTCGCCGAGACGTGCGTACCCCCACGCGAGATATTGCCTTCGGTCGAAGTCGAGAGCGAGCGATTCCGGGGGCGTCGCGCGCAGCGCGGCGTCGAGTGTCGCGAGACCGCGCCGCACGTCGCCCCGGAGCTCGCCGTCGAGAATCGCGCGGAAAAATGCGACAATGTACGGGGGTAGCGTGTCGCCCAACGCGCGAACTCGCGCCTCTTTCGCCTGCGCGAACCGACGTTCCGCCTCACGTAGGCGGCCGCGTAGGGCGGCGACGTCGGTGAGAGCGATCTGCGCGACGAGAGCGCGGCTGGGCCGCGCGGTGTCCGCGTGCGTGCGCGCGAGTTGTTCGAAGCCGTCGTAATCTCCCCGCGCCCAGAGTGTGCTCAGGCGGGTTTGCGCGGTCGAGAACGAGGCGGTCCTGCTGGACATTACCGCTACCAGGGAATCGGCCGACGCATATCGCCCCATACTCGTATACAAGCTCGTCAGGTTGGCGAGGACCGTTCCGTTCCCGGAGTCTGCCGCGAGGGCCAGCTGGAACGCGCGCTCGGCTCCAGGGAAATCGCGCGCCCCGTGGAGCGTGATGGCTAGCGTGTTGACGGCGTCCAGGTTCGTGGAGTCGAGCTCCACCGCGCGCCGAAGTGCAGGGATCGCCTTTCTGCGATCCGGGAGAACGTCGAGGTAGTATGCGCCCTCGACGTTGTACCGCTCTCGCTCCGGGAGCCGGTCGCGCAGCTCGAAGGCCGATGTGACCGCCGCCCTGATCTCCGATAATCCGGTGTAGCCGGTTGTCGACATCAGTGCGTACGCGAGCTGCAGGTACGCCATCGCGAACGTACTGTCCTGCCTGATGGCCTCCTTGAAGTACTGGCCCGCCGACACGGGATCGCCCTGAACGTCCAGCGCGCGCAGACCGGCGGCATAGCTGCGCAGCGCGCCTAACGACGCAGTCGTCACCTGGTCGAGGCGTGGCGCGTCGCGCACCGTTTTGAGTGACTCGCCGATCTTTCCGCGGAGCTCTTTCGTGAGTCGGTCTACCGTGGCGATGAGGTCGCCTACATCCTTCGCCGATTCTCGAAATGATGCGAGCTCATTCCCCGACTCGGCGGCCACCAGGCGCGCCGTCACGATGTACCCGCCGCTTGCGGGTACCAGGCTCCCCGTAATGACCGCCTTAGCGCCGGCGCGTTGCGCGACCTCGCGCGCCGTTGCGAAGTCCACGCGGTCCGTCGCCGGCCGCTGCATCTGCTCGAGCGCCGCGACGACGGCGCTTGTCGGCACGAGGTGCACGGCACGGCTCTGCGACAGGTTCGTCCGCACTGCCTCGGCGATCGTTGGCCCGAGCGACGAGTCGGCACCGGGGGCGTCGAACGCAGCCACGAGCACCTTGTCGCTCGCCGACAGCTTTCCGGACGCGAGGAGTGACCCGGCCGGTCCGATGCCGAGCGCACGGAGGATCATGTACCCGGCGACGAGCACCACGAACGCGCCGACGGCGAAGATGCCGCCGCGTGTCGTACGCTTCCACGAGACGTGCGGGCTCGCCTTCACTGCGAGCGCCGCCATCGTCCCGTGTGCGCTCGCGAGCGACGGCGTACCGCCGGGCGTGAACGTCGGTGTCGCCGTCGCGATGCGATGCGAGACGTAGTGCGTGTACGCCGTGAACAGGATCACGGGCAGCCCGAGCGCCATGACCGCGAGCGCGCCGGGGAACACCCAGTCGGGAAGTCCGATCGCGATGATGGCTGCCCGCGCGACGATCGCGACGACGGCGAACGCGGCGGCATACACCCCGAGCGCGCGCCAGAGCATCGGGCGGCCGCCGAGGAGGATCTGCGGCATCGCGGCGTTAGGCGCGGAGGGCGACGCGACGGCGTCGAGTCGGCCGAGGAGGTCGGTGGCGCTCGAGGGGCGTGATGCCGGATCCTTGGCCAGGCACTGCATGACGAGCGCGGCGAGCGCCGGCGGGCAATCGGGGCGAAGCTCGGCCACCGGCTTCGGCGCTTCGCTCATGTGAGCGACGAGCAGCTTGTGTGGCGGTAGCCCGGGGAAGGGCGGCTGCCCCGCGAGCAGCTCGTACGCCAGGCAGCCGAAGGCGTAGATGTCCGCGCGGTGATCGGTAGCGGGGTCGCCGGCGGCCTGCTCGGGCGCCATGTACGCTGGTGTGCCGACCGCCGTGCCCAGCTGCGTGAGCGTTGCGCCCGCGGGCGCCTCGGACGCGGCAGCGATCGCCTTTGCGATGCCGAAGTCGGTGACGACCGCCGTGTGCCCGGACAGGAGCACGTTGTCCGGCTTGATGTCGCGGTGGACGACGTTACGCTCGTGCGCGTAGGCGAGCGCGCGCGAGACGTCGCGGAGGATGCTCACCGCTTCAAGGACCGAGAGCGGTCCGCGTCCGAGCCGAGCGCGCAGGCTCTCGCCCTCGACGTACGGCATCGTGTAGTACGGCAGGCCGTCGGTCTCGCCCGCCGCGAGTACCGGGACGATGTTCGCCTGCTGAAGCGACG
>DAINRQ010000078.1:0-23578 GCA_036741775.1 Gemmatimonadaceae bacterium | reverse complement strand
TCGGAATGACAGAGGAGAATGCATGCGCCAATCACCCGCCGAGATCATCCGCGAGTACGGGCCCTTCCCGGGCGCCGATCACGTCCATGGAGTCACGTATGACGGCCAGAACGTGTGGTTTGCGTCGGGCGACAAGCTGACCGCCGTCGATCCGTCGAGCGGCAGGATCCAGCGTGCGATCGACGTGTCGGCGGATGCGGGAACGGCCTTCGACGGCCAGCACTTCTATCAGCTCGCCGAAGATCGCATCCAGAAGATCGACGCGACGACCGGTCGCGTGCTGGCCACCATCCCCGCACCCGGCGGCGGCGGTGACTCCGGACTCGCGTGGGCCGAAGGGACCCTCTGGGTGGGGCACTATCGAAGCCGGAAGATTTTCGAGATCGATCCCGACACAGGGAACATCCTGCGCACCATCGAGTCCAACCGCTTCGTCACCGGTGTCACGTGGGTGGACGGCGAACTCTGGCACGCCACCTGGGAAGGTGAGGAGAGCGATGTGAGGCGGATCGATCCACGAACGGGCGAGGTCCTCGAGCGGCTCGAGATGCCGGCGGGCGTCGGTGTGTCGGGGCTCGAGTCCGATGGCGGCGATCGCTTCTTCTGCGGGGGAGGAAAGAGCGGAAAGGTGAGAGCGATCCGCCGGCCGAGGCGTTAGGCGACACGGCCGAGTCGGCAAACTGGTCTGGTCGGGCTGGTCGGGCCCCTATAGCGGACCGCCGCGTGGCGCCGTAGGGTTGTCGGGTCGCACCAGCGAACCGGAGCCTCCGACCGTCTACACGCCATGACCGCCATCGCCGAACCCGTCGTCGAGCGTTCGCCGGCGACCGCGCCGACGCCGCAACAGTCCCGGCACGCCCCCCATGCCGAAGCATCGTGGTCGCCCGCGACCCGCATCGCCTTCCGGTTCTGCGTCCTCTACTTCGGGCTCTACGTCCTCATGACGCAGATGCTCGCCGGCCTGCTGCCCAATCCGTGGTTCCGCGTGCCGGTGCTCGCCGAGCAGTTGCCGATGCGAGCTCTGGTCCTCTGGGTCGGAAACAACGTGCTCGGCGTCCGGCCCACGGTGCACCCCACCGGCAGCGGCGACACGCTGTTCGACTGGACCTACGCGTTCACCGGCCTGCTGCTCGCTACGCTCGGCGCAGTGGTGTGGTCGATCGTCGCGCGCCGCACGAGCTACCCGCGGCTCCACAAATGGTTTCGACTCTTCCTCCGAGTCGCCCTCGGCACGACGATGTTCTCGTACGGCTTCGCGAAAGTGTTCCCCCTCCAGATGCCCACAGTGTTCCTCAGCCGGCTGCTGGAACCGTTCGGCGATTTCTCACCCATGGGCGTGATCTGGTACTCGATCGGTGCCGCACCGGGATACGAGCGATTCATCGGCGCGGCGGAGGTGCTCGGCGGTCTGCTGCTGTTGCTGCCGTGGACGACGCTGATCGGAGCCCTCGTGACGCTCGGCGTGGCGTTCGGCGTGTTCATGGTCAACATGACGTATGACGTGCCGGTGAAGCTGTTCGCGTTTCACCTGGTGTTGATGTCGGTCGTACTGATTGCGCCGGATACGCGCCGGCTCATCAACTGGTTCGTGCTCAACCGTCCGGTCGTGCCGGCGCCGGCTCCGCGTTATGGGTCGAGTGTACGCTCACATCACGCTTGGATCATCGCACAACTGGCGTTCCTCCTCTGGGCGTTAGGCTTCCAGGTCCGGGGCGGAATGGAGGGTTATAGGACGTACGGCCCGGGCGCGCCGAAGTCGCCACTCTACGGCATCTGGAACGTGGACTCGATGTCGATCGACGGGGCGCTCCGACCGCCACTCACGACTGACTCGTTGCGGTATCGGTACGCTGTCTTTCAGGCGCCGACGGGTATGACGCTCCAGAAGATGGATCTGTCGTTCGCTCGGTTCGGCGCCACGATCGACACCGTGAAACGCACCCTGGCGCTCCGGAAGGCGAGCGACAGCACGTGGAAGCCCGTGTTGACCTACGAGCGACCGACCCCGACGAAGCTCACGGTCGAGGGCGACATCGACGGCAAGCGGGTGCGCATGGCGATGACCCAGCGCGACCTGAACACGTTCTTCCTGATCTCGCGCGGGTTCAACTGGGTGCAGGAGTATCCGGTCAATCGCTGATCCTCGCCGCTTGCGGGTATGCGCCGGGTGACGCCAACTCCACGTTGAACAGGTCAGTGGGTGTCGTCGCCTCACGTGTCAGCACGTTGAGAAAGGCTTCGATCCGAGCCCTGTTGGCTACCTCGCGCCTGCAGCAGCTCGCTGGAAGCTCAAACGGCGTCACGTGCGGGCCGGGCTCGCCATGCCGGCGGATCGCCACGACGCTGGCGCGTCGGGAGCCCCTGACACCATCTTCGGTCCATCGCGTCCGCCTCCCGTCCGTACCCTTCGAGTCGCCACCATGAGTCGCCGCCACACAGTCTTCGCTGCCGCCGTTCTCGTCGCCCTCACCACCGCAACCAGCGCGGTTTACGCCCAGCACATCGTCGGTAGTCGCGACGCTCGCGCGCTCCGCGCCGACAGCGTCTTCCAGCGCTTCGACCGCACCGACTCGCCCGGCTGCGCGCTCGGCGTCTATCAGGACGGCAAGGTCCTCTACGCGCGTGGCTACGGGATGGCGAGCCTCGAGCACGGCGTCGCGCTCTCGCCGCGGTCCGTGCTCGACATCGGGTCGATCTCGAAGCAGTTCACGGCGATGGCCATCCTCATGCTCCAGAAGGAGGGGAAGCTCTCGATCGACGACCCGATCCGGAAATACATCCCCGAGATGCCCGCGTACGCAGACAAGGTCACGATCCGTCGCGCGCTGAGCCAGACGAGTGGGCTACGTGACCTCTATACAATGATGGGGCAGACGGGCCGAACGTTCCGCGGCGACACGATCGACGCCCTCCGCGTCATCACGCGCTCGGCCGAGCCGAACTACGAGCCCGGCGCGCGCTATCTCTACACGAACTCAGGGTGGATCCTTGCGGCGCAGATCGTCTACCGCCTCACGGGCAAGACGCTCGCCCAGTTCGCCGAGGAGCGCATCTTCCAGCCGTTAGGCATGCACGACACGCGCTACCTCGCCGACGCCGCGACGGTGATCCCCAATCTCGCGACGGGGTACGCCCCACGTTCGGGCGGCTTCCGCGTCGCGCGCTCCCCGTACGACGGCGCGATCATGGGCGCGGGCGCGGTGCACACGACGGTCGAGGACTTCGGCCGCTGGCTCGCCAACTACGACTCGGGCACCGTCGGCGGGCGCGATATCATCGAGACGATGACGACGGCGACCAAGCTGAACGATGGATCGCCGGCGAAGTCGGGGCCGACCCAGGCGTACGCGGTGGGGCTCAACGCCGGGACGCTGCGCGGGTTGCGCGTCGTGTCGCACGGCGGGAGCTGGGCAGGATACCGCGCGCACTTCTACCGCTTCCCAGACGAGCGCTTCGCCGTCGCCACGTTCTGCAACCTCACGACGTCCGGCCCGGACTCGCTCGCGCGCAAGGTGGCGGGGATCTACCTCGGCGACAAGATGCAGCCGGACAGCGCCGCGATATGGACGGCGGCATTGGCCAGTGCGCCGAGCGCCGAGGTACCCATGGCGACTCTCCGCGGCCTCACCGGCGTGTGGCGCAACGTCGAGCGCGGCGAGGTTCGGCGTACGCGACTCGTGGGCGACACGCTGTTCATGATCGGCGGCGAGCGCCAGCGAATGGTGCCTCTCGACGGCGGGCGATTCCGCATCGGGACCACGACCGAGGTCCGCTTCGAGGACGACGTCCCGGCGCCGTCTCGCCTGATAGTCCGCACCACGGGGGAGCCAATAACGTACACGCGCGCCGACACCGCCGCTCTCACGCCCGCGCAGCTCGCGGAGTACGCGGGCGACTACCGGAACGACGAGGTGGAGGCGACGCACACGTGGAAGGTCGAGAAGGGGGAGCTCGTCTTCTACGTGAACAACCGGCGCATCGGCGTCCTCGAGCCCACCTACAAGGACGGCTTCACCGGTGGCGGCACCGTAATCGAGGTGCAGCGTGACGCGAGAGGCCGCATCACCGGCTTCGTCCTCGAGTCGGGGCGCGTTAGGCACCTGCGGTTCACGCGGGTCCGATGAGGTGACGGGGCGGCGCGCGGATCGCGCGCCGCCCCGCCTGCCCGGCGCCTCTCGCGAATCGCTACCGCGACCACGCGATTCCGCCCAGCGCCTAGGCCGGCAAGCCACAGCTCGGGCGTCCCGTGTTGAACGCCCTGAAGAGGATGTTGGCCCCATCGCTCGGATGCAGCTTCACGTACGCCAGGAACTCCCCGTCCGGTGACCACGTCAGCCTTCCTCGACTTCGCCACCCGCCCGAGGGGACTGCCTCTCCGAAGCGTTCCACCAATGTCGATTTCCTCCCGGGTCGTTCGACGTGTTGGTAGGAAGACCTACAACTTGCCGACACGACCGTAAGCAAGAGGACGCCAGGAGGTCCTATGACGATGAGATCAGCCATCCTCACGCTCGCGACCGCGCTGACGGTTGCGGCCACCATCCATACTGCCGAGGCGCAAGCGACCGCCGCGACCGATCCCGCGAAGAGTGGACGCGTGAGCGCAAACGGCATCGACTACTACTATGAGATACACGGCGCCGGCGAGCCGCTTCTCCTGCTGCACGGCGGGCTCGGCTCGATCGACATGTTCGACGGCAACGTGCTGCCGGCGCTCGCGAAGACCCGCCAGGTAATCGCGGTCGACCTCCACGGACATGGCCGGACCACGCTCGGCGACCGACCGATCGACCTGAAGGACATTGGGAACGACCTGGCGGTCGTGCTCGACCGGCTCGGTTACAAGCAGGTGGACGTCGCCGGCTATTCGTTTGGGGGCGGTGCGGGGCTGCGGCTCGCGATTCAGCACCCCACGAGAGTACGCCGACTCGTCGTTGCGTCGGCGCCGTACGCACAGAACGGATTCTTCCCGGAGATGTTGCCGCAGCAGGCAGCAGTGAGTGCGGCGATCGCCGAGCAGATGAAGGAAACGCCGATGTACAAGTCGTACGTCGCGGTCGCGCCTGACCCGAAAGATTTCCCTCGGCTACTGGACCGGATGGGAGAGCTCATGCGACGCCCGTACGACTGGTCGGAGGATGTGAAGAAGCTCTCCATGCCCGTGATGCTCGTATACGGGGATGCAGACATGGTTCGCCCGGAGCACATCGTGCAGTTCTATCAGCTGTTAGGCGGCGGACTCAAGGACGCGGGGTGGCAGCGCGAGCACATGTCGCGCAACCGGCTTGCGATCATCCCCGACGTCACGCACTACGAGATGTTCCTCTCGCCCGACTTTCCGCGCACGATCCTCCCGTTCCTCGACGGGAAGAGTGGACCGAAGAGTTGGGCCGATCACGTGAAGAGGCAGTGATTCTCGCTGACTGGTCGACGAGTCCGCGGCCATCCCGCTCGCACAGGATGGCCGCGGCTACGAGGCCGCCGGTAGCGCGAGTGGCCTGGGGTCAGGCCTTGGGCGGAGTCATCACGATCACACCCGGGCGGCCGCTCGCGTCGAGGCAATTGCCCGAGTAGCTCTTCTTGTCGTCGCGGAGCATCAGCGTGCAGTTGACCGTGGTCCCCGGCGACCACGTGAAAAGGATGCGATCCGCTTCGACTTTGACGTCCGACGCCTCGAACGTGCCGGGCGCGGCTTTCAGCGTGATCTTCGTCGTATCGCCGCTCGTGCGCACTTCGAACGTCGCGTCGAGCGTTTCGCCGCTCGGCGGCGAGATCGTACCGGTCCACGTACCAGGAGTGAGCTTCTGTGCGGCGAGCGAGCCCGGCAGGATGAGGAGGGCGGCGCCAAGGGTAGTGCGAAGAAAGCGCATAGATTGTCCAGACAAGAGGTCTCGTCGCTACGGCTTCCCGCGCGGCGAGGTTTCAATACCACCGGCCTTTCCCCTGGAGGTCGCATGTCTGGTCGCATGCTTACCGTGCTTCTCGGCTCTGCGCTGGCCGCGACAACCCTCGGCGCGCAATCCCCCGCCGCGCCGCCGTTCCCGAACACGCCCGCCGGCGCCGTGGTCAAAGCGTGGTACGACGCCTTCGGGAGCGGTGATACCCTGCGCATCCTCGATTTCTACCGCCGTTACCAACCGGAGCGCGTCGCACAGAACACCGTCCAGTTCCGCACCCAGGCCGGCGGCTTCGACATCGTCTCCATCGAGCGTGCGGAGCCGCGGCGCATCGAGTTCGTCGCGAGGGAGCGGAAGACGCCGCAGACGTATTATGCTGCAGTCGACCTGACACCTACCGACCCGCCACGGATCACGTCGTCGTATCTGATCCCTCTCGGGCCTAACGCGAGTCTCGAGACCGCGCGCATCGACGCGGCGGGCCGCGCGAAGGTCATCGAGGGGGCGATCGCGAAGCTCGACTCGTTCTACGTCTTCCCCGAAGTGGCGAAGCGAATGGCGGACTCCTTGCGCAAGCGGGCGGCACGCGGCGAGTACGACACGTACACGAACGCCGTCTCGTTCGGCATCAAGCTGAACCGCGAGGTAGGCGAGCTCAGTCGCGACAGGCACATGCGCGTCAACTACAGCGCGAACCCCATCCCACCTCGGCCGGTCACACCGCCTCCGCCGTCGCCCGAGGACTCCGCGCGCATGCGAGCACAGATGGATGAGTTCAACTGCGGGTTCGTCAAAGTCGAGCAGCTCGACGGCAACGTCGGCTACGTGAAGTTCAACGGGTTCTTCGACGTCGGTATGTGCGGGCCAACGGCGTCGGCGGCGATGAACTTCGTCGCCGGGTCGCGCGCACTCGTCGTCGACCTGCGCGATAACGGCGGCGGCTCGCCGGCCATGGTCGCCTACATCTCGTCGTATCTCTTCTCCACGCGCACGCACCTCAACGACCTCTGGACTCGGCACACCGGGAAGACCGAGGAGTTCTGGACGCGCGACGACATCCCGGGGCGGCGGTTCGGCGGCGAGAAGCCCGTCTACGTGCTCACCTCGGCCCGGACGTTCTCGGGCGCCGAGGAGTTCTCGTACAACCTCAAGAGCCTGAAGCGCGCGACGATCATCGGCGAGACGACAGGTGGCGGTGCGCACCCCGTGTCGGGGCATCGCATCGACGAGCACTTCATGATCGGCGTGCCATTCGCTCGCGCGGTCAATCCCATCACGCGCACGAACTGGGAGGGCGTGGGAGTCGAGCCGGACGTGAAGGTGCCGGCGGCGGATGCGCTCGCCACGGCGCTCAAGCTCGCTCGCGAGGGAGTTCGACAATAGCGGACGTCACGCACCGCACCTTAGGTTGCGACGTTCAACGAGCAGTTCGACGCCCCTCTCGAGTACCCAGGATCGATATGCGTTTTCGCCGGATTCGCTGCTGGACTCTCGCTACCGTGCTCGTCCCGTGGACCGCGCCCGTGACCGCTCAGTCACCGGCCCGTGCACAGGGCACGCTGGTGGTGAGCAACATGAGCGACAACACCGTTACCGTGCTCGACGCCGCGTCCGGTCGCGTCGTTGCCACCCTTCCCACAGGCGAAGGGCCGCACGAGGTGGCGATCTCGCACGATGGCCGTTTGGCGTTCGTGTCGAATTACGGCGTGCGCGGCAAACCGGGAAACAGCATCACAGTCATCGACGTCGGCCGCGCGGCCGTGAGCCGCACGATCGACCTTCAGGGCTACCAGCGCCCGCATGGCATGGCCGTTCTGCCGGGAGACACGCTGCTGGCAGTGACATCGGAGGTGAGCAAGTTGGTGCTCGTGCTCGACGTCAGGAGCGGAGCCGTCGTCAAGACGCTTCCCACGAACGGGCGTGCGAGCCACATGCTCGCGGTCTCGGCGCGCGGCGATCGTGTCGTGACGGCCAACATCGCCGACAACACCATCTCGTTGCTCTCGCTGTCCTCGGCCGAGGATCCGAAGGTGACCCCGGTAGGCCGCCAGCCCGAGGGCATCGCGATCTCGCCCGATGGCGCGACCGTCTGGGCCGGCAGCAACCGCGACAGCGTCGTTCTCGTCGTGGCCAGTGCGACGGGAGCCGCCGCGGACACGATTCGTGGCTTCGGCCTTCCGTATCGCATTGCCATCTCCCGGACCGGGCGTCTCGCGGTGATAACGGACCCGGTGATGGCGAACGTTCGTGTGTTCGACGCCGCGACTCGCAAGGAGCGGCACGCGATCGCGGTCCCGCGCGACAGTCTGGTCGCGACGGCCGAGGTCCCGGGTTCGCCCTCGCCTGAGGGCGTGGCGATCTCCCTCGACGAGCGATTCGCATTCGTCACGGTGCAGGGGAGAAATCGCGTCATCACCATCGATCTCGACCGCGGCGCGATCGTCGGCTGGGCACCCACCGGGACGTGGTCGGACGGAATCGGCTACTCCCCCGTGGTGTCGCGCGCCCGTTAAGCAGCGGGACGCAGTCCCTCCGTTCCTCGATTTCGCGTGTTCCGGCGACGGCTTCGTTGCAAACCGAAGCCGCCGCCGACAAGGCGCTCGTCAGCTCCCAATGCCCACCTTGATCGAGAACGAGTTCCCCTTCGCCGCGTTGTACTCCCCCACATAGGGCGAGACGGACGCCCACTTGGTGAGGGCGAACCGTCGGCTGATCGTCCGAACCAATCGGATCGGACGCCTTCACTCCGTCCGCAAGGCCTCCGTGGGCTCGATGGAGAGTGCCCGCCGCGTCGGTATGGCGCACGCCATCAGGCACACCGTCAACATGAACACCGCGTAGGCGAGCATCACGCCGACATGCGTCACGGACAGTGAGCCGCGGAGGATCATGTACGACAGCAGGGCAACGAGGACCGCCCCGGCCACTACGCCGAGTCCGACCTGGCGCAGCGGGCCCCTGAAGACCGACAGGACGAGTCGGCGTCGGTCAGCACCAAGGGCAATCCGGATGCCGATCTCGCGCGTGCGGCGAGAGACCGTGTACGACATCACCGCGTAGATCCCGGCTAGCGACAACAGAAGTGCCATCGCGCACACGACGCTCGTCACCTGGAGCCAGAAATCGAGGAACCGGAGCTCGCCGTCGCGAACCTGGTGGAGCGGCATCACCTCGTCCACGCCTAACCTCGGATCGACCCGCTCCACCAGGACTCGGAGGCGCGCCGCGAACGCTGACGGGTCACCTTTTACGTGAATGGCCAGACGCACTGGATATCCGCGTCCCGCATCGGTCGGGAGGTAGAACCCCGCGTACGCCGGATTGTTGGGGTCGTATGGCGCCATGCCGAGGTCTTTCACAACGCCGACGACCTCGTACCACGGCCCGCGCTCCTCCTCGGGCTTGATGGCTTCGCCCGGTCGCGTGGACATGGAGCGGACGTGGCGGCCGATCGGATTTCGGCCGCCAAGCACCACGCGCACGAACGATTCGTTCACGATCGCCACGTGACGATCGGGAGACAGATCGCTCGTGTTGAAACCGCGGCCGTGCAGGATCGGCGCGCCGAGCACATCGAAGAAATCGCGATCTACGCTCGCGGCGCTCACGCGATGGGCAGGCCAGTCCGGGTGCAGCGGTGCGGCGCCGCCTTCATCCAGCTCCACGAACCGAGCCGGGTGGTACATCCTCGGTAGAAGATCACCGAACGTCACGCCGCTCACGAGCGGCTCATCGGCCAGGAGCGTTTCGAGTTTCTCGACCGCCGCCGCATAACGCGCCCGCTCCGTCTCGTTGTCGGAGGCTGACGGATCTCGGTCAAACGCGTCCATCACGAGGCGGGCGCTCAGGTACTCGTGGTCCGGGAACCCAACGTTCATCGACTCGATCCGGCTCGAGTCGCGCTGGATAGCGAAGGTCATGACCGGGAACGCGATGGTCATCGCGATCTGGGCAACGATCACCAGCGTCCAGACGCCACCGACGGAAGGTCCGCCACCGCCTGCGCTTGACGCTCGCAGTCGGTCGGCCAGGCGGCGTGTCACCTTGAGCGCGGGGAGCGCACCGATGATCGCCGTGCTCAGGAACGTGAGCCCTAGCGCGTAGGCGATCGTACCCGGGGATAGCCGGCCGGTGAACCAGAACGGGACGGGTCCGGTCACGCCCTGGATGACACCGATGAACCACCGGAGGCCGCTGCCCGCAGCCACCAGCCCGATCATCGATGCGAGTCCGCTGAGTACGAGCGCTTCCGCGAGGAACTGCCCGATGATCCTGCCTCGGCCAGCGCCGAGCGCGCTGCGAACGACGATCTCGGCCTCGCGCGCCGCCGCGCGCGCGAAGATGAGGAGCGCCACGTTCCCGCACACGAGCGCCAACAACATCGCGAGGAACACGTTCACCGACCGGAACGACGCGGCCTCCACGCCGCTGAGGTCGATGACGGACTTCGCGTAAGGCATCACCTGTGGACGCAAGCGCTCGTGCGTCAGGGGATGGGCGATCGTGAGGCGCGCGCCGAGCGCCGTCAGCTCCGCCTGCGCTTCGGCCATGGTGACGCCGGGTGCGAGCCGACCGAATACGCGGATCCCCGGGCCTGTGACAGGCTGCATGGTAGTGCCGTCGATCCTGAGCGGGACCCACAGCTGATTCGAGACCGGGAACCCGAAGTCGCGCGGCATGATGCCGACAACGGTTGTCGGCGATCCGCCGATGCGCACCGTCCGGCCGACGACGTTTGCGTCGCTGGCGAAGCGCGAGCGCCACAGATCGAAACCCAGGAGCACGACGGCTGGCGCATCGGGACGCTGGTCTTCATCCACGAGCGCACGCCCGAGGATCGGCGCGTGCGGGGCAAAGCGGAATGCGCTGGCGGTGATCTCCGAGATGTCCACCGGCTCGCCGGGCCCGTCGCCGGCCGCGAGGTTGCGGCGAACGACGCGATGGGCACCGAGGTCGGTGATCGTGCGCAGCTGACGCTGCCACGTGGCGAAGTCGAACGCCGCACGGTGCTCCGCGCGCGAGGTCTCCGTGTTCCAGAGGCGGAGCGCGACGATCCGGTCTCCGTCGCGCAGCGGGAGGGTCGGGTCGACGATCTGGCGCACGAAATCGAACGCGGAAACGCCCACCCAGATGGCGAACGCGATCGCGAACCCGCCGACGAGCGTGAGCCCCGGGTAGCGGCGTAGCATCCGGAAGCCGAGCTTGACGTCGAGCCACGAGAAGCGGATGCGGTCGACCTCGCGGAGCCCGCGGGAGGCGCGCGCTTTCTGTGCGTAGAGCTCCGTCAGACCGAACTCGTGACGTGCGCGGCGCGCGGCGTCCGCAGGGACGAGCCCGGAGCGGACAAGGTCGGCCGCGCGGAGGTCCATGTGGTGCTGGAACTCCTCCGTCATCTCGGCCTCGAACTGGTCGCGCCGCCTGATGCCGCCCCAGAGCGAGCGAAACCGCGCTCCGATTCCACTGAACATCACATCCCTCGTGGGACCACCGTGAGCACTCTCCTAAACGGCTGAGGAGAAGCTCGTGCATTACTCCTAAGCTGTCAAGGAGAGTGCACTCGAATGCCCGCATTGGGGGCTCGCCCTCGAGCCGCTGAGAATGTCGGCTCGGGAGCGAGTTCGCCAATGGCCGGATGCAGGCACCTCACGTTAGGTTGCGGCGTTCGACGTACAGCTCGACGCCAAGCATGAGACGCGGTTCCTTCCGCTCGTCAGCTCCCAATGCCCACCTTGATCGAGAACGAGTTTACCTTCGCCGCGTTGTACTCCACGCCGAGTCGCGCCTTGGACACGTGGAGCGTCGCCCCAACCATCGCCTGCGCGCCGAGGACGTGTTCGTCGTCGAGATTCACCGCCGATGTCTTCTCGTGGGAGCTCGACAGATACGTGGAGCCCCCGACGTAGGGCGACACGGCCGCCCATTTCGTCAGGGCGAACCTCCGGCTCGCTAGCACGTCCACGCCGTAGACTCTCAAGTCGAGATCGTCGGGCCCGTACATCGACACGAAGCTCACGCGCGCTGCCGCCGACCAGCTCCGGGCGGGGTTGTTGACGAAGGCGTGCTGGACCTGCGCTGCGTAGAACCCGTAGTTCGCGCCGGGGTTCTTCGTGAAGTAGACGCCGACATCCGTGTCGTCCGTGACGCCCGCGCGGACCATGAGACCCGGGAACTTCAGTCCGTCGCCCTCGAACAGCCAATGCGCGGAGTCGGGATGGACGAACGTGTCGTTCCACGCGGCGTCGTGGTCATCGATGCCGGTCTCCCACTGGACCACGGACAGCTCGAAACTCCCCTTACCCATCGGCTGCGCATCGGTTAGCGGGCGAAAGTAGGCGACGAGGCCAGCTTCCCGGGTGAACTGGCGCCAGGCGGTCTGGGTCAGCGAGGGATGGAGCTGGAAGGAGCACTCCTTCCACCTTGGATTGACGTGGAGATCGGGGTGGTGGCCGGAGTGCCCGTGATTCGCGTGCAGGTTCGGACGGGTGACGGTCTGTGCAGCCGCCGGGGTATGGATCAGGGCGATGGCGAGCGCCACGGCCGCGGTAGTCAGCTTTCTATACATCATGAACGCCCCACTTTCGAGATTTTGGTCGTTGCCGACCCGGTCGGTAACCGGGATCGCGATGGTAAGCGACCAGAAACTGGGTGCATCCGGATGAAACGTCGTCCGAACCGATCGGATCGGACCCTCTCCAATGGTGTTCACATGCCCGGTCGTCGTAACGGGGCCTGGCCGACTACTATATGAACCTTCTGGCGGGCAACTGACGCCCGTCGATCAGAGCCTCTCAGGAGATGAGATGACCGTCAACTCGCCTTCGGCCCATAGTGACACCACGGCTACCGACAGCACCCCGTTCACGGCCACCGGACTCGGGGTTTCGCTGACAGCCAAGGACCTGCCCGCCAGCGTCGCGTGGTATCGCGACGTCGTCGGCTTCACCGTCGAGCAGGAATACGTCCGCGATGGCACCTTGCGCGCGGTCGCGCTCCGGGCCGGTGACGTGCGGATCCTGCTCAATCAGGACGACGGCGGACGGGGTTGGGACCGCGTGAAGGGCGAAGGGTTCTCGCTGTCGTTCACGACGCCCGAGAGCATCGACGACGTCGCGAATCGGATCAAGGCGCGCGGCGGCACCCTGGTCACCGAACCAGCCGACATGCCGTGGGGCGTGCGGATGTTCCGCCTCCTCGACCTCGACGGATACAAGCTCTCCATCTCGTCTCCGCGGGGAGCCTGAGGCCGAAGCGCAGGCAGGCGGTGCTATTCGCTCCGGAGGGCGACCGACGGGTCCACCCGCGCCGCGCGCCGCGCCGGGATGTAGCAGGCCGCCATGCTCACGGCGAACAGCACGAGCGTCGCCGCGACGAAGCTCGGCGTGTCGCGCGGGGCCACGCCGTACACGAGCGTCGAGAGCACACGCACCGTCACCAGCGCCAGGATAAGTCCGGCAGCGGCCCCGAGCGCGAACAACGCGCCGCCGCGCCGGAGGACGAGCCCGATCACGTCAGGTCGTCGAGCGCCCAACGCGATCCGCACGCCGAACTCGCGAAGGCGTTGGCCGACGCCGAAGGCGATCACGCCATAGGTGCCGATGCTCGCGAGCAGGAGCGAGATCGCCGCGAATACGCCGAGCAGCATCATCTGGAACCAGCGCTGACCGAGTGAGCGATCGACGACCTCGTCGAGCGTGCGGACGTCGTAGATCGGCTGCTCGGGGTCAACCTCGCGAATCGCCGCGGCGATCGACTGCGTGAGCGCCGCCGGCTCGCCGCGCGTCTTCACGACGATCGCCATGCGATCCTGGAGGCGCTGGGCATAGTTCCAGTAGACCTGCGGCTCCGACTCGGAGGCCAGGCCGCTGTGCCGGATGTGGCCGACGACGCCGACGATCGTGCTCCATGGCCGGGTCCCTTCGCGGATGCGACGGCCGATGGGGCTCAGTCCGGGGAACAACCTGCCGGCGAGCTCCTCGTCGATGATCGCGACCGTCGGTGCATCGGCGCCATCCGAGGACGTGAACGAGCGCCCTTCCTTCATAGGGATCTCGAGCGCGCGGAAGTAGTCGGGTGACACCGATCGCGTCTGGATGCTCGGCGACTCCGAGCGCTGGTCCGACCCCTCGACCTGGAGTCCACCGGTTTGATTGCCACCGCCTAACGGCAGGCGGTTCACCAACCCGACGGCCTCAACACCCGGCAGCGTCTCGAGGCGATCGAGCAGGCGTGTCTCGAAGGCAATGACCTGCGCATCCTCCGGGTACTTGGACCGCGGGATCGCCACGTGTGCGCTCAGGACGTTCTCCGGGTTGAAGCCGGGACTCACCTGACTCACGGCGACGAAGCTCCGCATGAGGATCGTCGCGCCGACGAGCAGCATCAGCGTCGCGGCGATCTGGCCGATGACGAGTGCGTCGCGCAGGCGCGCGCGGCGCGGCCCGGACGTCGATCCGCGTGACAGTTCTCCGAGGCCCACGCTCACGCTGCTCTTCGCCGCATCGACCGCCGGCCAGATCGTGACGAGGATCGCGACCACGACCACGACGAGCGTGGTGAAGCCGAGCACCGGAAGACTGATCTCGATGGACTCGGCCCGCGGCAGGTCGGCGGGCAAGAGGGGGACGAGCCCGCGCACCACCCACGTGGCGATGAGCAGCCCGAGCGCACCACCCAGCACGAGAAGCGGCACCAGCTCGCTTATCGATTGCTCGATGAGCCGCCCGCGTGAGGCACCGAGCGCGGTACGCACCGCGAGCTCTCGGCGCCTCCCGACGCCTCGCGCGAGCAGAAGGTTGGTGAGGTTGGCGCAGCCAATGAGAAGCATCGCGCCGACGGCGCCGAGGAGGATGTAGAGCGGCCGTCGCACGCCGCCGACCATGTCATCGAGGAGCGGCGCAAGCCCCACGCCGAGCTGCGCGTTGTCCGGATATATGCGCGCAAGCTCCGCGGAGATCCTCCGCATGTCGGCCCGCGCCTGCTCGAGCGTGACGCCGGGTTTGAGCCGAGCCACGGCGCTGTACGACCCCGCGGTTCGAAACGCCAGCTCACCCGGAGGGATCACGAGCGGCACCCAGACCTCGACCTCCCGTGACGGGTAGCGGAAGTCGGGTCTCATGACGCCAATGATCGTCGTGGGAACGCTGTTGAGCCGGACCGTGCGCCCAATGATTGTCGGGTCCGCGCCGAATCGGCGCACCCAGAGCGCATGGCTCAGCACCGCGACGTTATTATTGCCTTCCTCCTCCTCGGCCTCGGAGAACGTGCGCCCGAGCTGGGGCGACGCCCGGAGCACGGAGAAGAAGCTCGACCACACCCGGACGCCGTTGAGTCGCTCGGGTTCGCCAAGGCCGGTGAGACTGTAGTTCCCGTTCCGGATGATGGCGAGGTCCTCGAAGACCCGGTTCTGCGCGCGCCAGTCGACGGCGTTCGCCGAGCTGACGGCCCCGCGGCCGAAGCTGGCCTGCCACTCGGTCCACACGCGGACGAGCCGCTCGGGCTCGCCGAACGGCAGCGGTCGCAACACGACACCATACACGACGCTGAACATCGCGGTGGTGCCGCCGATGCCTAACGCCAGGGTCAGCACGGCTGCCGCGGTGAACGTCGGCTGCTTGAAGATGCTGCGCACCCCGGCGCGCAGGTTCTGTCCGATGGTGCTCATAATGTCCCTCGCGCGCCGGGCGCGCTCCTGTGCGTGGTCGTGGCGGCGGAGCCACCGTGCGACGCGAGTCGGGTCGCCAAATCGCTCCTCGGCTTCGCGCCGCGCGTCTTCGGGCGCCATCCCGCGCGCCATGAGGTCGCGCGCGCTCATCTCGAGATGAAACGCGAGCTCCTCGTCGACATCGCGCGCGATGTCCGTGCGGAGGAGGCGGCTGTATCGCCGCCAGGCGGGTTCACGTCGTTCGCCAGCCACGCTTCACTTCTCTCGGATTCGTCAGGCCAGGCTCGGAGCAGCGCGCAACACCTGCGTGACCGCGCCGGCGTACTCGAGCCAGCGTGCAGCCTCACTCTTGAGGTGGCGCCGCCCGGCGGGGGTGAGCTCGTAGTAGCGAGCGCGTCGATTGTTCTCGGAGAGCCCCCAGTGCGCCGTGATGAGGCCGCGGTCCTCGAGCCGGCGTAGCGCGGGATAAAGCGAGCCTTCCTCGACGTGGAGCACCTCGCCGGTGGTGGCCTGCACCCATCGCGCGATCGCGTACCCGTGGAGCTCGCCGCCCAGGAGCGACTTGAGCACGACGAGCCCAAGTGTGCCCTGGAGGAGGTCGAACCGGTCGTCAGCCAACTGCTTCCCCTGTCAAGACGAGGGGAAGATGATATGGTGCGCGCAATCGCGCAACGGCGCAACGGGGCCGGTCATCCCGCGGCGACAGCACCGGCACCCGGGGAAGTACTCGCTGTCGAGGGCAACCGCGTTCCTCGCGGTTGCCCTGACCGTCATTCGAATCGCAACGCCTCGGTTGGATTCACTGACGCCACTCGTCCCGCCGGCACCATCGCCGCCGCAAGCGCCGCGAGCGCCAACGCACCGCACGCGAGCGTGAGCGTCGCTCCGTCAAACCCGCGAACACCGAAAAGTTGTGCTTCGACCAGCCGTCCGAGCGCCCACGCACAGGGCATCGCAATGGCGATCCCGGCAGCGACCATGCCCGCAGCCTCCCGAACGACGAGCCACACCGCCCCCGCGGGCGTGGCGCCGAGGGCGAGCCTAACGCCGATTTCTCTTGTGCGCTGCGTGATGACGAACGACATCACCCCATAAAGGCCAATCGTCGAGAGGAGGAGCGCGATCACGCCGAAGCTGCTCGACAACGTCGCCAACATCCGCTCGTTCCAGAGCGACCACGTGACCCGCTCCTCGAACGTCGTCAACCCGGAGACAGGCAGGGAAGGATCGAGGTCGCGCACCGCCGCGCGAATCGAGGCGAAGGCGCCCTCAGGTGTCCCGCGTACCTTCAGGTAGAACACGCCATCCTCCGACTGCCGCTCCCAGAAGGGGAGGAAGATGTGCTCGCTGTCCTTCAATCGGAGGCTGCGATAACTGAAGTCGTCTATCACGCCGACGATCTCGACGTTCGTGGGCGTGTCGGGCTGGTTGCCGAAACCAACGCGACGACCGACCGGGTTGCGATCACCGAAGTATCGTCGGGCGAAGCTCTCATTCACGATGACTGAGCGAAATCCAGGCGCGCCGCTCCGCGCCTCACGAGTGTCACGATCATCGAAATCTCGGCCGGCATTCAACTGGACTCCGAGCGTCGAAAAGAAGCCTGGCGTGACACGTAATCCATACACGGAGCCGTCGGTGACGATGCGCTCGTCCGACGCGATCGTGAGCGTTCTCGCAAAGCTGCCGCCCTGCAGGAGAGACGTGTTCGCGACCGCCACTCCTTCTATTCCGGGCATCTCCTGCAACCGTCGAAAGAGGTCGCGCATCAGTCGTCGGGCATCCGGATCCGAGTGCCCAGCCGAGGGCGGATTGAGGCTGAACATGACGATGTTCTCGCCCGAGAACCCGACGTTGTCGTGCAGCCGCGCAACTGTCCTGGCGAAGAGGCCCGCTCCAATCAGCAGGACCAGCGTGAAGGCCATCTGACCGATCACCAGCGCCTTGCGAAGCCGCACGCTGCTGCCCGTACGAAACCGCTCGTTGAGCGAAACGATGAGCGGAATCCGGCGGATCTGAAACACAGGCGCAAGGGCGCATAACGCCGCCGTCAGCACGGTCGCCGCCATAGCAAACAGGAAGACACGCCGGTCCATCCGAAAGCGCAACTGGGCATCGTGCGATAGGAACGACACCAGTACCCGCGTCACGACCGGCGCGGTCATGAGCCCGAGCAGCACGCCGCCTAACGCGATGAGAATGGTCTCGACCGTCAACTGTGTCGCGAGGCGGCCTCGCGACGCGCCAAGTGCGAGGCGCGTCCTCAACTCGTGGCTTCGCGCCGCCCCACGCGCGAGGAGAAGGCCCGCGACGTTCAGGCACGCCAGTACGCCCAGGAGCGACGTCCCCACCAGCAACACCCAGAGCGGCCGCTCGAGGACGCCACGTACGGCCGACACACCGCGGGCGGAAGGCACGACGTCGAGCGTCGAAGCGAGATAGGTGCGGCGATGCTCCGCCGCCACATTCGGGAAGCCTTCCCGGCGAGTATCCGCGTCGAGCATCGACTTGAACCACGGCCGGATGCCGACCTTCGCTCGCTCCACGGTCACGCCCGGCTTCAGGCGCGCGAACACGTGCATCCACACGGCGCGCCGGTCGAGCAGCGCATCCCACTCCGGGGTAACCTGCCGCTTCATCGCGGCCGGGATCCACAGTGCCGGCACTGCCAGTGGATCGACGCCGGTGAAGCCCGCCGGCGCCACGCCGATCACCGTCATCGGATGGTTGTTCACCAGCACCTTGCGGCCGACAACGTCGCGCGTGCCGCCAAGATTGTCCATCCAGTAGCGGTGCGAGAGCACCACGACGGGATGTGCCCCGGGCCGAAGATCGTCCGTGCGGTCAATGAGTCGGCCGAGCGCCGCGTGCCCGCCGAGCACCGGGAAGTACGAGCCCGACACGACCTCGGCGCGAACGAACTCGTGCTCTTGCCCGGTCGAGACGTTCACTGTCGTCGGGTGCCGACAGAACACGCCATCGAAGAATGGATCGAGCTCGTCGAGGTCACGGCAGAGTGGGTATGACAACAGGTTGCCACTTCCCCACGAGTTGGAGAGCGCGTTCCCGTTCCAGCCGAAATGAACGAGACGCTCGGCGTCGTTCACCGGCAGCGGACGCAGCAGCGTCTGGTCGACCAGTGAGAAGATCGCGGTGTTCGCACCGATCCCGAGTGCGAGTGATAGCATGGCGGTGATCGTGAAGCCCCGACTGCGTGACAGCGTGCGAGCGGCGTACCGAAGGTCGCGACTCAGGTGGTCGAGCCAGCGCCACGTCCAGGTCTCGCGCACGTCCTCCTGCGCCTGAGTGATGCCGCCAAACTCGAGAGCCGCTCGCCTGCGCGCCTCACTTTCACTCAGTCCATCTCGCATCAGCTCATCGGCTCGGCGATCTACGTGGTACGTGAGCTCACGGTCGAGGTCGTGCTCCATTCGGCGGCGCCGCCACGGAAACAGGTTGAGGATCGTGGGCATTGGCGCTATCCCCCCTCGTTGAAGATCAACCGGACCGCGATCGTGAGCCGGTCCCAGCTTTCCTTCTCGACGGCGAGCTGCTTTCGCCCTGCGCGCGTGAGCGAATAGAACTTCGCTTCTCGCCCCGTTTCGGACTGGCGCCACTCCGATGTGAGCCAGCCTTTCTGTTCCAGGCGGTGCAACGCCGGATACAGCGATCCCTGATTGACCTGAACGGCATCGCGCGAGACCTGCTGGAGCCGCTGCGCGATCGCGTAGCCGTGCGCTGCCTCCAGGGACAGGATTTGGAGGACGAGCATGTCGAGCGTGCCTTGGGGGATCGGGAATCGGGCGCTGGGCATGTTACCTCGACCTTCGTTACATCAACCTTCGACATATCAGCGTAGAAAAGAACCCGCGCTGTGTCAAGTCGTTCGCGCTCATCCCACTGCCCATTGCTCCGCCGCGCGCACCACGTCGGCCGCCCGCGGCTTCTCTGTGAACCAGACGATGCGCTCCGCGCCGACCGCTGACTCGAGCCCCGCGGTGGCGTTCCCAACCGCGAGCCCGCGGTAGACCACCAGAATGAGGGACCCGAGCCCGGCCGCCGCGATCTTGCGCGTCTTGGCTTCGAGGTACTCCGGCGTCCAGAACCCCACGAGCTCCACCAGTGCCTCGCGTCCGTCAGCGTGACGCAACGTGAAATCCGGTAGAAAGAGCTCGTCGCCGATCGCGACCGGGCTCGACTCGCGCGTCAGCTTCCAGCCGCTCCGAGCCTCACCGCCGAACCGCCGACGAAAGTCGGAGGCGAGCGAGCGTTCCCACGCAGAGTCGTAGCCGGCTCGCCGCGCCTCGCCGCCCACGGGAGCTCGTGTTGCCGGCGCACGCGGTTGCCCGTGCACGCGAAATGAGAGCAGGGTACCGTCTGCGCCGCGGACGTCGGCCTCGAACCGCCACGACGGCGCGCGCATCAAAGCGGGCACTACCCGCGCGAGCCTGACGCCATAACGCGCGGGTCTCACGATGAACTGGGCAGCCGGCCCGGTCACCTCGACCTCGTAGGACCGGCCTTGCCGTCGGATGGTGTACATGAGCCGCGCGGCCTTGAGCGCGCGGAAGATGCCGCGCCATCCCCCACGCGCCGTGAGCGTGAGCCGCTCCGCGTCGAGCAGCACGGCGCGGGCGAGCTCCAGGTTGTATCGCGCCAGCAACGCGCGCCCGTCGATATCTGGCGCGCGGCGCAATACACGGGCACCAGGAGCATCCGCATAGAGGATTCGCCTAACGTCTTCCACCGAGCGGCCGAGTGTCGCCGCCACTTCGGCGTACGGCGCAGCGTGGTCCCCCGGGATCGGTGGCCATCGACGCCCTCGCGCTCGAAACACCGCATCCCGGACCTCCGGCGCGAGCCCAGCCTCGTCAGGCGACACGAACTCGGAGAGGTCCAGCAGCGTCTTGCCAATGCCCGCGAGGCGCGCGGCATCACGAACCCGCCGCTCCTGGCGGCGCAACGCCTCGACCACGGTCGCTCGCGGCCGGCCCTCGAGACGACCCACGAGGCGGCAGAAACGATCGAGCAGCATCGCGACGCGACCATCAGGGTCCGCGAGGTAATCCACGCGAATGACACCGCGCTCGCGCCGAACGAACGGCGCGACGTGCGCGCGGCTCAGCACGGCCGGTCCGCGGCGTCGCTATACACCAAAGCCGAGCTGCCCCTCGGACACGCGCTTCACGCCGGTGCCGCGCTTCTGGGACGCGAAGAACTCGTACGTCCCGGCAGCGACGATCTCGTAGAGCGAAGCCATCGCGTCTCCCTGCCGGCGCAGCAGGCGACCGAGCCGTTGAACGTGCTGCCGAGCGCTCCCGCGTGTGGAGTCGCCGAGCACGATGCCGAGCTTCGCGCCAGGGACGTCCCATCCCTCGTCGAGCACTCGCACGCTGGCCACGGCGCGCACGTCTCCACGCTCGAGCGCGCCCAGCAGCGCGTGGCGCTCCGACACCGGCGTCGTGGCGGTGATCATCGGGATCGCGAGCTCGCGCGACACCGCTTCGGCGGCATCGGTCCCGCCGCAGAACAATACGGCTTGTTCGGCGGGATGCGCCCGCAGAATCCGCTCGGCCTCGCGGAGCTTGCCCTCGGCGAGCCGGACGAGACGTTCGCGCTCGTGGAACGCACGAAACGCTCGGCGTGCAACCGGTGAGCGTCGAGCGCTCGCGGCGAACATCCGCCACGCGTCGGCCGGAGTGCTTGCCCGCTCGCGGTGTCCCGCCGCTGCGACATGGCGCTCGTACACCGCGGTGAGTGCCGCATACCGTGCTTCTTCGGCGGGAGTCAGCCGTACGTAGCGCCTAACGAGCGCGAACCGCGCGAGCTCGGCGTCCGTCATCTCGCCGATCGTGCGCCGGTACGCGATTGGCCCAACGAGACGCCGCAGCTCGGCGTCTCGGCCGTCCGGGTAGGTCGCGGTCAACCCCAATCGAAACGGGCACGGCGCGATGCGCAGGTGGTCGTGCCACGCGCGTGCGTCGCCTTCGGCCGTATCGGCGAGGTGGTGCGCTTCATCGAGCACGAGCAGCGCGAACCGATCTCCCCATCGCTCGAGCAGCGAGAACGCCGAGTGATATGTGGTGACGGTGAGGGCGCGCACTTCCTTCTCGTCGCCGTAGTACGCGCCGACCCGGTCGACGCCAAACGCGTCGGCGAGCTGCGTGAACCACTGGGCAACGAGCGCTCGTGTGGGCGCGACGATGCACGCGCCGGCCTGCAGCTCGTCGATGGCGAGCAGCGCGACGAGCGTCTTCCCGGCGCCGGTGGGCAGGACGACGGTCCCGCGTGAGCCCGAGGCGCGCCAGCGATCGACCGCCTCGCGCTGGTAGGGACGCGGCGTTCGTGGGTCGAGCAGGGGTGCATCGAGCTCGTCAGGCGGCGCACTCTCTGGTATCCCGCTCGCGATTGCCCACGCGCGCAGCTCGGCGAATCGGTGGCCGGGCGCGACGAGGGCGCCGAGGCGTTCGTCGTGGACGAGCCAGGAGGGCGCGTCGTCGGGACCAACTCCGCGGACGACGGCCAGACCGAGGCGGTATGATAGCGAGGGTGGGGTGTCGAGCATGTCTCGGATCACGTCTCCGGTACGTCGTGGGAAGCAAAAGATCCGTAGATGCTCGTGTCGGTCGATCGGTTTCGAGTTGACGAGCGCGCGTGCCGGCGCCGACGAGCGGAGCGTCTCCCTCACGGCGGGAACACGGCGTCGACGGCACGGCGGAACGACGGTGGATCGATCGCCGGAAAGCGATACAGTTCCGGCTCCATGCGGGCGAACATTGCCCGCACCGCGCGGCCGCTGATCAGACCGCGCGCGCGCATCGCGGCGACGTCCGCCAGGTCACGACCGTGACCACGCTCGATTTTCGCGAGCGCCTGCGCGACGAGGTCATAGTGGCGAAGCGTCACATGCCCGACCCGCGAGATGACCGGGCTCCGTTCCTCCCATCCGGGAGGAACAGGGATGAACTGGTCGGGTGACGCCAACTCCACGTTCACCTCGAGCCGCTCCTTGAGCGCCGGGATCGCACGGAGCATCGCGTCCGATTCGGGGCGCATTACCAGGTCGATGTCGATCGTGCTTGCTCGCCACCCGAGGAGTACGGCGGTGGTTCCACCCACCAGGAACACGTCGGTAGGTGTCGTCGCCTCACGTGCCAGCGCGTCGAGAAATGCCTCGATCCGAACCCTGTCGGCTACCTCGCGCATGCCGCGGCTCGCTGGAAACTCACGAGGCGCCGCACGAGCGCATTGTACCGCGCGTGGGCGGCGGCCCCGTGCCGCGTCGCGAGCCGGCGGTAGAGCCGAAGCTCGGCGTCCGGCAGAGGCTCTGGCACATCGAAGCCTAACGCGCGTAGCCGAGGTGCGGCCATGGAGACCAGGAGGGACGCATCGGTCTCGGCGCCGATTCTGAGATCGGCGAGTCCTCCCTCGATCAGCTCGGCGCCCGGCAGCAGCAGGTCACTCATACCGAAATTCTACTTCGGTGGTGGGACGAGCGTCAGCCAAATAACAATCTCGAGCGCTCGCCGGCTGAACGCCAGATGTCGATAGCGGGTGCGGAACTGCCTCCGACCAATCCGGCCTCGATCCAGCTGGTCGCAACTCACGCGTGCGCGATCAGCTTGCAGCAACACGCATGCGTTCGGCTGGCTGCCGAGCAACCTTGCGTCACCTCAAGCCAGTTCCGGGAGCGTGTTGAGAAACGGCGAGTAGTAGTTGATCAGTCGCTTCAGCGTAGCGTTCGAACGCCGCTGCGACGTGCTCCGGCAACTCCAACGCTCGGATCCGCTCCTTCAGTTCGTGGAGTTCCGCACGTTTCGTCGTCGCAAGGGTCTGGAACTCCCAGCGCGGATTGCCGGCCTGGAACTCGTCTATCAATGCTATCACGTAGCTGGCATGATGGTCCAGGTCGCACTCGATACCGTAGGTCAACGCCCGCACGTCACCCGATAGGAAGTTGTCAACAGGCAACGGCGTAGCGTTCCATTCTGTCCACTTCTCACGTACCTCCGCGGGCAGA
>DAINRQ010000077.1:0-28851 GCA_036741775.1 Gemmatimonadaceae bacterium | reverse complement strand
CTTCGCACGTCGCCGTTCGCACTCCGCCCTCCGCTCTTCTCACTCCCGCCCGACGAGACAACAGGATGCGTTAGGACTCTGACCCCTAAGCCCCTCGTTCGCGTAAGATTCCCGATGAAACAACATCGGGGTTACGGACATGGGCGGCGAACAGCAGGAGCTGAAGGGGCCCGATCTCTCGACAGGCGTTCTCGTAGGTGATGTCGCCGATGGCGCGATGCTGCTCGGGCACGCCATGGGCGAATCCGTGCTCCTCGCGCGACGCGGCGAGGAGTTCTTCGCCCTCGGGGCGACGTGTACACACTACGGCGGCCCCCTCGCGGAGGGGCTCCTCGTCGAGGATACGGTGCGATGCCCGTGGCATCATGCGTGCTTCAGCCTCCGCACCGGCGAAGCCGTCGGTGCGCCGGCCCTGAACCCCGTGGCGTGCTGGCGCGTCGAGCGCACCGGCGACCGCGTGCGTGTCACCGAGAAGGTCGAGCGTGATCCGCTCGCGCCGGGCCGAGAGGTGTCACGCGGCGTCACGCGCACGCGCGACGCGGTTCACCGCGCGCACGTCGTGGCCCGGAGCGAACGGCCCCCCGAGGACATCGTCATCGTCGGCGCAGGCGCGGCCGGCAGCGCCGCCACCGAGATGCTCCGCCGGCTCGGCTACGACGGCCGCCTAACGATGCTCGATCCCGACGCCGGCGCCCCGTACGATCGGCCCAACCTGTCGAAGGACTACCTCGCCGGAAACGCGCCCGAAGAGTGGATCCCGATTCGCCCCGAAAACTTCTACGAGGACCACGGGATCCACGTGGTTCGGGACGCGCGCGTGGCGGAGCTCGACCTCCCGGGTCGCGCCGTCCGCGATGCGAACGGTACCGAGTACCGATTCGACCGGCTCCTCCTCGCCACCGGCGCCGAGCCGGTGCGGCTGCCGGTGCCCGGCGCGGACCAGCCGCACGTCCATTACCTGCGCACGCTCGCCGACAGCCGCGCGATCATCGCGAAGACGAGCACGGCGAAGCAGGTAGTCGTGATCGGGGCGAGCTTCATCGGACTCGAGGTGGCGGCGTCGCTCCGGGCGCGCGAGCTGGCCGTGCACGTGGTCGCACCGGACCAGCTCCCGCTCGGACGGGTCATGGGTCCCGACCTCGCACGCTTCGTGAAGGCGCTGCACGAAGAGCACGGCGTGAGCTTCCATCTCGAGAACACCGTCGCGTCCATCGGCGCGCGCGACGTGACGCTCCAGAGCGGCGAAAAGATCGCGGCGGATCTCGTCGTCGTCGGCATCGGAGTGAGGCCGCGCACGACTCTCGCCGAAGTCGCGCAGCTCACCATGGATCGCGGCGTCGTCGTCAACGAGCTTCTCGAGACCAGCGCGCCGCGTGTCTTCGCGGCCGGCGACATCGCACGATACCCGGACCCGTACACCGGCGAACGAATCCGCGTCGAGCACTGGGTCCACGCCCAGCGCCAGGGTCAGGCCGCCGCCCGCAACATGCTCGGGGTCGGGTGGCCGTACGATGACGTCCCGTTCTTCTGGAGCGCGCACTACGACGTGTCCATCAACTACGTCGGACACGCGGCAGAGTGGGACGCGACGGAGGTGGATGGTGATCCGTCGGCGCGGGACGTCGCTGTCCGGTTCACACGCGCGGGCCGCACGCTCGCCGTTGCGAGCATCTTCCGCGACACCGAGAGCCTGCAAGCCGAAGTGGAGATGGAGCGCGCGGCGACGTAGCTCGGCCCCCCGTCATCGGAGCGAAACCTTGTATCTCACGCATGTCTTCTTCGACATCGGCGGCGTCCTCGGCACGAACGGCTGGGACCGGGAGCAGCGCGCGCAGGCGTTGCAGCGGTTCAGCCTCGACGAGGACGATTTCGAGCCTCGCCATCAACAGGTCGTGAGCGAGTTCGAGACCGGGGCGATGTCGCTCGAGGAGTACCTCGACGTCACCGTGTTCTACACGCCGCGGCTGTTCTCGCGTGAGGACTTCGAGCTGTACATGCTCGGCCTGAGTGAACCGAACCCGTACACGATCGAGATCGTGAAGCACGTCGCGAGCACTGGGCGTGTGCGGCTCATGACGATGAACAACGAGTCGGCCGTGCTCAACGCGTATCGCATCGAGCGGTTCGGTCTCCGGAGCTATTTCGCGGCGTTTCTGAGCTCGTGCTGGCTCGGCGTGCGGAAGCCGTCGCGGGCGTTCTTCGAGCGAGGGATCGCGATCGCGCAGGCCGACGCGGAGCGGTCATTACTCGTGGACGATCGTGACCAGAACCTTGCCCCCGCGGCGGCCGTGGGGATGCACGTGGTGCGTTATACGGACCCCGAGTCACTCGCGCGCGCTCTCTCGGGGGTCGGCCTCCTTTAGTCGAGCGGATGTGAGATTGTCGCTCGCGGGCAAGCGAGCCTTCATGCCGAGGGGGCTCTCCGCTACCTGATCCGCGCGGTAGTCGCGACCGCCACGCTCGTCTTGCGCGCTTCTTGCCGCACAAACGCCGTAAGCAAGCACACCTCAATCCGGGGGAGGCTTATGGCGGCGACAAAACGAAAGAGCAGCGCGAAAAAGTCGAGCGGCCGGAAGTACGGGAAGGCGGCTTCGAAGCGCGTCGAAAGCGCAATGCGCCGGCGGAAGAAAGGAACGCTCAAGAGCGGCCGTGGCGGGAAAGGCGGCCGTGTGAAGAGCCGAAAGCAGGCTATCGCGATCGGCCTCTCGGAGGCGCGGAAGAAAGGCGCGAAGGTACCTCGCAAGCGAACGACGAAGCGCGCCACGAAGCGAACAACGGCCAGGAAGAAATAGTCGTTATGCAAGAACCCCCGGCACTCGAGTGCCGGGGGTTCTTGCCTGGCGTGCGGGCGTGGCGTTGGCTCAGTCGCTCAGGGCGTACTTGAGCGGCTCGGCCACGCAGCGCTCGTAGCCGCGCACGCCGCACTGCGAGATCGCGTGTGTGTCGATGCGGGTGCGGACGACGTCCGGGTAGCGGAAGCAGTTCTTCGTGTTCGTTCCGCGGACGCACCCGTTGTAGCGAAGGAGTCCGCGACGCAACGAGCCGTGAACGGCCGCGGAGTCCGCTGGGACGCCGGCCTTGTCACTGTCGTAGAGCAAGTGACTGAGGATGAACACGCCGTAGCGAAGGTTCGTCTCGTCGTTGCGGAGGTTCGTGCCGAAGCGCTTACCGAGCGAGCGCACCCACGCGCTGGGATCGATCTGCATGAGGCCAATCGCACCGGCGTTCGACCGCGCGGTGGACTTGAGCTTTCGGTTCTCCACCAGCATCACGCCGAAGACGAGCGCTGGCGGGATGCGCCGACGGTAGGCTTCGCGGACGGCAAACGTCGCGAGTGAGTCGGCGCGTGCGGGGGCGACCTCCGTCGTGCGAATGAGGTCATCCATGAAGGCCCGGCGGTCGATCTCGTACTGTGGGCTCATGAGTGCGACGTCACCGGGAGCACGGACCCACGGCGCACGCGCCAGGGCGGAGTCACCCCGTTCGCGTGTGCCGAGCAGCTCCTCGACGACCGGAGCGCGCCCCGCGTAGACCGGTCGCACGTGCTGCGCGGTGAACACCAACGTGGCAAGCGCGCCTACCCCAAGCGCCAACTGCTTCAGCCACGAAGGGGGTCGGACGGATGTCGCCATTCGGATCCCCTCAATCGGCGCGTCCGCCGGTGTCGTGGCGAGACGCGCCATGCGAGCGACCGCAGACCTCAGCGGCTACCCGTCTAGAGTCTTCAAGGAGTGCGAGCTGACGGCTGCTGCAACGGGTGCTGCGCCATCGGCCGCGTTATCGAACGAAAAGGCTCGCTTTGATTGGACCCCGGAGCGAGCCTCGTTGGTCACCTTTTTAATGGTCGAGTACGCTTTCTCGACGATCCAGCTCGAAGGATGTTAACGGCGCCAGAGGTCGCCAACAACCTCGCTTGGGCACCTTTTGCGAGTATGAATCGAACTCAGCAGTACAAATTCGGTGCGCGCTGCAAATAATTCCGCGGAAACAGCGCTTCCACGAAGCCACTGTGTCATGCCCTATAGGCGGCGTAATGCGACGTTAGCGGCGCCGTACTGTACCGAATCCAGCACGAACGTCCAAAGCTCAAGCGAGTCGAACAGCCAAACCGGCGGCAATTGCCGGGCACCCCGCCGCCGGTGGATTGGTAGACACTCCGACACCATGCGAAGGTTCGCTTGACAGGGACTGTTTCCCCTCACAATGTGAGGGAAGAACTCGTCGCTCCACCCACGCCCAAGAGCCATGGATCTCCTTCAAGGCACGCTCGACGTGCTTATCCTGAAGACACTGTCCTGGCAGCCCATGCACGGATACGCCGTCTCACGCTGGATCCGCCAGCGCACGGACAACGTGCTCACGGTCGAAGACGCTGCCCTCTACCAGGCGCTCCACCGACTCGAGCGAAAAGGGCTCATCGAATCAGAGTGGGGGCTCTCCGAGAACAACCGCAAAGCGAAGTACTACCAGCTCACGCAGGCTGGGCGGCAGCAGCTCGGCGCCGAATCGAGCGAGTGGCGCCAGTACGCCGAGGCGGTGTTCAAGGTCCTCGAAACCGCCTGAGCCTCGCGCCACTCCCACGCTGCTTCACGGAGAACGTCGATGCGTCGCATCAAAGGACTTCGCCGCGCGTTCCGCCTGCCGTGGTCCACCCGCGCGCGGGTCGACCAGGAAGTCGACGAGGAGCTGCGCTTCCACCTCGACATGGCGGCGGAGGAACTCATCGCGGCGGGCATGTCGCCCGATCAAGCGCACCACCGCGCCTGGGCGCAGTTCGGAGATCTCGATTTCACCCGCCGGTACATGCGCCGAGCGGACGGAGGGCGCATGGCCAGGGAACGGCGGGCAGAGATCGGCGACGAGTTACGACAGGATATCCGCTTTTCACTCCGCCAGCTCCGGCGAAACCCGGCGTTCACCACGATCGCGCTCCTGACGCTCGCGCTCGGGATCGGCGCGAACACGGCGATCTTCTCTGTCGTTCGCGGCGTTCTCCTGCGCGACCTCCCGTACGCGGAGCCGGAGCGTCTCCTGCGCGTCTTCTCGACGTTCAAGGGCAACGAGACCGCCGTGTCGCCGGCGGACTTCAACGACTGGAGCCGGGAGACGAAAGCGTTGTCGGGACTGGTGGCCTCCGCCCAGAGCACGGTGAATCTCACCGGGAGCGGCGTTGCCGAGCGGTTCACGCAGGCGCGCGTGACTGCCAACGCATTCCAGGTTCTGGGCGTTCGGCCACTGCTCGGACGCGCGTTCGTTCCGGGCGAGGACGGCGAAGGAGCTCCGCGCGTGGCGGTGCTCGGTGAAGGACTCTGGCGCCGGCGCTTCGGGAGCGATTCCGCGATCATCGGGACGCGTATCACGCTCGACGGCTACCCGACCGAAGTAATCGGAGTAGCGCCGGCCAGCATGCGCTATCCGGGCAGAGTCGACCTGTGGCTGACCACGCGCTTCTCGCGCCGCGAGCTATCGGACTCGGGGCGAGGCGCGCGATGGATCGAGGTGATCGGCCGACTCGCCCCCGGCGTCTCGCTGCAGCAGGCCGAGATCGAGTTGGCGGCGATCGCGAAACGGCTCGAGGCGCAGGATCCGCATCACAACACGGGCTACGGTACGAAGCTCGTCCCGCTTCGCGATGACATTGTCGGCGGCGTGCGCACGCCACTCATCGTCCTGCTCGCCGCCGTCGGATTCGTGATGCTCATCGCGTGCGCGAACGTGGCGAGCCTCATGCTCGGGCGCACGGCGGCGCGTGAGGCGGAGCTCGCGGTGCGGACGGCGTTGGGTGCGGGTCGCGGCCGACTCATCAGGCAGCTTCTCACCGAGAGTACGTGTCTCGCGGTTGCCGGTGGCGCGCTCGGACTCGTGCTCGCCGTCTGGGGGACCCGGCTCCTTGTCGCCCTGGCGCCGAGCGACATTCCGCGGCTCTACGAGGTTCGGGTCGACACTCCAGTGCTTTTGTTCACGCTCGCCACTACCGCGGTGGCGGCGCTCTTGTTCGGGTCGATCCCGGCGCTCCACGCGTCCGCCGGGCGGGTGGCGCTGAGTCTGCGCGAGGGCAATCGCGGCTCGCGCGGGCGTCCCGGGAGCTCGAGCGCCCGGAGTGCGCTCGTCATCGCCGAGATGACGCTCGCGTTGATGCTGCTCGCGGGAGCGGGACTGTTGCTCAAGAGCTTCGCCCGCCTGCGGGACGTCGAGCCGGGGTTCGAGCCGAGTCGCGTGGCGACGTTCACAGTGTCGCTCTCGCCGGTGAAGTACGAGACGCTGGAGCAACAGCGCGCGTTCGGCGCCGCCTTGCTGGACGAAGTGCGACGCATTCCGGGGGTGGATTCGGTGGGGCTCGCATTTGGCCTCCCGCTCTCGGGGATGTCGTTCAGCATCAGCTTCACCGTCAACGGACGGCCCGCGCCTCCTCCTAACGCCCATCCGTCCGCGCAGCTGCGGGTCGTGAGCCCCGGCTACTTCGGCGCCATGGGCATTCCGCTCGAGCGCGGGCGCACGATCGCAGCGATCGACCAGGCAGGTGGCCCGCGCGCGTTCGTCATCAGTGAGGAGACCGCTCTCCGGTTCTTCCCGGGCGAGGATCCGATCGGCAAGCGGGTGGAATTCGGCTGGTCGCGGGACGGGACGCGCCTCGCGGGCGAGATCGTCGGCATCGTCGGCGACGTGCGGCAACACAGCTTGCGCGGTGACGTCACACCGCACGCCTACGTGGCGTTCGATCAGTGGCCGATCGAGGAGCTCACGGTCGTCATGCGGACCCGAGGGGACCCCGCAGTTGCACTGCGCGCGGCACAGAACGCCGTGGCCGCGCTCGATCGGGACCTGCCAATCTACGACGCCACCACGCTCGAGCACATGGTGGACCAGTCGCTCGGCCAGCCGAAGTTCTACCTGCTGCTGCTGACGGTCTTCGCGGGGCTCGCCGTCGTCCTCGCGGCCGTGGGGATCTACGGCGTGATGGCGTACACCGTTCAGCAGCGGGCGCGCGAGATCGGCATCCGGATGGCGCTCGGCGCGAGTCAGGAGCGTGTAGTGACGATGGTCGTGAGGCGCGGGCTCCTGCTGGCGCTTGCTGGAATCGCGTTAGGCACCGCGGGCGCCTATGCGGTCACGCGCGTGCTCCGGAGCCTGCTCTACGGCGTGAGCGAGCGTGACCCGCTGACCTTCGCGGCCGTCGCGCTGTTGCTCGGTGGCGTGGCGCTCATCGCGTCGTGGATCCCCGCGCGCCGCGCGGCCCGCGTCGACCCGCTGGCCGCGATGCGCACGGAGGGGTAAACCCGGCCAGGCGAGCACGCCGACCGTTCGCCGAGTCGCACGCCCGTTCACCGATCAGTGGTTGGTCCGCGGCGAGTCGGGCGGCATCGTGCGTCCATGATCGTCGCCGTTCGACTCGCCGCGCTCCTTGCCGCCCTGGTGTGTACGCCCGTGTATGGCGTATTCGCCCAGACGGCCGGGGGCGCGTCCGGGCGCACGGTGCGCGGAATCGTCCGCGGTCCAGGCTCACGCCCCGTCGATGGGGCCAACGTCTTCATCATCGAGACGCTCGAGGGTGTGGTCACGCGAGAGGACGGCCGCTTCGCCATTCCGGTCGCGGTCGCAGGCTCGGTTACGCTCGTCGTGCGACGCCTCGGCTTCGCGGAGCACCGGCGCACCATCGCGGAAACCGACACCGGCGGGCTCGTGGTGAGGCTCGAGCCGACCAGCGTGTCACTCGCGGCGGTGTCGATCCAGGCGGGACAGTACACCGCCGGCGAGGAGCGCGGCGCGACGCTCACGCCGCTCGAGGTAGTGACCACGCCGGGCACCGCCGCGGATGTGAACCGCGCGATTCAGAGCCTGCCCGGCGTGCAGGGGGGCGATGAAGGCACGGCGCTGTTCGTGCGCGGAGGCGATTTCACCGAGACGCGCGTGTTCCTCAATGACGCGGGCACGCTGACCCCGGTGCAACTGCAAACGCCGACGGGCACGTTCACGGGCACCGTCGATCCGTTTCTGCTCGATGGCATCTTCTTCTCCTCGGGCGGCTTTGGCGCGCGATACGGGGACGCGCTCTCGGGAATTGCCGCGCTCCGCACCCAGGGGCGTCCTGCGAGGAGCTCCGCCACTGCGAGCGCGGGACTCGCGGCCTTTTCGGGCTCCGCGGCGCTCAAGGTGTCGCCGAGCGTGGCGGTTCGGCTGGCCGGGAACCGGACGAACCTCCAACCGATGTTTCGGCTCAACGGGACCCGTCGTGACTACGACCCCCCACCGCACGGATACGATCTCAGTGGAAGCGCCATCTACAGCTATCGCCCGTCCGGTGAGCTGAAGCTGTTCGCCATTCGCCAGACGAATGCGCTGGCACTCGGGGTGGACGAAGCGTCGTACAGCGGCGACCTCGCGTTCGACGTACGCGGGCATCAGGCCGTTGCGACGTGGCGCGACGTGTTCGGGCCCGTCACGCCGACGCTCACGGCAGCCACGTCCCAGTCTGATCGCTCGACCGACTTCGGTGCGCTGCTGCTGGAAGCGACCACGCGGCATGGGCAGCTGTTCGGTCAGCTCGAGTGGCAGCCCGACATTGATGTCGTGGTCCGCGGCGGTGGAGAAGTCGATCGCGTGGAGTCGGAGTACGACGGGACGATTCCCGCCGTTGGCTACGACGTGAAGCCCGGTGCCCGCACCACGGTGGTGTCGTCGGGGCGGACGGGCGACCGCGTCGGCGCGTTCGCGGAAGCGGATTGGCGGCCGGTAGACAACGCGCGCGTGGTTGCGGGCGTCCGCACGGATCGATCGTCGCTCACGGACGAACGAACCGTCGATCCGCGAATCTCGGCAGCCTGGAGCATGCGCTCCGGCCTAACGATCACGGCGGCGTGGGGTCTCTACCATCAACTGCCCGACCCGCTCTACTTCGACGATTCGCTCTCGGCCGAAACTCGTCTCGAGCCGATGCGCGCGGAACAGCGCATCTTCGGCGCGCAGATTGGTGGCGAGGACCGGATGGCCCGCGTGGAGGCGTACGACAAGCGATACGTGGACCTCGCGCAGCGAACGCGCGACTACGACGTGGTCGGTGGGGGGGTAGGGCGTGCGCGTGGCGCGGATGTGTTCCTCAAAGGGCGCGGTCCGCTTGGCCTCACCGGGCGCGTGAGTTACAGCTTCGTTTCGTCGCGGCGCACAGATCCCGACACGCGGGTCGTGACGCGTGCGCCCTTCGACGTCACGCACACGCTGACAGCCGTAGCGGAGCGGGCGGTCGCCGGCGGGTTGCGGGCGTCGATGGCATACCGATATGCCACTGGCCGTCCGTTCACGCCCGTGGTGGGCAGCGAGCACGATGCATCACATCAAGTCTTCGTGCCCCAGTACGGCACGGCGATGAGCGAGCGATTGCCCGCATTCCGCCGCGTGGATCTGTCCGCGAGCTACTTCCATCAGGTCACCCCGTCGCTCCAGACCGTCCTGTTTGCATCAGTCATGAACATCTTCGGTCGGGAAAACGCGCAGGCCGTGCGCTACACCGCCGACTACTCACGCCGTGAGATGGTGCCGAGCTTGTTCGAGCGCTCCGTCTATTTCGGTGGCACCATCACCTGGCTCAAGGAGAACCGATGACCATACGCTTCCTGATCGGCGCCGCAGCACTGACGCTGGCCGCGCCCTTGTCGTTAGGTGCCCAGGGGTCCACCCTCACCGGGAACGCGAAGTGGGCGGATTCGGCGAGTCGAGAGATCGAGGCGGCGCATGCGGTGAGTGACCTCGATCGCCTGACGCAGGCGGCGGCGATCCTCGACCGCGCGCTCACCGTCACGCCGAACGATCGGTTGCTCCTCTACTACCGGTCGCTCGCCTTGTACCGGATGGCCGCCCAGTACATGGGGCGCAACCGCAACGACGACGCGAAGAAGGCGCTCGAAGAGGCCGACAGGCTCCTCGAGCAGATCGAGACGAGAGCACCGGCGGCCGACGCCTTGGCACTTCGAGGTGCGGTGCTGGGCCAGCTCATTGGCCTCAGTGGTAACCCGCTGAGCGGCATGACGCTCGGACCCAAGGCGAGTGGTCTCATCGATCGGGCGATGGAGCTCGAGCCGAACAACCCGCGCGTGTGGCTGGTGCGCGGGATGTCCGCCATGTTTACGCCGAGAATGTTCGGCGGCGGGACCGACAAGGCGGAGCGGGATCTCCGCAAGGCGGCGGAGCTGTTCGGCGCCGAGCGCGTGGTGTCACCGGCGCCGTCGTGGGGTCATGCCGACGCGTACATCTGGCTCGGCCAGGCGCTGCAGAAGGAAGGGAAGACCGAGGACGCGCGGGCCGCATACGAGAAGGCGCTCGAGATCTCGCCGGCGAACGCGTGGGTCAAACAGTCGCTGCTCCCGTCGCTCTCGAAACCGAAGGAGTAGATCCCGTTGTCGCGAGCACGCTTCACGCTCCTCTACATCCTCGCCTGGGTACCGCTCGCCGTTCTGTACGCGGTGGTGCTCGCGTCGCAGCGCGGGGTCGCTGTCTCCGACGCGCTGTGGGGGGCGGGTTTCTCGATCGGGATTGCCGCGCTCCTCGGTGCCGCCGCGTGGTGGCTCAGCACGCGCATCCGCTACGAGCGAACGCATCGCGCGCGCTTCCTCATCGCGCACGCGTTGCTGGCGCTCGCGTACGGCGGGCTGCTCACGACCACGATCGCCATCTCCATTCGCGTCAACGCGCCGATGGACAATTACGACCGCTTCATGCGCGAAGCGTTCGGGTGGCAACTGATCTACGGCGTGGCGCTCTACGGTGTGGTGGTGGGGATCTCGTATGCCGTGCAGGCCGCGGGCCGGCTGCGCGAGGAAGAGCGCCGAGCGGCGCGCGCCGAGGCGTTGCGCATCGACGCGGAGCTGCGGGCACTCAGGGCGCAGCTCAACCCGCATTTTCTGTTCAACGCGCTGCACTCGATCACGGCGCTCGTGCGCGTCGATCCCGCGGGTGGCGAGCGCGCGCTCGAGGAGTTCGCGGCGCTCCTGCGCTACGTGCTCGACGTGAACCGCGAGCGGAACGAGGAAGTATCGCTCGAGGCGGAGCTCGGCTTCGTGCGCACGTACCTCGCGCTCGAGCGGCTGCGCCTCGCCGATCGGTTGCGGGTGGAGGAGGAGATCGACCCCGACGCGCTCGAGTGTCTCGTGCTCGCGTTCTCGCTCCAGCCTCTCGTGGAGAATGCGATTCGCCACGGCATCGCGCCGCGCGCCGGACCGGGGACGCTGCGATTGGCCGCGAACGTCGTGGACGATGAGCTGGTGCTGGAGGTGGCCGACGACGGGCACGGTGCAGAAACCTCACGAGTGGCGGAGGCGCAGGGGTTGGGGCTCGCCGCCGTGCGGCAGCGCCTCGAGACGCGCTGGGGGACGGAGGCGCGGATGGAAATCGTGACGGCGCTCCACAACGGCTTCCTCGTGCGACTGCGCATGCCGGCGGTTGCGACGCCAATGCTGCGGGCGCGCACGGGCGAATCGCGCCGTCCTGATGACGTCGTTGCGCAGCGCGCGGAGTCGCGATGACCCGCATCCGCGCGCTCATTGTGGAGGACGAGCCGCTCGCGCGACGAACGCTGCGGGAGATTCTCGCGGACGTGCCGTGGCTCGAGTGCGTCGGCGAAGCAGATACGGGGACGCGCGCGGTCCAGATGATCGATGCGCTCACCCCTGATCTCGTGCTGCTCGACATCGAGATGCCCGAGCTGAGCGGGATCCAGGTCCTCGACCGGATCAGTCATGAGCCGGCGGTGATCTTCACGACCGCGTACGATCGATATGCGGTGAGTGCGTTCGAGCTCGAGGCGCTCGACTATCTGCTCAAGCCATTCGGCCGAGAGCGCTGCCTCGCGGCGCTCGAGCGGGCTCGGCGCGTGATCCCGTCCGGTGGTGCGGTCAACACCACGACAGTGGCGACCCCGTCGATCGCCGAACGCGCGCGGAGCGTGCTCGCCGAGTCTGGTCCATTGACGCGGCTCTTCGTTCGCGACCGCGACCGCATCGTGCCGGTGACCGCGGCGGAGATCGAGCGGCTCGAGGCGGCGGACGACTACGTCGAGGTGCATACGCGCGCGCGATCGTACCTCGTGTACCTCACGTTGAACGACTTCGAGCGGCGTCTGGATCCCGAGCGGTTCATCCGTGTGCACCGCGCCCACATCGTAAACCTCGACTACGTGAAGCAGCTCGTGCCGTTCGACGGGAGTCGCATGCAGGTGGAGATGCGTGACGGTACGAGGATCCTCGCGAGCCGCACGCGCTCCAGGGAGCTTCGTCAGCTCGCGATCTAAGTCACCCTACCGGGACAGCGCCGATGATACGTACCGCTCTCACACGGGCGGACCCGATGGATCACCACGGCTTTCGGATCCGGAGCCGCGAGGTATCCCGGCTCGAGGGGCTGAGTGACGCGGTGTTCGGGTTCGCGATCACGCTGCTCGTCGTGTCGCTCGAGGTTCCCGCAACGTTCGACGAGCTCATGGCGATGCTGCGCGGTTTCGTCGCGTTCGCCGCGTCGTTCGCGGTGCTCGCCATGATCTGGTACGAGCACTACACGTTCTTCAGGCGCTACGGGTTCGAGGATCTCTGGATCATCTTCCTGAACTCGGCGCTGCTGTTCGTGGTCGTACTCTACATCTATCCGCTCAAGTTCCTGTTCTCGGCGGTGATCGGGCAGATGATCGACACCGGACCGGGGCGGATCCCGCTGGAGTGGAGCGACGGCCCGACGCTGATGACGGTGTACTCCGTGAGTATCATCGCCGTGTTCAGTCTTCTGGCCGGCATGTACGCGCATGCGTACCGGAATCGTGTGCGGCTGCAGCTCGATGAGGTCGAGATCCTCCTCACCCGCTCGAATCTCCGGTACTACGCAATCTGGATCGGGATCGCGGTTTTCAGCATTGCGTTATCGCAGATCGGCGGTCCCGCGTGGGTCCCGCTCGCGGGGATGAGCTATGCGCTTCTGGGGCCGCTGCAGGCGATCAACGGGTACCTCGTCGGCAAGCGCGCCTCGGCCATGCGGGAAGCCGAGGCGCTCGCGAGCACGGGGGTCGCCGCGGACTGACGGCGCGCACCGTCATCTGGCCGCGAATGGATTTCTCAGGCTTTCGTCGCGCCATCGAGCGGACGCGGAGGACGCGGCAGGGACGAACGCAGGAAGGGCGGCGGAGGGACATCTCGCGCGCTTCCAGTCCGGCGCGCGAGGGCCGGTCGGAACGACGATGACGCGGAAAAGGCCGAAACGGCCGGATGAGGGGACGGGTCTCGCGCCAGGTGAGGCATCCAGAAGAGGGAGAACCGATGAGGGGGATGAGGGGATGAGCGACATCATCCCGGGTGAGTGAGAGTTCCTCCCGCCGGAACGTGACTGAAGGGGAACGGCTCCCGTCGGGACGCCCCTCGACCCGGGAGCAGATCCCCCTCATTCACGGCCCCGGCGCGAGGGCGCGTGAGTGCTGAGGAGCGATCCACAGCATCCCCCTCATCCCCTCATCCGTTTCCCCTCCGTTCTGGATGCCGGAGGTGCCGTACTCTCGCTACGCGGCGTCGATGCAGAGCTGTCATCCGGCCGTTTCGGCCTTTTCCGCGTCATCGTCGTTCCGACCGGCCCTCGCGCGCCGGACTGGAAGCGCGCGAGATGTCCCTCCGCCGCCCTTCCTGCGTTCGTCCCTGCCGCGTCCTCCGCGTCCGCTCGATGGCGCGACGAAGCCGTGGGAAGGGAGGGGTGGACGAACCTTCGACGGGTCCGGGCTGTCTATGTGACTATCCAGTTCGTCCCACACGCCCCTGGCCGTGATGGTGTATGGAAACGTTGCTCAAGGACGTTCGCTACGCCGCGCGGCGACTTCGGAAGTCGCCCGGGTTCTCGCTCATCGTCATCCTGACGCTCGCGCTCGGCATCGGCGCGAACACGGCCATCTTCAGCGTCGTCAACACCGTCCTGCTGCGGCCGTTCCCGTACCGCGAGCCGGAGCGCCTCGTTGTTGTTGACCACTTCTACCCGTCGCTCAACGATCTCGAGGCGGGCGCGTCGGCGCCCGGGTTCCGCGACCTGCGCGACAACACCACGCTCTTCGACGGCGTGTTCGTGATGAGCGGGTGGGCGCCAGCGCTCACCGGCGCCGGGGGCGACCCCCAGCGGCTCCAGGGGACGCGCGCGTCGGGGCTCATGTTCCAGACGCTCGGCGTCGCGCCAATCCTCGGCCGCGGCTTCACGCCAGACGAGGACGTGCCGGGCAAAGAGAAGGTCGTCGTGTTGAGTTACGGCTTCTGGCAGCGTCAGTTCGGCGGCGACCGGTCGATCGTCGGCAAGCAGATCATCCTCAACGGTGAGCAGCACGACGTCATTGGTGTCATGCCGCCGACGTTCCGCAACTTCTACAATCAGGCGACCGACCTGTGGAAGCCGCTCGCGCTCACACCGGAACAATTCGGTGGCGGCCGCACGAACGAATGGCTCCTGCTCGTCGCCCGGCTCAAACCCACGGTCACGCTCGAGCGCGCTCGCAGTGACCTGCGAACGTTCGCGAATCAGCTCAGAGCCGAGTATCCCGAACAGTACGCGAGCGACTGGACGCTCAAGGTCACCCCGATGAACGAGAAGGTGAGCGGCGACATTCGGCCGGCGCTTCTCGTGTTGCTCGGCGCCGTGGGCCTCGTGCTGCTCATCGCCTGTGCGAACGTGGCGAACCTGTTGCTGGCACGCGCGGCGTCGCGCATCAAGGAGGTCGCCATCCGCAGCGCGCTCGGCGCGTCGCGGCGGGACCTCATCCGCCAGCTCCTGGTCGAGAGCGTGCTGCTCGCGGTGGTGGGCGGTGCGTTGGGGCTGGGTCTCGCGTGGCTCGGCGTGAAGGCGGTGGTGGCGCTCGAGCCGGCCAACGTGCCGCGGATCGCCGAGCTCCGCATCGACGGGCTCGTGATGGCGTTCACGTTAGGTGTCTCGCTGCTGACGGGCCTCCTGTTCGGGCTGGCGCCCGCGGTCCAGAGCGCGCGCACGAACCTGCAGGAGACGCTGAAGGAGGGCGGGCGGAGCGCCACTGCGGACCGCAGCGGGCACGCGCTGCGCCGGGTGCTCGTGGTGGCCGAGGTGGCGCTCGCGTTGATGCTGCTCACGGGGGCGGGGTTGCTCATCCGGAGTCTGGCGCTGCTGTCCGAGGTGAACCCGGGGTTCGACTCGACGAACCTGCTCACGTTCACGGTCTCCGTACCCGCGTCGAGGTACCCGTCGGACACGGCGCGGCTGCAATACTTCGACCGGGCGATCGAGGCGGTGCGCGCGGTGCCGGGGGTGGCTGACGTCGGGATCACCTCGGTATTGCCGTTCAGTGGCAACTGGTCCACCGGCAGCTTCCGCGTGGAGGGCTACGAGCCGCCACCGAACGCGCCGGGCCCATGGGGCGATCAACGTCTGGTGAACCCGTCGTTCTTCACCACGCTGCGCGTGCCGCTCATCAAAGGCCGGCTCTTCACCGAGCAGGACGGCGCGAGCGGGGCACAGGTTGCGATCGTGGATGAGGAGATGGTGCGGCGGTACTGGCCTAACGCGGACCCCATCGGCAAGCGCCTCACGTTCAACGACCCGCAGCGTGACTCGGTGGTCAACTGGATGACGGTCGTCGGCGTGGTGGGCCACACGAAGCACGAGGGACTCGATGCTGAGGACCGCGTGCAGCTGTATCACCCATACCGGCGTCCGGGTTTCCTCGGTGGCGCAATGACGTTCGCGGTGCGCACGGCCGGCGACCCGAACGCGGCGCTCCCCGCTGTGCGCTCGGCCATCCACGGCATCGACCGCGATGTTCCACTCGCCAACGTCGCGACGATGGAGGCGAACATCGGGAACTCCATGGGGCAGCGGCGTTTCGCGATGTTGCTGCTCGGGCTGTTCGCGGCAATGGCGGCGGTGCTCGCGTCCATCGGCATCTACGGGGTGATGTCCTACGCCGTGACGCAGCGGGCGCACGAGATCGGCATCCGCATGGCGCTGGGTGCGGCGCGACGGAACGTCCTGTCGATGGTGATGGGACAGGGACTGATGCTCGTAGGCATCGGGGTAGCGATAGGCGTGGTGGGTGCCTTCGCGCTCACGCGGCTCATCGCGAGTCAACTCTTCGGCGTTCGACCCACGGATCCGGTGACATTCTCACTCGTCGCGCTGCTCCTCGCGGGCGTTGCGATGCTGGCGACGCTGGTGCCGGCGCTGCGGGCGACGCGAGTGGATCCGATCGTGGCGCTCAGGGACGAGTGACGGGCGGCTGACCGGGGCGTCAGGTCGAGGCTGCTACCTAGGGTTGTCCCGAGTGTTCAAAGCGTGGTCCGCTCTGCATCATTCGAATGCTCCTCCGATACAGACTCGGCGGAGTGACGTGCCAACGCCCCCGGGACCCCACGGGGGCGTTGTGTTTCCGGCAATTGAGCTGCACCAGCGCTACATGCCCGTGAAGCCCGGCGCGGCGGCACGACGGAATGCTTCCGGGAACGAGGCGTTAGGTAGCGCTGGGAACGGTTTCTGCTCGCGGTGCATCTTCGCAACTCCGTCGCAGGCCCCGCTCACTCCTCATCCGCTGTGCATTCTGGCGGCGCGTAGAACGACGCGGCAGGGTGTTGTCGCGTTGACACTTCAGTGAGCGCTCGGTGAACCGCATGTCCGTCGTCGCCCGCGCCCTCGCGATCGTAACGCTCGCCGCCTGCGCACCGGGCGTCGACACTCGGCCAGGTAGCGCGTCGGTCGCGGGCGGGGTGGCGCCGGATCCCTCCGTCAACACGTTTCTCCGCGACACGTTCACCGGCGCGTCGGGCGCGCTCGAGAGCCACACGCCGGAAATCGGTGGGGCGTGGTCCAAGCATCCGGTCTATGCCGGGAGCATCGCCCTGGACGGCGCCGGTCGGATCGATCCGACGATCTCGGCCGGGACCACCGCGCTCTACGTCAACGCGGCCACCCCGCCGACGGCCGACTATGAGGTAACGGCGATCTTTACGCCGCGATCCGGTGGGTCCGGCGCGGCGCTCGCGCACGCGGTCGTCGCGCGACTCGACCCGACTATCAACGAATTTTATCAGGGCGCGTGGCACGGCGGCGAACTGGCGATCTGGAAGCGCGTCGGCGGCGGGACCGCGTCGATCGTCGGGCCGGTCGTCACGCAACTGATCGGCGACGGTGACGTGCTGCGGATGCGGCTCCGGGTCGTGGGCTCGTCGCTCAAGCTCCTCACGCGCATCAACGCCGAGACGACGTGGACCGAGCGCGTGAGCGCCACCGACCGCGACGTCACGGCGGTCGGCAAGGCCGGAGTCTCGTACTATGCGCCGGCCGACGCGGCCTTCACGCCGGACGCGGTCGCGTTCCGGATGGACGAGGTGACGGCGACGAACCTCGGGGTTGGCGGGGCCGGCGCGCGGTCCGTCCGAGGCGTGGTGGCACGTCGCGGACGTTGAGCCGGGAGCGTCGGTCGCTACCGGTTGCGAAACTCGGAATCCGTGTGGGCCCCTCGCGGCTGTGGGCGCTGCGTTACGGGGTACTCACATTCCCGTGAAGAACATGATGTGCGCCTTCGGCGTGCCCGGGAACATGATCCACGGGACGCCCGGCGCCGGCTTCTCCGTGAGCCCCGTCGACGCGGCCGTCGCGCCCGGGATGTACACCACGTAGAGCCACCGCGCGCCCGTCACCTTCTCGGTCGCTTGGTCGAAGCTCGTCGGCGGGCCCGTGAGCGTGTACAGCGATGACGGCGTGCTCGGCATCTTCAGCTTTCCGGAATTGATCTCCGCGAAGCGCACCGTATCGACCTGTTCGCCCTTGACGCCTTCGGCGCGAAGCGCGCGGCCGCGCGCCATGAACGGCTCGAGCGCCTTGTGATAACACGCGACGTGGAACTGCTCGATGTTCGGGTCATCGGCCAGGCAAACCATGTCGCCTTTCCCCTCGCGCAACGTCACGAGCTTCCTGCTCTCGTTGTAGCCGAGCACGGTCGCGCCGTCGCGGAACTCGGCGGGTGCGGCCGTGATGGCCGCCGCGATCTGCTTTGCAGGCGGCAGCACCGTGCCGGAGGACGCGGCGCCCTGCGCCGCGAGGGGAAGGGCGAGCGTGACCGTGCTCGCGCACGCGCCGATGAGCGAGAATCGCATGGGGTGAAGCTCCGAGTGTGAGCGTGTCAGAACGGTGACCGTGCTACTTCTTTTCTTTCCGGCGTCCTCCGGCGGGCGACACGTCGATCATCAACGCGATCACCATTCCCACAATGGGCCACAGCGTCCACTGTCCGTCGAACCACCGCTGCACCGCGGTGAACCAGAGAAGGCTCGTGGGAAGGAACACGAAGCCGAGGATCGGCCAGAGCGCCGTGTCGAACAGCCCGCGAAACCAGTTCGTGAAGAACCAGAGGATGGCGATCACCAACCGCGGCGTCGCGAGCGCGAGAACGACGAGGAGGCAGGGCATGGCTTCGGATGACTATACGGCCCGGAGCTCGGCTGGGCCACTGGCCCCCCTGTCATTCGAGCGGAGGGCCGAAGGCCCGAAGTCGAGGAATCGCCGTCGTCCCGGTCGAGGGCCCGGTCCCTCTACCGGGATGAGGAAGAAAACCAGACGCAGATTACGCCGATTCCGCAAAAGCACGCAGATGCTTCCTCTACCGGGAGAATGGCTACTCTCGCGCGGCCGAGCTTCCTGATAGAGGGATGCTGCGGAATCAGCGAAATCTGCGGCCATCCGCGCCAGGTCTTCTCAGCTCCTCCCGGTAGAGTGACCAGCCTCTCCCGGGATGACGGCGATTCCTCGCTGCGCTCGGAATGACGCATCCGTCTTTCGGGGCGATGGCCGCCGCGCGGCTCCGCTCGGAATGACAGCCATCAGTCGAAGCGCGGTTCCTGACGCCGGATCTCGTCGGCGTGTGCCGCGGGGGTTCCCGGAACGGGACGCCGCTCGATCCACATGCCGTTGGGGTCGAACTCGTACACCGCGCCGTCATCGCAGACCACTATGAGCAGAGTCCCCAGCACCGTCGCTGCTACCGGCTTTCGCGCCATCGTCGAGCTCCGTTGAAGACCATTCGCACGTGGTTGGCCACCTGCACCAATGAAGATCTGTCATCTCCCGCGTCGGGGGTACCCGGCCCCGGTGACCAGGTCCGAGATCGCCGGTAGCGGATGCTCCGTCAGATGGCTACCCTATCGGCCTCGGAACTTCACCAGCACCCCCGCCGCCCATGCGCCCGACGCTCATCACGTCCGCCCTGCTCGCCGCGGCTCTCTCGGCGAGTGTCTCCCCGGTCACGGCCCAGCCAGGCGCCACGAATGGCGCGCGCGCGTCGTCCGACACCGCGCCCAAGGTCATCGTCATCCCCGGCAATCGCGCCGGGCCGAGCGTCTTTCCGCTCACGAACTATCCGGAAGTAAAACCGCTCGTCGCCGGCCAGATGGACTGGAAGCACTACCACACGTCCGAGGAAATCGAGTGGTGGATGCGAAAATGGGAGAAGGACTATCCGGATCTCGTCGAGCTCTACTCCGTCGGGAAGACTTTCGGTGGGCGCGACATCTGGCAGCTCACGCTCACGAACAAGAAGACGGGGAAGGATACTGACAAGCCCGCCGCGTTCTTCGAGGGGGGCCGTCACTCCGGCGAGATCACCGCGACGGAGAGCGCGTTCTACCTCGCGTGGCACCTGCTCGAGAACTACGGGAAGGACGCGAACGTCAAACGACTGCTCGACGAGAAAACCGTGTACATCCGTCCGCTCAACAATCCGGACGGCTCGGACATGTACCGGCTCACGGCGCAGGCGAACCGCAGCTCCGTGCGCCCCCACGACTCCGATCGCGACGGCCTGCTCGACGAGGATCCGGGTGAGGACCTCGACGGCGACGGCTATGTCCGCCAGATGCGGAAGTTCGTCGGCGCCGGGAAGGGCGACTTCGTGAAGGACTCGTTGGACCCGAGTGGGCGACTGATGCGCCGCATCGGTGAGAATCGCGGCGACTACGAGGTCTACTCCGAGGGCATCGACAGCGACCTCGACGGCCGGTACAACGAGGACGGCATCGGCGGACTCGACCTACATCGTAACTATCCCGAAAACTGGCGTCCGGAACCCGGTCGCGACGCGACCGGGCGTGGGTGGACGCAGCTCGGGGCCGGCGAGTATCCACTGTCGGAGCCCGAGACGCGCGCCGTGGTGCTCTGGGTGCTCACGCACCCGAACATCGGCGTCGCGAACAGCATGGACACCTCGGTGCCCATGCACCTCCGTGGGCCGTCAACGTGCGAGCAGGCCGAGTGCATGTTCCCCACCGACATGAAGTGGTACCAGCACTTCGACTCGGTGGGTCTTTCGCTCACGAAGTACCCGTGGGCGGGTGACGTGTATCGCACGTACGCGACGCGCGGGCGCGTCACGAACGCTCAAGGCGACACGCTCCGCCCGAGCCCGCTGTTCGGCCACGGGCCGGACTTCGGGTACTTCTACTACGGCGTCATCTGGTACGGTGACGAGCTGTGGAACGGCGGGCGCGAGCGCGACTACGACAACGACGGTGAGGTCGAGCCGCACGAAGTGCTGCGCTACTGCGACGAGGAGTTCGGCGGGAAGTGCTTCATGAACTGGACGAAGTTCCAGCATCCCGCGTTAGGCGACGTGGAAATCGGCGGCTACAACCCGAAGTTCTTCTCGCAGAACGGCCCGCCGGAAGTGATGGAGAAGTGGGCGCGCAACCAGGCCATGTTCAACCTGTACATGGCGCAGTCCCTGCCGAAGATCGAGATCACGAACGCGACCGTCGCGCCCGTTCGCGGCGCGGCGAAGGACTCGGCGACGCACGAGGTGCGTGTCACTGTGCGCAATACCGGCCGGCTGCCGACAGCGCTCGAGCAGGCGAAGCGCGTGAAGATCGTGCGTCCAGATCAGCTCGGCCTCCGCGCTGCGCGCGGCGGCACGACGCGCATCGCGGGTCGCTCGCCGGAGTTCTGGCTCAATGGCGGTGAAACGCGGACCGTCACGCTCCGCGTTCGCGTCGGCGACAAGCCAGAGGACAAGACCGTAACGGTACGCGCGCTCAGCACGCGGGGCGGCGTGGCCGAGCGCGAGGTGAGGTTCTGAGCGCCTAGCGAATGCGTGCGCGCGTCGACCCATGGACGTCGGCGGGAGGCGCACAGTGACGCCTGTGCCCGGCACGGACCGCTCGAATGCGACGAGTCCGATGCCGGGCACGACGCTCGGTGACGGCTACCGAATCGAGCGCGAGGTGGGACGGGGCGGGATGGCGACGGTGTGGCTCGCCGAGGACCGCAAGCACGCGCGTCAGGTCGCGGTCAAGGTCTTACTGCCGGAGCTCGGCGCCAGCATAGGCGCCGAGCGCTTCCTGCGTGAGATCCGGCTGATCGCCCGACTGCAGCACCCACACATCCTTCCGCTCTACGATTCGGGCGACGCCGACGGTCTGCTCTACTTCGTCATGCCCTACATCGAGGGCGAGTCGCTCCGCGATCGACCGACGCGCGAGCACGCGCTGTCGCTCGCCGAGGGCGCGCGGACGGTGCGACAGATCGCCGACGCGCTCGACTATGCGCACGCGAAAGGCGTGGTCCACCGTGATGCGCCTCTGTGCCGACGCGGCGGGGCGCGTCGTCCTCCCGCCTCCCGTAGGGGTCGGCGGGCTGGAGTGATCACATCGAGAACCAGCGGCCTCCGCCCGTCAGGAACGCGAGCGCCATCAGGGCGAGCCAGCCGAGGAGCGCGGTGACAATCGCCTTTCCGGTCGAGAAGTCCAACGCCTGACGGATCGCCACGACACCGGCGACCAGCAGCCAGATCGCCACGACGAGCCGTACGAGGCCGCCAAGAATCGGCACGATCCCCAGGATCATGAACACACCGGGTGACTGCGCGAACCCGATGGTCCGAAGCAACTCGCCCCACGTCGCCGTGCCGCCAAGCAGTTTGTCGCCGATGACGTACGTGACCGCGGCCCAGAGGAGCCAGCCGACGACCGCGCTGATGGGCGCGGCGATGATCCCCGGGCCGCCCCGCCATATCGCGCCGATCGCGGAACAGACCGCCACGATCACCACAACGACGGCGGCCTGCCCCGTCGCCGAGTTGTCGTGCTCGACTTCCTCGTAGGTGGCCACATTCAGCATCGCGGCCCCCTTCATCCTGTCGACGATCGAACGCTGCGCGTGTCCGGTGGACTCGACCATGGCGTGATCTCCTCCTGGTAGTTGAGGCATTCGCGTTGACTGCAGCCTAAGCCGCCTGTCCGTGCGTGTCCACCTCGAGCCAACCATTCCCGCGGAATTGGGGTCAGAGTCGTAAATCATCCTTTTGTTGCGTCGGCAACAAAAGGATGATTTACGACTCTGACCCCAATTTGCCTGATGGAGTTGGGACTCACGATGCGCGGCCTCTCCCGCGACGGCCGCGCCGATTGGCGCGGGGCGCTCGCGCAGGACGTACGCTTCGCGGCGCGATCACTGGCGCGGCGCCCGTCGTTCGTCGCCGTGACCGTGTTGACGCTCGCGCTCGGCATCGGCGCGAACGCGGCGATCTTCTCCGTCGTCGACGCCGTGCTCCTCAAGCCGCTCCCGTACCGCGAGCCCGACCGGCTCGTGAGCGTGTGGCCGGCCGGCTCGATGATGCCGGGCATCTTCGCCGAGGTGGAGCGCGGGACCACCACGGTGCACCCGATAGCGGGGTACTCGAGCGGGACGGCCGTGAGCATGACCGGCGCCGCGGAGCCGGTGCGGCTCGTGCAGTCGGAAGTGACGGCGGCCTTCTTCGACGTCCTGGGGGTGCGCGCCTACGTCGGTCGCACGTTCGTGGATGGGGAGGACAGTCCCGGACGTGACCGCGTCGCTGTACTGAGTCACGCGCTCTGGACGCAGCAGTTCGGATCGGACCCGGCTGTCGTAGGGCGGCCGATCGTTGTCGACGGAATCGCGCGCGAGGTGGTGGGCGTCATGCCACCGGGCTTTCGATTCCCGTCGCACGGCGTCGACCTCTGGGTGCCGATCTCGATGGACCCGTCGCCCGCGAACATTGGCAAGTATTGGGGGACGAGTCATCTGAACGTGATCGCACGGCTGCGGCCTGGCGTTCCGATCGCGCGGGCCGAGGAGGAGGCAGCTCGACTCGTGGACCGCAGCCGGTCGTCGTTCCCGTGGCGCATGCCTGACGAGTGGGGGAAGGGTGTCACCGTCGTCCCGCTCGAGCACAAAGTCGTAGGCGATGCGGGGCCGATGCTGCTCGTGCTGTTCGGGTCGGTGGGCGTCGTGCTGCTCATCGCGTGCGTGAACGTCGCGAACCTCCTCCTCGGCCGCGCGGCGAGCCGTGAGCGTGAGATTGCGATCCGCGCATCGTTAGGTGCCGGGCGCGGGCGGATCGTCCGGCAGCTGCTCACCGAGAGCGTGTTACTCGCGCTCCTCGGTGGTGTGGTGGGATTGGCATTCGCGGCGGCTGGAGTGCGGGCGCTCCTCCAGTTGCTGCCGGCTGGCCTGCCGCGGATGACGGAAGTCGGGATCGACGTCCGGGTGCTCGCGTTCACGATGACCACGGCGCTCGCTACGGGGATTGGATTCGGGATCGTTCCCGCGGTGCGCGCGTCGCGGCCGACGCTCCAGGGCATGCTCGGCGCCACGCGCAACGCGGGCGGGACGCTCGCGCGGCGTCGGCTATCGGAGGCGCTCGTGGTCGCCCAGATCGCGCTCGGCGTGGTGCTCGTCGTCGGCGCGGGGCTCCTGATCAAGAGCTTCTGGCGGCTCCAGCAGGTAGAGCTCGGGTTCAGCACGGAGCGGATCGTCACGGTGGACATCCCGCTCCCCGCGTTCGCGTCCGACACGGCGATGCGGGCGGCGGCGTTCTACCAGGAGGTTCTCGAGCGCGCGCGCCGCGTACCCGGGGTCTCGTCCAGCGCGGTGGCGAGCGTGCTCCCGTTCGGTGGCGCGGGCAGCATGGGCAGCTCGTTCGCGGCCGAGATCGAGGCGCATCCGACGCCGCCGGGTGGGTCGGCGCCGATGCTCGTCCGGACGGTGGTGACGCCCGACTACTTCAGGACGATGGGCATCCCGTTGCTCCGCGGGCGGGGTCTGTCCGAGTCGGACCGCGACGGCGCGCCGCTCGTGGCGTTGGTAGACGAGCTGACCGCTCGCCGCCTGTGGCCTAACGAGGATGTCGTTGGACAGCGTTTTCGCGCCGTCTGGGTGGAGGACTGGGTGACCGTGGTCGGGGTCGTCGGGAGCGTCAAGCGCGACAGCCTGAGCAGCCCTGGCGAAGTGGGCGTGTACCTGCCGATGGGGCAGCGTGGGGCGTTCAACTTTCCCGCGCAGATGTCGCTGGTCGTGCGGAGCGAGCGCGCGCCGTCAGCTATCGGGCCGGATCTCAGGGCCGCGATCTCGACGCTCGACCGGACGGTGCCTGTGGGGGTCGCGCGACGGATGGGCGCGCTCGTCGGCGGTTCGGCGGCGCGTGCGCGGTTCACGATGCTCCTGCTCGCGACGTTCGCGAGCGTCGCGCTGGTCCTGGGGGCGGTCGGAATCTATGGCGTGGTGTCCTACGCGGTCGCGCGACGCACCCGCGAGATCGGCGTCCGGATGGCGCTCGGGGCGCGTGCGACCGACGTGCTCGCGATGGTGCTGGGCGAGGGCGGCTTGCTGGTCGCGGGCGGTGTCGCGTTAGGCGTCGTGGCGGCGCTCGCGGCGAGCCGCGTGCTCGCCGGGTTCCTGTTCGGCGTGACGCCGAACGACCCGGGTGTGTTCATCGCGGTGCCGGCGTTGCTCGGCGGCGTGGCAATCGCCGCGTGCCTCGTGCCGGCCAGACGCGCCGCGCGAGTCGATCCTCTCGTTGCGTTGAGAGCTGATTGAGCAATAAAACGCTCCGTTAGGGGTCAGAGTCCTAACGCATCGTTCCATTGCCGCGGCGGCGGTCGAAGGGTGGTTGGGACTCTGACCTCTGGGCCCTAACGCAGGTGAGGGCCAGTCGGCCGGAGAACGCGGAGGTGGAGAGACGCGTCTTCTACCTGGGGGAGAGCCGATAGTCTTTCGATTGGCTGCCGGAGTTGTGCGCCACTTCCATCGTCCGGAATTCGCACGTAGTCGTAGCCGTCGCCCGATGGCACCAGGTTCCCTCCTACGACAACCCCGGCGATGAGGTCAACGGCCCGTTAGCCCTCGGCCTGTGTGGCTCCGTCACGGAAGAAGCCCACAACCGCTCCCTCGTGAAGAGGCCGTCGGCGCTCCGAGTCGAACGTGTGCGCTGACCTCTGTTGTGGCTGGTGGACATTGCATCCCGTCCGGGGAAGAGTCGCAGCTCGGATCCATAAAGGGATGCGTAAAGGGGATCGAATTCTAAGCCATCATTCGAACCACAGCGGCGTTGGAATGGTTGGTTAGGAGTCTGACCCCTAACGCATCGTTTCTATGCATCTCGGTCGCGCGAAGCGGGCCGCTCGAGGCCGATCTCGCCGTCGATGCGTAGCTCGTCGAGGACGCCCGGGATCGTCAGCGTTGCGCGGACCGAAAGTGTCTCGGTGCCCTGAATGGTGCCGCGCTCCTGCCCCTCGGCCACCGCGCGTTCGATCTCACGCTGGGCTGTCACGCCGAACCGCTTGAGGAACTTCCTCAGGTCGAGATTGAACACTTCCTCGTTCATCGTGTGGCTCCGTCCGGGTTGCTCCCCAAGGTGGGGGAACTCGGCGTCGGCCGTAAGTGGCCGTCGAGTGGTCGTATGGCGGGCTGGCCGCGTTATCTTCGGAGGTTGGAGGCCCGCCGCGACTCTCGTGGTGCACGGCGGGAGTGGTGAACTATACCGAGCTCAGGTCGAGACGTATGGCGCCCAAGGGAACGATAGCGATACTGACAGGTGGCGGAGACGTGCCGGGTTTGAATCCGGCCATTCGCGCGATCACGATCCGCGCGCTGCGCGAGGGGTACCGCGTGGTCGGCCTCCGTCGTGGATGGGCCGGACTCGTCGACTACGTGCGTGACAAGGACGCCGACAATTCGGACAACGTGCAGATCCTCTCGGAGGCGATCGTGAATCGCGCCGGGCGCACGGGAGGCACGTTCCTTCACACGTCGCGGACGCGCCCGAGTCACCTGCCGCGCGAGCGCGTCCCCAGGCACCTGACGGGCTACGACGAGAAGACCAACGACATCACCAAGGACATCCTCAAGAACCTCGAGCACATCGGCGTCGACATCCTGATCCCGATCGGCGGCGACGACACGCTCAGCTATGGGAAGCGATTGCACGACGAGGGTGTCCATGTGGTCGCCATCCCGAAGACGATGGACAACGACGTCTACGGCACCGACTACTGCATCGGGTTCAGCACGTGCGTGACGCGAACTATCGAGCTCACGCACCGGCTGCGCACGTCGGCGGGGTCGCACGAGCGGTATCTCGTCATCGAGGTCTTTGGCCGGTATGCGGGTTTCACGGCGCTCCTTCCGGCGATGGCCGGCGCGGCAGACCGCTGCGTCATCCCGGAGCATGCCGTGGACGTCGAGCATCTCGCCGAGCTGCTCACCTACGACCGCAACCGGCACCCCAGTCGCTACGCCGTGGCGCTGGTCTCCGAGGGCGCGCGGCTCACCTCGCACGACGGCATGAGCTTCGAGGGCGAGGAGACGGACATGTTCGGCCACCGGAAGCTCGGCGGTATCGGCGACAAGGTGGCCTCGGCGCTCAAGGAATATTCGCCGAAGTACAACAACGGCCGGCGCATCGACGTGGTGAACCAGCGACTGGGCTACCTCGTTCGCTCCGGCGACCCGGACGCCCTGGACTCGATCGTCCCGATGGCGTTCGGCAACCTCGCGCTCGACCTGATCCTGCGGAAACAGTACGGGCGGCTCGTGAGCATTCACCGCGGCTTCTACGACAGCGTACCGATCACGAGCGTGACCTCGGAGAAGAAGGTTGTGGACGTGCCGAAGTACTACAACAAGGAACGGCTCCGGCCGATCTACGAGTTCGATGGGGCGCCGCTGTTCATAATGACGAGCGATTAAGCTATCAGCCATCAGCTAACAGCTATCAGCAAAGCGAGAACCCTCGGGATGCCCCTCTCCAACAGGGAGGCCTCCGGAGGGTTTTGCTTTGCTGATAGCTGATAGCTGATAGCTGATGGCTGATGGCTGACACACACACGTTGACGCCGTCGGATCGGCGCGTATAGTCAGCGTGACTGGCCGCCAGCAACCGAGATACCCAGCCTCGCAGGGCCCACATGTCAAAGGACTTCACTCGTCGCGAGTTCGTCGGCACCACGTCGCTCGCTCTGGGCGCGATGATCGTCCCCCGTCACGTGCTCGGACGCGGCCACCGGCCGCCGAGCGCCACGCTGAACGTGGCGGTCGTGGGCGTCGGTGGGATGGGCATGCAGAACATGAAGCGCCTGCTCGGCGAGAACATCGTCGCGGTATGCGACGTGGACTTTCCGCACGTCGAGCGCTCTCTCACGCGAGAGATGCGGCCGAGGCAGGGCGCCACGGGCCCGTCGGAGGAGGCGCTGAAGCTGCGCGACGCGTACGTGAAGGCGGCGAAGTACGCCGACTTCCGTGCGATGCTCGACAAGCAGCGCGACATCGACGCCGTTGTCATCGCGACTCCCGACCATACGCACGCCGTGATCGCGATGGCTGCCATGCAGCGGCGCAAGCACATCTACGTGCAGAAGCCGCTCACCTACTCGGTGTACGAGGCGCGGTTGCTGGCGAAGACGGCGGCGTCGACGGGCGTGGTGGCCGACATGGGAAATCAGGGCCACTCCATGGAAGGCACGCGACGGATCACGGAGATCATCCAGTCGGGCGTGCTGGGTCCCGTGAGCGAGGTGTACGTGTGGACGGATCGACCGGTTCGATACTGGGCGCAGGGGATTCCGCGTCCGGTTGCGCCGGGCTCGGCGCCGGCACCCACACCGCCGCCCGCCAGCTCCCCGGCGTTGAACTACGACGGAACACCCGCGCCACCGCCTCCGCCGCCCGTGTGGAACATGCGGACCGTCGATCAGGCGATCCTCAAGGCGATGGCGGAAGGCCCGCACACGCCCCCGCCGGGCTTCAACTGGGACCTCTTTCTCGGGCCGGCGAAGGAGATCCCGTATCACCCCGCGTATCATCCGTTCGCGTGGCGTGGCTGGGTGGACTTCGGCGTCGGCGCGATCGGGGACATGGGCGCGCACCTGATCGATCAGCCGTTCTGGGCATTAGGCCTGACGTATCCGACGAGCGTCTCGGCGACGTCGACGCCGTGGGGCGGTGGCGAGCGGACGCCGGCGACGTACCCGCTCGCGACGATGGTGCAGTACGAGTTCGCCGCTCGGCCCGCGTTAGGCGGCGGGTCGGCTGCGCAGCCGCCGGTGAAGGTGTACTGGTACGACGGCGGGCTCATGCCACCGCGACCTCCATTCCTGCCTGACGACATCACGCTCCCGCGCGCCGACGGCGGTGGCGGCGTGTTCGTGGGCACGCGTGGGATCCTCGTGTACGAGACGTACGGGAACAACCCGAAGGTCTACCCGGCGTCGGTGGCGGAGGAAGCCGAGCGTGTGGCGAAGACGGTGCCGCGAATCGAGGTCCCGCACGAGGTGAACTTCGCGCAGGCGTGCAAGGGTGAAGCAAAGCCCAGTGCGCCCTTCGATTACTCGGCGGCACTGACGGAGACGATGCTCCTCGGTCTCGTGGCGCTCCGCGCAGGGCAGGGGAAGAAGGTGCTCTACGACGGCGCGGCGATGCAGTTCACGAACGCGCCGGAAGTGAACCAGTATTTGACTCGCGAGTACCGGGCAGGTTGGGGGTTGTAGCTATCGGCTATCAGCTATCAGCTATCAGCTATCAGCTAACGACCTGAAGGCAGACTCACCG